>QQSB01000009.1:21185-34795 GCA_003602515.1 Candidatus Poseidoniales archaeon | reverse complement strand
GTGGTGGCCGCTTTGCTCGGCGTAAGAGCAGGGAAAAGGTGGTTGGAGGCCATGAAGTCAGAATGGATCCACAATTTGGTAATGGCAGGGATAGTGGGTAGTGGCTTTTTCTACATCTATGAGTCAATGTCGTAGGGGCTCATCGGTTTCTTTTGATCGAGTCATAGGCAAGCATGTTTAGTAAAATCTCACCGAAATCTCTTGCATAGGCACATAGTCTCCTTATCGATTCAGACAATCTGTCTTCAAACAGTAGGGGTGCTGCTTTGCGCCTCCCGGACCAGAGGCTTTCCTCGTGTTCCTCCAGTTTCAGTTGGGCCGACTTCAGCGAGTTTCGTGCCTCCTCAATTTGGTGTGCGTCCCTTTCCCTCAGGTTAATCATTAGCGTCTTGATAGAATCTAGCCAAATAGGGAGGGCAGAGAGGGGCATCTTCCGAATACTTAGTTTTGGAATGGATTCCGAATCCAACGTTAGTCTCGCAATTTGGTCTGCATGGTCCATCATCCTCTCAAGGGACCGTGCAAGATTTGCATACTCGACACCCTGCTTTCTACTAATTCCCAGAGACTTTACAATCTGTGAAGATGAAAGCATGGATCCTACTTGCCTCTCAATCAGATACTGCAGGCCGTCTACCTCCCTTTCCCTCTCATCGTGATCTGATATCAAGTAGGCATCTGCCCCTTGGAGTGCCTCTATGATGTCCCTAACAAGCGAGGAAAGGAGAAGATACATGCGATTAAGGCTGGCGCTCAATGGCAATTCTCCGGTGTTTAGCAAGTTAATCAAACGGCTATGGAAATCGCCCTCTTCTCCAATCTCAAAACCCCTAGTGGATCTTAGGAAGCGCCGAATTTCGTTTCGTGTTTTTCTTTTCAGAACATCCTTGCTTTTGATCACAATCTCCTGAACTCCAGAAATGTAGGCCCCCATTAGGTGATCATAGAGAGCAGTTGCTGGAAGTCCGTCCAAATCTATCGTGATCTCTGTCCTTTGTTCTTCTGAGTCTTCGAGAGGTGAGAGCATCAGTTCGCCGCTTGACCTCCAGTCGATTCGGATGCCGTCACTAGAACCGAGATTGTTTGCAGATACCCATGGTTTTGGCAAGCTGAGGGTGTATGTTGCCCCTCCGGTAAGTTGCAATCTTCGGACATCTTGTTCGCCTGGACCAATGGGCATGAATTCGTGTTTCTAATTATTAATATATAGATTACGCTACTTCTCTATGATATACCAACCTGTGTCCAGGACGTTCATGGAAATCACTGGAGTAATGTGGCTAGTACTGATTCTGTCATTGATAGTTTGCGCCTACATGGCATGGAACATCGGAGCGAATGATGTTGCGAACGCTATGGGGACCTCTGTTGGCTCGAAGGCCCTGACCCTGAAGCAAGCAGTGATCATTGCCGCAATCTTCGAGTTCTGCGGGGCCTTCTTCGCAGGTGATGCGGTGACTGACACCGTTCGGAAGGGAATCCTAGTAGTTGACTTCGAGACCGTCACCGACGACTTCGCCAACGACCTGATGTACGGGTTCATAGCAGCCATGATGGCGGCTGCGATATGGCTGACCACGGCCACCAGACTGGGCCTACCAGTCTCCACCACCCACAGCATAATCGGCGGGATCATCGGAGTGGGGCTGGTCCTAGAGGTCCAGCATGACACGTCCCTGATCAACTGGGAGAAGACGCAGGAGGTAGTGATGTCATGGGTCGCCAGCCCACTCATGGGAGGGCTCCTGGCATTCGGGACGTTCTGGATAGTCCGCGAGACCATCCTCGAATCGAGCAACCCCGAGGAGAGGTCCAGGTGGCTCGCCCCGATCATGGCGATCCCCACTTTCTTCGTCCTAGGTATCGCCCTCCAGTTCAAGGCTCTGAAGGGCTTTTTCGCAAGGGCAGAGGGCAATGGTTGGATAGACGACAAGTACGACTGGCTCCCCGTTAAGGAGAACGGCTCTTGGGACCCCTTTGTCGAGAATGCTTGGTTCCCCATCAACAGCATAATCCTCGCATTCATCATCGCAGTGATAGCAGCAGGAGTACTTGCTTACGTTCTGAGGAACTACGAGTTCAAGGGAGAGGAAGATGGCTTCCACGGTGTCGAGAGAATCTTCGTATGGCTCCAGGTAATCACCGCGGCATACGTCGCATTCGCGCACGGTGCCAACGACCGGTCCAATGCCATAGGGCCCATGGCTGCAGTCTACCAAGTGCTATCAAGCGGGGGGGAGTTATCTTCCAGCGCACCCGTCCCACTTTGGCTGGTCCTACTCGGCAGCGCTGGAATCGCGATCGGCGTTATGACCTGGGGCTGGAGAGTCATGGACACCATCGGCCACAAGATTACCGACATCACCCCCACCAGGGGTTTCGCCGCAGAGTTCGGGGCTGCCACTACCATCCTGATATTCTCGATGCCCTTCCTGGCTGTTCCCGTTTCGACAACTCACACCCTCGTTGGCGCAGTGGTGGGAGTCGGTCTCGCAGGCGGGGCCAAGGCTGTGGACTTCAGGGTGTTCGGCAAGATCGTTTCATCATGGGTTGCCAGCCTACCTGCAGCGGGTTTCGGATCGATAGCGATCTACGTTGCCTCCGGTTCTGACCCGATCAAGCTCCTAGTCATCATCCCGATAGCCTTCGCGATCGTCGCGTACGTGATCTGGGCTACATGGGATGACGAGATCTACGTCGAGGACGCCCTGTCCGATGCCGGTAGCGCGGACAACAAGGGAGCACCGACTCACTTCGAGCTCTTCCACACGCATGCTCTAGCAGTGGAGGAGACAGTCGGCCACATGCTCAGCGCGGTCAATGCTGCGGCGGATGGGGACGACCCAGAGGACCACATCAAATCGACAGTCGAAGCCGAGCTCAGAGCGGACGAAGTGAAGAACGACATCAGGAGGAGGCTCGGCTCGGGACAGATCTCCGTCCTGCAGGGCAAGGACGAGTTGTTCCGAATGGTGTCCAGGCAGGATAGGATTGCCGACTACGCCCAGAACGTCGCGGAGCAGCTATCCTTCAGGGAGCTGTTCGTCGACAAGGAGGCACGTGGGATGCTCAAGGAGATGGCAGAGGCCGTTTCGAAGACCACTTCGCTCTACGAGGACGCTGTCTCACAGTTGAAGGACGTCGCCCTTTCGGGCTACACAAAGGCTGGAAGGGAGAGGCTCGGTGAGTTGATCGACGAGGTCAACCTGGCTGAGCACGAGGCGGACATGGTGGAGAGCAAGGCGGCTGCCTACGTCTTCAGCCACGGCGAGGACGCACCGCTGGCTGCTGTGCACATGTACAGGGTCCTGCAGAGGATGGATGACGTTGCGAACGCGTGCGAGAAGGCTGCCAACGGTCTGCTCTCGATCGTCTACAACTAGGCGTTCCAGCCACACTCCTCGGCGAAGGCCGAGGGACCCATCTCCCCGATCTCATCGAGGGTCGGCTTCGTGGCCATCCAGGCCAACTGGGCGACTGCTATCCCCGTCACCAGGTCGAACAGGTAGTGCTGCTTGGTGGTCAGGATGCTGATGCAGAGCAGGACCCACTCTATCCAGAGCACGACCAGGAAGAGGTTCCAGGCGCTTGACTCCGCAGCCCTCCTCGATGCCCAGACGGTCATCAGGCGAGCGAGCAGGTAGGAGTGGACAATGTGCAGGCTCGGCCATGCGTTCCAGGGGTTGTCGGAGAAGTGTATGAACTCGAAGAGGACGGACTCCCATCCGTTGAGGGAGTCCCAGTCGATCTGGTCCCTCATGTCTATCTCGGCAGGGAGCAGGAGGAAGATCGTGCAGCAGAACGCGGTGACCATGATCAGAGTCTGCATCCCGACCGCCAGCTCCGCGTGCCCCCTGTCGTCACTCGGGCACAGGAGTAGGGTCGCCGGGTAGAACAGGTACAGCAGCGTGTAGGGCAGTATCATCCAGTTCACGACCGGGAACTCCCTGTCCATCCCGATCTCGGGGTCCCACACTGTGTCGAGGTACATGCTGGCAATGTTGTTCGTGGAGAAGTACGGGACAGCCACCAGCAACAGGCCCAGTACGAAGACCTCGAGCGAGAACCACCTCCCCCCGAGGCGCCCCCTTCTCGACCAAGGTCCTGCCCAGAATCGCTTCCAAGGCCGGAGCGACGTCGCCATGCCCCTACTCGTCGGGCAGAGCGTATGAACCCAGCACCGTGGCCGCCGTTGAGCCTACTATGGCCGATAGGAAGGCCCAGAGGTTGGTCAGGCCACCCTCGCTGGCCGGGATGGCCCCGCCTGTAGGGTGCAGTATGTACATGAAGAAGGCAGAGTCGGCCGGAGGCTCGACCAAGCCGTACAACGCAACCGATGCGAATCCTGCCAGGCAGCCCAGAAACGCGCCGCGCGAGGAGACCCCTCCCCATAGGGTCAGGAGGACTGGGGACACCGTCGCGGCCGCGAGCATGTCGGCGAATAGGAAGATCCCGAACACGCTCCATGCGTTGAACTCGAAACCGTTTATGGTGGGCCCGGATGCCAGGTATATCGCCAGCGGGATCATCGCCACGGTGGCCAGCCTGGACGACCTCAGGTCCATGCCGCCATCGGAGATGTCCCTCGAGTAGGAGGCCACGATGGCGTTCTGCAGGGTGTCAGCGCTAGAGCATACTAGGGAGACCACGAGGACGATCAGCACCGAGGCGACGAGGAAGCCGGCCTCCCCCAGGACGTAGAAGAAGGCGATCGATGGGTCTGCAACCCCTCCCTGGCCCGCTGCTACGGTCCCGAGGAATCCCATCGCGAATACCAGCGGGAAGACCATCGCCGCTGCCAGAAGGGCGCCCTTCCTCAGGGAGTCGTCGTCCTTGGAGGCGTAGACACGCTGCCAGTTGCCCTGGGAGAACATCTCTGCTGCGGTGATCGCGATGACCAGGGCAAGGCCCGACTCGAACGACCCCATGTAGCTCATGCTCCCCAGCAGGGACCAGTCGTCGTCCGTGTTGTACGCCCTGGCGTCTTCGAGCATCTGCCCGGGGTCGCCGCCCAGAAGGACGAGGAGGACGAGGGTGACCAGGACCGAGATGACCAGCGCCTGGACCCGGTCGGTCGCCAGGGACGCGGGGAGCCCGCCGTAGGCCGTGTAGGCGGCCGTGACGGCCCCGACCATGAGCATCGGGGCTAGCGGGTCCATCCCGGAGAGGTGCTCCATCACCTTGCCTATCGCAGTGAACTCCGCGAAGAGGAACGTGAACATGTAGAGTATGGAGATGGCGCCGACGTAGATCTGCATCCTCCTGCCGAGGCGCTGCTTCGCGTAGTCCGCCAGAGTGATGCCGTCGGGTATGCTGTCCCGGATCATGGGGCCGATGTAGGCGAGCAGAAGGAATGGGGTCATGGACGATACCGCGTATCCCATGACGTCCCAGAACCCGCCGTAGTATGCCACCTCCGAGGGGCCGAGGAGGACCCAGACCCCCATCCCGGATGCGAATAGGCTCAGGCCGATGCCACGCCAGCCCTGGGTCCCCCTGGACGAGAGGTAGGAGTCGTCGTCGGTTTCCCCGTTGGAGGCTTGGATCCCTATGTATCCAAAGGCGGCTAGTGTGCAGGCGGTCAGTACGTATGCGGTATTCGTTTCCATTTCTCTCCCTCCGCTGGAATTACCCAGATCAGGTTCTTGGGTCGTCGCTCTAGGCGACCTCTCAGCTCTCGCTCCCCAGTGTCAGTGGCAGCGGGGGAGGATAGTTGAATCTGTCGAGCGTCACTCTGGCTGCATGAATGGGTAGTCCCATTCCTGTGGTATCTCTATGGTGCGCTTGACCGATCTCGGGCTGACCCATCGGAGGAGGTTCAGGGGTCCGCCTGCCTTGTCGTTGGTCCCGCTTGCCCTGGCGCCACCGAACGGCTGCTGGGCCACCACGGCACCGGTTGGCTTGTCGTTGATGTAGAAGTTCCCGGCTGCGAACCGCAGCGCCTCGAAAGCCCTCTGGACGTCCGCCTCGTTGTTGGCGAAGATGGATCCGGTGAGGGCGTACGGGGATCCTCTGTCGCACGTCTCCAGTGCCCCCTCGAAGTCGTCGTCTTCGTAGACGTAGACTGTCAGGACCGGCCCGAAGATCTCCTCGCACATCGTCTCTGAGACCGGGTTTGTCGTGACTATTATTGTCGGCTCGATGAACCAGCCGGTGGAGTCGTCGTGGCCCCCGCCGACGACCACCTCGCAGGAATCGTCACCCTTGGCTCTCTCGATATAGCCGGAGATCTTGTCGAAGGCCCTCTGGTCGATGACGGCGGTCATGAAGTTCGTGAAGTCCCGGGCATCGCCCATCTTGATCTTGGAGACCTCGGAGCACAGGTCGCCCCCTATCGCATCCCACACCGATGAGGGGATGTACGCCCTGCTGGCCGCGCTGCACTTCTGCCCCTGGTACTCGAACGATCCTCTCAGGAGGGCCACCAGCAGACCCCGGTGGTCGCAGTCCGGATGGGCCACGACGAAGTCCTTGCCTCCCGTCTCGCCAACTATGCGGGGGTAGGACCTCAGGTCGGGCAGAGCCTTAGCGATCTCCTGCCAGAGCCCCTGGAAGGTCGATGTCGAGCCGGTGAAGTGGAGCCCTGCGAAGTCAGGGTTGGACAGGGCTGACTCGGTGATCTCCGCTCCCGATCCCGGGAGGAAGTTGATCACCCCCGGAGGGAGGCCAGCGGCCATCATTAGCTGCATTAGCACGTAGTTCGAGTGGTACGAGTTCCGGCTCGGCTTCCAGACGGATGTGCACCCCACTATGGCAGGTGCGCTCGGCAGGTTGGCGGCGATGCTGGTGAAGTTGAAAGGGGTGATTGAGAGTACGAAGCCCTCCAGCGGACGGATCTCCGTTGAGTTCTCGACGCCAGGGGGGGAGACCAGCGGCTGCAGGTCGTCATGGAAGCCTCGGGCGTAGTGGCAGTTGAACCTCCAGAAGTCGATCAGCTCGCAGGCCGAGTCTATCTCGGCCTGGAAGGCGGTCTTCGACTGGTTCAGCATTGTCGATGCGTTCACTCGCATCCTCCAGTCCCCTGCCAGCAGGTCAGCGCACCTCTCGAACACCTCGCACCTCCCCTCGAGGCCGAGCGCGATCCATTCATCCTGGGCGCCAACTGCTGCTTCGCACGCTGCGTCCATCTCTGCCTTGCCTGCTAGGTGGACGTTTGCGAGTACGTGGCCATGGTCGTGGGGAACGACCTGGGTGACCGTGTTTCCGGTGAAGACGAGCTCACCGTTGATCACGCAGGGGATCTCTATGACCTCGGACAGTTGCCTGTCTATCTCGTTCTTCAGCTCGGTCCTCTCGGGGCTTCCCGGAGCATATCCCATGATGGGCTCGTTTACTGGTTGGCTCATGGGTCTAGTGGAAGACGAATCGTCTAACATAGTTTCGCAGAGGGAATCTGGCCTACTCCCACTCCTTTGGCTGGCCCTTGTTCTCCTTCTTCCATTTCCTGTAGCAGGGCTTGCAGAGGGAAATCTTGCGTACCTTCCGGGAGATACCGGATGACCCCCATACATCTACGGCCCTGTCGTAAGCCATCTTCCTGCCGCCCGCCTTCTTGTCCGCCCAGTTGCCGCACCCCTTGATGTCGCAGGGGACATCTCCGACGAACTCCGGCCTTTCCTCCTTGGCGGATCCATCCTTCCCGCCTGACGAGGCGAGCCTCCTCTTATTCGCCCTGGACTTGAATCCCATTGGGACTGCGGCAATGGGGGCCGATTAGAAGGTTGCTTCGGACAACTCGATGTCGAAGGGGCCTCCGGAGCTGGCAATGGATGCCAGTCGGTCCGGGCCGACGCCGACGCTGACCACCGGGACCCCTGATATCTCCTCTATCCTGGTTAGGTATGCCCTGATCGAACTCGGTAGCGAGTCAATCCCCCCGCCGTTCCTCGATTCCTCGGCGATCTGGATCCACTCTTCCTCCCCCATGGCCGGGAAGCCGGGATGGGACTCGTAGACTGGTTTGCACCTGCTTAGTTCCTCGGAGGAGGATGGCAGGTGCGAAATCACCTGACCGTCTAGTTCGTACGAGGTGCATATCTTCAACTCGTCCAGCCCCCCGAGGACGTCCAGCTTGGTCACCACAAGGCCGGTGTAGCCATTGAGCCTCTGGCTCTCGTTCAATGCCACTGCATCGAGCCATCCCGTCCTACGAGGGCGGCCCGTGGTAGTCCCGAACTCGTGTCCGACGACGGACATCTGCTTACCTGGGCCCTCTTCGAGGGAGAGTTCGGTCGGGAACGGCCCGTTCCCCACGCGTGTGGTATAGGCCTTTGTGATGCCATAGCACTGTTCGATGTGACCCGGGTGTATGCCCGCACCGTGCGTCGCATTGGCCCTGCAAGTGATCGAGGACGTTACGAATGGGTATGTTCCCTGGTCGATGTCCAGCATTGCCCCCTGGGCTCCCTCCAGTAGGACTTGCTCCCCCTTGGCAAGGGAAGCGTCGAGCATGGGGCCGGTCGCACGGATGGCGTTTGAGAACCTCTCGTGGATCCAGTTTAGTTCGGAGCCGAGTTGCTCGGGATCGATTCGATCGGCGACCCCGACTGTGGCGAGTTGGTCGTTCATCCTCCTTGCCATTTCGCCTATCTCCGAGTCTCGACCCAGCATTAGTCTGACATCCACGAATCTGAGGCCGACCCGCTCCGTCCTGTCCCTGTAAGCCGGACCGATGCCCCTGCCGGTAGTTCCGACGACCTCGTCAGCCGAGTCGTATAGCCTGTGGAAAGGGAGGATTACAGCTGCCCTCTCGCTGATGAAGAGCCTCTCTCCCTCGGGTTTCTCCCCGGTGAGTTCTGCCCACTCCCTGAGCTCCCTGTCCAAGACCCATGGGTCTACCACCATCCCGCAACCGAGAACCAGTTTGCATTCCCTGGAGGTGATTCCCGAAGGAAGTAGGTGCATCTTGAGGGTAGTCCCCCCAGCCACTATTGTGTGGCCCGCGTTATTGCCTCCTTGGAATCGAACAGCCCACTGCGAATTGGGTGCAAGCTGGTCTATGGCCTTGCCCTTACCCTCGTCCCCCCATTGGGCACCGAGCACGACGCTGGCTGGCACGTGACTAGTAACATGGCAAGAGGTGTTTGAATGCTTTGGAAGGGAGGCGCGGGAATAGGGAAGCGTGGGAAGCGATTATGAAGGCCGGGCAGGTGGCGCGACAACATGGCACAGAGGCATCCTGAGGCGGAAGCGAGGCTACTGATCAAGTGGATCTGCATGAACTGCTCCGCAACTCACCGAGCCCATGGTGGGATCAAGCCTCCTCGATCATGCAGGAAGTGTGGCTACAACAAACTAAGGAAGAAGGCTGCAGAACGCAGGTCGACGTGAGCATGAGCATTGCTTCTGCTGGACTCGAAGGTTTCGCTCTCAGTTTGGGACTAATACTCGCAATAGGGCCCCAAAATGCGTTTGTCATGAGGCAGGGGCTGAAGAGATCCTACGTTTTCGCCACATGCCTGGCTTGCTCCTTGGCTGACGTCAGCCTGATTGCCGCGGGAATTCTGGGGGTGGGCGCATTAGTCTCCAGCATAGAGGGCGCAGAGCCGTTGATTGCCATGGGAGCAGCAGCCTTCCTGGCTGGTTATGGGGTCCTGAGGGTCAAGTCGTCGATGAACCCCGAGGCGATTGATATCGATGGTGATGCCGAGGGGAGTTTGTCGGGCACCATGGCAGCACTTCTGGCGATAACCTTCCTGAACCCCCACGTCTACTTCGATACCCTGCTTCTGATCGGCGGGGCCTCTACCGGATTCATTGGCGACGAGAGGCTTGCCTTCGGGGTCGGTGCTTCATTGGCATCATTCGTTTTCTTCTTCTCTCTTGGTTACGGGGCAAAGAGGATGTCCAAGGTCCTGAATAGCCCAGAGGCATGGAGGGTCATCGACAGGGGCATAGCCGTAGTGATGTTCGTAATCGCAGGTGCCATAATCCGACCATACCTATGACAGGATTTCTCCCAACGCCGATACCAGTGACTCGATGTCCTCGAGGCTGTTGTCGATGTGAGGAGACACGCGCAGCAGACCGGATCTGCTGGTTACTAGGATGGAGTACTCCGATTGCAGACGATCTGCGACGTCAACGCTGCTGTTTCCGCTGGGGAGCCTCAGACTGACTATGGCGCTCCTCTCCTCCTCGGACAAGGGGGAGGAGATCTCGACCTCCATTCCGCTGATCCCCCTGACCAGTGAGTCGACGAGCTCCAAGTCATGCCTCCAGACCTCCTCCATGCCGATCTCGACCAGCTCTTCGATGGCAGCAGCGAGTCCGAGGGCAGCCCCGAAGTGGATGGTGGTGTACTCGAACCTGCTCGCGTCCTCTGGAAGAACGAGCCTGTCTGCACGGAGGTCCCATAGGTCGGCGTTGCTCCTGAATCCCATCAGCCCGGGATTGAGGTCCCTCACGACCGCGGGTGAGATATAACCGACGGCAGCGCCGTAAGTCCCCCTCAGCCACTTGTACCCGGATGAGACGATGGCATCTGCCTTGGTGGAGTGCGCTTCTATTGGCACCATCCCCATCGACTGCGTCGCATCGACGATGAGAAGCGCCCCGACGGAGTGGGCGGCATCGGAGAGCTTCTCTAGATCGTACCTCTGGCCGTTGGAGAACTCCACGTGAGAGACCGTAACGACCGAGGTTCGCTCGTCGATCAGCGACAGGATGTCATTTGGGTCCGTGTATAGGGAGTCGTCGTGCCCGGCGAGTCGGATCTCCGCGCCATTGGACTCGCAGACCCTCGCCCATGGGTATACCGTGGAGGGGAAGGCGACTCTGCTGGAGACTACGTTTGATCCCTCTGGGGGGGAAATCGCCCATGCGAGCGAGCAGAGTAGCTCGGTCGCGCTGGAGCCGACGCATACGTCGTCGATCCCGCAGGAGAGGAGTTTCGAGGCCGCCTCCCTGAGGGGCATCATGCCCTCCTTCTCCGCCTCCCCGTCGAACTCCGCGGCCCCGCCCCTAGCCAGCGAATCGGCCCATTCGGAGGAAATGCGGTGGGCCGTCGGGGACGTCGTGGCGACGTTTGCGTAGGATAGGTTGGTCCATTCGGCCATGTCTAACAGGTTGACTGAGGGGGTCTGGCTCTTCAATTCTCAGGAGCGACTGACTTCGTTCAGCATCTCCTCGAGAGCAGTCTGGAGCTGGAGGCACAGTGGCCCGTAGTGCCCCGGCAGGTTGGGGTCGTTGAATACCTCATCAAGTATCGATGCGGTCATTCCGAGCCTGACGTCCATGTCCTTCCCTTCATTGAGGAGCCACTTGTCGACGGCGTCCTTCGAGGCCGACCTGATGTTGCGAGGCACCTGGTTGTCGTCTAGTTGTCCGAGGACCTGTGCAATCTGCTTGATGCGAGTATCGATATCTGACAAGGTCCCATCTCCGTGTCTTCCAAGGTAGGCCCCTCCTTAAGCGCATCCCAAGTGAGCAGTTCACTTCCTTGCTATCCAAGATGACCATGGCATGTTCTCGCTGTTGGCCAGACCGTGCCCGGTGCCCTCCGAGCCAAGTGCTATGATGCCGACTTCGGCACCGTCCTCCAGGCACTCCTCCAAGGCCCACATCATCGACTCCTCGAGGCCACCCCCGCCGAGGATCCTCTCTGCGACCCTGAAGCTTAGCATGCCCCTGGTTATGGCCTCCCCTATCCCAGTCGCTCCGACGCCCACCCCTTCCTGGGCCCAGAATCCGCATCCAGGCAGGGGGACGTCCCCGACTCTGCCCGGGGGCCTGTTGCTGGTGCCCCCCGTGCTCGTGGCACAAACGATGAGTCCGGAGTTGTCCCTGGCCACGACTCCGACGGTGTCGGTGGCTCCTTCGAAGGGGGGTCTGCCTTGCACAATTGACTTCTCGAACCCCTTTGAGTCGGCCCATAGCCTGGCCCCGTCCCCGGTGAGCCCGTTGATTTCCTCATCCAGAAGGTCCGCTGCTACCCTAATCGGATTGGGGGTATCCTGCATTGCGATAACGAAACCCATCTTACCCTCGGATGTCTGGATAGAGGCATCGAGGTGGACGGACCCATCTGTCCTGAACACTGAGCCCGTGCCGGCGTTGAAAACTGGGTCGTCTTCCAAGACCACGCATGCCTCTACTGCAGCCTCAATGGCTGATCCTCCCGAGTCGAGGATTCCAGCGGCAATGGCCACCGCTCTCTCGACGTTCGCAAGCCTTTCCGGGCCGGCTCCTGCACCTCCGTGTGCCACTACTGCTGGGATCGCCAATCTACATGCCTCCTGCTGATTTCCTTGCGTCGTCTGAGGTCCTTAGACCTAGTTGCATTAGTAACGCCACCAAGAAGAAGAGGCCGGATACTCTGAAGCAGGTGTGGTAGGACCAAAGTCCGGACCCCTCGACAGTTTCGGACCAGATAACTGCTGATAGGAGCGGTCCTATTATTCGAGCCAGGGCCCCTAGTCCCTCTTGGGCCCCCATGATAGTCCCGAGCTCGTGGCCCCCTTCCTTGGATGCGAATGTCAGAAGTGAGCTTTGGGTGGGGGAGTAGATTCCGTTCCCAATCGCGAATGCTGCGCAGAATGACCAGAAAATCAGCATGGGCATGTCTGCTGAGGCGTATGGAATGCTTGCGATTCCGATCCCGGTTAGCAGCGTCCCCGTAAGCATCAACCCCCTGAGGCTGAACCTTCGGATCAGAGGCCGGATTAGGCCGCCCTGGACGACAACGCCGATTAACCCAATGAATGCGAAAACCCAGCCGTTTTCTCTCTCGCTCCAACCAAGGCCGCCACTTTCCGGCTCCATTGAGGTGAACAGGATGAACGTGCCATGCATCATGGTGAAACCAACTAGGAACAGGAAGTTCACATTGACTAGTGCGGAGATGTTTGGTAGACGCAATACCGATGTGATTCTTGTGAAGGTCTCGCCCAGATGGGTTATCGGCGACTTCTCGGACTCTGACCTGGACTCCGCAGGGAGGCTCTCGGGGAGCATGAAGACTGCGAGGATGAGGGCTATCGCGGACATGGCGCTAGAGAAGATGCATGGCAGGAGGTACGGATAGTCCATCCAGAACTGGCTATCGAACGGGCCGCCGAATCCGGTCGCGGGGTCTGAGAGGACCCCTCCAATGAAGGGGCCTATCATGAATCCGAGCCCGAATGCCGCGCCCAGCATCCCCATCCTGCCTGCTACCTCTTCATCCTCGCTGATATCCCCGATGTATGCCTTTGCGACTGCGATGTTGCCATTCCCAGCGCCGGCAAGGAAGCGGGCAATGACTGCCATGGCTAGACTGCCTGACAAACCGAAGACAACGAAGAATAGCGAATTGGCAGCGAGGCCGAACATCAGGACTGGTCTCCTTCCCACGCGGTCCGAGATAGCCCCGAGTATAGGGGTCGAGATGAACTGGGCGAGGGAGTAGGTTGCGATCACTATGCCTACCCAGAAGTCCCGGGAGCCGGTGTCGACTATCCCCTCTGCCGATGCCAGGTCCTGAACGAAGTATGTCAGGAAGGGGATGACCAATGTGAGTCCTAGCATGTCCACTAGGACAACTAGGAACAGTATTCCCATTGGGGAGCGTTGTCTAGAAGTCATTGCTACCGACACCGCTGCGGGGAGCGGCACTTCAAGAATTGGTTAGT
>QQSB01000009.1:0-21143 GCA_003602515.1 Candidatus Poseidoniales archaeon | reverse complement strand
TCGATCACCTGGGCTAGCCTCTCAACCAGGCTCACCTTCTCATCCTTGCCCACCAATGCGTGCTCGAGAACCTCGTCGAGCGAGTCCACGGCCAGTATCTCCACCTGTGACTCGTACTTCTCGTCGATCAGGACGTCATTCAGGTTCGACCTCGGGATGACGACTCGCTTGATGCCTGACTTCGCCGCTGCCTCAATCTTGGCCGATACCCCCCCTATGGGGAGGACCTCGCCGCGAACGGTCAGGGAACCGGTCATTGCTAGGTTCTGGTCGATAGGCACGCCTTCGAAGGCACTGATGATTGCCGTGGCCATGGTGATGGAGGCGCTGTCGCCGTCCACGTTGTGAGTCCCTGGGAACTGCACATGCAGATCGAAGTCTCGGATGTCCTTTCCAGTGAGCTTCTTCACTACAGCGCTGATGTTCGTGACGCTCTCCTTAGCTAGGTCCGATAGGCCTCCGGTTGCGATCACCTGTCCCGACCTCCCCTGGGTGGGGGTGACCATGGCCTCTACAGGGAGGACCACGCCCGAGTAGTCTGACAGGCCCGTGTCGGCCCCCAGTACGGCTAGTCCGTTCACCCTGCCAATCCTCGTTCCCTCGTTCACTAGCATGGCGTACTCCGATTGCCTCTCCAGATACCTATCCGCCACTTGCTGCTCCAGAGGCTTTGCGATCGCCCTTGCCCTGACGACGTGCTTGGAATGTGTGAGTGACGATGATTCCTCGGCGGCCAGATCGCCTGCGATTCGAACGAGGCCACCAAGCTCTCGGAGCCTGAGTGAAAGCTTGCCCCTTCTGCCGCTCCTCCTCTGTGCCTCCTTGAGGACTAGGGATATCGCTTGCTTGTCGAAGTGGGGGATTGACTTGCCTGTGCCCTTGGACATCTCGTTCCCGACCTCCTGTGCGATGAATCGAATCAGTCTGCGCCTGTTCCTCTCCGTATCCTTCATGTCCGTATTGACGTAAACCTCGTATCCGTAACCCCTTATCCTGCTCCTCAATGCTGGATGCATGTTCTGGATGCTATCGAGGTTCCCGGCTGCGACCAAAATGAAGTCCGTCGGAACTGGCTCGGACTTCGTGAGGGCTCCCGAGGACCTCTCCGAGCGCCCGCTGATGGAAAGCTCCCTCTCCTGCATGGCTACTAGAAGCGCCTGCTGCTCCTCCATCCTCAGCATCCTGATCTCATCGATGTAGAGTACGCCCTTGTTGGCCCTATGAACCGCTCCGGGCTCTACTCGCTCGTGAGCTGGGGTTGCAAGATCGGCACCGGACTGGAACGGATCGTGCCTTACATCCCCCAGTAGGGCTCCAGCGAGGGTCCCGGTTGCATCGATGAACGGAGGCTCGTCGCTCCTCTCATGCTTGATCAGCAGCTTCGGGATGTTTGACTCATCGCCTGCTGTGAGTCTGGTCCTCAGGAAGAAGTAACCGAACACAAGTATGAATGAGCCGAAGATGAAAGTGAGAATCTCCCCCGACGAGATGGTCGCCAGAAGTAGCGCTGCACCGACGACGAGGGCGATGAAGAGCAGGGTCCTGTTGGTTCGCTCCCTCTGCTGCCTTACATGGGCCCTACGCTCGGCGATGAGCCTGGAGCCCCTGCCTGCTGGAACCGTGCGAACCTTCGGCTCGTTCTCGTCCTCGAGATTTCTGTATACCAAAATGTCCTCTAGCTGCTCGGGCGGGAGGAACTCTGTCATCGAGCGAGCGAGCATTGACTTGCCTGTGCCTGGCTCTCCTACCATGATCATGTGACGCCTCTGCTCAGAGGCCTTCCTGACGACGATCGAGGCTGCTTCCTGGCCAATCACCTGATCGACCAGTTTTGGCGGTATTGGGACCTGTTCCGTGGACTCGATTTCCAATCCCTCTATCCACTCATCAACGGGAGTTTCGCATACTGGGTCAGAGTCGTCGGAAACACCGAAAGCAGAGCCTTCTTCCCAAGAGTCGAGTGGATCCTTTTCCGATTCCTGAGCTTCTGCATCCGGTTGGTCCTGTTCGGTCATAGCTATCCCTCGGGGACTTTCCTGCTAGTAGCACCTTCTTGAAGGTGCGTCTACGAAGTCTGACTCATTCTGCCCTAGTTCTGTCTCTCTAGGTACTGCTCGCCATAGTACTTCCATTGCTCAATGGTCCACCCAGAAGGAAGGCCTCCCTCGGGCAGCGGGGGGTGGATTTCTTCCTGTTGCTCGAAGTCAACCGTCTCCTCCTGTTGGGGTTGGCTAATGTGCTGAGGTGGTGAATAGGGAGGTTTGGACTCCTCCTCCCTGCTCCCTCCGATTGCTCCCGAGAAGTACAGACCGGCCATCGTCCCTCCGCCGATGAAGACCATCAAGATGAGTATCGCAACAAGGATTTCCATTGTTGAGAGTCCCGAGTCTCCACCGCCGGACTGCTGGTCCGCCACCGAGTCACCTTCATCCTCCACTTCCGGGATAGTGGCCTCAGGCGCATTCATTGTCGGGACCAGTATATCCATGTGCTCCGGAGTCGCCCTGTCCCACCCATCGGCATCTACCGCCTTCACGGACAGAGTCAGGTAGTCGCCTATTGAGAGCCCGGACCCCTCGGAAGAAATCACCTGGAATGGTCCAAGACCGTCGGATAACCCCGCTGAATGGCAGATTCCGACTATTCCATTGCAAATAGACCACCGAACCTCGGAATCGACCAGTTCTATGTCTCCGCCATACTCGATTGTAACTGTAGGGTTGGACCCAATTGCGAGATCCTCGATTTGGACCTCCAAGTCACCTTGCTCGAAGTCAGTTTGCCATGACATGGGCTTCGCGTCGAGAATGGTGACGACGAACTGCGATGAGCTCCAGTCCCCATGGCTGTCGATCAGGGTGAGTTTGACGTTGTGCTCCCCTGGATCCTCCCACATCATGTTGAGAACACCGTTGATGTGATCAAATTGGACTGAGCCCGGAACCGACGTATCGACATCGACCCATATCTCCTCGTCTGGGTCATCGACGTCGGACATCAGTGGGAGGATGCCGATAGATGCGGACTCCCCGGCCTTCATGGTTAGTCCTTCGAGGCTGGAGGTGTCTATCTCTGGGGCGTCATTTACGTTGATCACGAAGAAGACGACGGAGGTCTGTGATGACTTTGCCCCGTCGTACGCCATTACCACGACCTCTGCGACCCCGTTGTAGTCCTCGTCAGCGGTGATCGCAGTGATAGTTTGATCCAAGATCGAAACGTGGATCAGGTCTTCGTTGCTGTTCGAAACAATGGAGACGGATAGATCTGAAGCGGGTACTGGGTCACCGTTTTCATCCGAGTCTGATAGGAATCCAGTTAGTATTGTGCTCGCAGAACCGCCTTCGAAGACTGCCTGCGTGGGTATGGGGGACCACCGAGGAGCCCCGTTCTCGATAACGTTGAACAAGAGAAGGCCGTTGTTAACGTCCTCGCCATCATCGATAGAGATCGAGACCCCCTGAGGGATTGGGTTGCCCATTGAGTCGTCTAGGATTGAGTCGAAGAGAACGGTGATCTCCGAGGTAGCTGAGTTCCATCCCTTGAACTCGGGGTCTGAGCTCGTGATGGACAGCATGGAAAGGGGAGTCTCGGCGTCTCTGACCAAGCCCACGAGAGAAATCGACTCCGTGGAGCCGACCTTCACCGTGGGGGTGCCGACGAATCCGGCATCATTGCTACCCAGGACCCTGGGTAGTGCGTTACTCAATTCGAAGGCCTCGCTTGTGATGAGCCATTCGCTCTGCTGGCCTGCGGCATCCTCCCACATCACTCTGGTGTCATACTTGCCGGATTCTGCATTTGGCGGGGTCTGGATCGTGTGGACGTAAACCGTATTTGCCCCCGATCCTTCCATTACTGGTTCGGATATCCAGGAGGACTCCCAAGAGTTCTCTCCGGACCTTGAGTACTCCATCTGGGGAGTCATTGAGTACATGTCGTCCACCAAGTCATTGGGCAGGGCGGACGACTCGAACTGGACCCTGTCTCCTCGTTCGAAGGTTGTTGATCCGGTCGCTGCTGGTTGAGACGGGGTAGGCGGCATGTCGTGTAATGCGACTTCGTCGACATAGTCGTTCGAAGAGTTGCGATCGCTGCCCATGTCGAACAGTTTTGCCCTGAATGTGGATACCCCCAATGATGTTGCCTCTAGTTCCGAGGTATCGAAATCAATCTGGTGGAGGAATGATCCTGCGACTCCGATAGTACCAATCGTCTGCCCTCCGAGGTAGACCTCATCTGAGCCGCTGATGATGTAGATTCCTAGTTCACCTCCCTCTTCGTATGGCTCTACCCCGTTGTTCGAGACTCTGGCTGAAATCTGCAGAATGTCCCCCGGCACGAAACCGGGCATCTGGTTTGTATTCTCTACCTCGAACTCCAAGATTCCCACATCGATCAATGGCCCCATATCTGGGTCGATCGCCACGAGGAACTCGTTGTACGAAGTATGGGGGCCGTCCATCAGAGCGAGCACTGGCCAGAAATTCTCCCACTGGGTGTTTCCTCCACCGGCCCTAACCAGGCTTAGGGGTGCGACCCATGTGTGCGATTCCCAGGTCCCCTGCGTTAGGGTCAATTCCTGGAAGCCAGAATCGTCGCCGTTCAGGAGCCATCCCCTCCAGTTGTGATGGGGGTTGACGCCATTGTCATAGGAGTCGGCGCCCACCTTCTCGGTCACTGCCCCATAGACGGATACATCAACTGAAGATTCGGAGCCGATGTATATCGCCTCCAAAGTGATTGAGACCTCGTCGGTGCTAGAGTTGAGTGACATCGAGAGTTCTAGCTGGAAGTCATCGGCAGATGCGTTCATGCAGCCCCCATTTGAGAAGTCGCTATCGTAGTAGCTTGTCCCCCCGGCACCAACCTTGTAGCATGATCCCGATTGTTGGTCAGCGAAAGAGAAAGTGGGGTACCCGGATGATGCCTGCATTACGTGATTCTGCCGATTGATCGGACCGTCACTGGGCCACCCTCCGCTACTAGACTCGAAGAATGAGACGAAGGTGAATTCCTCAGGATTGGAAGTCTTCAGGTTATCGAGCGATGGGGAGGCACTGCTCATGCAAGGTCCGCACCAATGCGCGCCGACGTACTCTCCGAAGACGCTGTGACCAGGGCTAGAGGCGTACCAAGATACGACCTCCTGCTCAAGCTCAATCCTCTGGAAATCCTCCTTTACGGGAACGTCAATCGTGTATGAAAGCGGTGTGACTGCGAGTAGGATGCAGACCCAGAAAGAGGGTTGGAGGAGTAGTCTGACGACTGATACCATCGATTTTTCAGAAGGTATGGCCAGTATAATCATTCTCCTCGCCCTTTAGGGCGAAATCATTGGTTACCCATTGAATGACTTGAAACGTCTGCCTCAACCCGTCGGAATGAGGCGATAGTGTGGGAGAATGGGTTGCACTCAGAGAGGACGATGGCAGGGCCTACCTAGTCCATAGGGTTCCCGGGGAAGTGAAGGTGAAGGGACTGGGGAGGTTCGATGCCGAGAAGATGCTCGATGGTTATGGCATAGGAGACAGAATCACAGTGGGGCAGAAGACACTATCGATAGTGAATCCAAGACTGCCAGAGGCTAGGAGAAACATGTCACGAAGAGCCCAGGTAATAGGTGCGAAAGACGCAGGCTTTCTGGTATCGTGGATGGGGATAGGAGTGGGTTCCAAGGTACTCGAGGGCGGACATGGTTCTGGGGGCCTTGCTATGCACCTAGCTAGTGTTCTAGGTAGATCAGGGACCCTGATATCTGTCGAGAATAGAAATGAGCATGCAGAGGTCGGATCTGCGAACATGAAGAGGCTGGAGCAGGTGCTTCCAGAGTTCCCCGACTGGCACCTGATCGAAGGTGACCTCGCAAGCTCAGGCAGTGTGGCATCTGGGATTTGTGACGACCTGGATGCGGCGATTATCGACGTGGCAGAGCCGTGGACTGTAATCTCAGAGATTGTACCACTGCTTCGAATTGGAGGTCGTCTGGCATGCTACTGCCCTACTACATCCCAGTTGGAGAAATCATGGGATGAAGTGGAGAGGCTGGGGCTCATCGTCGAATGGAGCGGGGAGATGGTCGAGAGGAGATGGACCAAGGCGAGCAAAGGGGGAGTTAGGCCCGGAAACCAGCCCATGGGGCACACTGCTTTCCTCCTGATTTCGGCTAGGATTGCAAGCGAAGAAGAATGAGTGGCACTCAAAACCTTTCAAAGGCACTGACCGTCACGTGACCTCGTGAGAGACAGTTCAAACTGGGAGCCAACATCGTATCGAACACATACCATCGGGCAGGTTGTCGGGGATGGTGAGTCCTTGGTTGGTTCGGAGGTCACAATAGCGGGTTATGCCGAGACAGTCAGGGGAAGAGGTGCGATATGCTTCCTCATGCTCCGAGATGGAACTGGTAGGATCCAAGCATTCCTCAAGAGAGACAACATGGACGAGGGGCTATTCGAGGCTATCCAATCCGCGACAAGGGAGTCGACAATCCAAGTTACCGGAGTGGTCGCAAAGAAGCGCCCCCCCAAGGTGGCGGAAGGAGATCCTGAACCTCCTGCTGAGTTCGAGGTGAGTGTGGGTTCTGGGGCAATATTGGCCGAGGCTGAGACTCCACTACCAGTTGGAGTAACTGACGAGGTCAACGTGGGTCTAGACGTTCGGCTGGACAACAGACACCTTGATCTGAGGAGGGAGCACGTCAATGCAATGTTCCAACTAAGGAGCAAGGTCCTCCAATACGGCAGGGACCACTTGATAACAGAAGGATTCCAGGAAATCAACTCGCCGAAGATCATCGCTGCAGCCGCTGAAGGGGGGACCAACCTGTTCCCCATGAAGTACTTCGAGACGGATGCGTACCTCTCACAGAGCCCCCAGTTGTACAAGCAACTAGCGGTTCTCGGAGGATTGGAGAGAGTCTTCGAGATAGGGCCGGCATTCCGAGCCGAGAAGCACGACACCTACAGGCATCTGAACGAGTTCGTATCATTCGATATAGAAGGTGCGTGGATGGACGACGAAGACGTAATGGGCGTCCAGGAAAGGATGATCCACCACATCTGGAGCGAGATTGCAAGGAACGACATGTCGTTGATTGGCGTCGTAAACGAGTATAGGGGATCCCAAGGAAAGGAGCCAGTATCTGTAGAAGCACCTGAGCTTCCATTCCCGCGCATCCCATATTGCGACGCCATCGAGATAGTGAAGTCAGGAGGGGGAGAAATCCAGTGGGGAGACGACATAGAGAGTCACCATTGCGACATCATCGCAGCCCAGTACCCGGGCTTCCACTTCATCCCCCGATGGCCCATGTCGATGAAGCCCTTCTACATCCACCACAAGCAAGGAGAGGATGGTGTCGGAGGAGGTCAGCTGAGTCGCGGATTCGATCTGAACTTCGGTCGGGACGAGATGACCAGCGGAGGAGCAAGAGAGCACAGGGTAGAGGTCTTGGAGCAGAATCTCAGAGACGTTGGGCTGGATCCGGCCGACTTCACATTCTACACCGATGGATTCCGATATGGAGCCCCTCCACATGCTGGTTGGGGCCTTGGAGTTGCTAGGCTTTTGATGGTACTAACCGGTGCAGGAAACGTGAGAGAGGTGGTTCTCTTCCCCAGAGATCGGAGCCGAGTCACCCCCTAAGATGCATCAGCAGCATTTATGCATCATACCCCCATGAGTCATCGATGAAGGAAGAGCCGGGGCAGACAGTCGTCGAAACATTGGGTGGAAAGGACCTGAACCTAGACGGTTCCGTAATCAACCTCGCAATCGTAGGTAGCAGCAGGTTCTACGACTTCGAGATCTTCGAGTCGGTCTTGGATAATTGGATCTCTGAGAACACGTACCCCGACCTGATCATCGTCGGCGGGGCCAGTGGGGCAGACTACATGGCCGAGAGATGGGCTGACAACAACCTGATTCCGATAGCCGTCTTCTCCGAGGAGTGGGGCGACCCACTCAGGAGTCTGATAGACAGGAACAGGGGAGAGGCTCCGAACTCCCTAACCGAGAAGATACTCGCAGCGGCAACTCACATCCTTGCAATGCCATCACCGACGAGTAAGTGGACGAGGATAGTTATCGACAGGGCAGAGTCGATCGGTATTCCAACGACTATCGTGGAAGTCGAATAATAGGCCTAAGCCTTTGTTCCGATCAAGACAAGCGTTCCGGACCAGTCTTCCTTGGGGCATACCTGTAGAGTCTCGACATCCTTGAATCCAGCACTCTCCAAGCCATCTCGCCACTCTTCTATAGATAGCGTGGCCATGGGCACTCCGAGTGAATCAGGCCAGGAGATGCTACTCTCGTTCTCGAGGTAGTGATCCAGTCCGAAAACGACGGATCCCCCCCCAGAGAGCCAATCGTCATGCAGGGTTCCGAAGAATTGCAGTGGCTCGTCCAAGTAGTAGATGAACTCCATACTCAGAATCAGATCCACATTTTCCTCTGGCCTCCATCCCGGGAGATTTCCTACGAAGTAATCCCCTTCTGGGTCTATTGACCTGGCCTTTCTGACCATCTGTTCCGAACCGTCTACCCCAGAGCTACGATAGCAACCTGGCATCCTGGCTAGCCTCCTAGCGGCCCATCCATTACCACAGCCGACGTCTATTGCTGAGAATTTCTCTGGCATCCTGTCGATCACAGAAGCAATCATGTGCTCGACGCTGGGGGAATGTCCAGACTCCATTCCCTCGTCCTTCCCGAGTTTGGCCCACTCGCCGAAAAGAGTTACGGCCGATTGACTAGGCATGACTTCCTGCGAGAGTGTTCGTTTATCACAAATTGGTCTTGTTGAATGCCAGAGACGCTAGGACTCCCGCGAACAAATGTGGTGCGAAATGCAACCACGACTGTGCAATACTCAACTTTCCTACCGTGATAAGGGAAATAGTGACAGCCGGGTTGAACGATGCCATGGAAACATCCCCTACTGAAATGGCTCCCGCAAACACCACTGATGCGATTGCAACGCCGTAGTATTGGTTTCCAGATGTTGCATCGGAGGTCGCGACATTTAGGATCACGTAAACCAGTGCGAAGGTGAAAAGAAACTCTGCCAGCAGTACTTCATGAATTTCGCTGTTCAAGAGTAACGAGGTCGTTTCGAGGGAGCCGCGAGAATGCTCCCCAGTGTAGGTATAACCAGACAAAAGTGCCCCAAATACGCCAGCAATTGATTGAGATGCAATGTACGGTAGAACTTCTGCTTTCTCGCAGGATCCTCGAATCCAGACGCCTATTGTTACCGCTGGATTGAAGTGGGCACCCGAGATATATCCCAAACTGTAAATCATGGCCATTAGGATCGCGGCTATCGCGAATCCGGGGTGGAAATCGCCCGATGAGCCCCAAACCGCGGTTAGACAGATCGTATAGGTCAGGAATAATGTCCCAATGAATTCAGCAATCAGTTTCTGTTGGAGTGTGTACTCTGTCATTGATTATCCCTTCAAAACACACCACATGAAGATTCTTATTGCCCGTAGTCATTCACATTGGATGCACGGGCTCCTCATCATACTCCGGAGGGAAGGCAATCCACCTGATCAATAGGAAGTTGATGTATCCGAAAACACAGGTGTTGACGAACCATGCTAGCGTGTGGTGCAAGAGGAAAACCTCGACCATCAGATAATGGAATGATGTTGTGACCACAAGTTGTCCCGAATATGTCCAGAAGGCCCTGTTCATACTCCAGATATAGGGGAACGTCGAGTGGAATGTGAACCTGTAATGCATGTAGTGGGCTTCTACATTTCCTATCGCGCATGAAACCGCCCAAGCTACCACTGCCGTGTGGGTCGGCCAAATTTCAACCCAATAGAGAGTCTCGTAAAGCACCAATGCGAAGGCGGAGTTGAAGACCCCGACAATATTGAATCTTAGAAATTCATTGAGCATGACCCTGAAGGTCCAACCAACATCATCGATCCTCTCGCGCATCCGCCACATTGACTTCTATCGAGCCACATTGATGTCTGCATAAAGTAGTGTGGAGTTCCTGTCTTCAGTCGAAGGCCCATTCCCCACTGCGCATCACAGGTATCCTCTGACCGTCCTCTGAGATTCCGTCTATGTCAAGCTCGGCAGATCCTATCATCCAGTCTACGTGGATGTTAGAGGAGTTCCCCCCTGCTTCGGCCACCGCGTCCTTGTCGTTCCCGATATCTCCCTTGAAGCACTTAGAGTAGCATTGCCCAAGCGCAATGTGACAGGAAGCGTTCTCATCGTAGAGGGTGTTGTAGAAAAGCAGGCCGGATTCGCTGATAGGGGATGAGTGAGGCACCAGAGCGACCTCTCCGAGCCTGCTCGCGCCCTCGTCCGTGTCTAACAGCTCTAGGAACACAGCCTCCCCGATCTCGGCACTCGCCTCTACTATCTTCCCTCCCTCGAATCGAACCTCTATGCCGTCTATCAGAGTCCCCATGTGGACCAGTGGCTTGGATGCTCTGACGGTGCCCTCTGCCCTCTCGGAGTGAGGCGTCGTGAAGACCTCCTCTGTCGGGATGTTTGGGGTGCAGGAAATCCCGTTCAAGGAAGTGCTAGCCCCGCCCTTCCACTCATGCCCATCGGCCAGCCCCAGAACGAAGTCGGTCCCCGGAGCCTTGTAGTGGAGCGAGTGGAAGTTCTTCTCGTTGAGCCAGTCTTGCCTCTCTGTGAGCGTCAACTGATGATCCCTCCATGCGGATATCGGGTCGTCGCAATCGATCCTGGATATCGAGAAGATGGCCTTGGCCAGGGATGCGATCGCGTCAGTCTCGCTCATGTCTGGGAAGACCTGCTTGGCCCAAGCCCTACCGGGATATGAGACGATGTTCCAATTCGTAGAGAAGTTGGTTATCGGTTCCATCGCCGGCTTCGCTGCAAGTGACGTCGCCTTGGCTGCCCTTGCCACCCTGGCTGGGTCCTGGCCTGCCAGCAGCAGGGGGTTCGCCGCGGAGACTGCGAGTCTGGCCGTGTTGTCATTGAAGGCAGCCCCCATCGCCTCGAACATCCAACCCGGAGCCCTGTCTAGGCTCTCGTCAGATGCGTTCTCGAATCGGGCCAGTGTCAGTTGGTCGTCTGATAGGAGCGTCGTTACCACGCCAGCCCCGTTCCTGTATGCCTCGGCTGCCAGCCTTCTGACAAGGGGGAGTGCCTCGACTGGTGCGGATATAATCAGGTCCTGTTCTGGTTGTAGGTTGAGTCCGACTCGGATGGATACCTCTGCGAGTCGGTCGAGCATAGTGGCATCGAAGGGCAGATCTTCGTCGGGCAGTATTGTCATGGTCGATACCCGGAAAAGAGCCCTATTAACCCTTCAACTCAACAGTTCTGTTTTCAGAATACGCCGGAGTGTTGTTGCATCCTTGTATACCACCCTGACACCACGTTGTGGCTCTCGACGATGTCGAACCCATTGAGGCCCTGCATCGACCTAAGGATTCCGAAGTTGGCGAAGTCGGCACCGTTCGGCTCTTCTTTCCCAAAGAAGTCCCCCTGGATACCCTCTGACATGATGTCCAGTTGGTGTTGGAGGTTCTCTCGCGGAGGTAGGTCGAACATCTTGGCCCTACTCTTCCCCACCATTCGCATGATTAGACCGCCCAGCCACTTGTTTATCAGGCGGCTTCCGAAAGAGAAATTGTCAACCCTGGTGACGTAGTCAAGTGCTTGTACTGAGGTCCTGTAAGAAGTGTAAATTACAGCCACTATGGACTTCCCCAGTACGCTGTTGGAGAAATCCATCCACCTATCCTGCTCAGGGTCATCCCCCATACGTGGGAATAAAGCTGGCCCATTGGAGTCAATGTAGTGGAGGATGTGGTTGGAGTCGTTCACCTGCGTCCCGTCCAAGTCGACGAAAACTGGGACTTTTCCCCATTCGGACCACTTGAGTTGCGTCTTGAAGGTGGGGTCGACCTCGACCTTCGAATACTCCATCCCTCGTGAGCCAAGCAGAGCCTTGACCTTGAAGCAGAAGGGACAGGTCTCGAAGCAGTACATGGTAGGGAGGCCGTCGACAACCCTCTCCGGGACCTTAGTATCCTGAATTCCAGATGTGGCCTTCTTCTCCTCTTCTTCACTATTCATAGCAGTTGGCAGTTACTTTCCCTTGTGAAACCATCGAGGCGAAGATATCGAAACTCGAACGGGAAGTTATGTGAGGTGGAGATTTTTTGGGCCCCTGTCGGGAGCTCCGTGGTCTCACGGAGCACCCGTCAGGGGTTATGTTCGGCCAGTGCCGATCTGCCTCTGAGTCCTAAGAACTTCAGAAGTCGCTTGCGCGAACGGTCTTTCGGCCGTTTGCCTGGGCTCTTGACACTGCGTCGGACACAGCGGACTCTGCTAGAGCGTTCATTGCGCCCATTGCATCTCCACCAGTGTTGCAGCCGTGTGCCTTGAAGGCCTCCTTGACCCTGCTAGCTACGACCATACCGGAATCGGAGCTTCCGCTTCCGACGTCGTGAGCGCGGATCGTCTTGCGGCCATTAGAGCCGCATCGAGCCACTGCTGATGCAACTGCAGCCTCTACTGCTGCGTTTAGAGCGCCTGCGGCGTCTCCAGCGGTGTTGCACCCGCCAGCCTTTATTGCTTCCTTCATCTTGCTGTTGTATACCATTGACATAGCGTGCCGGCGAGCCAAGACCCCATTTTGAAGGTTGGGGAGGCAATAAATTGCTTCAGAGGGTGGATTTGAGGGCATTTGACCGAAAATGAAGGGTATCAATGGCCCCTCCGAAGTTCAGTACCATGAGTAAACCGAAGTTCGCTTACCT
Organism: Candidatus Poseidoniales archaeon; assembly: GCA_003602515.1. GTDB lineage: Archaea > Thermoplasmatota > Poseidoniia > Poseidoniales > Thalassarchaeaceae > UBA36. The sequence goes on along the minus strand of QQSB01000009.1, from coordinate 8,370 downwards.
ACTCCTGAAGGAGCACCCCTACGGTAGGGAGATGCTCATGCAGATACTCTCAGAGGGATTCATCCCGGAACTGATTATCGAGGAGGACTCGGCGATCGCAGACGAGGAGAGGGAGAAGTTTCTGAAGAGGATCGAGGGGAATCCGATTGCGCCCCCCATCCAGGAGCAAGCCGCAGAACATGGGATAAGGGTCATCTCCGTACCAATTCACAAGTCACCCGAAGTCATGCCCCATCTGGAAGGGATGGACCTGGACCTAATCGTCTTCGGAGGGACTCGAATCATCCGAGGAGAGATTCTCGATTTCCCTTCCGAGGGAGTGGTTAACTCCCATCCAGGGCTTCTCCCGGAATGCCGTGGATCTGCTTCTCCGGCGTGGTCCGTCTACCACGACATACCAATCGGATCCTCCACTCACTTCTGCGACAATGGCATCGATACGGGAGAACTCCTGATGAGGAGGGAGATCCAGGTGAAGAGGGGTGCGACTTACGAAGACCTGTGCTACCAAACCCTCGTACTGGCCGGGGTGCTAATGAAGGAGGCTTTGATGGCCTACGAGGAAGGCAGATGGTCCGAAATCAGGAGACCACAGGGAAAAGGCGAGCACCCGACCTTCCGAAATGCCCCGGAAGAAGTGCTCGAAGTCGTCCGACAGAAACTTAGGGACCAGACTTATGCGCACTACTCGGACTAGGTGATTTGATGGAGACGGGTCTTGCAGGTACAGATTTTCCTTTCGCAGAGGGGGTACTGGAAGGTAAGACCGCCCTAGTATGCGGCTCATCGAAGGGAATAGGTCGTTCATGTGCGCTAATGCTTGCAAGGGCAGGCGCCAATGTCATAGCATGCGCTAGAACTGTTGCTGACCTAGATTCTCTGATCGATGAGATGCACGGCGAAGGTCACAGGGCAATCGAGTTGGATCTGGAAGATATAGATGCAGTCAAAGAGGTGGTTTCTGGTTTGGGTGCAGTGCACATCCTAGTGAATAACTCAGGAGGACCTCCCGGCGGACCGCTCCTAGAAAACGATCTGGATGACTTCGAAGGACCCTTCAGGAGGCACCTGCATGCATCACACACAATCACCAAGGCACTAGTCCCGAAGATGGAATCCGAGGGAACCGGCCGGATAGTGAACATAATCTCAACCTCGGTAAGGGAGCCGGTAGACAACATCGGACTCTCGAACACTCTGAGGGGAGCAATGGCATCGTGGGCCAAGTCGCTCTCGAGGGAGCTTCCCCCCTGCATCACCATCAACAACATCCTTCCCGGATTCACGGACACGGACAGGCTTGGATCACTGGCCGAGTCGATTTCCCAGAGAACCGGCAACTCGGTGGATGAGGTCCAGGACTCGTGGATGGGGAGCGTCCCAATCCAACGCCTAATCGACCCAATGGAAACCGCAGCCGCAGTCACTTGGCTCTGTCTTCCCAGCAGCAGTGGCGTCCGTGGAATAAGCCTGGCAGTGGATGGCGGTCGAATGCGCTCGATTTAGAGGGGTCCGATGGAGTTCGACATTTTCTTCTCTATTTCCCAGACCCCGGATACCTCTGGGTTCAAGCCGCCTGAGAGCGAGATGTTCGCGAACTTCTTCGACCAAGTAGTACTTGCAGACGAATTGGGTTTCGGAGTCGGTTGGGTGGCCCAGGCCCACCTCTCAACAGAGGTTCAGAAGTCGAATAAGAACCCGGTTGTCCCGCACTACCCCGGCGAGGTCGGGCTATGCACCGATTTCTTCCAAGTCGCACGTGAGATGTTCTCCAGAACGAAGAGGATGGACGTAGGTAGCGCTGTGATGTCCATCCTTGCATCCGGAGGTCCGATTGCCCAAGCTGAGAGGGTCGGATCCTTCCTCGCACTACACGGCATGGACCCTAATGAAGAGAGGAAGCTCCACATCGGGTTCTCAGCAGGACGCTTTGAGTTCATGGCCCGGCCATACGGCATCGTCCCCCGTGATGCGGTAGAGGAGGCGGCATGGCCCGCCCTTCGAGGGCAGATTTTCTCCGAGGCTTCGGAGATCTTCCTCAGACTGCTGAATGGAGAGATCGTGTCGAGCGAGTCGGTCCCAGCGACCACCCTCAAACGAGAGAACTTCAGGACGGACGAGGACTGGGGAGAGGTTCAGAGAGTAGCGGTTCGGCAACATGGCCTCGAAGCACCTCCGGAATCGATCGAGATAGGCAACAGGTACGTCTTCGAGGACATCAAGACAATACCCCAAGACTGGCGCAGGGACCTGCTTAACCTGGTAATCGGAAGCCATGACCCGAATCTCCAAGAGAAGGTGAACAGGTTCAGGCCAGTTCAGGTATTCAACCTCAGCATCACGCCCCCTCATGTCATCGAGGACACCCACGAGCGCATGAGTAGGGACTACCACAAGGACGGGGGTGGCTGGAGCAGGAGGATGATGCCTCGGACGGTAATGGTGTTCGTGAACGACGAGGATGGCCTTACGAGGGAACAGCAGGACGAGGCTGCCATGGAGGAGGCGCGTTCGGCTCTTTCGACGTATTGGAGTGCCTTGGAGGGAACAATCGATCCTGGAAAGATCGACCGGGCCACCGACAATGCCGTGATAGGGAGCGTCCAAAGCGTCAGCGAGCAGATCTCACAGAGATTCGATCCCGAGGACAGGCTGATGTGCTGGTTCGACTTCTTCAATCACGACAGCGAGAGGGTGATGAGGGACATGACGGCATTCATGACCAAGGTCGCACCCGAGGTCAATGGGGGATAGTGAATGGGGGACGAAGCGAGTGAGAGACCATCGAGCGTTTCCCCGGGCAGGCCGGGCTCCTCGGTCTACCCCACCAACCCACTGGGCGAGAAGCACGAGGGAATCGCTACTGGTCGAGACGTGGAGTGGGAGCCCCTGGTTGACTTCCGCAGGCTGGATGTGTCGGAGAACACGATCCACGGAGCAATCTCATGGTCGCATGGGACCGAGATAGTGCACTCATTCGGAGGCAACGTCCTGGTCTACGGTCGTTCGATGATGAAGCCCCTGATCATGAAGACTTTCGCAGACGTACTCGAGGCGGATGGCCTGACTTGGGAGCAGAAGGCGATAGCCTGCTCCTCCCACAACGGCGATACGGAGCACGTGGCTGCAGCCCAGTCACTCCTAACCGAATCCGAGTGGGGGCTGATGCAGTGTCCGCTCGACGTACCGCTGATACAGTTCGGGAGGCAGGTGAGACGCCCTCGAAGATGGTTCCACACCTGCTCCGGGGAGCACGCAGCCATGCTCAAGGCACTGAGAATAATGGGCATCAACCGTGCGGGTTACTCGCTTCCCAACTCTCCTTGGTTCCCGATGTTCATAGACGTCCTCAGGGACATAATGGGGAAGCCGGACTGGGAGCCCCAGAGGGTCGCAAAGGACGGCTGCGGGCTGCCAACGGTATCAAACACCGTGGACGAGCTGGCGTTGATGTTCTCAGGACTCGTCAGGGAGAAGGACAAGGACTGGATCTGGGAGTCAATGAACAGGCACCCTGACCTGATCGGGGGTTTCAACAGACTGGACTCTACCTGCCTTAAGGCGGGCGAGGGGAAACTAATCGCAAAGGAGGGGGCAGATGGCCTCCTCGGGCTGGCAATCGAGCACGAGGACTGGCCGGAAGGCCTGGGCATCGTGATCAAGATAGCTCATGGGTGGAACTCTCAGGCCACTTGGTACGTCGCCAGGGCGGTACTCGGCGTCCTTGGAATCACCCTGAGGAACCCATACCCGCTACACCGGCAGAAGGCATTCATCGTCCCGAAGGTGGTCCCCGAGATGTACCTAGAAGACCTTGAGCAGGTAGTCACATGGGACGAGTGGGACCCAAACAGAGACAGCTTCTCGGTCGATTGGAAGGACTACTCCGATGGCATGACCAGGCAGGACCCGTTTTCCAACGAGGGTGCTCTAGATGGATAAGGAAGGAATCCGGGATCTCAGGAACTACGTCGGAGGGTGTTTCGTCGAGCATGATGGCTCGGAATGGATGGACGTGCTCGAACCTGCTACCGGGGAAAGGTTTGCCAGGCTGCCGCTATCCGGATCGAATGACGTCGATGCAGCAGTGGAGGCGGCGCGCGAGGCACAGCCCGGCTGGGCAGCGCTGGGAAAGGACTCCAGGGCCGATTGGTTGGACAGGATAGCCGACTCGCTAGAGGTTTCGTTCGAAGAGGTAGCGGAACTAGAGAGCAGGGACACCGGGAAGCCGATCTCGCTCGCGAGGGCAGTCGACGCGAACAGATCTGTTGCGAACTTCCGATTCTTCGCAGGACTGATCAGGGAGCAGGAAAAAGAGACCTTCGAGATGGAAGACGCCACGAACTACGTGGTCAACAGGCCCGTCGGAGTCGGTGCCCTGATTACTCCTTGGAACCTGCCACTCTACCTACTCTCCTGGAAGGTGGCTCCTGCCATCGGCATGGGAAACACAGTGGTGTGCAAGCCAAGCGAGCTCACCCCGATGACAGCTGACCTACTCATGAGGGTGATCGATGGCGTGGGACTCCCCGCAGGCGTAGTCAACCTAGTGCACGGCGATGGGATGGGAGCGGGATCGCCACTGGTCGCGCATCCGGGCATCGACCTAGTGTCATTCACTGGTGGCACGGCAACGGGGGAGAAGGTCGCAGAATCGGCCGCTCCCGCGTTCAAGAAGCTCAGCCTGGAACTGGGCGGGAAGAACTCCAGCATCGTGTTCGCCGACTGCGACATGGAGAAGACGATCGCCGGGGTGGTGAGGTCAGGATTCCTGAACCAGGGCCAAGTGTGCCTCTGTGGCTCGAGGATCCTCGTGGAGGACTCCGTGTACGACGAGTTCGAGAGGGCTTTCGTGGAGGCGGTCGAGCAGATGCGCATCGGAGATCCCGCAGACGACTCCACCGACCTGGGGGCACTGATATCGAAGGACCACCTGCAGAAGGTGCAAGGATACGTCGACATAGCAATCGAGGAGGGGGGCAGGATACTCACCGGAGGCACGCCATGCCTCCCATCTGGGTTCGAGGAGGGGAACTGGATGGCACCGACAGTAATAGCGGACCTGCCTCCAGAGTCCAGATGCTCGACCGAGGAGATCTTCGGCCCCGTTGTCACCCTACACAGGTTCCAGAGCGAGGAGGAGGCCGTTGGAATAGCGAACGGGACTCGATACGGCCTGGCGGGTAGCGTGTGGACTAGCGACATGGAGAAGGGTAAGCGCGTCTCGGAGTCAATGGAGAGCGGGATGGTATGGGTCAACACATGGCTCCACAGGGACCTCCGCGTCCCGTTCGGGGGAGTCAAGGACAGCGGCGTAGGGCGAGAGGGTGGAAGGTGGAGCCTGGGATTCTTCTCCGAGGCGATGAATGTCTGCCTGAAGCACGACTAGGGCAGCAAGAGTGAAAGTCCGCTATTCGCGGAACGATTGGTATGCCGCCTGCAGGTATAGTGGGTCTGGGGTCTTACGTGCCCCCGAGAGTGATGACCAACGAGGACTGGGCAGAGCTCGTGGAGACCAGCGACGAGTGGATAACCACGAAGACCGGGATAAAGGAGAGGAGGATCGCCGACCCGGAGACCTGCACTAGCGACCTGGCGGTACTCGCCAGCCAGCAGGCTATCGAGGAGGCTGGCCTCTCCCCCGATGACATAGACATGCTAATCCTGGCTACGAGCAGCCCGGACGTCCCCCTATCCTCCACAGCAGGGATCGCGCAGCACAAGCTTGGTTGCACCAAGTCAGCCGCATTCGACATTAACGCGGTCTGCGCGGGATGGGTCCATGCCCTTGACATCGGCTCCAGGTACGCTGGCACTCCCGGCTATGACAACGTACTGGTGGTGGGTTCAGAGGTGTACAGCAGGATCCTGAACTGGGAGGATAGGGGTACTTGCGTCCTGTTCGGGGACGGGGCGGGAGCAGCCGTCCTGTCAGAGGTCGAAGAGGGCAGGGGGATGCTTGGAAGTTGGATGATGTCCGACGGCGGCGGCTCTGGCGTGATCGAGATCCCAGCAGGAGGGGTGCGGACGCCGATCCCATCATCCGGTTTCTCGGAGGGGGACCAGTACTTCCAGATGGACGGCAGAGCGGTTTGGAGGTTCGCTATCGAGGCCTTCCCGCAGGCAGTAAGGGGAGTCCTCGGGAGGATAGGCAGGGACCTGTCGGAGGTGGACCTGGTCATCCCGCACCAGGCTAACCTGAGGATAGTCGAGGCCGGGATGGAGAACCTCGGCCTCCCGATGGAGAAGACTTTCACCAACCTAGAGAAGTATGGAAACACGGCAGGGGCAAGCGTCCCTATCGCCCTGAGGGAGGCTGTCGACAGCGAGGTCCTGAGCAGAGGCGACCTAGTGGTCACCGCGGCCTTCGGGGGCGGTCTTGCATGGGGCGCGAACGCATTCATCTGGTGAGGCCTCGAAAAGAAAGAAACCAGATGGTCGTCTCTGGAGGGTCATGCAGGACCCGCAGAACCTGTCCGAAGGCGGTTTCGGGCAGATCACCTACCCCTCCGCAAGCCCATTCGAGATCCACCACATACTCTGCAAGATGGACGAGGCAGTGGAACACCCTGTCTTCGGCTCCCTGCTGGTCCCCGAGGAGCCTAGCGATGGGCCGATGCCGTGTGTGGTGGCAGTCCATGGCAGCCTCAACTGGAGGGGCCACCACCATGAGCACATAGTCCGATGGCTGGATGCCGGAATCTGCGTCTTCAGGGTCCACTCCTTCGACTCGAGGTCTGTTTACTCCGTCGTTGAGGATCAGATGCAGGTCACTCANGCGATGATGCTTGCCGACTGCTACCAGGCCCTGAGGATGCTCTCCACCCATCCTTCGATCGACGAGAGCGGGATCGGGATAGCGGGTTGGAGCCTCGGAGGGACGGTGGCGCTCTACTCGGCATGGGAGCCGATAGCCGAGTCGTTGGCACCCGCGGGAGAGAGGTTCGCTGCCCACCTTCCTTTCTACCCCGCAGCCCACATGAGGACAGAGGTCCAGAGGTGGTCCGAGAAGCCGATCCTAGCACTACACGGGAGTGATGACGACTGGGTACCCCTCAAGCTACTCGAGGGACTGGTCGATGACCTGGCTCCGCACGGGGTGGACCTAAGGGTGCACGTATACGATGGGGCACCGCACTCGTTCGACTCTATCGAGCCACTGGACTTCGACCCGCTTGCCATCAAGCTGGACGACTACCGGACAGTGACAATCGACTCGGAGGGCAGCATGTGGGGAGAGATCGAGCCCGGCGTGATAATGCCGCTAAACGAACCCTCGGATAGGCTGGCTGCCTTCCATGCCATTGGCAACCTCGGAGTCCACAAGGGCGTCGACTGGAAGGCCAGGAAGCACTCCCTTGAACTAGCCGCGGAATTCCTGGAAGAGTCGTTATTCTGACGGGATAGCAACCCGGGAAAATCGCAATAACCGGGTAGGCTTTTATCCGCCCTGCTAGGGCAACGAATGATGAGGCGCACAGCAGTATTACTAGTAATACTGATGCTGACTGCCGTTCCGGCTTCCATGAGCCAGGGGTTCCGCCTAGATGTGAACCCGTCCCAAATGGGCACCGGATCCGGTGCTGACTGCATCAACCAGCCGCATACCGGCGGTGCCTTCTACGCTGACTTCTCGGCCGGCAATGACTCATGGAACGGGACCCAAGACTGCCCCACATCCTCCATCCAGGCCGCTGTAGACCTGGCTTCGGAGAACGACACGGTGATCGTCAGGGAGGGAGTCTACCACGAGGTCGTCACTCTGGACGAGCAGGGCATGAGGCTGAGGGCAGCCGATGGCGAGAGGGTGATCCTCGATGGAAGCAGGAGCGTCACAGGAGACCTGGGGGGATCTTGGTCGGTGCACGACTCCTCGTCGACGGAGGGGGTCGTCTGGAAGGCCGATCTGTCCCAAGACGCATGGCAGCTCTTCGTCAACTTCGAGGAGGAGATGCCAGCCAGGTGGCCCAACGCGAACTTCTCCGACGGGACAGCCCTGAACGACGACGAGTACTGGGCGCATGGCAGCGTGGACGTGGACGACTACGAGACGAACGAGACTGCCTCCTGCAACGATGGCATGGTCAAGTACCAGAGCGGTAGCAAGTACTACTGCCTCGACTACGTAAATGGGGAGCTCGAGGACGACAACGCTTCCTATGCCGGACACGACGGTCTCATCGACAGCGGGGTGAACGCCACGGGTGCGATAGCGGTACTGAACATCGGCTCGTTCAGGACCTGGAGCAGGAACGTGACGTCCCACAACACGAGCAACGGCTCCTTCACATTCCAGGAGGTCCCCAGCAGCGAGTGGAAGTACAAGCACCACATGTACTTCCTCACCCAGAAGCTGGAGCTGCTGGACGT
>QQSB01000008.1 GCA_003602515.1 Candidatus Poseidoniales archaeon | reverse complement strand
TCTTTGGTCCGCGCTCCCGGACTTGAACCGGGGACCCCCTGATGGCTGCCTACAACCAATATGTTTCCAGTCTACAGTCAGGTGCTCTAGCCAACTGAGCTAAGCGCGGCAGGGGCAGGGAGTGCCTCCCGCCTTATGTCGCTTTCCGGTGATATGGTCCATCGATTCGTTGTCCCCGCAAAATCATGTGGGTTCACTAATCGCCTTCTGGGGTTAGTCGCATTCCTCAACGGTTAAGAAGGCAAAGAGAAGACTGAGGGGGCGTAATAGGCAGAAATGCCTGGGATGCACGAGGCGTTGATATGGTAGAGATAACCAGTAATTCAGGAACTTCTGGAGGGGTTGCCAATGCCCCTGCAAGGATTCCCACAGCGCTGACTGACAAGGAGTTGGAGAACTTCGGACCACCCGATCCACGAATACTGGTATGCGGGTGCGGGGGCTCTGGAAACAATACGATGAACAGGATCACTCACATAGGCGTCGAGGGTGCTATCACCGTCGCAATAAACACGGACAAGCAGCACCTCGACAACACCCGGGCAATGCAGAAGCTCCTGGTCGGGCGGCACATCACGAGGGGGCTCGGCGCTGGAGGAGACCCTGCGATGGGCAGGAGATGCGCTGAGGCCGGTAGGGACGTAATCACCAAGATCGTGGATGGCGCTGACCTTGTCTTCGTCACTGCGGGACTAGGAGGAGGAACGGGAACGGGGATAGCACCTATTGTCGCTGAAGAAGCAAAGAGGTCGGGGGCCCTGGTAGTGGCTGTTGTAACAACTCCATTCACAGTCGAGAGGAGGAGGCGAATGGAGCTAGCACTCGAGGGGCTTGAACTAGTCAGGAAGGCGGCTGATGCTGTTCTGGTCCTGGACAACAACAGGCTGTTGCACTTCGTTCCCAATCTACCGCTGGAGGAAGCCTTCAGCATCATGGATCAATTGATCGCAGAGATTGTGAAGGGAGTGGTGGAAACCATCACACTTCCGAGCCTGATCAATCTCGATTTCGCCGACGTTCGATCAATAATGACCGGAGGTGGCGTGACAATGATGCTCTACGGGGAGAGCGACCAGGGGCCCGAAGAGGTTGTCCACGAATCACTGAATCACCCACTTCTAGACATTGAGATAGACGGGGCGACTGGAGCTCTCATTCACGTCACTGGAGGTCCCTACATGACTCTGGAACAGGCCAACCAGGTTGTTGATCTGATGACGGCCCGCCTCTCGCCCAACGCGAACGTGATCTTCGGAGCGAGGCAGGACCCGGCATTCGGAGACACGATCAAGGTCATGTCAATCATAACGGGAGTGGCCCATGAGAGGCTTGGCAGGGAGATGGTCAGCGCAAACATGCTCGGCGAGGCCCTCAACATCGCAAGGAAGACNNNNGAGAGGTCCTCTGACGGCGGATTCCAGAGGTTTGACTAGTGAACGGGTATGGAGAAGCCTCAAACATGACCGATTGGAGAGAGGACTGATGGCCAACAGACTCATCGCACTCAGTATGGTGTTTTTCCTAGTTTCCTCGGTGATGGCAGCTCCTGCATCTGCGCAAGCGGCGAATGACCCGCGGCAGCCATCGGTGGATAACCCACATATGCACTTCTGGGGGACATCCGACCTCTCTTCGTGCTGGACTCACTTCGATAGCAACGACTCAACGGGCTCTTCTGAGGAAGGCTTCGGAGCAAGGACCTATGGCAGTGGGCAAGTGGAAATCTCACTCTCATGCAGGAGCCAAGACAACTTCAAGGACAATATGTACCTGAACCCGAACGGAACCATCCGCATCGAGATAGGCGTCTACATTTTCTCTGACGACTGTGATCCAGAGCAGGACTCCAATTGCAAGGAGTTGACCCTCACACTGCGAAGGGGCAATCTAGCTGTAGCGACTCAGACGTTCCCCTCCGTCTCAGTGGATGGAGATAACGAGCAAGTCGTATGGGAAATACCCGTTGATAACAACATGACAGTGTGGAACAAGAGTCAGGAGGAGCCGACATTAGAGGTCGAGTTCTCCAAGCCGGGGTACAATGGCCTTGAGTGCTTCTTCGCAGACTGCACAGGGGAGTTCAGATTCTACTACTCGAACAACGAAGATGGAATGGATGTGGAGGCGAACTTCCCCATCATCAACATGACCGAGGCGGTTGATCCCGATGGCGAGGGAGGAGGGGGCGGCGGGACCGATGCTGGGGGACTTCCTGGATTCGGAATACTAGCTGGCCTGGCTGCTATGGCCATGGCAGTCATAGTTCCTCGAAGGGGACCTCTGACTCCTCGCCAGTAGATAGTTGCTTCAACTTGACATTTCCATTGGACCACTCGTCTGGCATCACCATCACCAGCCTCTCTGCCCCGAGCCTCTCTGCATGTCTGAACACCCACTTCATCTTCTTGTCCTCGAGTACCAGGTCCACGCTCCTTCCACCGGACCGGAGGGACGATGCGACCCTCATTGCCGCGCCCCTCAACTCGGATCCCATTCCGAAGACTATGTCCTGGGCCCCATTGTGTATCTTCGGGACCAGCCCCTTCGCCTCCAACAGCTCCATGACAACCATATCGCCGAACCCAAAGCCGGTGGCAGGCAGGTCCTTGCCCCCTAGGGTCCCAATCAGCCTATCATAGCGGCCACCTCCGCAAACTGCTCGCAGTTCCCCGGCCCTGTCGTGTGCCTCGAATACCGGTCCGGTGTAGTATGCCAGACCACGGACCACGGAGGCATCGAGCTCCATCCAGTCGCCGATTCCGTATGACTCGGACAATGAGAAAATCGACTTCAACTCGGACACTGCCTCACTGTCTCCCCCTAGGGAGATCTCCAGTTCTTCCAGATCGGTGATGCTGAGGACCGATTGGATGGTGGATATTGCATCATGATCGAGTCCCAACTCGGACAACTGGGATTCTATCACGTCACCTGGTAGTTTGTCCATCTTGTCTATCACGATGCAAGTCTTGGAGAAGCCATCGCCCGAGATTCCTAGAGATCCGAGGACCTCCTCCAGGACCTTCCTGCTGCTTACCCTGATCACCAAGTCATCAGAGGATAGTCCCACGCTGCGGAAGAAGTGGACTAGAACTGAGATTAGCTCTGCATCTGCCTCTACCCCATCTGCCCCCCAGATATCGACGTTCCACTGGTAGTGCTCTCGGCCACGTCCTCTCTGGGTCCTCTCGTATCGCCAGCATTGGGGGATTGAGTACCACTTGATGGGGAGGGCTAGAGCACCTGATCTAGCCATTACCATGCGTGCCAGGGTAGGTGTCATCTCGGGCCTGAGAGCGACTTTTCGACCTCCCTTGTCCTCGAAGTTGTACAGTTGCTGGGTGATCTCCTCCCCTGACTTCCTGGTGTAGAGGTCCTCGGTCTCCAATACTGGTGCATCGTACTCCTCGAACCCGTGGGAAAGAGCAGCGCTGTGGAACCTCTCGAACAGCCAATTCCGCACTCGCATGTCTTCCGGGTAGAAGTCACGGGTGCCTCGAACGCCCTTCGTCACGACGCCGCCATGAACGGGGTCACTTCAAGCCCTACGTCGTTCACGGAATGCATCCAGCCTTTCTTTGCGTGTCACCCTGCCATCCGCGAGTGGGAATGCGTAGTACCTTAGTGCGAGGAAGGTGAGGAAGCCGAATGCGGAGGTGTTGACAACCCAGGAGACGATCTGGCTGATTCCGATTATCTCGAACATGATGTGGAAGGTCGCCGTTGAAACGGCCCAAAGCACGCCGTAAACGGTCATGAGCTTCCTGAAGCTAGATCGGATCTCTGAGTCCGACTCGAAGGTGACCCACCTGTGGAGGGCGTAGGCCTGGACTGAGCTGATGAGGAATGACACTGCCCATGCTACTGTCTCTACATACGGAGTCCAAGTGTTGTAGTTGTTGAATAGCAGATATAGCGCGGCGAAAACTGCCACGTTGAAGCAGCCCACGGTGCAGTACATTGCGTACTCCCTGAGCATCTTGCCAAATGGGTAATCATCACTCACCAGCATCATTCACCCCTCGTCCAGTCCGAGAGCGTGTGAGCGATATGAACAGGTACGTCGTCGGCTAGAAGGCCTGGGCCCTTTTCCTCGGCTGCTCTGGAGCCGGCCTCCCTGAGTATGGCGCAAGCAAGCCGGGCTGCGGACCAAGGGGACATGCCCTGAGCGAGTAGGCCGCCGATTGTCCCTGCTAGTAGGTCTCCCGTTCCACTGACTGCCATCCTTGGATGACCCCCCGTAGCGAAGCAATGCCTCCCTAG
>QQSB01000007.1 GCA_003602515.1 Candidatus Poseidoniales archaeon | reverse complement strand
ATCGACGCTCAACCGGGCTACTACATCGCCTATCCCGGCTCGACCTCCCAGAGCCCATGCCAGATCGGTGAGTTCCAGCCCTCTCCTGGACAGACTTCTTGCATAGACGCCGACCCGGGGAACTACGTCGATTCTCTTGCCTCTACCAGCCAGACAGCCTGCTCGCCAGGCTCTTTCCAGCCATACTACGGGCAGATAGATTGCCAGACAGCGAATGTCGGGCACTATGTCGATACCTCGGGCTCTGCTAGCGAAACACCATGCGATGCAGGGACTTACAACACGTTCACGGGATCCGTTGTCTCTTCCGACTGCCTTCAGGCTGATCCAGGTTACTTCGCCGCTTCCTCTGGATCGTCCTCGCAGGTAGCTTGCTCACCTGGGTCGTACCAACCTGACTCGGGGTCGACCAGTTGCATCTACGCCACCCCTGGACATTTCGTTGACGAGTCTGCGGCGACGTCCCAGGAGAGTTGCCAACTTGGGGAGTACCAACCAAGCACAGCTAGGCAGAGTTGCATGACTGCGGACATAGGCTACTATGTGGACTCAATCGGCTCATCCAGTCAGACGAAGTGCCTGCCAGGCAAGTTCAATCCCGATGAGGCCTCCACGACTGCCGAGGCATGCATAGATGCAGAGCCAGGATTCTATGTCGAAACTACCACATCTGGTGCTGGTAGCCAGACTCCGTGCTCGGCTGGAACATACCAGTCTGCGTATGGGATGACAGAATGCACCGAAGCAGAGGAGGGGTACTTCGTCGATACGACCGAAGCCACCACTCCGACTCCCTGTAACGCCGGGACATACCAGCCAAGCACCGGACAAGTGGGCTGTCTTGACGCAGGGGATGGCCACTATGTCGCCGGGACGGGTCAGTCCGACCACACGCCCTGCCCGGTTGGGACCTACCAGCCGAACGTGGGCTCGACGATTTGCGAGGATGCAGATCCTGGTTACTACGTCGGCTCGGAGGGTTCCACCACGCAGACTGGATGCCAAGCCGGGACCTACCAACCCGGTCAGGCTCAGGAGAGCTGCATCTCTGCGGAGCCGGGATATTTCGTGACAGGGACCAAGGCCACTGAGAAGACTCCATGCTCACCGGGTACGTGGCAGAACGATACGGGGATGACTACCTGCAATAGCGCGGAGCCTGGTTTCTATTCTCCCAACTCAGGGGCTGATGAGCAGACTCCGTGTCCCAGCGGGACGTTCCAATCCAATTTTGGAAGCATCGAGTGCGAGAGCGCCCCAGCAGGATACATCGTCGGCCTAGATGGAATGGCAGTTTCTAGCCCATGTCCTTCTGGGACCTACCAGTCTGCAGAAGGACAGACCAGTTGCACCGAGGCATCTCCAGGGTACTTCGTCGACTCCACCGGTTCAACCGAGCAAATTCCATGTGGACCAGGGACATGGCAAGACATAGGGGGAGAGTCGGGGTGCCGAGAGGCCCAACCAGGCTACTTCGTGGAGGCTGAGGCTTCAACTGGACAGGCTGCCTGCTCAGAGGGCACCTACCAGCCGGAAGCAGGCCAATCTAGCTGCATTGTGGCGCCATCTGGATACTTCGTTGAGTCGCCGGGCTCCTCGGTTCTGACAAAATGCCCTTCGGGACAGCACCAGCCTACTGAAGGGAGCACCGGGTGCGTGGACGAGCCGATCAACCCAGTCCTGATTGGGGGAGGAGTCGCTGCCATTGTCATTCTCCTCCTTGTATCAGTAGTCGGCTTCAGGGCGTATAAGAGGAAGCAAGAGGCCGAGTTCGAGGCCATGATGTCAGAAGATTCCGAAGGAGATTCGGATGCAGAAGAAGAAGCCCCGGAGGAAATCGAAGAACCAGAGCCAGTGGACTACAACTCAATGACTGTGGCACAGCTCAAGGAACTGCTCCAAGAGCGAGACTTGACGATTGGAGGAAACAAGGCAGAGTTAGTCGACAGACTCGAAGAGGATGACATCCAACTGGCGAAGTTCAAGGCTAGACTAGGCCATGTGGAACAGGTGGTTGACGAGGAAGAAGATGGCGACGATGGCGACGATGATATCCTGGGAGACCTGGACCTAGAGGACGACGATGGCGACGATGATATCCTGGGAGACCTGGACCTAGAGGACGACGATGGCGAAAACGAACTAGACGGAGTTGAGGATGATCCCGAGATTGAAGACTCCGAAGAAGAAATCCAGGAGCCAGTGGAGGTCACAGAGGAAATCAGTGAAGACGATTTCGAGGAGTTCGAGGAGGACGATTTCGAGGAAGATGAGCCGTCAGTAGCTGAGGCCCCGGTAGTGGCTGAGGCCCCGGTAGTGGCTGAGGCCCCGGTAGTGGCTGAGGCCCCGGTAGTGGCTGAGGCCCCGGTCGAGAGCCCTCCGGAGATCAGCGAAGACGAGTTCGAGGAGTTCGACGTAGACGAGTTCGAGGAGTTCGAGGAGGAGGTTTCAGAGGAGGCATCGGCAGTGGCAGGGGTTCCATCAGAGGCTCCAGCAGAGAGTACTGAAGAAATCGGCGAAGACGAGTTCGAGGAGTTCGATGAGGAACTGAGCGAGGATGAGTTCGACGAGTTCGACGACTTCTAGGGCCGAGGTTATGACGCTATCCTACGGGCTCGCCACCCTCGCCCATGAATGCAAGCCTCCCCAGTAACCCCTCTTCCAACATATGTGAGACTACCTCTTCGGGGACCGAAGCTCCCATCACCGATCTTACCGCATCCTCGTCGTATACGGTCGACATCATCTGGGCCGTTGCCCTGACCCTCCACCCCTCGTACGAGTCGCGATGCTCAAGCTCGCCCATTATCACCGGCCATCCCGAGGACTCGTAGAGCTCTGCAGTCCCGACGTCTGTGGTGAATATGGAGCCTGCACCGCCATGGTACTTCTCGGCATGCTCGACCCATTTTGGAGGGTCTTCGATATCCGGGATTGCGACTATAGTAGCCTCGATCCCGGATGAGTCCAACCATGCCCGGAGCATGGCCGACCTCTCTTCGGAGGACCATGGGTTCCTGATGGATGGGGGCTGGTTGGATGACCCTATGGCGATGATTAGCCCCTTTCCGCTGGCATTTTCTGTTCGCCAGATGTCAGCTGCCTGGATCATCAGAGCATGGCCCTTGTGGACGGGTTGGAACCTTCCAAGGACTACCACTCCCTGCTCGGGAGGCTCTTCCGGGGGAGCCGGTTCCAAAGGCAGGTCACTCAAGCCTGTGGCCCCCAAGTATCGGAAAACGTCGCACTACCGAGCATCCACCTGCCGGCATCTAGGAACTCTCTACCAACCATCAATTCCATCTCTGACCTCCTGTGAGATTCCATGATGTTGAAGAGGGATTCGCTCAGTGTCCGATGGGATTCCATGGTAGGCAGTATCATTGGGTCCTCAGAGGGCTCCATAGTCTCCCCCATTTCCTCCCTCCTAGACATCCAGTCCAATACCACAGACTCAGAGTATGATGACCTGTCAGACCTTGAAAGGGCTTCTGAGAATTGATTCCACACCCTTGGCAGCAGGAAGTCGTCTGAGTCTGACACTGGATCGTCCAGAATGGGTTCCACGTACAGGAATAGTCGTGCGTCCCAGCACCTCCACTGCGCCGAAGAGCACCATTTGGCGAGAAGGAGTCTTAGTTCCATGGAAGCGTCACTGGTGGCATTCGAGAGTTTCTCCGCCCTGCCTAGATCGGATGACGCGTCGATCAGCTCGAGGACCTCCCCCTCCAGATCCACGTCGAAGTCGCGATGGAATCTCGGGTCTGCCACTGGCCTAGAATTTCTGAGGGATGACTCCTCCATCCCAGAGGAGATTTCTCCCACCGTCATTGACATGATCCCATCTAGCAGCCCCCGGTCGACAAGATGCAGCATCACATCGACCATGCACATGATGAGCCGCTGGTGTCCAAATACCCTCGCTCGATTGATTCACGTGCTAACTTTCCACCGAATTCAAGAATGTTGGCCATGCCACCCTCAACAGTAGATGCTAGGGGAGCGGTTTTGGAATGGCAACTATTGACGAGCAGATCAAGTCCCTGGAGGATGAGATTTCGAAGACGAAATACAACAAAGCAACGCAGGGCCACATAGGGAAGCTGAAGGCCAAGATAGCTGCACTCAGGCAGAAGCAGGAGAAGGCACAGGCCCACTCCAGATCTAGCGGGGGGAACCAGGGGTTCGAAATCAAGAAGTCAGGAGATGCCTCGGTTGCATTGGTCGGCTTCCCTAGCGTGGGCAAGTCCAGCCTCATCTCCCAGCTCACCGATGTCGAGTCTGAAGCTGGGAACTTCGCCTTCACCACTCTTACTTGCATACCAGGCATCATGGACCACAGAGGAGCCAAGATACAGATCCTGGATCTACCGGGACTGATCAAGGGAGCCTCCGAGGGCAAGGGCAGGGGCAAGGAGATCCTGAACGTCATCAGGGGTTCCGACATGGTGCTATACGTTATCGATCCATTCCAGAAGTCGCACTTCCGGATACTTGACGACGAGTTGTGGAAGTCAGGGATGAGGTTGAATCAGAGACCCCCGCAGGTATTCGTCACCAGAACAAGGAGAGGCGGCATAGATGTTCGCTCGACGCTCGAGCAGACGAACATGAGTAACGAGGAGATTCAGGGCATTATCAGAGGTTTCGGGATTGTATCGGCCACGGTAACACTGAGGACAGACGTCACAGATGATCACATCGTCGACACATTGGCTGGCAATCGGATTTACAGCAGATCTGTCGTGGTGGTCAATAAGATCGATCTAGCGAACAAGGATGACCTTGAGAAGGCATATGATGGCCTTCCCGAAGGATGGCCGGTCCTGAACGTCTCGGCCAAGACTGGGGAGGGCATCGAGGAGATGAAGGACTTCATCTTCGATAATCTCGGATTCATGTCGATATACCTCAAGCCACAGGGCCAGGAGGCCGATCTAGTCGAACCCCTAATCGTGAAGGACACGTCCACAGTCAGGGACGTTTGTGCTAAGCTGCACCGAGACTTCCTCCGGAAGTTCCGCTATGCGAGGGTGAAGGGGCCGAGCGCTAAGTTCGACTGGCAGAGGGTAGGCCTGGACCACCTGTTGAAGGACGATGACATCCTGACGATTATCCTCAGGAAGTCGTAACCGCCAATCGATGTATTCACCAATGTGATGCCTATCCTAGCACATGGGCGAGGGTCTGCTAGGGCTGTTTGACAGCGAGGGGGCAAGGAGTCTGATTTCTTATCTAGACAAGAGGAGGAAGTTGTACCTTGGGATTTTCGCGATTGGCTTCGTATCCGGTTACCCGATGGCTGAGCTGATCATCGAATGGCTCCTTGATTCTGACGGGTACATACCAGTGGGAGTCGAGGTAATCATCCTACAGCCCCTAGAGGTCATCCTTCTCCAGCTTAGGATTGCCGCTCAGATTGCCTTTGGACTGACGATAGCGACAATTATCCTGGATCTCTCATGGACTGGAAGCGCGCTAATTCCCGAAGCAGCGTCCCGTTTTTCTCGTAGCTCAGGGAGTACCAGAGTCGTCTCGGCAATTCTGGCCGTTACTGCTTTGGGAGTGATGGGTTTGGCATATGCCCACAATGTCCTAGTCCCCTTCCTGCTGGAGTATCTGGCCGAGGACTCGGCTGAATCTGGCCTGCAGTCGACCTGGCAGTTGCAGTCATGGGTAGGTTTCGTAACTGGCCTGTACTTCTCATCGGTATTGGGATTCCAAGTTCCAATATTGGCGGTCCTGCTAATCAGGTCGGGCCTAATTGAGAGGGGTACGATCGTTGAGAACAGGGGCGCTATCTGGTTCGGTGCTCTTTTCCTTGGGGCCCTCATATCGCCGCCGGACCCGATTTCGCTTTTCCTTGTGGGTGGCCCTATGCTGGTCTTACTCGAGGTTGCTCTAATCTACGAGAGCTTCACAGATCGGGGATAGGGGTCTTTTCCCTCATTCTGACTGGCAGAACGGGTAAGGCTCCTGCATGGGCGGGAGGAAAAGGTCGCTGCAAGTCCGGTTAACCGACGATAGCCCCAGAACGCTAGCAGAATCAAGGGATATTGTCACTGCTTGGGATGAGACCGGGCTCGGCACGTAGTCCTCTCCCGTCTGTGTGATCAGGAGCGTTATCCCATCTCCTGCGGGGACCACGACATCCATCCCGAAGAACTCCATCTTGGCTAGGACCGTGCTCCCCGGGGTTAGTGTCTGCCCTTCCTTCCCACCGGCGTGGAACCGGAGGTCCATCACGGCATGCCCGAGGTGCATTTCGTCGGATGTGCGGACCATCTCAACGAACAGGTGTCCAGATGTTGACAGCAGCCCAATCTGTGCCTCGACGTGGAATGTGGGGGTGCCCACGATACGGGTTTCCTCCTCGAAGGACGGGCACTCTATCGTGGTCTGACTGCCGGAGGAAACTGTGGATCCACCTAGCAAGACCTGGCATTCGTCCATCCCCACCATCATCCATTCTACGTCTTCAGGGGGATACGTTGACTCGACTCTCCAGCCGCCCATGTTGTCCTGTATCTCGGCGATCAGCCTTGGCTGCGGACCTATGTCGCGCAGGTAGAAGTCGAACCATTCGAGCAGGTCGTCCGCCCAGTCCCATCGGAGGGTGTACGGGTAGGCCTCGGCCCCCCTGCCGCTGGAGAGGCCGGAGTGCCCGCTATCGCGGTCTGGATAGTCGTGACCCCACTGCCCGTAGAGTCCCTTCACGTCGAAGCCAGCATCGATGGACATCTGGTGTACTGGGAAGGCCATATGCGGGTCTACGTTCCAATCCTGCATTCCATGGATTATGTATATCGAACCCTGGTAAACGTCCAGAGCCCTTGTCAGGAAGTGCCTCTCCTCCCAGTAGTCGGATCCGATCCATGCTAGGTTGTCACCGGTCATGTACGCAGCAGGCCCCGCATAGTATCCCTCCAGGTAACCCTCACATGCGTTCTCGATATCGCCGCTGTCCCCATCGAGGCCGAATGAACCGTAGACTCCGTTGTGCATGATCGCCCCTCGGAACTCCATGCTGCCATTTCGCCACATCAGGTCGTGGACGCCGATGAGCCCTGACATCGGCACTATGGTGGCCAGATGCTCGGACTCTGCAGCTGCGGCATTCCATGGGGTGCTTCCGTCGTACGACTTACCTATCGCACCGACTCGGCCGTTCGACCATGTCTGCGAGCCGAGCCAGTCGACGGCCGCCTTGATTCCCGCCTGCTCGTCATGACCCATGAGATCCATGCAGTGGTTTGACTCACCCGTTCCGAAGACTGAGACCTGGGCGACCCCGTACCCATGAGGGACGAAGTTCTCGATGAGGAAGCGGCCCAGTCGGTCCGCGGGGGTCAAGGCATCCACGTCGCCGTCGTCGTAGTAGGGCCCTATCTCGGCAAGAACCGGAACCTTGCATTCCTCTGGTATATCCCCCGAACCCCAGTCGCACCCTTCGATAACCGGGAGCCAGAGCCCCAGGTGAACCTCGGCGTCCCCAGTCGCACCTGCACCTCCGTCTGAGAGGCCTATCTCGGGAACTGGGACGTAGATGGAAAGGGCATCTCCTATGCCAAAGGACCCGTTCCAAGATACTCGCGAGAAAACATCGTCGGAGCGGTAGAACATTTCCGAGCGATTCTCGACCCCAGGGAGCCAGTGCTCAGGCTCTGAGTCCTGCTCTTCTGGCCCTGAGTCGAGGCAACCAGAAAGGGGTGCGAGTGAGAATACCATCACCAACAGTACTGCAATACTACGTTCTGCCACGCTCGTGCCTAAGTGCACACGACTTCAACCCTGTCATATCCTGGACTTCAGTTGGGTGCTTGTCCCATGTCCGCAAAAGGATCTCACTCTTCGAGTCCGGCCTCGACCTCTGGGGCTTCCCCCTCGGAGAACTCGGAAATCGTCATCTGCTCCTCGGGAGCAAGGGACGCGGCCAGCTCTGCGCTGGTGAGTCCCTGCTTGCTGGCCTCGGATCTGAACCATGCGCGGACCTTCCTGTACTCGACCTCAGGGCACCCGAAGTACTCTGCGAACCTCCTGGTCGTGGTCAGCCTCCTGGTCAGCCCCTCCCTCCTCCTATCTATGAGCCCCATGGCGGCTAGGTCGCGAACGTGGTCGTACGCCTTCTGCCCTAGCATGTCCTTCAGCTGGGACTGGTGCATTGGCTGGTGGTAGGCTATGAGCGCCGCTGCAGGTAGTAGCCTGGTGGGTATGTCTGCCCTGAATGTCTCGGGGAGGAAGGCGGACATCTCGGGCCTGACCTCGAGGATCCACCTGCCTGAGACGTCAGTTAGCTGGAGGGCGCCCCCCTCCCTGAGATCGATTTCCTTCCTCAAGGTGGAGAGGCCGACGTGTATCACTCCCTTCGGCTCCCCTAGCATCTCGGAGAACTCCTCGAGCGACATTGAGCGACCGGCCCCGAAAAGGATGGCCTCCAGGATGGTGGCCAGTGCTGGCTCATCAGACATTGGGTGCCTCCATAGAATCGGGCTTCGGATGCAGCCTCTGGGTCAGCTCGTCGTAGTCCCTAGAATCGCCCCAGAGGTCTCCGAGGACGATGCGTCCGTTGTAGCCGCTCTCCTGGTCGAGCGAAATGTAACCCCTGTTGGTCAGGAATAGGGTCGAGACGAAGGCGGTGACCTGGGACTCAGTCTTAGCGCCCTGATCGTTTTGCCCTGATGGGGAGTTCCGATTCAGTTCGTCTGCTACATCTCTGAGCTCGACGCCATGGGGGGTCTGCGCCCTGGACTTCAGAGCCTCCCACGTCCTCTTGAGGTCGCCCTCGAGGTCCTCGACGTGGAGGCTGCCGCTGAATCTTTCCCTCTCCCTGTCGTGAGCCTCCCTCCTCTCCTTGGCGATTCTCTCTCTGGTCCTCTGCTCCTCTGCGATCCTGCTTGCGTCCTTCAGGCCCAGAAGTAGCTCTCCGAGTGTGACTGGTCGTCCCTCCTTGCCGTGGATACGACCCTCGAACATCGATGGGAGTGCATCGTCAGCGGCTCCGGTCAACACACCGACCGAGAAGTTGTAGTCGGCGTCATCGAACTCGGCCTCCCATCCTCCGTCGAAGTCCCATTCGGCGTCCTCCTCGAATTCCAATGCCCTCTCCTGTCGCTCTATCAGCGAGTTGGCCTGCCCGCGGAGTATCGACCATGCCATCCTTATCATTCGGCCGCACGAAGGGAGGTCGATGTTGTCGGCTCCCTGGATCCGCTCGTTGAACATCTCGATGAAGCTGGAGAGGTCGACGTCCCATGGGTCAAGGTCGCTGGACTGGAACATCTGGAAGACGAGTGCGACAGATCTGTCGAACGGGTCGATTAGGAACTGGTGCTCCGCCTCCTCCAGCGTTGACAGCTCCATTAGCCTGTCCAGGAACTTGCTCGTCTCCAGGTTCGGCTGGCCCTCGAGCAGTCGGAGGACGACGTCATCCCTCATCTGCTCGCCGAATATCACTATGCGTCCTCCCTGACTTCGATGCTCGGGGTGAGTAGTGATTCTTCCTGCCCGTCTACTAGTGCGGCTTCGGACTCCTCTATGTCCTCGCTGACATCCTCGGTTCTCTCCCTGAGGCTCTGAAGGCCGTCTCCCTCTGGATCGGGGATGCCATCCTCTGGAACTTCGACGCCCGCCCTGTCGGCGAGTCCACCGAGGCTCGGGGGCGCAGGTAGGGGTTCGGGGGTCTTCGGCATGTCAGCGGGGGATGGGAGTTCCGGCATCGCCTCCCTCTCTGCTTCTGAGGCGGCCCTCGCCTTCTCCTCAGCCTCGATCTCGTCGCTCAGATCCAGTGCCGCTGCCCTGTCGAAGTCAGTAATCCTCTGACTGCATCCGTTACCGGCGTGCGTGATTCCTATGTGGTGGTCGGCCAGAGTTAGGCTGACCTTCCTCAGTGTGACCATGATGAACTGTGCCATTCCGCTCCTCATCCTGCATAGGGCTGCAATCTTCTCGGAGTTGAATGGGTCGAGGTTCTGGTCCACCTCGTCGAAGTAGTAGAATGGACTGGGCTCGTAGTCCTGTATGGCGAAAATAAGAGCGAGTGCGGCCATAGACTTCTCACCTCCCGACAATGCGGTCCTCCTGGTGTTCTGGCTCTTGCCGGGTGGGACGCAGGCCATCTCCAAACCACCCTCGAAGGGACTGTCCGTGTTCTCGAGTTTCAGCTCGCCCNTCCCGGTGGGTTGTAGAATCTCGTACACCCTTCGGAAGTTGTTGTTCACATGCTCGAAGACGTTGAGGAGTCGTGTCTTTCGCTCGTCCTCAAGTTGATCGGCGATCGTGGACAGCTCTTCCCTCCTCTTCCTCAGAAGCTTGCCGTCTGCGATTAGGTCAGTGATGCGCGATGCGGCTGAGTCGTACTGCTCTATGGCGAGCATGTTGACATCCCCGAGGGCGCGGAGGCGGCGCTCGAGCCCCTGCACGCTCCGCTCCGCCTCCACGACTGTTGGCAGTTGCGCGTCTTCTGGCGGGATCGGTATGCCTGCTTCGTTCAGCTCGGCAACAATCTCGTCCAGCGCCTCGCGCCTCTGCTTGATTTGTACACTTAGTTCCTCCAATCGTCCGGAGATGTTCTGCCTCTCCTGGGAGATTCTCTCCAGGTGGGACCTCAGGCTGGCCCTCTCCTCGACTATCTCGTCTCTCTTGTCGTTCAGTAGCTTCTGCTCCTCGTCGAACTGGGACGCCTGCTCTCTGAGTTCGAGGAGTTCTGAATCTGAGTCGCGTATGCTCGAGTTTAGCTCTTCAATCTCCTTCTCTGCACGTGATATCGATTCCTGCTGGGACTTGATCTGCCTGTCCAGAACAGCCACCCTGTCAGTCAGAATCTTGAGCTGCTGGGTGGAAGTCTCGATAGAGGCCTCCGACATTACTCGCGTCCTCTCGGCCTCGGTCCTGACCCTCTCTGCCTCCCTTAGCTTGTCAGAGAGGTGGTCAGGGGTGTGGTTCTGGAGTTCCTCCGCGGCTCTGGTTCGAGTTGCCGTTGCTTCTTCTAGGGATGTGCGGGCGCTCTCGCATATCTCGGATAGTCTGGTCTTCTCGGACTCGCACTCTTCGAGCTCCTTGTTGGCCGCCTTGAGCTTGGTCCTGATCTCGCTGACTGCCCTCTCGGTCCTTTCCATGTCGGCTTTCCAGTTCCTGACTCTGACTGAGTGGTCGTCGTTGTCGAGACCGTGGATCCTGTCTCGGAGTTCCTGTTGGCTCCTGCGCAGTTCCCTCAGAGCGCCATCGACCGTGGAGAACAGAAGTCCTGCCTCTTGGACGACCATCTCCATCCTGTCAATCCCGGTGCTACCTGCGCCCGAGCCATCGAACCTTGGGCGGTCCCTCTTCGATGACGATCCCCCGGTCATTGCGCCTGAGCTCTCTATGACGGCACCGTCCAGTGTGACCATTCGAACCCCTCCCATGTTCTCCCTCGCCACGTCCATGGAGTCCACGACGAGCGTGTTCCTACCCGCATAGCGGACGGCGGTCTCGACGCTCGGGTCGAATTCCAGCAGGTCGTGGACGAAGCCCACCACCCCCGGGTTCCGTGCGACGAGCAGAGTCCTCCCCTGCGGACGTGAGACTGATAGTTTGTTCAGAGGTAGGAAGGTAGCCCTCCCACCCCCGTTCTTGCGAAGCCATGCGATGCACTTCGAGGCTACATGGTCTGAGGTCACGACGATGCTCCTGAGTCCTCCGCCGAATGCGAATGACAGGGCCTCCTCGTGAGATGGGTCCTTCGGGGTCGCCAGCTCCCCCAGCGTCCCCAGTATTCCGTGAATCTCCTCGCTCTGCCTCAGCTTGGATAGCGCTGCTAGAGTGTGTGCGGAACCAGGAGTGCTTGATCTAGCCTCCATCCTTGCCTTGGCCTTGGCGAGTCCCATCTCGGCGTTCCTTAGCTTGGACTCAGCCCTGTCACGGTCGTCGACTAGTGACCGCTCCTGCTTCTGCAGGCTCATCAGCTCCTTTGCCAATGAGTCCCTGTTAGTATCTGGGCTAGAGTCCTCTAGGTCTTCCCCCATCAGTGATTGGTCGTCCCTCTCTAGCTCTGCGGTCTCGAAGGACTGCTCTATGTCAGCTAGGTTCTCGGATGCTATCTGCGACCTCTGGTTCGCACGGTCGAAGTCGAGTTGGGCTTGAGAGTATGCTGTGCTTGCAGTCTGCTCGTCCTCAGTGGCCTTACCTAGGAGCCTGTTAAGGTCGCGTCCATGCTTGTCGCCGGATTGAATTGCCTTCCTGGCCTCTTCCTCGTCCTGTGCAGCCTTCTTCAGAGAGGCCTGGGAGTCCAGTACGCTTTGCTGGAGGTCGGTTATACTCTGCTCGGCCTGAGATCGAGCGGTGTCAGCACCGTCCCTTTCTCCCGCCAGGATCTCGACCTCGTCCTCGGATTTCTCGATAGACCTCTTGTGGTCGCCGATGCGGTCGGAGGCGGTCTCCATGTCGATTTCGTGTTGTCTGATGCTGTCAAGGATTTTCTTGGCATCACCGCCGAGTACCCCTTCCATCTCTCTGCCGATTTGGACGAGTTCCTTGTCGTATGCGTCTAGCCTCTGGCTGGATTCCAACATCTCGCTGGAAATTGCCTCCTTCTTGGCGACGTAGTTTGACCTCTCCTCTGATAGGAGTTCTACCTCTCCCTGCCTGTTCCTGTGCCTGGATTGCTCGAGAGTGAGTCTGGCCAGATCTGCTTCCCCTTTCAACTCCCTGAACTTCAGGGCCTGCTCCCTCTCCTTCTCGAGTTCCTTCAGGCGGCCCTTCTGGTCGGCCTCGAAGATGTCGATTGTCTCTATGCTGTTCTCCACATGCTTTCTCTGCGTGTTCGCCTTCCGAATCTCCTCGTCGTATGCGGTGACTCCTGCGACCTCCTCGAGGACCCCGCGCCTCTTGTGCGGGGTCATGGTCGCGAGGTTAGTGACGTCGCCCTGGAGGACGACATTGTATCCGTCCCCCCTCAAGCCGGCTTCCGACAGTATTCTGCGCATCTCGGTTGCTGTCGAGGGGTTGCCGTTGATCCTGTATGATGTGACTGGAGCCCCTTTCCTATTCAGGCGCACCGTTCTCGTGAATGAGACCTCGTCCGAATCCGTGCGAAGTCTCCTCCTGCCCCCGACCTCGGGAGTATTGCTGAAGACGAGTGTAGCCGACATGTGCTTCGCTGGTTTGCCCGTCTTGCCACCGTTGAAGATGAGCTCTGACACGTTGGAGGCCCTAAGAGAACGGGTTGACTTGGGTCCGAGGACGAATCCTATGGCGTCCCCGCAGTTCGACTTCCCACTTCCGTTGGGGCCAGTTATGGCTGTGAATCCCTCCTCGAACGGGATGGTTGTCTCGCCGCCGAACGACTTGAAATTCTCTACCTCAATCCTGACTAGATGCATCCCTTCACCTCTGTCACCGGGAATTAAATCTCCGACAACACCACCAGTCGTTCCATTTGAGGTTAAGAACATTGAGGCAGTAGTACGATTCGGGACACGAGTTAGCGGGTAGTCTGGAAAAAGCCGCAGGAGACTGTTACTCACATGTTCCTTCTGAACTTCCCGCCACTCTCGAACAGTGCTTGGGTGACCTGCCCCACCGAACAGTGCTCCACGATTTCCATCATCACTTCGAACAGGTTGCCGCCTTCACGAGCAGCCTTCTTGAGTCTGGCCAGCCCATCCTCAGACTCCTTCGAGTGCGCTTCCTTGAATTCCCTGTTCCTACTGATTACCAGCATCTTCTCCGACTCGTCGGACCTAGTGACGTCGATGTCGAAATCCTCTGACGAGGGGGTGGATGAGTCTGGATCTGTGAAAGTATTCACACCAACTATTGGGGTCTCCCCAGTATGCTTGCGATGCTCGTAGAGCATTCCCTCGTCCTGAATCCGGTTCCGCTGGAAGTTGACCTCGAGTGCACCCAGAACCCCTCCCCTACTATGCATCTCTTCGAAAATGCGGAGGACCTTCTCCTCCACCTCATCAGTAAGGAAGTCTGCTACGAATGATCCCTGCAGTGGGTTCTCATTACGCAGCCATCCGTACTCCTTGGCGAGTATCAGCTGTATCGCGACAGCATCTCTGACAGTGTCCTCGGTGGGTGTTCCGAAGGCCTCGTCTCGACTATTCGTATGGAGGCTGTTAGCGTTGTCAGCGAGTGCGTAGAGTGCCTGCAGTGTGGTTCGGTAGTCGTTCCACGTGAATTCCTGAGAGTGGAGCGAGCGCCCGCTACTCTGGATGTGGTACTTTAGCTTCTGACCCCTCTCGTCGACTCCGTAGAGGTCTCGCATTGCTATCGCCCAGATCCTCCTCGAGACCCTGCCTATCACAGCGTACTCGGGGTCCATCCCATTGGAGAAGAACCATGAAAAGTTCCTCAGGAACTTGTCCGGATCTATTCCTCTGGCCTTGAAGAGTTCGACATAGGTTAGCCCGTTCGAAAGAGTTAGTGCGGCTTGCGTTATTGGGTTCGCCCCTGCCTCGTCGATGTGGTAACCGCTGATGCTGACGAAGTAGTGATTTCGGACTCCGTTGTTGACGTAGAACTCGGCGACATCCCCCATCATCCTTAGGGCGGTGTCCAGATTGAATACGAGGGTGTTCTGTCCCATCGCCTCCTTCAGCTGGTCCGCCTGGACGGTGCCCCTAACGGTGGATAGGGCGTATGAGCGAATATCCTCGGATTCTTCCTCGCTTGGCTCCCTACCTTTCTCCTCGACGAATTTCCTGGTCTGCTGCCTGATTGCCACTCTGAAGAATGCAGCGAGATGCCACCAGTAGTTGCCGTTGATGGTCATGCTGACCGAGGTGCTCGGGGCGCATAGGTCGAAACCATCGAACAGGCGGTCCATCTCGTCCACCGTGCTGATGCTGACGCCGGACTCGCATACCTTTCCGAAAATGTCGAGCCTCTCCTGAGGATCGTTTCCATACAGACTGGGCGAGTCGAAGGCCACTGAGAGCCTGTTGAATGGCTGGTCCTTTGACAGGAAGTGGTAGCGCTTGTTTGTCCTCTCCGCGCTACCCTCTCCTGCGAACATCCTGACCGGCAGCTCGTCCTGCCTCCTGAATGGGAAGACGCCACCCGTGTAGGGGAATGACCCTGGCGCGTTCTCCTTGCGGATCCATAACAGCCTGTCGCCCCAGTCCTCTGTGGTTGGCAGCGCGACCCTTGGGACCTTGGTTCCCGATAGTGTCTCGTGCGTCGTCTTGACTGGGATTTCCTTCCCCCTGACGGAATAGCTGGCCTGGCCGGAGCGATACGCATCCGCCATGGAATCAAAATCTTCCAGAGACGCCCATGCTTCTTCGGGTATCAATTCTCGAATCTCTTTCGCTTGGTCTATGAGGTCTTGACGGGCATCATGCTTGCCTGATGATTCCAGCATGACCGCAGATGCCTCTAGTTGCTGCACCTGACGGATGGCGCCTGCGACTTCTTCGGACCTCTTGTGGTAGTCCCTGATGGTTGAGGCTACCTCGGCTAGATATCCCTGCCTCTCAGGGGGTATTGGAGTGTCTCGATTGGGGAGTCCGTCTGGACCCAGGCGGGGTTCACTTGCGGAGAATTCTGTCCCGAACCTCTCGTTCAGCAGGTTGGCCATCATCTCCCAGAGCCGATCCACCCCCGCATCGGCGAACTGGCTCGCGATTGTGGGAACTACTGGCATTGACTCTGGACTCTCGTCGAAGGCCTCCCGATTCCGCAGGAACTGCTTGCGAATCTCGGTCAGCGCATCCTTGGCCCCGGGCCTGTCAAACTTGTTCAGTACGACGATGTCAGCGAAGTCAAGGGCTGCGAGCTTCTCCAACTGGCTCGGTGCCCCGTACTCCCTGGTTGTGACGTAGATAGAAGTGTCTGCGACTTCTGTTATTGCATCGTTACCTTGGCCGATCCCGCTGGTCTCTACTAGGATCAGGTCGAATCCGACTGCCTGGCAGACCTCGACTGCGCGGTCAACGCAATCTGCTATCTCCCGGCCGCTTTCCCTACTGGCAAAGGAGCGCATGAACAGATTTGGTTCGGATAGGGAGTTCATCCTGATTCGGTCACCTAGCAGGGCTCCACCGGTCTTCTTCCTAGTAGGGTCGGTGGCCAGTAGTGCCACTCGGGCATCCGGGTTGTCCCTACGAATCCTTAGCATCACCTCATCCATGAGGCTCGACTTGCCAGCGCCCCCCGTTCCGGTAATCCCAACAACGGGACACTCCGCATCCTTATCCCTAGATCTGGCCTTGGAGAGGGATTTGTAGAATCGATCGGTATCTGAGTTCTCGGCCATCGTCAGTAGAACGGACACTGAACCATGGTCGTCTGCATCGATCGGACCGGAAATGGAGTCGAACCTGGAGTTCTGTAGGAGGTCTGTTGCAGACGCCTTTTCCATCGCATCTCGTACCATCCCCACCAGTCCTAGATCCCTACCATCGTCCGGCGAGTATATGCGAGAAATTCCCTTATCTGCGAGATGCTCGATCTCATGTGGAAGGATGGTCCCGCCACCTCCTCCGAACAGGAAAACGTGACTGAATCCATTCTCATCAAGAATCTCCTTGGTGTGGGTGAACATCTCGACTGCCCCCCCTTGGTACGATGTGATAGCTATCGCATGAGCATCCTCCTGAATGGCTGCTCTTGCGACCTCGTCAGCACCTCTGTCGTGCCCGAGGTGTATCACCTCGCAACCTTGACTCTGGAGAATCCTTCGGAAGATTCCGATTGCTGCATCATGACCGTCGAATATCGCTGCCGCAGTGATGACTCGTATGGGCATTTTCCCATCTGAGGCCACGATTGGAGTATCGCTTGTGCTACTGCCCGAGCTGCTTTCCACGCCATGCCGAAAACATGACTCCACAAGAATGCGTTGACTGCGGGAAATGGCTTCTCGGGCATTTCCGGGGCATGGTTCAAGACAGGGGCATAGTTCCGTAAAGAAGTGGATGAGAGGCCTGAATCGATTGAGATCTCTCCTGGTGATGATGTTAGTCTATGGGAGCAGCCTTCGGATAACGCTGCTTCGGGAGGGCCCCTACTAAGTGGAAATGTAGCCTCTTTCGGAGGTCAGGAGGGAGGCTCCCCCTATTGGGGGGGTACTAATGAAGAGAGCAAGGGGCCATCCAATGGAGTCTGGTTCGTCATTGGCTTGATTTTGGTCCCAATTGCTTTGTGGATCGTAAACGTGATTCTCTTCAATATAGGTGATGCTACAGGTGTAGTAGATGAAGAGTTTGTTATCATCCTACAATTTATCCTATATCCTGCAACACTAATTGGAGGGGTAGTATGGGGCTTTACGAAAGGAAACAAGTACTTCGCATGGGGGGTTCTGACATCATTAGTTGCGATCCCAGTAGTACTTTTCGCTGCCCTGATTGTCTTTGTGATTGTGATCTTTAGTCTCTAAAACAAGTTTCCATTCACTAGGATGTAAGCGAAGAAGAGCATGACCACTCCCATGGCACCGTCGATTAAGTGTGCCTTCGATCTCAGCGTCTCTGCTCTGCCGCCGGAAGTCAGGACTGTTGCCACCGTCACGTACCATGCCCCGTCGATTAGCATCCCCAGAAGACCCATGCCGAGGAGAGTCTCTATCGGGGAGTCGACTTCTATGAATGGGGCGTACAGGGCCAGCATCCAAGCCATGATCTTGGGGTTGAGTAGCGCAATCGAGAAGCCCTGGGCGAATCCAGCTCTGTCGGAGGGTCCGTGAGAGTGGTCGGTATCGGTCTCCTGTCTAGGCCCAGCCATCGCGTGACGCAGGAAGGTAGTCCCCAGCCACAGGAGTATCAGAACCCCTCCCACTCGGAGAAAGGTCTCGACGTCCTCGTTGGCTGAAAGTGCGGTTGCTATCCCGAGAGCAGCTAGGAAGGCGTAGATGCCGAATCCGATGCCATGGCCTATCCCTGTGGCTATCCCCTGGCTGCGGCCCCCTGACATGGTGTTCCTGAGCACCACTGCAAGAGACGGTCCGGGACTCATTGCCCCCAACGTGAAAACCGTGGCTAGGGCGACCCATGCGCTTGGTTCCATGGCCTCACCGACTAGGCGCCTTCGTACATGGCCTCGATCTCGTCGGCCCAGTTCTCTCTGATCTGGATCCTACGAATCTTCAGGGTGGGTGTCAGCTCGCCGTGATCGACGCTGAGGTCCCTGGGTAGGATTGTGAACTTCTTCAGCTGCTCTGGATTCGAGAACTGCGCGTTCAGACTGTCGACATGCTCCTGCACCTCGGCGTAAATCTCGGGACTGTCTGTGTACTCGCTAAGGTCGTGTCCGAACTCCTTCAGCTTCGCTAGCTGCTCTACGGGGTCCTTGGGAACCTTCGCCCCGTCCATTCCGTGCTTGTCCCTAAGGATCACGCTGACGTCCAGGGTGAATAGAGCGCTGCAGTACTTCCTGTTGTCCCCGATTAGCATGCACTGGGAAACCAGCGGGATTGACTTCATCGTCTCCTCTATCACGAGTGGTGCGATATTCTTGCCAGCTGAGCTAACGTAGATCTCCTTGATTCGGCCGGTGACGCTGATGTATCCCTCTGAGTCCTCCCTTCCCAGATCTCCGGACTTGAGCCATCCGTCTTCGGTCATCGTCTCTGCTGTGGCCTCCGGGTTGTTGTAGTAGCCCTTCATGATGTGCCGGCCGCGGAATTGTATCTCGCCATCCCCCTTCTCATTGGGGTCTTGTATCCTAATCTCGCCTACGAAAGGCTTCCCGACGGTTCCTATCTTGTTGTTTCCGGTGAAGCCGATCGTCGCTCCGGCCGTGGTCTCGGTCATCCCGTACCCCTCGAACAGTGGGATACCCAACTTTTGGAAGAGGTGCAGGATATCTGGATTGATTGGGGCCGCGCCAGTGATGGCGTACTTCAGATTGGAGAATCCGATCTTCTGCTTAGCCTTCTTGCTCACTATCCCCTTGAGGATAGGCAGGCTCAGCCACTTTACCTTGCTGCCGAGGCCGGCGATCAGGTTCGAGTAGACCTTCTCATAGATTCGAGGCACCCCAATGAATAGGGACGGTTCCACCTCCTTGGCGTAGTCTATAGACTCCAGAGGAGAGTTGACGACTCGCATGTGCATCGCGTCCCTCACCCAGATGTGGTTGTCTGCTAGTTGTCCGAAGACGTGCGCGCATGGTAGCCACGAGACGTATCCATCGCCCTGGTTGAACTTGGCTATGGCCGAGACTCCGGCGATCTCAGCCTCGAAGTTGTCGTGAGTTAGCTCCACTCCCTTCGGATTACCGGTTGTCCCTGATGTGTAGATCAGCGATGCTGTGTCGTCGGGATTAATGCTAGAAAGCCTCTCCAAGACAACTGAGTCCTCGACTTTCCTCCCACCAGAGATAAAGTCGGGCCACGAAACTGCCTTCGGGTGGTCTGGCATATCGACACCATCCATCACGACTACGTGCTCAACCTTGTCCAGAGATGGTAGTGCTTCGTGCAGTCTGTGAGTGCACATCTTGGATGTGTCTCCATTGTCCATCGGGTTGTTCCCGACGAAAACAACCTTCGAGTCTGAGTCTCCGACCACCCACTCTACTTCCTCTGGTGAGCATGTATGGTACACTCCGACTGCTGCCCCATTGCACATGTTGGCCGCGGAGTATGCGGCGTACCATTCCTTCCTGTTGAATGAGTAAATGCTGAGCTTGTCGCCCTTCTCGAATCCGTGCGCGATCAGTGCCTTCGAGAGGTCCATCACGTCGTCTAGAAACTCGGACCAAGTGGTTACATCCCAGTTGCCGTTTTCATCCTTGGAGGAGACTGCAGCCTCGTCTGGGTAATTTTCCGCGTTATCAATCAGGTATTGGGGCGTGGTCTTCGCTGGCATGGCTTTGGACACTGCATCTGGAAACTTAACTGTTGTCTAGGTAATCAAGTGTTACAAAAACAACCTTCAGGGTAGCACGGCGCTAACGTTTTCTCTCCAATCTTTCCCTCCGTTACGATTTGCTAGGGGAGATGCTGGAGACGGGTGCCAGCATGTCCTCACCCTGATGCCCATCTCACCAAGTGCTACTTTGGCCCTCTTCTCAGCATACTTACCTATGCCAACAACCTGCTCGGCACCCAATGCTATGACTACCTCCATGAGGTGCTGGTCACATCTTTCTAGCAAGTCGCGCACGACGGGGCCACTGATGTTGTTTGGTGTTACGTTCGTCCCTCTCGGCCCTTGAAGGATCATCAACGGGCAGTGGTTGACGATGAAGACGTTCTGGAAAATCTGTTCGGCATCCCCATACCGGTCCTGAAGAAGCCCCCAGAGCCTTGTTCCGGAAACCTCCTCCTTTGGATGAACGAGGCCATTTACTGGTCTTCTTGAGTGAGAGATTGCCGGTTTACTGACATCGATTCCGGAAATCCCCAGCAAGTCTCTGACGACTGAGGTTGCAGCGAAGGGAATCCCCATCTGGCCCATTCCATGAGGTCCCGGATTCATCCCCATGAGGATGGTCTTGGCCCCGCTTCCCCCTGAAATACGGATGAATTCCTCATGGATATCCCAGGCGTACATCAGGGGATTGTATACGCAGTCAGCGACTCCCTCGGATTCCATTCTACGGGCCAATTCTTCCGCATCATCTCTCAACCTAGCTGCTGCACGTGAAAGTTCTGCGATTGAGTCCGACATCTATTGCTTCACATCCCCAAGCAGGGCACCTGAAACATCCCTGAGTTCTTGTGGGGTGATTGGGAAAACCGTCTGTGGCGTCCCACCTGCGCCCCATACCAGATCGTATTGCATTAGGTCCTCGTCCATAAGGACAGTTGCAGGACTCATGTGTCCAAATGGAGGGACTCCCCCGATGGCATATCCAGTACTTCTCTGGACGTATTCGGGACTTGCCATTCCTGGTTTGAATCCTAGAATTCGCTTCAGTTTCCTTTTCCTCTCGACCCTGTTGGAACCGGATGTAATCACAACTACCGCCCCATCAGGTCCTTCGAATACTATTGACTTGGCTATGTGTGCTACCTGGCATCCCAATTGGTCAGCTGCGTCCTGAGATGTTCTTGTACCCTCTTCATACTTTCTCGGAGATGGTTGGAACCCTATTTTCTCGCACTGCGAAAGCCACAGTTCGTGACCATCCATGGAATTCGCCCGAAGTAACACGACTTATGGGTTGGGGAGACTTAAAGTTCGGTTGGAACGGATAGGCAGTGTAACTTTCATTGCTCTGGGATTATCGGAGTGGCCATGGAATGGCCGTTCGGACCTTACGAGACGGTGATGGGGGCAATCCTCCTGATGACAATTCCACTACAGAGGCTGCTAACCAGGGATGAGCCGGGGATGAGGGTCCCTCTGGCGGAGCTACTCGTAGAAATCAGAGAGAAGGGGTACAAGTGGCACATCTCGATCTTCGTAGTCATGTATGGATTCAAGGCATTCATCGATCAGCACAACGAGGCAATCAAGCCCAGGGTTGGTGGGTTCACCCACTACGTCCATGGGCTCGAGGGGGGATTTACACTATGGGTACAAGAGACATTTAGAAATGAGGTGCTGAGTGATGTTCTTTCCTTCCACTACCTATTCGTCTACCTATTCCTAATTTGGTTCAGTCCAATGTATTACATCCTCTGCAGAGACGAGGTTATGGCCGACAAGGCGGTTCTCAACTACTTCATTGCCTACGTTCTAGCGGTTCCCCTCTACCTATTCTTCAATGTTGAAGTGACTTCCTCATTCCTACCAGGGATGGACGCCCTGTTGTACCACAGATCGTGGAATCTGTTCTTCTTCACCGAAGCTGACCCACTGGACAACGGTTTCCCCAGTCTGCATATTGGAATCCCACTTGGGCTGCTGGCAATCAACAGGCTTCATGTTAGAGATTTAGGGATAGGGATGAAGGAGTGGCGCCATAGGGAGTTCGACCTCTTTGTGGCGGCTAATGTCCCAATCTACCTTTTCAGCATCCAGTACCTAGGCATCCATTGGATATCAGACGTAGTCCCAGGGGCGATACTTGCGATAATCTGTGCTCTTTTCGCGCACAGTATGCAACCAAAACTGAGATCACTGAGGGAAAATGGGTTGTCTTCTCTACTCCCTTCTAAAAGAGTGGCATACATCTCGACCATATTCTCCTTGATAGGGACATTGATCCTTCTTGCAGTGGTTGTCGATGGCCCGGGGACTGATGAGGATACTCCGACAATGAGAGTCGGACCGGGAGACGTGAATCTAGATGTCATCGAGGTCCACAGCCTCTGGCATCCTGCGGAAGTAGGGATCAAAAACGTCGGTGATGAGGACGTGGATGTCCTCATAATCCACAGAGACGCGGTTGAGGAGCACGCCAATGGCGGCGTGATAGACTGGAAATCGCTTTCAGATGGTGACGTTGTCTCGCTGAAACCTGGCGATTCCCTGGACGAGCAAGTAGAAACTCCTTCTGTTTATGACGGACATTTCGTATTGGTCACCAACCAAGGAAATTCTGGCGTAGGAGAAGTGAGGATAACCATCGAGTACGTCGACGGCAGCCTACTTTGGTCTGCCATTATTTCCTCCATTCCTTCCTTCGCAATTACTGGATTTGTCATAGGGGGGCTGTTTTTCTCAGAGAACGAAGTGGGCGAAAAGATCGCCAATGAATAGCCCGGATACTGCTCCGAGGCCTAGCCAAGTTCCGATTCTGAATGGCGGGTAGTTGTGCCTCCAGACGTACATTGACTGGAAAATCCAGGAGAGTATCACTATGATGAACCAGACGAAAAGAAAAAGCTGTGGGATTAAGGCTAGGAGCATTGCGACATTCGCACCTAGGACCAACTCTATTCTGCCACCAGCTGGCTTAGGTGCGAAATATAACAGCGGGCTTAGAATCATAAGACCCAAGAAAGGGGCTGGCAGGGTCCACCCCCATAGCCTCGGTATCCAATCGAAAATATGAGGCATGCAAGCGGCGAAAAAACCCACTAGGCTTGGGGCAACTACTGGCCAAAGAGGAGGGTCGTCCCACTTCATGTAGAGACGTGCCAATGACCCCCCATGAAGTCTACTGGACGGGCCGGAAGGTTTTCTTTGGATTTCACGACCTCGCAGTATCATGGCGAAGGGAGAGATTGTGCTTGGTTGTCTTGCACCGCACCCGCCGCATGTTGTGTATGCCGAGAATCCAGAACAGAACGAGGCTTTCTCAGAGGGGGGGTGGGAGACTCTCAGATGGGGTTACAACAGGCTGGCGAGGAAATTGAAAACGATTGACTACGATGCAATGGTGATATTCACACCACATTGGCAGACATATATTGGAACGCATTTCCTTGGTCTGCCAGAATTCAAATCCAAGTCAGTAGATCCAGTTTTCCCGAATATCTTCCGATTCAACTACGATATTTCAGTCGATGTTGAATTGGCTGAGAAGATGTGCGAGGTCGCCGGAGAGTCAGGGATTATCACCAAGATGATGCGGAATCCGGACTTCAGGATCGACTACGGTACGATCACATCTTGCCACATGCTGAATCCAGAATGGGACAAGCCTCTCGTCACCATCAGTAGCAACAGGAACGCACACTACTACTC
Organism: Candidatus Poseidoniales archaeon; assembly: GCA_003602515.1. Lineage (GTDB taxonomy): Archaea > Thermoplasmatota > Poseidoniia > Poseidoniales > Thalassarchaeaceae > UBA36. Next base: position 10,629 of record QQSB01000007.1, on the reverse strand, counting down.
GCCCGAGGTGATGAACGAGCAAGCGGGTGCTTTGGGCAAAGCTTGCGCAAAGGCGATTGAGGATAGCGGTAAGAAGGTAGTTCTAATCAGTAGTCACAGCCTTTCTCATCGGCACTTCGTGACAGAGTCCCCATTACCGGAGGACATGAGCCGGGAGCACATATACAACCACAGTCAATACGTCTGGGATATGAAGCTCGTGGATATGATGAGGGGAGGCAAGATGAGGGAAGTAATCGACATCATGCCCGAGTACACGGAGCAGACAATTGCGGAGACCGAAGCCGGTGGCCTGACATGGATGATGTCTGCAATGGGTTATCCCGACTATCCTGCAGAGATTTACGGTTATCAGTCCGTGATCGGGACTGGAAATCTGATTGCCGCATGGGATCCAATGGAAGCCACGAGGGAGATCGTTCTCTGAGGTGTTTTTTTGACTGAGCCAGATATTCTATTCGGAGTCTACTGCCCACCTCATCCACAGCCTCTTCTCTCGCCGGAAGCAAGTGACGGCTATGGTAAGATCAGAGAAGCATACGAGACTTGCAGGAAAAGGATCGAAGATAGCGATGCAGACTTGATTCTAGTCTACTCAACGACGTGGCCGAGTATTATCGGGCATCAAATCCAGGCACATCCCGAACCGGAGTGGGTTCACGTCGATGATGACTTCCACTTCCTAGGGAGTATGCCGTACAAGTTCAGGATGGACGTAGATTTCGCCCAGGCCTTCAGGGATGCTGCCGAGTCACGAGGGCTCCAATCCAGAACAGTGTCATACGATGGTTTTCCAATTGATACCGGTTCTGTGGTGGCCCTCAAGCTCCTTAATCCAGAAAACCGGATTCCCGCATGCATCGTTTCGAGCAACATGTATGCGAACAGAGCTGAGACTATCGTCCTAGGGAAGTCTGCTCGAGATGCGATTCAGCAGCAGGGCAAGAAAGCAGTGGTTGTAGTAGTGTCTAGCCTCTCCAACCGGATGTTCACCGAGCACATCGACCCTACTGAAGACAGGATACACTCCGCCAAGGACGACGAATGGAATCGAAAGATCCTAGAGTTCTTCGAAGACGGTAGGTTGGAGGACCTTAGTCAGTTGTCGAGGGAAATTCACGGACAGATTCGGGTACAGAAGGTTGTCGCGTACAAGCCGGCTTGGTGGATGTCTGCCACAATGGGACAGCACAACAACTACACTGGCGAGGTCCTAGCTTACGAGGCTCTTCATGGCTCAGGAGGAGCCGTTGTGATGCTGACACCATCATCCGAAACAGTGGGAGACAAGGAGTTCGATGAGGACGATGTTGAGCATTATCATGGGGACCGTGGGGTCTTAGACAAGGGGGCCCTATGATGTCAGGCGAAGATGAAATGACACCCGAAGAGAAGAGGGCTAGCATAGTTGAAGAAATCATATCCGCACCGACGGAAGCTGTAGAGAAAATATACGACGAGATGGGTGATTCATTGGCCAAGTCCGCAGGGCGTGCATTAGGGGCAGCAGCAGGGGTGGCTGTCGGAGGACCAGTTGGAGGAGTAGTAGGTGCTGTAGTAGGTAGCAAGGCAGTTGGAAAGCTGACAAGTGAAGACGGTCCCTTCATAGCAGAGGGTGGACCCTCTGCAGTAGGGTCTTATCCGCACCTGCAAAGAGTCGGAGATCTAATCTTCATCAGCGGGATGGGGCCACGTCAGCCAGGGACGAACGAGATACCGGGCGGCCCCATCAAGGACGATTCCGGAAATCCGCTAGATTACGACATCAAGGCGCAGACCCACGCAGTGATAGACAACGTACGAGTCATTCTCGAGGAATACGGCTCAGGACTAGAGAGCGTGGTAGATGTCCTGGTCTTCCTTACCGACATGGAGCGTGACTTCAGTGGTTACAACGAGGTGTATGCCGAGTACTTCTCGGAAACCCTACCGGCAAGGACCACGGTGGCAGTGGATGCGTTGCCGACCTCGATTGCGATAGAGCTGAAAGTCGTCGCTAAGGCGTGATTAGGGGCCTTGGCCCTCTATGTCTTCTGAAGAGCACCAGTCTGGTGATGAAATCGGATTGCACCTGCTGGGCGTTCCTTCGGGTATTTCGACCCAGTATCCCAAACCGTCAACCTGTGCTGGGTAATCGGTGGAAATGCTGTGAGCCCCTGCTGAAAGAGCGGCGTCAAGCCTGGTGGTGTCGTTGTTGTCAGCCTCCTCTCCTCCGCTGTCAGCCCTAGTCCTTACGATGTACCCCTCGTTGACCAGACGCGTAATCTCATCTCCACTCCCTAGGGGGTCAGAGAGGGAGAAGATGGCGGCCTCGTCGCTGATCTCATCGGATAGAGTGAACATGCGAGCGCCGACTAGCCCTGGATGATTCTGCACATACAGGTCCCTGGACTCCCCGCGGGCGAGTAGAACGAAGATTGCCTTCCCCCTACTATCTTCCAGAAGTGGCCATCCGTCAGTGGCTATCGCATCCTTCAGAGATGTACTTCCCCCCCTGACTTCATCGGGGGTAATCGTCTTGTTCAATGGCCAGAACTGGGCTATCTCCTGCTCGATGTCTTCCAATAGCCCCGATAGTTCCAGCGTGGTTGTCACTTCGGCTGCTTGCTCTGGCCAGTCCTTGGGCTCGACCCAGATGAACATCGGATGGTGCAGGGGGTTCTCGTTAGACCAACTCAGTAGGGTTGAGAGGCAACTCTCGAAAGTTGGGCAGGTGGTCCCGGAGTCGTACTGGTTGTGATAGACTCTGAGTCCTTCCCTAATATCCCACCAGACATCAATCTCGAACTGCCTAACTCCTTGATGGGAGGCCTGGAAATCAAGTGTTTGGTGCGTGTAAGCGTACTCCCTGGTAGGAGAGATTAGTGGCTCTACGTGATACGAGTTGTGAGTCCCCTTCATCTGAATATGATTAATCCTTAGTGGTTCGTTCTCGGATTCGACCTCTGCTGGAACAGTATCGGATCCTAGCCCAAAGCAACCTGTTAACGAAGTCATTGCTATCAAGGCCACGACCAACAGTGGCTGCTTCCTCATCCTGGATGGATTATTGGAGAAGGAGATAATCATTCTGAATGAGTTAGTGTTGATAGCCACCGGGACCATGTACGTGCCCATGAGCCAGTTCCTCTTCGGAAGCAGCCCTGACATCCACTACCTCCACTTCGAAGCGTAGCGTCTTGCCAGCCATCTGGTGGTTGAAGTCCGCCGAAACTACTTCTCCATCAATCTCAGTTATCGTGAACTGGATGGGGCCTTGATCGCTATGCGCTCCGACAACCATGCCGACTTCCAACTCCATCCCATCTGGGAACTGACTTCTCTCGATCTTCTGTATGGCACTGTCGTCTCTCTCCCCATAGGCTCTGTCTGGAGTTAGTGTGAACTCTCTTTTCTCACCCACCTTGGCTCCAAGTATCTCCTGCTCGAATCCTGGGATCATCTTCCTATGACCGACCATGAAAACCAAGGGGTCCTTGCCCTCGCTGCTATCGAATTGTACGCCATCCACGAATGTCCCGGTATAATGCACCGTTGCTACAGAGTCCTGCTCTACTGTGTCACTCATGACCTAGGCCCGAGGGAGCAGTATCTAACCTGTTGGGTGGGATAACCTTCAACTGGGTAGTGTTAGGCCGACAAAACATGGGGAACTACGGTCCTAAGGACCTGTTAGGAATCGTACTGACCCCCACTGAGGCTGTCTCAGACAACCTTGAGAGGAAATTAGGGCTATTCTCTGTTGTAATCATCTCCCTATCGGCAATGATTGGGTCTGGCTTGTTCGTACTGCCTGCTCTTGCCATGCTGGAGATGGGAGGGGGGACTAATCCGGTTGGCGGGGTTTGGCTGGCATATCTGGTTGCAGCCTTTTTGGTCATCCCAGGAGCAGTCTCAAAATCAGAGCTCTCCACGGCGATGCCCTCTTCGGGCGGATCTTACATATACGTAGAGAAGACTTTCGGACCCCTTGTCGGCACCATAGCCGGCCTGGGACTATGGGCCAACTTCATGCTGAAATCTGCCTTCGCATTGATTGGATTCAAGGCTTATCTGTGGGTTATTGAGGATATTATCGGAGTAGACATAAATATCGAGACGGCTGCTATTTTCCTCCTTCTAATAATTGTGATAATCAATATCCTTGGAGTCAAGAGGATAAAGAAGATTCAGACTCCAATCGTGATGTTTTCGGCCTTTTACTTACTCTCCGTGTGTGCTTATGCAGTTCTCACTCAAGACCTCGATTGGGGTAGAGTTTCGTCTAAGGATTCATTTGGGAGTTGGGAAGACGTCGCGGCGACCTCTGCATTCGTATTCGTCTCATATGCAGGCGTGACTAAGATTGCAGCTGTGGGAGGGGAGATAAAGAATCCAGGAAGGAACATGCCATATGGAATTCTGCTCTCCTTGCTATTCAGTTGTCTGCTCTACGTTTCTGTGACCATGGTCATGGCAGCGGCAGTTGAGCCAAGCGAGTACATGCATGGCGAGCATGGGGCTAGCGAAGATCCGATCTACATCTTCGCAGAGACTGTTGGGGGCGAGACCGTCGGGATAATTGCTGCAATTCTGGCAGTCATTACGATGACTTCAATGGCGTTAGCAGGAATACTCGCATCTTCGCGGTTCCCCTTCGCGATGGCGAGAGACAATCTTCTTCCGGGATTCCTGGAGAATGTCCATGGAAAGTATGGGACTCCTCATTGGGCAATAATCGGCACTGGAATTGCAATGGGCCTGGCAATCACATTCCTCCCTGTGCATGACGTCGCGGAACTAGCATCAGGATTCAAGATAATGATCTTCATGCTGATAAATGCCTGTGTAATTGTCCTCCGGAATTCGTCCGATTCTCATGCTTGGTATGATCCTGAATGGAAGACCCCGAGAGGCCTATACCCACTAGTCCAGTTGTTTGGAATCTTCGGAGGTGCTGCCCTTCTGTACTTCATGGGGACAAAATCCCTAATCGGAGCAGGGGTGGCAATTATCCTTGGAACCATAATCTTCAGCGGTTACGGGAAGGGAAGGGTACAGTCGGTGATAACCCCCTGGGAGACGACGAAGAAAATGCTCACCGACCCTAGAGAAGTCGAGAAGCGGAGGGTTTTCGCCGCGTTCCATGCCGCCGATACAGAAGGAACTGGGCAGTTGAATCTTGAGGGATTCATCATTGCATTGAAGTCCCTTGGGTACATAGTCGGAGGGGGACCAAATATTCCAGATGATGCGATAGTGGTTCCTTCTGCCAGCAAGACTAGGCCAGACCGGTTAATTCGTGACATATTCCATGAAGGGGATTCGGATGAAGATGGATTGATCGACATCGAGGAATTCCTTTCTGTGGCTGAAGAAATCGAACCAGAGGGTTGAATCTCCGGGCGTGTGATTGAAGTCTCCAACCGTACTGGGAGTGTCCCAGGTGAGCTGTTGGTATCCAGTAGAGCGAAGAAAGTGACGACGCACGTCCTTCAAGAAATGAAGCGAACTGGGGAGAAGATTGCTATGCTCACCGCTTATGACTACTCTCTGGCTAGGCTGGTTGACGGTGCGGGAGTAGACGTAATCCTGGTGGGAGATTCCGCCTCGAACGTGATGGCGGGGAACGATACGACAGTCCCAATAACCCTCGACCATATGATCTATCATGCACAGTGCGTGGTGAATGCGGTAGACAGGGCACTCGTGGTGGTGGACATGCCTTTCGGCAGCTACCAGGGAGATTCCAAGCTGGCCTTGAAAAGTGCGATCAGGATCATGAAAGAATCGGGAGGCCATGCAGTAAAGATTGAGGGCGGCAATGAGATCGTCGACTCGATCAAGAGGATCCTGACTGCAGGCATACCGGTCATGGGCCATCTTGGCCTCACCCCTCAGTCAATATACAAATTCGGAACCTACTCAGTTCGGGCCAAGGAGGAAGCGGAGGCTGAAAAGCTCCTGGAGGATGCAATGGCACTCCAAGATGCTGGTTGCTTCTCCATTGTCTTCGAGAAGATTCCGGCCAATCTGGCTAAGAGGGTGAGTGAATCGCTAGAAATTCCCACCATAGGAATAGGAGCTGGCGCGGATTGCGATGGACAAGTCCTGGTACTGCACGACATGCTTGGAATTACCAAGGACTTCTCCCCGAGGTTTCTACGACGCTACGCGGATCTGGGAGAGGCCGTGGATGGAGCGGTAAGGAGCTATATCGAGGACGTTAGGAAGGGAGATTTCCCCTCGAAAGAAGAGAGTTACTGATTCGGAGGAGAAATGCCCCCCAACCTTCAAGGACGCCCGCCAACGGGTAGGGTAAGGTCATCATGAGCGAATTGTGGGTTGAGAGGCACAGGCCTCGTTCTGTAAATGAAATGAAGGGGCAGAAGGCAGTGGTTGACAGACTTAAGGCCTACTCCGAGTCTCGTACATTCCCACATCTAATGTTCGCTGGCCCGCCGGGAACTGGCAAGACTACTGCGGCTCTGGCTCTTACCAGAGACGTATTTGGTGAGAGCTTCAGAAGCAACCTCCTGGAGATGAATGCTAGTGATGAGAGGAAGCTCGAGTCGATCAGGACCAAGGTCAAGCAGTTTGCTCGAACTGCCCCTATGCCTGGGACCAGTTTCAAGGTCATTTTCCTGGATGAGGCAGATGCTCTGACTCCCGATGCCCAAGGGGCTCTACGACGGATAATGGAGCAATTTGCCGAGACATGCAGGTTCATCCTGTCTTGCAACTACTCATCCAAGATAGTCGAGGCGATTCAATCCCGGTGCGCAGTTTTCAGGTTCAGGCCACTGAACACAGAGAAGGTGTTGGAGAAGGTTATCGAGGTTGCCAGCAGCGAAGGAGTAGAGCTCGAGCAGGAAGCAGCGCAGGCAATAGCTAACGTCAGCCTGGGCGATCTCAGGAAGGCAATCACCTCCCTGCAAGTTGCCGCATCGCTCGATTCGCACGTGACCAGGGATCTAGTCTACGAAACAACTGCAACGGCACCTCCCGAGGAGCTACATGGTTTCTTCTTAGCATGCAAGGACGATGGTTTCCAGCCAGCCAGGAGGAGGATGAGGAGTATTCTGGACCGTTTCGGACTAGCAGGTACGGACCTTGTCAACCAGCTCCATCGAGAACTTGGCGGGGTGACTTTCCTGGACGAGAAGCAAAAACTAGATGTCACCGAAGCAATGGCTGAATGCGACTTCAGAATGGTCGAGGGAGGGGGGGAGTCCCTTCAACTCGATGCTATGGCTGCTAGGATATGCGGGCTGATAGGGAACTAGGAAGAGGACTGGAGTATGACGAGGGAGTACTCCCTCTCCCAAACATTGTCGCCGTCCTTCCATGGCACCATATCGCTCTCCTCGACGAGTGTGATGTGGACCACATACTCACCTGGTCCGCATCCATCTGGGCACAGTTCCCATGCCATGGATACATCTTCCGAATGAGGTGCTACCTTGGGTCCAGAGTAATCGCCAGTTAGCGTATTCTTTCTCAGACCCCTTGCCCAGTCGTTTGGGTCGACGGATTCGAAAGTGTCGGAAGGGCCGGAGGTTGCAATCTCGGAAACCAATCCATTAACACTGACTATGGGATCCATCTGGCCAACCTTTTGAATAGTTAGATTCATCGTAGAGTTACGCGCGTCTACGTTGTCCCTGACTGCCAGTCCTAGAATAACTGGAATTGAGTCCTGTGAGATCCTGATCTCGTACACCCTACCATCTAGATCTGAGTCGGAAATTCCCTCGCTACTGGATATGTCGATTGCTCCGGCGAGGTGAGGCGCTGCAATGTCGGCGATTGGCGGATTGACCAGAGCAAAGGACAGTGCGAGCCAAGTGAACAAGTATAGGAAAGAGGCTCTGACCCAGTTTCCGGTACTAAAGAGTTCGAAGAACCTAGCTGGGACAACTAACTGATGTAGGGGGCGAATTAGCGCAATCGTCAGTAGTGGAAGGAGCCACAGAATCTGCTGTGGGCTATCCATTCCTGGCATCATGTAGAACCTCATCAACAAAGCAACAGAGAGGCCGAAGAGTATTACTAGCCACATGGAAATTGCATCTGCCTTCTCTTTCTCGGCGTGAGCGGATGGATCGAATGGCTCCAGAGAGGTAGACTTCTTGTCCCCTCCCTTAGAACCGCCTCCCTTCCTACCGGAATAGGCGCTAGCCCTCAGGGCGGTATCGACATCGACCATGGTTGGTTCTGGCGAGAGAGGACGACACATCAACCCTGCGTGTGAGTGGAAATGTTGCTGTTGCATTACTGGCAATGCTCAAATGGACTCTTCTTCCGCCCTGATGATATGCCGGGGTGGCGTAGTTGGTAGCGCGTCGGACTCATAGGGAACAGTTAGCGGAGATTTCTCTGCTGACGCGATCGATGAGCGCATCATGCCTAGCCGAAAATGTCTGAGACATCCGAAGGTCGCGGGTTCAAGTCCCGCTCCCGGCACCAAAACCTGATTCAAGCGAGCCTTTGATGGACCGAGGCTCTCTGCCCGCTATCATGGAGGGTTGGCCAAAGCCCGGAACTCCGATCAGACTTGTGGTGAAGACCTGGGCAGGAAAGGCAGAGCATAATGGAGTCGCATTGCCAGGTTCTGGGAAAGATCTGATCACGATGAAGCTGCAGAACGGCTACAATGTTTCATTCCCAGAATCTTACGTAGACTCATTCGAGGTTCTCGACGAGATGCCGGTGATCGTGGAGGAGATTGTGGAAAGCGAGCCCCAGGACGAGTCGCTACCACTTGTACACCTCATCCACACTGGTGGTACCATTGCCAGTAAAGTGGACTATGCTACGGGAGCAGTCACGGCTAGGTTCGACCCTCACGAGCTACTAGATGCTGTGCCGGAACTTCGTGGTATAGCGCGGATTCGTGCAGTAAAACTGGGTAACATGTGGTCGGACGACCTTCGTCCAAGGCATTGGAATAGAATGCTGAAGGCAACCGAGGAAGCATTCGCGGAAGGAGCGGTCGGCTGCGTAATAACCCATGGGACGGACACCCTGCACCTATCGGCTGCCGCTATCTCTTATGGGTGGTCGGGACAAGGTGGGAGGCCTCCTGGAAGGATTGTCCTCACGGGCTCTCAGAGATCTCCCGATAGGGGGTCATCGGATGCCACTGAGAATCTAATCGCTTCTGTACAATGGGCGGCTCACGGGCCCATTCCCTCTGGATACAGGGACGCATCGGTGGTGATAGTGCATGCGAGCTCCTCCGATGGCAGTTGTGCCGTACTTCCAGGGTGTGCCTGTAGGAAGTACCACTCTTCCCGAAGAGATGCGTTCAAGCCGATTAATCAGGATGTCCTGGGTCATGTCTTCATCGATGGAAACGAGGCCAGGATTGACTACTCGCCCGAGGCCCATGACGCTAGGGTAGAGGCGATATCTCCGAAGCCTTTCGACGAGTCGGTACGCATCGCCCAATTCATCTCTGACCCTCATTTGCATCCTGACCAAGTCCAAGGGGCCATAGACGCTGACTTCGATGCATTGCTGTTCCATGGAACGGGCTTGGGGCACCTTCCGATTTCCAACCCAGAGGATGATAGCCTGGAGAATACCAGGCTCAGGGTGATGCTGGAGGACCACATTGCCAAAGGAGGAGTTGTCGTCATGGTGACGAACGCGATACACGGGCCGGTGAACATGAATGTCTATTCCAAGGGCCGGGACCAGCAAGACATAGGAATCATCGGCCATGGGTCGCTGTGCCCTCCGGGTTCGGCATTAGTGAAGCTTCACCACCTCCTATCGGTCGGTGGAAAGGAATCGGTCGAGAGTGGTTGGGAGATGGATCTAGTAGGGGAGAATCCAACCTTCTCAAGATCCTAGTTCCTCCGGTTTGCTGATGAACCGACTTGCACTTGGATGGAACGTGGCAGGACTATCGCCGACTGATGATCTGGATGCGTTCAGGCGGGACTCAAGGTCTCCTGGCGATCGAAGCGTGATCAAAGAGATGAGGGAATCTGGATCTCAGACTGCGAGAGAGAGGGTTCTCGACCTTCTGGACGATGGTAGTTTCGTCGAAGTCGATGCGTTCGTAAGGCACAGGTCAGGAGATCACGNCATGTACATGCATACTCCCCTTGGGGATGGTGTCGTCGCTGGGCACGGGATGCTGGACGGCAGGAGAGTTGCCTGCTTCTCACAGGATTTCTCGGTCTTCTCAGGGACAATGGGCGAGATGCACGCTAAGAAAATAAGCAAGGTTGTCGAGTTTGCTGAGAAGGCGTGCATACCAATAATTGGGATCTGGGACGGGGATGGCCAGCGTGCTCACGAGGGAGTGACATCACTTGGGCCCAATGGTGATCTGCTGGACAACCTAGTGTCCTGCTCTGGCAAGGTTCCGATGATCTCGATTATCCTAGGAACAGTGTCGGGGACTAGTGCCCTAGCAGCAGGCCTCTCTGACTTCGTCATACTGGGCAAGCAGAGGGGGAGGATGTTCATGCGCAGCCCATACGTTATTCCCGAGATAATTTCTGGTGAGGTCGACGAGGACACTCTGGGAGGGGCGAATCACCACGCCAGCAGGAGTGGGGTCGCGTGCTTAGTATCCGAAACCGAGAGGGGTGCCTTCGACATGGTAGCAGAGATTCTCTCCCATATGCCAGA
>QQSB01000069.1:18512-22766 GCA_003602515.1 Candidatus Poseidoniales archaeon | reverse complement strand
CCCGTCTACCACAGGGACGTGAAGCCGCACAACGTGATGATGACTCCCTACGGGGGGGCGGTGCTGATTGACTTCGGACTCGCCAAGGGCGTCGATGCGGGCAAGGGGACTTCCCTATCTGGGGGCAACCATACTCCAGGGTGGGCTCCACCGGAGAGGGAGAACGGAGTCACTGGACCAACCACAGACGTCTACAGCCTGGGTCAGCTCCTCTGGCACATGCTCACCAACCAGAGGCCCGGGGTTATCTCAGAGGAGGCACGACTCGAGAAGATGGAGGAGCTCGGGCACCCCGAGTGGCTCGGGGAGCTCGTTAACTACGCGACTGTCCCTCACTCGGCTGACGATAGGATCCAGTCCGTGGCTGAGTTCAAGGTGAGGCTCGAGAACCAGGGAGAGATGCCATGAGTGACCCGAAGAGGGTCGATCTGGCCGAGGTCAGTTGGGCTTTCGGAGCGTCTGAAACAGGTAAGCGAGAAAGGGACGAGGACTACGTTGCCTGTGATGAGTTCGGCAGTGTCAGAGTTGGGGTCATATGTGATGGAATGGGAGGGGGCCAGAGTGGTGAGCTAGCCTCTGAAATCGCAGCTAGGGTTTTCATCACCGGAGTCAGGAGGATTGTGGGGGAACTCGGAAACAGTTGGCCTGATGACGAAGCGAGGCACGAAGCCTATGCAGAGGTGATTGGTCACTGTCACGATTCGGTTGGAGGGATATCTGAAGTAGGAGACTCAGGAACCACATTGACGGCGGTTGTGGCAACTTTCGATGAGGGAGGCTCGCCCTCGATAGATTTGGTTCACATCGGCGACTCAAGGTGCTACCGAGTCCTCGATGGCAGAGCAGATCTTCTGACGAATGACCACTCAGTAACAGGGGACATGGTTAGAGCTGGGTACATCCAGATGCATGAGATCGAGGAGACTTCCGGGAAGAACACACTGACCAAGAACATCGGTGACGAGGGTTCGTCCAAGGCGGACGTCTCGACCATTAGCTCGGAAGGGGGCTCCTTCCTGCTATGCTGCGATGGGGTGTGGGGTCCATTGCATGGAGTAAGCGGATTGTGGTTGACGGATTCTGATTTCTGCAGCCAAGAGATGGCGGTCGGGATGGTTGAGAAGGCGATCGAGAGGGGGAGCTCAGACAACTGCAGCGTACTGATTGTCGATTTAGGCCCTTGAAGAGTTGATATACGTCAAAGGTTCTGGGAGGAACGTGTTCTCCTCACGCCAAGTGGACTGGAAACGTGGAACCTCGGCAATAGCCTGCCACTACCCCATGAGCACCCTGCCCAAGGACCTGAGGGGCGTCGTTGAGCTCAACCCGGATACGGACACTGCTATGCTTTACTCTTCTAAGTCAACTATTTGGCCGAGGAACAAGGATCTCGACCTCGGGAAGTCGAGATTCAGGAAGGAATACAATTCAGTTCTATTCTGGAGGAACGGTTCACTTGACATCAAGGTCCCGATTAAGTATCGCCCCAAGTCCAACTCATCAGTCATCCAGGGGTCAATGAAAGTAGGGCTTGCGGTAGATGGGGACCTTGGCGCGTCGAAGCTCGTCGAGGGATTCTTCACATCCAATTCAGGAGTCAGCGAACTCGATTCCGGAGCCTTGGTCTCCTTGGTCAAGATGTCTATTAGCGGGAGACTGAACTCCATGCTGGATGGCTTGGATGAGGATAACCTCAGGGAACCTGAAGCGAGGAGTATGGCAAACGAGCAGGCTAAGCAGCATCTCTCCTCCCTCCTAGGAGACACAGGGATAGTCGTGAAGGACCTCAAATTTCTCTGGAAGAAAACTGGCGGGGAGAAATTGGGGCAGATGAAGGCCACCCTGGAACGGAGGAAGGACGTCATAGATACCAAGCTCGAGGAGCAAGCGATAGACAGGCTGCGTAAGTCTGGCAACATGGAACAGCTGGAGAAGCATCGTTCAGAGGCCATTGCGACCGAGTTCCTCGAGGAGGACCGAACCAGGAAGGACATTGCTAGGCTCAGGAGGAAGGCTGAGGTCGAGGAGGCCGAACAGGAGATGGACCTCAACAGGAGCGTTCACGAGGGGCAATCGAAAATCACGGAAGTTGAATTCGAGGAGAAGGTCGAGGACCTGAGGCACCAAGGCAAGATCAGCAGGGAGATGAGCGAGCTGGAGCTGACAAAGGCAAGGATAGAGGCCGAGCTAGCCAGAAAGGAGGCCGAGACGGAAATCGATAGCCAGTCCAAGGATCGAGACATCGACAGGATAGTCAAAGCCGCCCTCTCCCTGCAAGGGAGCGTCAGCGAAGAGGCGATCGTCGATCTCCTAAAGCCAGAGGGGGATGCGGGCGGGAGCTACCACTTCAGCGACGTCATCAACTCAGAGACTCACTCCGATCTGGAGCAGGGCCTGTACACGGCGTCGGAGATAGACGGTTTCATCTCGGAGCTGGAGAGGATGACCAAAAATCCAGGCAACAGCAAGGAGAGGCTGTCGGACATCTGGGCCGGCCTGGGGGTCTTCCACCGGCACAGGGGCAACAAAGCTGGTTCGATGGACGAGGCTATAGACAAGGCGCTGAAATTCAACGATTCCAATCCAATTGCAATGAAGTGCCGGATGGACTACCTCTGGAACAGGCACCCCCAGCAGTTCCTCCCCGGAAAGCTAGAGAGGTTCGGAGGACAACTGAAGGAGATAGAGTCCCTATTGGACGGCTTGGTCGAACACGAGGGGGTCGAGGAATCTGACAAGTCTGAAATGAGGGTCAGGCACAGGAAGTGCCTCAAGTCCCTCAGCATGGATGAAGACGAAGGAGCCCATTGGAAGAGCAAGATGGAGTCAAAGTACGGTTTGGAGATCTGAAAGGAGGTTGTAGTCTGGCGTTCGTTGATCTCGATGGTTTCGTCAAGAGCCAGGTCCTGAACCTCTCCATTGCGGTGGCCGTTGGAGTCTGCGTTGGACTATTCGAGGAAGTACCAATTGACTTGGTACCCGATGCACTGATCTTCGGTCTTGCGGCGGCCATGGTAGTGCAGGAGGTTTTGCTAGTTCAGAGGACCGGGGTGCTTGGTGGGAGATACGAGAAGGAGATGAGGGAGTACACCGAGAAGATGCTCGACTTCTTCGACAGCAAGGCCTTCTGGATCTTCGGCATCCTTGCGATCTTCTTCATCCTGGGAATGATCCCCCTGGTTATATCGTCCAGAGAGGTGGATGCCCTGGCAGTAGCCCGTGTGGGTTGTGTTGCCATCATCCTGACCCTGGGTGTCGATCCGATCCTAGGAACCCTCCCGAAGAAGGATGGTACTGCCACGATAGGGGCACTGGTGATCTACGCCCTCGTCGTCCACTCGGGACTGAGCGGCTATCCCGATCTGGCTATCCAGCTGAACTCGTACGTCGGCTCTTTCTCAGCGGTTACCAGCTCTTCCATAGTCGTCACTTACCTCCTGCTTTCCACCAGATGGGCATATATCAGAAATCTATGCTACGGGATGGCAGATGGGTGGTTGGAGTTCACGCTGTACATCGGTGTGCCTCTGCTGATGATCCTGCAGACCGAGATACCGGATTTCCTCGAGTTGGTCTTCAAGATATACATCGGAGCTAACTAGATCTCAATTCCGAGCTCGTCGAATGGGTTGACCTCAGCGGACAGGAGTACGTCTAGCTCGTCGGTGGCATTCACGGAGAACAGGCCGTAGTCTATGTCGCTCCTCAGGTCGTTTAGCACGTCAGGGAAGGTGAACCCCTCGACGGCCATGACCTCGAGGAGTTGCTTCTCCAGTGCGGTGTTCACGTAGGCGTTGAGGACTGGTTGGCTGGAGGCGAGCTCCAGCTTGAAGGAGTTTATCTCCTCCTTGGCCTTCTCGTCCTTGCCCCTCTTCTGCAGCCTGTCAGCCTTCCTAGCGCAGTCCCTGGCATTGGCGAGGCGGGAGTCGAGGATGCTGCGCTGCTCGGAGTGCCTCTGGTCGACCTCCTGCTTCATCTTGTTCTGCTTCCTGGTCGAGAGCTTGACGTATGACCTGATCCTGCTCCTGTTGAACCAAGAAATCATTGTTCCCCACCTCCTACGTGGCCATCGAGCTCGGACCTGAGGTCCCCTAGGATGCCATCCAGATTGGTGGAAAGGATCGAGCCCTCCACCAGCTCTGAGAACTCGGATGAGGCCATGTTGTCAACCCTGCTTGGGTCGTACTCGACGCCTGCCTTGACGTCCTGGATGAGCATGACCATCAGCCTGTGGTAGAACTGGTTGGCTCGCAG
>QQSB01000069.1:0-18430 GCA_003602515.1 Candidatus Poseidoniales archaeon | reverse complement strand
GAGGACTCTAGTTCCTTCGAGGCCTTGGAGCGGAGCTTTTCCAGCCTCTTGTCGAGTGATTGCACCTCGTTTACCTTGCCTTCCTTGGCGTTGGAGAATCTGGTCAGGTGTTGCTGGTGGTCGTACTCTAGTGAGTCCTGCTTCCTCTTGGACATCTTTGCGAGTTTATCGTAAATCGGCTTAGCCACGTCAATCCCAGCCTATTCCTCGCTATCAAGAAGTTCGGAGTTGTCTATGTCTGTAACCCTTGGTAGGTTGTCCCTCACGTCCTCTAGCTGGTCCCCTGATGCCCATATCGGGCTCTGGACCAGTTGGTCTGGGGATGTGACGCTCTTGTTGAGTACCATCTGCAGCATCTTCACGGTCTCGTTGGTGTTGTCGACGGACTGTTCGAATCGGATCTTGTCCGCGCTCTTCCTGTCTATGATCCCGGTTGACAGCTCGATCTCAGCGGTGACCCTCTGCAGCTCCTGGCTGTGCTTGGCCCCCTCCTTCGTCTTGAGTTCGCTCTGCTGACCGGTCAGCCTAGCCTTCTTGAGCTCGTTCTCCCTTATGTCTGCCTCGAGTTCCGAGATTCTGCTCTCGGAATCTGATATCTTGTCGGTGTTTCTCTTGATCTCGAACTTCAAGTCCTTCTTGCTCCGATTGAACGCGTCCCTGTACTCCGTTGGGACTCCCTTCTCGCGGAGCCATCTGTCATCGATTAGGTCGAATGCCTTCTTGCTGAATGGCCACATGGCGCCATGTGGGTGTAGTGCGTATTTGAAAATATCCTGTGTGTCGTCGAAAAATGGGTTTTGGAACCCTTTCTAGTGGAGGAAGCCCCACGAGTGCTCGGCGTTGCCGTGCATCCACTCGTAGTCTGACTCGGTCCTCTCCCCCATCTCGTCGTGGATGGAGATGCTTGTCACCTCGAAGGGGTACTCGTTGTACGTCAGGTGACTGACCATGCCCCCTCTGGTTGGCTGGTCGAATGTCCACCTCGCTCTGCTGTACGCACTGATCCGCAGGTCGACCCTGGTGGTGTCGTTCCACATCCTGATTCGGAAATCAGGAAGTATGTTCCCTTCGCCATCCAGGAGCCCATCGGCTGATTTGGTCAACTCCACCTTGCAGTGATCGAACTCATGAGTCTCCCCTCGGGCTCGGTCATGGAAGATGCCGGCCTCCTTCAAGGGGATACGGGTGGTGTCCCTCTTACGCCATGGCTTGTCGTCCTTGGCTGTCGATAGGGGGGTTATGTGAGGCATGAACCAATCCAGGTAAGAACCGTCGTCGAAGTGTAACATGCCCCAGAACCATGGCACCGAGGGAGCCTGGACCGTGACCTTCTGGAAGTACGCAGTCCCCTCGAACTCCTCCCCATCGACCACCAGCCGGGACTTCATGCCCTGGAGCCGCAGTATGTCGTAACCCATCCCCAGGGCTATCTCGTTGTTCCTGTACGTGAGTTCGCTGGGTGGTCCCCACCAGGGTGTGAGGTGGGCCTCGAAGTTGGAGGGCGCGCCCCTTGAGCGAGCTTCCCTGTCGCTGGACAGGCTGACCCACATCGACTCGTTCCCCGGGCTCATGCCCATTGAGAGGTCCTCACTGTCGATGGGGACGACCGCCCCGGCCCCCAGTCCGTCCCCCTCATCTGGCCAGAGGGGGTGCTCGTCGCCGACGACGGCCATCCGGCACTCCCTCATGGTGAGGGGCTCGTGCATTGTCTCGCCGTCGTACCACCATGCGCAGACCATCCCCGGGATAACGAATCCCCCGTGTTCGTCCTTGTGCATCCTCGAGCCGGGCTTCCACCAGTGCCCGCTCACCCGCACGGCCTTCGTCTCCTTCGTCGACCAGAGCGTCATCAGCTGACGGGACCTCTTCGGGTTCTCCGGGTCCGGGACCAGGATGAGCACCCAGTACCACCACCACGAGAGGCCGTGGATGGGAGGCATCACGTCCAGGCGCCAGAGGGACGAGAAGTCACCCTCGAACTTGCTCGGGCTCTCCTGCATCTGGATCACATGATCTCCCTGCGGCTGAATACCGACTTGGCGATGAAGACCCATGCAGCGGTTACCATGAGAAGCACCAGAATGCTGTTCAGCAGGGCGATTCCAGCGGATGCGGTCCCTAGCGTGTGGACCGGTGGCTGCCAGAATACGGAGAGCCCCGAACCCATCCCGAACGCGTTGTCCATCTCAGCCCACTGGATTGTGTCAGGCCAGGCGAGCATTACTACCGCATCTATCATCTGGAGCGCCCAGTGAGAGATCGAGACGCTTGCCACGGTCCAATTGGGATTGACTATGGAGAAGCTCCCCATCATGAACTCCCATATCCCGAAGACTATGCAGAGGTAGACCCCGTACTTGGGGGATATCAGGCCCATTGCATTGAACATCGAGCCGTACGCGGCTAGGACCAGGGTCGTGGCGGCCCCGATGCCTATCCAGACGGGGATGTCCGAGAGCCGGATCAACTGGTCCCCCGGACCGAGAATGGACGAAATAAGACCCACAATTAGGGAGAGCGCTATCACATAGCTCCCGGCGATGGCGAGATAGCCGGAAAGACGGTAGACGATGAACTCGGCACGGTGGATCGGCTTAGAGAGAAGAAGGTGCAGAGTGCCGTTCTCGGTCTCGTCCCTTACCAGCCCGAGGGAGAGGAACAGCGGGATGAAGAGCCCTAGGAGGATGACGAATGCCATCTTTCCAACTGCTATGACGAACGTCCTGTGGTCTAGCTCCCCGATGTACTCCTGCTCGTCGGGATCCTCATCGACCAGTTCGTCAGCCTCGATCCAGGTCACGACTCCATTCGATGCGATCCACTGGACGTCGCAAGCGATGCCGTTCCTGTTCTCGTCGTTTCCGTTCCCATCGTCGAGTGCTAGGCAGTCGCCGTCGTCGTCGAACCCGTGGCTCCCCGAGAGCCTGTCCTCGGAAGGGCAGTCGACCCTACTGTCCTCCCAGTCTTGGCCCCTGAGGATTAATCCGTTGAAGCAGTCGATCCCGTCTTCGTTGATGTACATCTCTGGGGGGTCTGGCTCGATGTATACCTCCTCCGTCCAGTAGCCCCAGAGGAGGTAGTAATTCTCTGGCACGGTGGCCAACCCTGTGCCCCTCCACTTCCCTGCGACGTAGTAGGTGTTCATCCCATCCCCATCGTCATCCCCCATGTCACATGCCTCGGACCAGATGGAGTCGAGGATGTCTTCCAAATCCCAATCGGAGCAATCGGTGAGTTCGGGGATCCCTTCTTGGTTCAGATTCCAGTCAACATGGGAATCCCACCATTCTCCGGAGTACTGGTCGTCGACCCATGAGGCTTCGAAGAATGCGCTCCCCTCCCATGATTTGTTGCCGTATACCGTCCTGTCGGCGTCATTCCAGTCTATGTCGCTTTCAGGGATGAAGACGCTGGCTCCCGGATACGAATCCGAGTCCCAGTCCGGGGTCCCATACTTCCTCTCTTGCCCCATAGGATACCCATCGCCGTCATTGTCGACACTGTCGCCATCGTTATCGATGGGTTCGAATGACTCCCTGACAGAGTCGACGTAGAATGTCAGGAGGAGCGCCATCAGTAGAGCGCCTACGCCGAGCACCACCCATGTCGAAACACGGTGCCTTAGTTGCCTCATGGTGAGTTCGATGATGGCTCCTGCCTTCCTGTCCATCCTGGTCCAGACGGTCTCAGAGAGGGACCTGCCCTTGCTGTCCATCAGTTGCCCTCCTTGATCAGGTAGCTGAGTAGCGAGTCCAGGTTGTCATCTGGGTTCTCTATGCTGGTAATCTTCTGCTTTGAGTTGACGACTATCGAGGGGAGCAGCGAGTGTGCTGCTGAGAGGTCGTTCGTCTGGATCTCCAGTTGCCCCTCCTTCGGGAACCTGACTCCGAAAACGGGGTCTTGGGAGACGAATAGGTTAGCCAGGCTCCTGGGGTCCTCGCACCTTATCAGGATCCTATGGGGGTGCTTGTCGAGGAGCCCCCGTATCGCATGTAAATTGCCTATGGCAAGCAATCTTCCGTTGTGGAGGATGACGATCTGCTCGGTGATTCTCTCTATCTCCTCCAGGATGTGGCTGGAGACGAGTATCGTCTTCCCCTGCTCGCCCATCTCCCGGATCACGCTCATGATGCTGGTCCTAGCCAGGGGGTCGCAGCCGTGCAGAGGTTCGTCCAGGATGATCAGGTCCGGGTCATGCACCAGTGCGTGCGCAATCTTCACCCTCTGCCTCATTCCTTTGCTGAACTTGCCGAGCTCCTTGTGCATGACGTCCGACAATCCCACGAATTCCAGGACGTGGGCGGATCTCTCGGTCGCCTCTTCCCTAGTCATGCCATGCAGCCTAGCGAGAGTGGATACGAAGTCCAGTGCAGTCATCCACTCGTAGAGCTTCTCGGACTCGCTGACGTAGCCGACCCTCCTGTATGGGGAGGTATTGGCCCAGGGATCGACTCCGAAGAGCCTGACCGATCCCTGGCTGGGCCTTATCCGTCCCATCATCAGCTTGAACAATGTCGACTTTCCAGCACCATTTGGGCCGAGGACTCCGGTAACGCCACCGTCAATGGCCAAGGAGAGGTCGTTGATTCCGATCACCTGGCCGTACCACTTCGAGGCTTGATCGATCAGGACGGCAGGTGGTTCCTGGTTCTCCATCGTCATTCCCTAGTCACCTCCAGAGAGGTCACGCGGGAGATCAGGAGCCAGACTGAAGCCGAGTTCATGATGATCAGGGAGACGATCGAGATCGATACCGGGTGCTCGTAGTTGGAGGGGATGCCCAGTAGGAACTGGCCCATGTGGGCAAGGCAGTCGTATGGGCTGGTTGCATACATGAATGTGGTATCAAACTGTAGCTCTATCAGGAGGGAGACCAGTTTCGTCCCATAGATGATGCTGAGGAAGCCTATGGCGGCGAAGAATCGGCTCTGGCTGATGCTTGAGAGTGCTAGTCCGATCGAGGTGTAGGTGATTACCAGGGCCATTCCTGCGAGCATCCCCCCAAGGAATATGGGGAGGGTGTCGGCCAGATACGCCCATCCCTCGGCTTTGAACACGATTGCGCTCGTGTAGTATGCGAAGTAAGAGAAAACGATCACGAATCCCAGGATTACCGCGACGCTCAGGTACTTCATGGAAGTGTAGTCCATCCTGGATATCGGTCTTGAGAAGTAGATCGCGCTCGTGCCATGCTGCCTGTCGTCGGAGATCATCCCCCCTACGACTACGGCGGTTAGGAGGGGCCACATGCATAGATTACGGGGGAAGTATCCGAGGACCTGCCCCCACAGGTTGTATCTGTTGATGCCCCACATCTTCTCGAAGAAGCCTCCCTCGTCGCCGAGGAACGATGATAGGAATAGCATGGGAATTGGAGTCAGGGAGGCGAGGAAGATGATCAGGATCAGGAGCCTGACCATGGGATGGTACTGCCTGTGCCCTTTGCCGGTGAATACCCCGTAGACATGGTGCCTGAATATGGCATAGTTCCTCATCCACCTCGGACCTAGTATTCCGTCCCATGGGCGGTACTTCTGCTCGAATATCTGGCCGAGGGATGCTTCGGACTTCGCAACCACTGCAGTCGCTTCCTCGTCCCCGTCTCCCGAGCCGAATGCTGCTTCCATCCGAGTCACCCCTCCTTCGAGGCCCACTTGCTCTTCGGTCAATCAGTCACCTCCCGTGTGCTCGGACGTCATCAGGTCCTCGGTCCCCTTGATCTGTGCTCCCAGCTTATCCATCACCAAGAGGAAGATGTCTTCCAGGTCGGGCTCGTATTCCTTCATCTGGCGAACCTGGACACCAGCCGAGACTGCGGCCTGGAGGGCTTTTTCCACTGTTGAGTCGTCTTCCACCTTGATTCGGATAACCCTCCCTAGCCTCCTGTTCTCTAGGCCCATGGAGGACAGTTCCGACTCCATCTTGCTGGCACCCCCCCATATCACCATCTCGACCTCCTTGTCTACTTGCTCGACTAGATCTTCGATGTTGCTCTGTACGACTATCCTGCCCTTGTGGATCATCACAATGCTGTCACATAGGTCCTCGACGTCATCCATTACGTGGCTGCTCATCAGAACGGACCTGTTGCCCTCCTTGACGGTCCTGTTTAGGGTCTGCAGCATGAATGACCTTGCCCTCTGGTCTAGGCCGTTCGTAGGCTCGTCGCAGATCAGGATATCGGGGTCATGGACAAGAGCGCATGCTAGCTTGGTGGCCTGAAGCATCCCTGTGCTGAATGTCTCGATCTTCCGGTACCTCTGATCCTTGAGGCCCACGTACTCGAGGACTTCGTGTGCCCTCTGGGTGGCGTTCTTCGAGTTCATCCCCAGCAGTTCTCCGGCGTACCTAACTTGGTCCACAGCGAAGAGGTTAGGGTCGAGTGCGTTGTACTCGGGCATGTATCCTATCTTCGACCTGATCTGTTCACCCTGGGTTCGGATATCGAGCCCTAGAACCGAACCCTCTCCGGAGGTTGTGGTGATTAGTCCCAATAGGCATTTGAAGAGGGTGGACTTTCCTGCTCCGTTTGGCCCTAGGATGCCTACTGCTCCCCTTTGAATCTCGAGGTTGACGTCATCGAGGGCCAAATGGGGGCCGTACATCTTCCTAAGGCCCTTGGCGGTGATGACCGGGGCTTGGGAGAATGCGTCTTCTTCGGCCATGATGGGTCACCGACTCCCTATGGGAGTCGTGCTATGGTCGTGCCACAATCACTTGAATGAATCCCCGGAGCGTGCCAGTCAGGAGTCCTGCTTCATCGCGCCTTCCCTGACCTTCACCGCGACTCCCTTCCCCAGGTATGACATCTCAAGATGCGTGGTAATTGGAGTCCCATGTGCGACCAGTGTACCGGTTGAGTCGACCACTATGCAAGGCTGTCCCGGAATCAGGTGCGAGTCGGCACCAGAGATGTAACCGTGCATGACGTTCCTTCCCTTTCCCACGAATGGCACTGCATCGTCGATGATGCAGACCCTTGGGATTCCCGGGAAGTCGGAGTCCTCCTCGCTAGATCCGAAAACGGGGACGGGAGATGTGTTCAGGCCATTCGCGATCGAGGCCCCGTGTGTTGTCAGTGAGATTCCACCGTCAGTCAGCCTTGGGGAAAGGATGTGTTTCCCTCCGGAGTTTACATTCACCAGGCGGTCAGTGCGCGACTTACGGCTTGTCATTCCGTCAGTCATCTTGCAACTTTCTGAGGGGTTTATCGCACAGAGAAGGGCCAATTTATCTACGACCGAGCATCGATCTAGCCAATCCCTGACCTCTGGTGCCTTGACCTCTTCTTCTCCCTCGATTGGTATCATCCGAATGAGCGGGACCTCCGAGAGGCCATACTCCTCGAGGGCTTCGAGGACCTCCTCGTCATCGAAAATCGGGTCCCATATCCCATCTGGTCCGGTCAGGTGGCACCAGGGGGAGACGTCCTCTATGGAGAACGGAATCGGGCCGATTGGCGTGGAAATCATCACTACCGTCCTGGGCTCCTCCACGAGGTGCTCGATCACCGAAGCCAATGCGGAGGTTCTCCAAGGCGGGGGCGCACCCTCGATCAACAGGACCCTCTCGGGAGGACCAGTTGTCGAGTCCCACCAGGAGCCAGGGACTCTCCATCTCGTCGCCAGAAGCGCTTGGATGTGGAGGATGTGTGGACGATATTCGATTTCGTCGCCAAGCCCCTCGCCCCCTCCCCTGAGTGGGTTCGTGGATGCTATCATCCGAAGCACGGAGTCGCCTATGGGTCCATCGTCCGGGTCGTCCAGCTGCTCCTGCAGCCAGAGGAAAGACTCCCTCAGGTAGGGGGAGGCGTGGCTCCTCTTCTCGGCCAGCTCCCATATGGTCCCATTTCTGATCGCCTCCCGACATCTTGCCAGTTCTGACTGTGTGACTTCCAGATTGTGCTTGGCCAGAATGACCGATCTCTCGTCTCTATCCATCTCCCTGACTTCCTGGGGCGTGGTTCCGAAAAGAGCATGCGAGTTGAACGGCCATTCCTGTATGTCTCCCAGCTTCACGGTCCCATCGGGAGTCAGGAGGCGGTCGTCTCTCGCGAATATCGCGTAAGCCGCGCTATCGAACAAGTCCACCCCGAGTGCGATTGCCATCGGAAAAAGCATAGGATGCCCACAGCCGAAGAAGTGGACTGGCCTATCTGGGGGAAGGTTGGACTTGGAGGCGAGCAGTATCTCGAATAGCTCTTGGTACCTCTGCTGCTCCATTAGAGGCACTATGCCTCCGATTGGGTGCACTGCGAAACCCCTGCCTTCGCTCTCTGCGGACCCCATCAGGAGCGATGACTCTGCCCTTAGGTCGGCATGCGTCCCACCTTGTATCGGGCCGTTCAGAAGCATATCTGAGCCAGCCACG
The DNA here is from genome assembly GCA_003602515.1 of Candidatus Poseidoniales archaeon. Lineage (GTDB taxonomy): Archaea > Thermoplasmatota > Poseidoniia > Poseidoniales > Thalassarchaeaceae > UBA36. Next base: position 10,060 of record QQSB01000069.1, on the reverse strand, counting down.
GAGAGCGATGTCTCGGCACGGTCCGCAGTCTCCTGGACCGAGTTCTCCAACTGCTCCCTGGTCATATCCGGCCTTCCGAAGACGTCGAGCATCGTCCCTATGTCGACCCCCATGTCCCTCTGGAAAGCCACTATCTCCTCTGGCCCGACCTCTACGTCGCCGTAAACGTAGGACTGGAAGGTCCCGGAGTCCGTCACCACTGCCCCTGGGAAGTCGATTAGCGAGTGTATGCCGTCCGAAAGTGCCGTGGTTCGTAGGTCTTCATGCTTCCAAATGACGTAAGAGTTTGTTATCAGAGCCTCGATTCCGTATTTCTCCCACATCTCCCGAGGCTCGATCGTCCTCAGATTGGGGTTGATGACGGGAAGTAGCATTGGGGTGGTGATTACCCCGTGCTTGGTGTGAATTCTCCCGATTCTAGCTGCACCGTCCCTGTTTGTGATCTCGAATAGGCCCCAATCCTGTTCCCTGCAGGGTTCGGGATCATTGCGTCCGGCCATGGCCCTTGCAGGGAGTGGATGCCATCAATCCTCGGTAGAGCGTGCCTCTACCCGGAGTGATACTTCGCCGTCCGAAAGTGTCAGCGAGACGTCGTCCCCCGTGTTTACTCGGATAGTAGGGTCGTCTCGGAATCCGTGAGCGTAGGGGACCCCCAAGAGGGATGCTGCGGGGAGGGTGAGTGGGCAAACGTCACGATTCACTATGGCCATGGGTCCGAATCCGGTGTAGATCAGACCCATCAGGACGAAGGGTGCGACCGTGGATCCTGATCCCTTCGGGTAGATCAGGACCGTGTCCTTGATTGGGACGCCATCGAGCGGGTGTCCTGGTTCCTCGATCACCCCTGTGTCCCTGTTCACGTACCCGAGGTACGTTATCGGTACGTCGGTGACCAGGGCCTTTCCGGAAACCTCCCACTGGGCCTGGCTTGGTATTCCCCTCCCCATTGACTCGAAGGGGGCGTCCTGATGGGTCTTGGCGGTGTGTATCGGGGTCGTGGAATGGCCATCCAGCTCAGGCGTGGGGCCATCGGCAAGCGAGTCGTCAAACGCATGGGCGACGCAATCGATTATGGTCGAGACACTGGTGGGAATTCGGTTCAGGCCGCTGGTAAGGTAGTGCTCCGCCTTGAGGGAGTTGGTCAGGAGGTGGTTGTACTTCGAACGATTGTACGGGGTTACCTCTGGGCATGTGTCCTTCAGAACTAGAGCGCCTGCCTCCTCTAGCAGGTCTAGCGTCCCATCAGCGGAAATCAGATCATAGTTATGGGAACTCATGAACAACCAAAGCCTGTGATCGGGTATGGCCTCGCCCAATTCCATCCTTGCTCTTACTGCTGCTGCTGTTTCTCTGGCCTCCCCGACGCTGGCCTGCGGGCATCCTATTACCACCAGATCGACCGTTCCCCTCGGAGAGAGGTCCCTGTATCTCTGTTCGAGGTCTCCCTCGGTGAAAGTCACCTCGCCCTGGTATGATTCAACCTCAGGTGCATCCGAGGTGATCCCATCTGCCCAGAGCATCGGGCAGCCGTAGTTTGCTGCTGATGCGGTCAATGCCTTCTGCATCTCGAAGCTGGCCCTTGGAAGTCCGACGAATCTGGGCATTGGGCCCCATGGAAGGTCCCAGGTGGGGAGTATCTGCTTGCCGATCCAATCGCCGAGGATACTCCAGTCGGTGAGATTAGACATCTGGGCTTCGACATTGACCAGGATGTTGGGCATCCTGTTTGACTCGATGTGTAGGCCCCATTTTGGAGCCCATCCCGTTAATGCTGTGGCAAGAGCAGAGAGTCCTGATTCCCTATTCGTGATTAGAGATGTGTAGGAGTTTGAGAAGCAAACTGCATTTGACTCGGCCCAGGACCCTATTCCTTCGGAGCTCTCGATACCACGGTCATATGGCGTGCATGAGAGGGTCGCATCTATTCCCAGCTCCGAGTATGCGTGAACTATCTCGAATTGCTGCTCCATGAAGTCAGGGTAGTCGATCCCCATCTCGTCCATCTTCTCGTGGTCGCAGCCTGCAGAGTTCAGGGTGGTGGGGATGGATACGACTCCCTGTTCGTCTCCAGAGAGGTCTGAGAGGAATCTCCTTAGCCCGTGTCCACCGGTAATTACGCTGACTCCAGACACGTGGGCATTTCCAACTTGGATGAACTCTGATGCCCCTGCCGTGGAAGCTAGGTCTACGACGAGCCTTGCCGCCTTCTGCTTGGTTGGCCCCATTGATCCATCCAGCATCGAGCTTAGTTCGGAAGGGATTCGCACAGTGACCGGTCGAAGCGCCGCACCTTGAATGCCACGCTCAAATGTCGGGAAAGTACACTAGTAAGTGATTTAGTTTCCACAGCCGCAATCTGGAATGTCACAAGAAACCTGGTCTTCCTTCTGGACCTTTTCCTTCTTGGCGTTCATCTTCCTGACTGGAACCTTGATCTTCCTCTGACCCTTTAGTGTTCTTCGATTCACGATTATGCCAGAATAAGGGCACTATTCAACATTATCACAAAATTGAGATCATGAGGGTTCTTCTTTTGGAGCCAGAATTAGCATAAATATGACTCAATGATAATAATTATGCCAAGAACAAATATTAGTTTTCATTAAATAACTAATATTCTACAGCAATACGATAAGAAATGGCAATGAGTGAAGTTGATAGTGTAAAGAGAAGAATACCGGTGACGGTTCTGACGGGATTCCTTGGTTCGGGCAAGACGACGCTGCTGAATCACATACTAACCAGTATGGAACACAAAATGAAGTTCGCAGTTATTGAGAACGAATTCGGGGATATCGGAATTGACGAGAACATCCTGGTGGAGAGCTCCGAGGAGAGCATCATAGAGGTGATGAATGGCTGCATCTGTTGCACGGTTAGGGGGGATCTCACGGAGTTGCTCGATCAGATGTACGAGAGGATCAAGGACTTCGATGGGGTTCTTATCGAGACGACCGGTTTAGCGGATCCGGCTCCGGTGGCACAGACCTTCTTCGTGGATGATAACATTGTCGAGAGGTATAAGCTGGATGGGATAATTACCGTAGTTGATGCCAAGCATATCACCCAGCACATTGAGGAGGAGAAGCCGGAAGGAGTCGAGAACGAGTCCGTGGAACAGCTTGCCTTCGCTGACAGGATAATGCTGAACAAGATCGATCTTGTTTCCGAGGAAGAGCTGGAGGAAGTAGAAACCAGAATCAAGTCAATCAACAGGTTTGCCCCCATGTACCATACTGAAAACAGCATCATCGACCCCAAGGAGCTGATCAACATAGGGTCATTCGACCTTGAGAGAACTTTGGAGATGGATCCGGAATTCCTCGATACCGACGCTGAGCACGAGCACGATGAGCGTGTGACCTCCACCAGTTCCAGGTTTGAGGGTGCGCTCAACGTCAACAAGCTGGAGAGATGGATCGGGGACCTCATGCAGAGCAAGGGCGAGGACCTGTTTCGCTACAAGGGAGTGCTGGCCGTAGAGGGAATGGATCAGAAGTTTGTCTTCCAAGGCGTCCATATGCTGTTTGGAGGGGGTTTCAGCTCCGAGGTAGCCCCCTGGAAGGAGGGAGAGGCACGTGAGTGCCGATTCGTATTTATCGGCCGGGACCTCGATCATGAAGATCTCCAGTCGGGCTTGATGGAGTGCAGGGCAGAGGAGTTGCGCTTCAACGTCGGGGACATGGTTTACGCAAATATCGGGGAGTTCACCGAAGGCAAGATTCTGAAATGCTGGGACGAGGGGAACCCCTACCGAGTAGAGATCCAGAATGAGGAGAAGTCCAATGTTTGGGTACCCATCGATAGTGATGATTACGTTCGCGTAGCAAATTGAGAGTCGGAGTAAATGTCTTCCCGAGTAGTTGTCTGCAGTGGTTGCTGTTGCGGCCGCGTCGATCGAGGGCATAGCGAGGTTCCAGTCGATGCTCTGAACAGTGCATGGGAGAAACACGATCTCGAAAATAGCATAGGACTAACGATATCTGGTTGTCTCGGACCTTGCAAAATGCACAATGTCTCCCTCATATTGGTGGGTGGAGAAAAGATTTGGCTTGGGGGGCTAAGTGAAGAGGCACATTTTGAAGCCCTTGTTGAATGGGCGATGGACGTCTCCCAGAACGGCGCATCGGTAAAACTACCAGAAATCCTGAACAAGCAAATCTTTGAGCCTGAAGGCGTAAAGGACGACATCGTAGAAAATTTATTGGCCAATCAAACTAATGTTGCTATTCAATCTGCCATTTCAGATTGAAATTGAGTTCGAACCTTCATTAGTTGTTCCCTGGATTTAACAGAGGGATTACGAGACTTTGATATATTCCTACGACAGCAAATATTGATGCTGCGACTACTGCTATCATCGAACCGGTTGGAGCCACCATCTCGGCTGAGAGGTATATCCCTATGATTACGGAAGTGAGTCCGAATACCTGAGTCCAGATGAGGCAGGATCGGAAGCTCTTGCCCACGAGCTGGGACGTGGCTGCTGGAGTAACCAGGAGAGCCGTGACCAGTAGGGTACCGACTATCTGAACCATGCTGACCACTACTGCAGCGGTGATCACGCTGAAGAAGAGGCCAAGACCTCTTGCAGGGATCCCTTGGACTTCCGCGGCTAGGGGGTCTATGGTGACAGCTAGCAATCCATTTTGTATCAAAGTGAGAGAGATAATAGAAAATACGCTGATGAATACTATGAGGTCCAAATCCTTCTCACTGGTCAGATTCACGCTACCGAAGAGATAACCCTCCACATCGATTGATATCCCCCCTCCAGAGAGTCTCAGAACGAGGAGTCCTAATGCCAGGAAGCCCGTCAGGAAGATGGCTATGGATGCGTCACCTGTCAGTATCTCAAGCCTCTGCATCTCGAAAATTAGGATAGCGGCAATGGTACTGAAGACTAGAGCGAACCAGAGAGGCGAGGACGAGCCTAGCACTATGCCCACGCAGATGCCACCGAATGACACGTGGGCGAGGCCATCACCAATCAGAGAGAGGTTCCTTACCAATAGGAAAGAGCCCAGGTAGCCGGCCACTATAGTGACCAGTACCGATGCCACGAGTGCATTCTGGAACAAGCCAGAGAAGTAGTGGGGGAAAGTCTCGCCGGGGACGAATGGGGCGATAGACTCGAGGACCGGGCTTACGACACGCATCAAGGCTGAACCGACTCCCATCCTTACTTCCCCCCCTTGTACCATTCCGCATGAACTGAGTGGACGTGTTCTATCCCCCTCAGGTTCGCCAGCTCGGAGAGTTCCGGAAGCTCCTCAGTAGGTCCGTCATACTGGATTCCCCCCTCTAGGTAAATTATCCTGTGCGTTGTCTGAGTAACTGCAGCTAGATCATGGGAAACCATGAGGATTGTTTTACCGTGATTGTGACATAGGTCGTCCAGCAGCCTGAGCAGTGAGTTCCTGGAAGCTCGATCAACCCCTACTAGAGGCTCGTCAAGCAGTATGAACTCTGACTCCGATGCTAGTGCCCTGCCGATGACGGCCCTCTGGAGTTGTCCCCCGGATAGGCTGGAGAGGTCGGCATCCGCCATCTCAGTGAGACCTACCATCTCCAGGGACCTATCGATCCTCTCCCTAATATCGGGAGTCATTAGCCTCCAGAGGAAGTTGTCCTGGTTCAGAGTACCCAACCTGATGAGTTCCCTTACCGTGATGTGGATGTTATTCGGGAGTTGCGTGGCTGCTTGGGGGACCCACCCCACCATTCCGAGGTTATGCTTGCATGCAGGTACGTGACCAAAGACCAGCACCTCTCCCCCCATAGGCCTAAGAATGCCCAGTATAGCAAGAAGTAGGGTGGTCTTGCCGCTACCGTTCGGACCCACCAGCCCTACGAATTCTCCCCTTCTAATCTCAATAGAGATACTCTCGAGAACCTCTTCTCCTGATCTCGAAACTGACAGGTTTCTGATAGTCAGGATGGGGTCTTCCGAGTGTTCTTCGGACATTTCCCAACATTCCCCTCGCTAAATCGATAGGTAGGCCCCTATTGAGGCTATCAGTAGGAAAAGTATCCCGCTGAGTTCCATAAAGTTAGTGATTATTCGCACTTTGTCTCACCTCTATTGGCTGTGATTTATTTCATATTTTAGCAGGGGTTGGCGGGAGAAGGTACGGGTACCGACAATGATGCTAGGTAGTAGATGATTCTCCCGCCAACATAAGTATTCAAAACTCGGGAAATGGGGATGTGGACCATCTAATCCACCCCCAAAGGTTCCCAAGAAGATCCTGACTAGCAGCCAAGACCGATCTTCAGGCTATCCATGCTCTTCCTCATCAGTGAGATGTAGTCATCGCTGGAGTCCTTAGGAGGTAGTTCCATGGTGTACAGGTACTCTACGGCTACTCCATTTGGCATCGTATCGGACACTGTCTGCTCGACTATGCTGTCAACGGCCGAAATCGATGTGTACTCCTCCACGAACAGGACTGTGATGCCCTCCTCGTTGATCTCCTCAACAGCTTCCGCGATGTCTGCTGCTGCCGGCTCTCCTTCGGGGTCAAGGCCGTGGATGGAGATGAACTTCAGACCGTACCTCTTTGCCATGTAGCTGTATGCGTTGTGATTAGCGATTACCTTGGTATCCGTGCATGTTGAGGTGCTCGGAAGATTTGACTGGAAGTCCGCATGTAGGTTGTCTAGCTCCAACATGTATGACTCAGCGTTAGATGTGAAATCGCTCTCGCCGCTAGGGTATGCGCCTATCAGCGCGTCCAGGACTACCTGGGCCTGCGCCTTGAATGCTAGTGGGTCGAGCCAGCTGTGCGGATCGTAGTCGAACTCCTCCTCGCCCTCGCCGGCTTCGATTTCTCCTTCTTCATCTCCGTGGTCATCATGGTGCCCGTGATCGTGAGCGCCAGAACTCTCCTGTGCGTTTGGCTCGATATCCCCTCCTGTTGAGTCCTTCAGATAGTGCTGGTCGCGCTCGAACTCGGTTGGTACATGCTGCGCATATACCACAAGGCCTGCGAGGCCCGTCGTGTCGATTGTGTAGGTCGAGTCGTCTCCAGTTCCGACGTGGAGCTCGAAACACGATCCTTCTGCAGCGATTGACGTCATGGACTCTCCATCCTCGACGACTGCACAAGAATCTCCTTCGATCATGGTCTCTGCACCTGATTCGGAAGAGTGGATTGCCTCCTCAGTCGGAGAGTCAGTTGGTACCAATACCAGCCTCATAGATGGGTCTGCGTATGCCAGTGTGCCGTCTTCTCCAGCAACTGCCTGCATGGACCATGTATGTGAATTGTCAGAAATCGAGAAGGCTCCGGCCCACTCGAAGGCCTTGGGAGCGTCTGCGAGAATATGGAACTCCACGTCCTTAGGAACTGCGAAACCGTAGTCTCCTTCTTCCTCAATATGAACTACCACATATCCGGCCTCGTGATGCCCCTCCTCGTCGGAGTGGTCATCATCACCCGGACCGCTATCTGCTGCGGTCCACATTAGTCCAGCAGCTTCGCAATCTGCTTGTGATACTAGCGAACCATTGACTGTGTGGGTGCTCATATCGTAACAGACCATCTCCTCAGGGAACGAAAGGCTGTGTGCGTTGTAGTCGGCATGAATCTCGGGGTATTCATGGTGCTCCTCCTCCATCCAGACATGCCCTGCAGCCTCGCAGTCAGACTCTGTCGAGTCGTAGTTCTCGTGAGTGGTGGTGTTGTGGCAGACTCCTGCGTGATCGTCGTCTTCCATCCACATGTGCCCTGCAGCTTCGCAGTCAGACTCTGTCGAGTCGTAGTTCTCGTGAGTGGTGGTGTTGTGGCAGACTCCGTCGTGATGGCCATCTTCATCGTGTTCACCGTGTTCATCTTCATCGTGGTCATCATGGGCATGAGCGTCAGCACCCTCCTGAGCGATTGGCTCGATATCCCCTCCGGTTGAGTCCTTCAGGTAGTGCTGGTCGCGCTCGAACTCGGTTGGGACGTGCTGAGCAAACATTGCTAGTCCAGAAATATCCGTGGTGTCGATGGTGAAAGTTGAATCGTCACCCGTTCCAACATGTAGTTCGAAGCATGAGCCTGTGGATTGTATGCTTTGCATTGCTTCGCCATCTTCAACTACAGAGCAATCTCCTTCAATTAGGGCTTCTACTCCTTCTTCCAAGGAGTGCATTGTCTCCTCGTCGGGAGTGCTTGTAGGCACAAGCACCAGCCTCATAGTCGGGTCGGCGTATTCTCCATCGACCTTCTGCATTGACCATGTGTGAGATGCATCGTTGATCGAGAAGATTCCGGCCCACTCGAACGCGCCTGCGCCATGGCCATGGTCATGATGGCCGTGAGCGTGACCCCCTGGCATCTTCAAAACAGCCATGTTGAAATCCTCGTTGTGATCCTCCTCGAACTCAAGTACGTGCTCGCCTTCCTCCATGTGGAAGATCGAGATTACCGTGTCAGCCGGACAGTTCTCCGGATTCTCGATAGTCTCCTCGGCCTCAGCGTGATTGTGGCCCTCATGGCCATCTTCTTCTGAGTGGTTGTCGTGACTATCGTTGTCATCATCATGCCCGTCTTCATGATCATCATGGCCGAGTGTGGTGCTCTCGAATGGGCCATTTGTTAGTAGATCGCACAGATCTGAGATCAGCATCGATTCGTAGTCGAGGGCTGTCTCACCAGTAGGCATCGCGTGAGTCTGGATAGAGGTCGGTGCTTGGTCCCCTAGAGACGACAGCGCGGACTCGACCCAGGGCTCTAAGTTCAGACCGTGATAGAAGAATATGTCACTCTCCTGCAGCCTCACTATGTCCGCCGCAGCTGGCTCATAGTCGTGGACTGGGACGCCTGATGTGGACATCATCTCCACCTTGATTGTGTCCCCACCTATTGCGGAGACAAGCTGGCCAACGTGGTATGTTGAAACCATAGCGGTCCATTCATCGTCATCTTCACTGTCTAGACATCCAGCCATGCTCGAGAAGAGCATCATCAGAACGGCTAGCATAGTAGTACTTCGTGCATTCATGAGTCGCGCCGCCCAATAATATATATTTAATTCAGACTATTAATTAGGTATTTCAAAATTATTATTAGTGAGTCTCTATCCGGCTATTTATGAGTCAGATTATCTCCTTCAGCGCCGACAGTGCCTTCGCTAAGGATTTCGACAATCTGATTGAACGATCTGGCTATAAGAACAGAAGCCGCTTCATTCGCGATGCAGCATTATTCTTCGCTGATATCCAGCAGAGGGGCGACCTTGTAGAAATGGACGAAGCGGAGACCGTAGAAGGACACTTGGTCGTCTACTACCAGCATGACCATGGCAAGGGCCAGAAACTACTGGATCTCCGCCATTCAGATTTGATCGAGGTGGCATCGTACACCCATAGCAGCCTCAAGCACAGCCACACGTGCGTGGACTTGCTTCAGGTCAAGGGCGCTGCGGGCAATATACGATTCGTGATCGAAGACCTGCAGAACACCCAGCACGTCGACAAGGTCTCCTTCGTCTTAGCCCCGATGAGGGATGATGGCTGTTGCTGATGGATGCTCTCTACCGATGGTGACATAAGTCCGATTGGCCCACAGAATTCCATGAAGCCATTCCTGGAGCACCTGAATATGACGTCCACAGATGTGGATGAGACTATCCGATTCCTTCTGACTGCGATACCTGAGTTCAGCATTCGAGGGGAGGGCGGGGGAGAAGGTAGCCCGGCACAGCGCTGGGTCCATGTCGGCACGGAGGATTCCTACCTGTGCATCGAGAGCCGAGGTGCTACCGAGAAGGGACCGCACAAGCCGTATTTTCACCCCGGGATGAATCACATGGGATTCGTGGTAAGTGATGGGGAGGAGCTGGCTAAGCGCATGCTGGAAGCCGGATACAGGCAGGGTGCGACCTATCTCGATCACCCTCACCGGCATCGATACTATTTCTTCGATCACGATGGGAACGAGTACGAGTTCGTGCAGTACTTCAGTGAAGACCCGAGAGAGAGGAACGAGTACTGAAGGGAACTGTTGTCCGAACGGTTGTGGGATTTCAAGGGCCCGTTCTAGGCCATTGGAGTTCATCGGCATTGCTG
>QQSB01000068.1:9173-12861 GCA_003602515.1 Candidatus Poseidoniales archaeon | reverse complement strand
TGTTGTCCCTGTAGCTCCGTCCGCCTCTATTGCCTCCCCTTTCACGAAAGCTCCCACCAGAATGCCTTCCCCTGGGACGTCTATGACTAGGTTGCTCTCTAGGTGCGATCTCGACTGGTGAGCCGACTGACGCTCTGGCATCTATCCCATCATACAACGGATGAATATGAATCAAAGCCGATTCGACCGGGCCAACTACCGTATCGACCCTCCCAAGGATCTTCCCGCCAGAGATTCTAATCCGAGCCCCCAATCGAGGTGGCCTACCTTGGAAATCAACAAGCAGACCTCCCATGTGGGACTCACGATCTACTCTTCCAGAGAAGCTCATTTCACAACCCCCGTCTTCTGAAGAGCACTGCCAAGGAAATTGCTACGACCAGAGAGGGAACCCCAGAAGATGGCAGGGCCTCGTCAACCTCATTGGCGTCATCATCAGGGACTCCTGGTTCTACTAGCTCTTCCATCACCGAAGCAATATTCACAGTCGTGCTAGATGATGTGCACTTGCCAGACTGGTCACAACCTGTGATATCCACATTGATTATTGGCTCTGTCTGGTAAGAAAACTCACTTAGATCAATCCACTCGCTCTCCCAAGTATTCCCCAAAACCAAGATTTGGCCAATTTCCTGCCCCTCAACCTCAATCGTGAAAGTTACCGGCTCTCCATCTGGGTCGCTGTATTGCCCCCCGACCCTCCACATAGTTCCGTCAAACTCCCCCACTCCACCAATGGTCATCGAGGGAGCCGTACTTTCCTTCACGATGCCTATGTCGATGATATCTTGCAGAGAGAATTGGCCGACCACCACCTCCAACCAGACATTGACTGGACCGGGAACGATACCCTGTGGACTTAGGCTAACGGACTGCTGCGAGAAATCTCCTTTGTGGAACTCCTGAATCTCACTTGGTTGTCCGCCTTGACTTAGAGCTAGACGTACGGTCACATCCCCATTCCATGTATCTGAATACGAGATCTTCAGAGGGTGCTGGTCTTGGAGGATTACTTCGGACGTCGAAATAGAAACAGGAACACCCACGTTCCATGTGCGATTCCCACTTGACTTACCAGCAGCATCCTTCGCTTCGCATGAAACCTCTGTTACCCCATCCACATTGATCCACATTGATCCATCGATGCTCTGTGAAATCTCATTTCCAGCCGAATTGCAGGTTACATCTAGGTTGGAAACACCAGACTCGTCTTCGAACCATGATGCGATCCCTTCCCAAGATGCCAACTTGTTCGCTCCTTCCCCGACAACTGGAATCCAGGTCCCATTTGCCGGTGCTTCTTGGGTCCAAGTTGGAGCCTCATCAGTCGGAATTGGCGATGTCGTGAAGTCAGCGAAGACATCCTCTCCCAATGGCCACTTCTCTCTCGAGAAGTTCGAGTCCAAGGAATATGTCAGGCTCCCATCTTCGTTAACCAGCAACTCATGGCTCGCAGTCCCATCTCCTATGCAACTACCTCTTATCGGCGCCGAGTCGGTTGCAGGATTATCCGCATCAAGGCCTACGAACCTCCCTTCGCATTCCTCCCACATGTCCATCCTCAGGTCAGGCATCACGGGGAAAGTGAAGTCCAACCTAGCATTACTCATGTTAGATGAATTGAATGCGATGGTGAAGTCATTGGGGTCCGTAACCCCGTCGATCACCATCGTCGCGTTTAGCCAGAGCTCGATCCTGCACTCATCCACTCCCAAGGACTCGTTGATATCAATGTCACAATCCCTCTCAGAAGAAGGAATTACTGGTACTTCTAAACACCCATCTTGACTAAAACCTTGGCAGTCCCTCGATTGTGAGTGCCTCATGGGAACTCCGTTGATATGGCCGATGTTAGTCTGGTCATCCTCCCATGTGGTGTTCATCCAACTAACTCCTTCTCCCCCTCTGTGCGGAGCTCCATCTCGAATCCCTATTCTAGTGATGCTGTACTCCAAACAATCTGCAGCAATGGAGACCATCGCGTCTATCTCATCAGTGGAGAGCCAACCATCCCCGCCAGAGGGAACAATGCCTTCCAGGAAGGCATCCAGGTCCTCTCTGATATCATCTGATAGTGACCAGTTTATCCAGGCCCTAGCATCAACCTGGGCCGATTTCCAGTCGTCATTGACACGAACCTCGAAGATTGCTTGGTTGTAGATGAAAATATCCTCGAATGTAATAGATCCGCATTGCTCTTCTAGGGAACCCCCGCTCCCAAACTGCTCCATCTTTGTTTGTTCTCGACTCAACTCTTCCGACGGTAGATGCAATGTCGAAAATACCATTATTACGACGACTAAAACTGGCCCTAACCTCATCACCCGCATTCCGGCCACTATTGCCCTCCGGAGAACATAGGACATCATAGTTGCCATGTCCGGTAAAACAATCATCCGATATGGACAATTTCCCCAGTCCAGTGGAATGCAAGCAGCTCTCCATCAATGCCCTCCCCAAATCCAACAATCATTCCTCCGCTGGAACCGATGTAACTTTCATTCCAAGAGCCATCCTCTTTTTTCAATATCCACATTGAGCCACTGCAGAAATCACCGTAGAGATATCCCTCATGTAGATCGATTGGACCCCAATCCATCCAGAAGCCACCAGTAATTGAGCAGTTACCACCCGAATGAGAATAAGTCACAACAGGGTTGGTGTATCGATCTTTCACGCTCTCATTAGCCTCACTACTGCCGCATGGGGAACTGCTATCCACGAGATATTCGCCCTCCATCACAGACCAACCTAAGTTAGCCGGATTCTCCAGAGTCACCAGATTGACCTCCTCCCAGCAATTCTGACCAACGTCTGAAATCCAGAGTCTGCCATGACTGTCCAGATCGAATCTCCAGGGATTACGCAACCCGTGATGAAGTACGTACGGATCGCCTGTCGGATCTTCCAGGACAGGACTCACCTCACCATCCAGATATCTGAATTGTAGAATCGTCCCGAGTTGAGTGGATGGGTTCTGACCGTTTTCTTCTGGATCATATCCACTTCCCCCATCACCTATTCCCCAGAGGAAATGGCCCCCTCCAATTTTCAGCAAATGTCCACCATTGTGGTTCCTGTATGGTTGTTCGATAGATTTGAGAACTTTGATGCTAGAAACGTCTAGTTTGCCTGAGGGACTAATTCCGGCAGAGGAAAGGACCAGGTCCGACTCGTTCGGACCGTCACAAGACCCTTCCTCTACATATGACAGCAATACCGTTCTATTCTCGTCAAAGCCGTCTGCAAAGGCCATTCCTAGCAGACCCTGCTCAACATGACATGTGCTAACTATCGAGCTCAGGTCGGCTATCTCTGAGATCTCAGTTCCGTCCCACGAGTGAATAAGTCCAGACAACTCAAGTATCCAAATCTCGTCATTTATCGGATGCTTCAGGGAGGAAATGGGACTAGAGAAACCATCCAAGTACTTGTAACAGGACAAATTATAATTCTCTTGGATGGAGCAATCCCAACTCTCAGGCTCGGGCCAAACAAACCCTTCTTCTTCACCAAGGCATCCAGCAAATGAGGAAGTCACAACTAGCAGCGAGATAATTGCCCAACTTCTCATCCCTAGTCCCTACTTCTCTAAGTAAGCGCGTATGCCGGGGACATTTGAAACTGCGTCTGAGTAGGTGCCAAGATGTTCCTCTGCCGTGCTTGCAACCATTCCAGCCGTGTTGAG
>QQSB01000068.1:1208-9156 GCA_003602515.1 Candidatus Poseidoniales archaeon | reverse complement strand
CCCGTCCCTCGCTATCATCGTCAAGAGCCAATAGTGCTTCTTGAATCCGGAGCATCGTCTCATCATCCATCCTCGCTGGGTCATACATTACTGGATGACTGGGTGCCTGACCGAAAGAGGGGAGCATGACAATCTCATCCCTGTCTAGGCACCAGTCGGGACCATCGGGCACGTCATCCTCGTTCTCATCGCAATACAGTCGGTATGCCGTGTCCTTAACCAGGGCAATATCTCCATGACCAGTCATCATGCACTTCAGTGCCCCTTTGTATCCAGAGTACTGAGTCCCTCCCTCTGGAATTTCCGAATCCTTATGGAAGAAGCTCGTTACTGTAGCTCTGAGGGATTCGATTTCCTCGGCATCGCCTTGAACTTCAGCATATCCATTCCCAATCAGATAACCCATTGGTATCAGCATGCCAGCGCTCTTCAGCCAACCCGTGTGGCACGACTTCTTGCCCTCCATCAGTGCGAAAGGGTCGGTGTCAGGGTCATCATCAAGGTATGCGGCCGCGATGTCTGAGTCGGCCCTTACCCATGCTGCAGCGTTGTAGTAGACCCTGCCATCCGGCTTCTTCTCGACGGCGACTACGTCCAAGTCGTATACCTGGTAACCCAACCATCCGGCAGCTCCATCGACCATCGCGATCTCTGCATTGCCATTTGCAACCGCCTCTATCGCAGCCACTTCATCGGCTACTGGGTACACTACCACTTTCTCCCCAGTCAACTCGCTGAGCTTGTCAGCCATCTCCTGTGGATTAGCATCCCAGAATAGGTATGTGTCCTTCACCTCGTAAGCAATCCTGATACAGTCCTCATCATCACCGCACTCGTCGTAATCCACTGTGAATAATGCCCATAGAACGGCAGATGATAATAGCAGTACAACAACCGTAATCGGAATGCTTCTTCCCTGTAATGACTCTCTAAATCTGTCAATCGCTGAACTCATAGTTTGACCCGAAACGCATTTTCTCCTTAAATTTAGGGTTACCTAAACATCAAAAGTAAAATCAGACTCGAAATACCATGCCAGCGGTAGTTAGGATAAGCAATCTGGAAGTTGGCTTCCAAGGTCATAGCTTGCTTTCCATAGATGATTTTCATATCAATCAAGGTGAAGTTCTCGCAATTACTGGACCCTCGGGAATTGGAAAAACATCCCTCCTGAAAACCATAGCCGGTCTTCTGAATCCAATATCCGGAACAGTTCATGTTTGCGGAGCGACATTACCCCAGAGGCCAGAAAGAGGATCTATAGGTTACATCCCACAGAAGCTAGGTCTGGTCAGGCACTCCAGCGTCTGGTCCAATGTCATGCTGGGTTCGAGAGCAGGAAATCCTAGATCAACATCCAGGGAGCATGCGATGAACGCTATCGAAGCCATGGGCCTGGGGGAGAAGAAGAACGAGCCGATTAAACGACTCTCAGGCGGCCAACAGAGGAGAGTAGCTACAGCCAGGACTCTAGCCCAACGTCCAAGACTTATTTTGGCTGATGAGTTCCTAAGCGAGTTGGACGAAGAAACATCAGAAAGAGTGGTAAAATCGGTACTGGACTATGTAAGTTCAAACGAAGCTGCCATGATTCTGGTCGAGCACGACGTCTCTCGAGCAAGGGAGATTTCTGATAGGCTTCTGGTTATAGATGATGGAAGGCTCAACCCGTTCATCAGAGATACTTCGGTCATGGAGGTGTAGTTTTGGCAAAAATTTTGGTAAAAATTGACTCAGAACTAAGGGAGTTGATAGTTTCTGTCGCAGTCCTACTATTAACATTCAGGATTCTACTGGAACTGACCTCCGGAATGGTCTGGGATTGGAATGGGTGGAGTGTAATTGAACCCCAATCTTACCCTCCTTGTGAAGCAAACAGGTTTCTACAGTTCACATGTTCAACAGCATGGATTGGAATGATTGAAACAATAAAGATTGCAATTCTCGCAACCTTCTTCGGTATGATCCTGTCATTGCCCATGGGACTCCTTAGCTCAAGAAACCTGTTCCCGCAATACATCACCTATCCTTCTAGGGCTGTAGTCTCAGCATGTCGGAGCCTACCAAGTCTGATTTGGGCCATTATCTTCGTCATCTTGGTGGGACTAGGCCCCACAGCAGGAATAATGGCAATGACCATTTACACAGTAGGATATCTCGGAAAGATGCAGTACGAGGCAATTGAGGGGATGAATAGCGCCCCACTTGAGGCGGCGAACGCCATGGGCCTGACCAAAGCTGAGTTATCACTGTGGGTGGTTATCCCAGAAATGGCAAATCACTTAATTGCCCAGATGATATTCATGTTCGAATACAACGTCAGATCTGGGACTGTGATAGGAATAGTCGGAGCAGGTGGAATTGGATATTACATCAACCTCTATCTGAAATTCCTCCAATATGAAAAGGTTGGAGCTTATCTTCTGATAATCTTCATGGTTGTGATGCTGATTGATTTGGTCTCCATCTATCTTCGCTCATTCTTTACTGACGAGTCTGAAAATACCAAGCCCACTTGGACAGGAGTTTTCTTGCCTCGGTACGAGAAAATTCTCCTATCCGAATGAGAATTAGTAGTCCGCGACGATTCTGATGGCTCCACCGTCATAGAAGATCTGAATGTGATCCTTGGCTTTTGAGGAGAGGGCTGCCAATGCCTCGTAGACCTCCTTCTCCTTGACGTTGAAAGCTTCCGCGGCCCTCTTCGTAGACCACGCAACTTCAACAAAGTCCGATGCGGAAATCCACTTCAGTAGCCTAGCCTCGAAGTCTGTAAGGTCACCTAGCGCCATAGTCACGGCATGGGGAGGGGGAAATCAAGACTACCCCTATTCTAGTTAAACCACTCCGTAAATATTCCAGTGAGAGGGTAAATCACAGAAATTTATATGTTCTGTTTGAGTGGAATATTTGTGCCTACGGGTCTGCCAATAGGCAATACTCTTCTGAGTACTATGATGCTTCTTCTCGTTTCGTTTTCAGGTTGCTTGCAAACAAATTCGGATAATTCAGATTTGGTAACACCAGGACAAGAAGAACCATCACACGAAGAGCAGATGGAGTCAGCAATCCCCCTGTCAATAGCATTCATCGTGGATGAGGAAACATTCGGCACCCAAAATGACCCTTCCTACATGGCTGAGATATTTTCAGATGAGACCATCTTCGATATCACCCCATATCCCGTTGAATCCGAAGAAGCCATGATCGAGTCTCTCAGGTTCGGTCATATTGACCTTGCAATGATGGACGCAGCCTCCTCTTGGATGAGTTGGAAGAACTACGACCTCCAGGTTCTTCTTGCTGATCAGGAGAACTACGGCAGAACCTACTACAATTCCAATGCATGGGTCAAATCAGACAGCGAGATCGCCACTTACCACATTGACGACGATCCGTTGACCGATCCATTTTCATTATTCGAGGGAAAGAAACCCTGTCACACAGGATGGTTCGACTCCGTGGGGATGCTTCTGCCTATGGGTTTCCTACTGGGCCTTGGATACGCTAATGTCGCTGGAAATCCAAACGATGTGGAATCACTACTATTCACAATCCAAGACTTCCTGGATGATGAGCCCGCAATTCCACAAGCAGGCACAAAGTATTACGGATATTCAGGAGCGCTCAGGTGCCTTTCAGATGGAACTGGAGACATCGCATTCCTCCAAGACTCAACAGTATCCGATCACTGTTCTGAAGACGATCAGAACAGGCCCTCGTGGTGTCTCGCAGAGGATGAGTACACCGTACTTCCAACCTTTGGCAGGTCTCCGAGCAACGCATTAATGTACAATCCCGACTTTCTCGATTCTGAAACCTCGCAGAAGATTTCCGAAGAATTGCTTAGGCTCAGCGGAATCAACGAGATGGATCAGACACTACGATCTCTATTCGGAACCTCAGGTTTCACCTCCACAACCTCCTTCGAGCATTTGGATGGATACTCCTCCCTCATTTACAACATTCCCGGGTTGCAGGCATACTTCGAGGACCCTAGTAATTCCGAACAAGTCAATCTGAGTGTAGAAGAAATCGTAATCGGTGTAATTGGCCCTCTGTCAAACTCCACTGCATTTTCTTTCGAATTCTTAGCCGATTCAATTAGCGATGATGTGGGAATAAATGTGAGCATTTCAGAATTCGAGAATCATATTAGTCTGGTGGAAAACCTTTCTAATGGCGTCATAAACATTGCAATAACCGATGGAATCCCCTCTTGGAAGGCATGGAAGCATGATGGTATGTCGGTTCTGGCGTCATTATTGGACGAACAAGAGAGAGCATTTTCACAATCTATTGCCATCGTCAAATCAGACAGTGAACTAGCCAACTCATCGGATCCGTATACTTTGATGAGTGGCCTTTCTCCATGCTTTGTAGGCCCAAGTCATCCGAGCACACTATTGGCGGCAGGACATCTGATTGGAGAGGGACTGACTAACGATTTACCAGATATAGGAAACTCCACGATTTCTGAGATAATCCAATCAGTCTTCGATTCGAATTATAGCTTCCCCGGGGAAGGGTCAGAATTCCATGGAACCAATGGCGCTCTTAGATGCCTATCCGAGGGAGGCGGCGATATTGCATTTGTTATCAGCGATGGGCAGGCAATCTTCTGTAACGATGACTTACAGCCTACAGATGAAACGTGGTGTCTAGATTCAGAAGCATATGCCTCATTGCCGTCTCTCGGGGACCTTCCATATCGATCCTTCATCTACGACCCCACAATATTGGATGTAGTATCACGCACTGCTGTCCTAAATTCGATACTATCACTAAATTACGAGATGTTCCTCGATAATTTCACAACTATGGGCAGCGAATACACGGGTTGCTACGATATCTCGATCCACAAGATAGACGAGACATCCCCTAGAGGTGCATGCGGCTCTGAGATTCTTTCCAATTCTCTGCATTCAACTGGAGTTTCCAGAACCACCTCGCAGAGTCAACTAGGTCACCTTTCCACGCTAATCGGCAATTTGCCAAACCAGTTGTTAGTCAATTTCTTAGTACAAAATTAAGACAAATCAATACGTCCACTGAAGTGGAACACAATTGAGATTTAGGGTTGCCTAAAAATTATAAGACAAACTCCAACCGAAGGTTTAGGGTGCCCTAAAATGAATGGTAAACTACTAAGCTTAATGATGACAATACTGATGATTGCCTCAGCCCTTGCTGGGTGTGCAGGAGAAGATGTTGACCTGGATGCAGAGGACGGGGGCTACGAATATGCCTCAAACGTCGACAACCACCGCATGCTGATGGGAGATGTCTGTGACATCAAGGATCTATCTGGAGCATACGACTGGGACGGCGTTAAGGACATCTATGAGAACGGAGAGCACGCAGAGAAGTCAGACGGTTCCTACAGGACCCTAATGGGCTTCGCCGATGCTTCGGGAAAGAACCACGCCTACGACGCATTCTATGGTGCAGACGGCTCATGGAACGACTTCGTATCCGCAGCTATCGACGGTACCGGTCCATTCGCGGACGAGTCCGACACAGTCAGAGACCAAGCCACAGAGAAGGGAATCCAGAACGGAGTCATGACTGCATACGCAATCCACGAGCTAAATGCCGCTATTATCAAGGCAGAGGCTGGAAACTGGGGCCCAGATGATGCTCAGCACGCCTGGGACGAAGGATGGGCATTCTATCACGGACCAGATGATTCTAACCATGACTACGACGGATGCGGACCATACGCCACTGCCGACAAGAGGGCTGGAAACTTCGGGACCGCCAACTCTGGAGGCACCGCCGCAACTAACGTAGCCACACTGGCTGCAATGAATGCCGGCCTCACCGCTATGCAGAACGAGGACATGCAAGGTCTAGTCGATGCACGAGATGAGATCCTCAAGAACATCGTCATCGTCTATTCACAGGCTTCCGTAAGGTACGCATCGAAGATGACCGATGATCTAGCCGCTGGGGACAGCTCAGACTACGACAAGCACCAGGCAGAGGGCCACTCCTTCTACAGGGTCATCGAGGCATACGTCGCCGAGTACACCTCGGTATGCTACAATATGGTCTCCCACAATGTCTCAGCAGACAGTTCTCAGAACTCTTGTGAGGGCTATGCTTGGTACGAGAACTACAGTATGGGGGGAGGTCAGACTTACACCGGCTGCTACAACATAGTTTCGCATCAGACCACCGATGACGATCAGCCTACATGTGAGGCATACGGGTGGATGGCTAACTACTACTCCGACCAGATCGTGGCCATGTTCGACCTAACTAACGATGGAGATTCTTCCGCAGACTACGAGGCTGACATCAGAGCTTGGCTACAGCCAGTATGGGATCACTTCGGAATCACTGCAACAGACATAGGGACACTCCAATAGATTTGGATACGTTGGCAGGGGGCAGCAGCATCACCCCCGCATCATTTTCGGTTACCGTAACCGGCCCCCTGTCAACAACCTTCAAAGTTTGTAAGTGAGGAAAAACACGAGAACCTAGTGGTGACAATGGATGACACGGACTTACTCCTAATTTTTGGAACTGAGACGGGAAATGCCGAAGAGTTAGCCGATGACGCTGCCCATTCGGCAAAGAGGTTCGATCTGAATCCGAAAGTCATGGATATGGAAGACATTTCTCCAGAGGATATCTCGGAAACAAAGAGGCTGATTGTGATTTGCAGTACTTGGGGTGAGGGGGAGCAACCCGTGAATGCCCAAGATCTGTATGACGCCGTCTCTGAATCAGAGGAGGGCAGCATGGAGGGGGTAAACTTCGCAGTCCTAGCCCTCGGGGATACGGCTTTCGAATTCTTCTGCGAATCAGGGAAGGAATGGGACTCTATCCTGGAAGAGAAGGGTGGAAAAAGAACAAACGAAAGACTCGACTGCGATGTAGACTACGATGATCATGCAGAGGAATGGATTGAGGCAACACTCGTATTAATGAAGGAAATTGCGTAGAATCGCCACGTATTTGTCCCCCTATGTGTTGGTAGGAGCATGAGGGACCGCTCCGTCGTGGTTGCGACGCTTCTACTGAGTTGCGCGCTCTCAGGTTGCATAGGTTCCGATGCCGATTCAGAAAACTCCTATCCGAGCATATGGGAAAGGGGTGATCTCGAGTGGGACACTAGCGGAACATTCAGCAGGGTTCTGGAAGATGGTCCTCACTACGCTCTGGACGTCCAAGAGGCGATGATTGAGGTAGATACCTCATCTGTCTGGGAGACTGGCCCCAGCTCTGCAGAGGTTCACCTCTCATACTGGTTGCCGAGCAACACCGAGGATGGGGACAAGGTCCCGGTGATAGCCGTGATATCCCCCTACTTCTCCTATGGTTCTCCAGGGGACGAGTCCACTCCGACGAGTATCGTGGGAGCAGGGCGAGGGGAGTTCATCTTCGAGAATTTTGTACCTCACGGTTACGCATTCGCACAGGTCGCAGTTTTCGGAACCGAAGAGAGTAGCGGGTGCTTCGACTACAGGGGAGCAGGAGAGGGACTCGGCATTCACTCGGCAGTGGAATGGCTCGGAGAACAAGATTGGAGTAATGGAAACGTCGGCCTCTATGGAAAGTCGTACGAGGGAGCCACACAATGGGAGGCAGCTGCAATGGGAAGCCAGTACCTGAAGACCATAGTTCCAATTTCGGGGACCACTGCCCTACATCCTCTCCTGTACAAGAATGGAAGTGCTGAAGCGAGATCCCAAGTTATGCACATGAATTACTTCTCAAGCACAGTTGACTATGACTCGGACGACTTTGACAATGTGTGCCCAGACATTGCAGAGGGATTCTTCGCCGGACCGGTGACATATGTCGGGGGCGAGATGGATCCCTACATGGAGAACTACTATGATGAGAGGAGCCATATCGACAAGGCATTCGGGAAATGGAACGGTAGCATCTACTGGGTCCAAGGGATGCAGGATTGGAATGTAGATCCTCACCA
>QQSB01000068.1:0-1141 GCA_003602515.1 Candidatus Poseidoniales archaeon | reverse complement strand
GGAATTCTGGGACAGTGGGGCCATGACTACCCAGACCAATGGCAGAAGCACGATGATAGTGAAAGCGGCTATGGGCTAGAGGCACTACCAAACATGACACGATGGGACTGGGCCCAGGATCTTTTCGAGTGGTTCGAATATTACTTGCAAGGAAGAGGACCGCAGCCCGAGTATACTGCTCAGATTCAGCGAAGCGACGGAGAATGGAGGGTGGAGGACACATGGCCCCCCATAGACTCAGAGGACTACTTATTCGATCTCGGAGACTGTGGCAACGATGGCGCATTTACCGGAGGACTCCCGGTGATAGGGGGAGGTGCCCCAGTGGTGGGAGGGGGCCAGACGGTGACAGTTGAATGTCCAGAAATCAACCCGGACTTCCCGATGCACATCTCTGGTTTGGTAACCCTGCATCTTTCTGCAGTACCAACATTCGACGGAGGTCAGATATTCGTCGAGATGCAAAACATGGAGACTGGAGTCAGGATTGGGCATGCTACAATGGACGTCAGGTATCACGAGGGGGGATACGAGCCACAGACTGTGTTCCCTGGCCAAGAGATAACCATGATGATGGAGTTCCAGGCTATTGATGCGATAGTAAAACCAGGTCAGGGAATCCGATTCATACTTTCCGATACTGGTGAGGACTACCTCGCACCTGCTTGTGGTAGCGCTTGCACTGTCCACGTCCTCACATCTCTGTCAGAGGCTAACTTTCCACTGATAGAGAGGGGTCAAAAAACTATTCTGGAAGTCCCTTAGGCTACTTCACTTCGTATGCTCCGACCATTCTCCTGACTGCATCCTCGACCTCGATGTCACCTTCCAACAAGCCTCCCAATGTGCTCAGGAAGGGAGTCGGGTGACTCATCCTCTCGGATCTGTTCAGGAACATCCTGGTCGCCCTGACTCCCTCAGCGACCATGTGCATCTCTTCGAGGGACTCCTCCAGGCTCTTCCCCGAACCGAGCTTCTCACCTAGAGTACGATTCCTGCTACGGGGGCTGGTTGCCGTGACGTACAGATCCCCGATTCCAGCCGGGCCGAATGCAGTCTCCGGGTCAGCACCCATCTTCTCGAGCAGCCCGATCCCCTCGCTGTATCCGGAGAGAACCAGGGCCGCCTTGAGGTTGTCACC
>QQSB01000067.1:1881-3951 GCA_003602515.1 Candidatus Poseidoniales archaeon | reverse complement strand
TATATGTGGTCCAGTTCGACGAGGACTTCGATCCGAGATACAACTACCCGGCACTGTGGACTATAGAAGAAGATGATTGAGATGAGAGTTGGCTTAGTAGCAGCGCTCATAGCAGCATCATTTTTCATGCCATTAGCAGCTGCACACGGAGCGAATGACTTCGCAATCATCCTGCGAAGTTCGAGCATGCAACCCAACGAGGCAGAGGTCCTTCAGAACGACTCGGTTACATTCTACAATGTGGCAGACGTAAACCGCACCATCAGAGTCGATCTCGACGGGGATGGCGTGTATGACCAGAGATGCGAGACAGCTCCCTACAACTCTTCCTCTGTAAAAGACGAGTGCTCATTCATGATTTATGCCGAAAGCTGGGTTGCTGGCAATTACCTTCTAGACGTCTTCTCCAACGATACACTATGGGAGACTCTGAACCTGACCGTGATCCACGATTACCACGAGGAGTTGGGGCCTCCCTCGGGATACGTTTTCAACGAAGGAGCCTCTGAGGGACAAGGAGAACGAGGTGAAGGGGGAGTGGAGGACTCACTGAGGAATCTGGCGATATTCCTCCTGACTTGTTCGGCATTAGTCTGGCTAGCGAGGAGGAATGGGGATGAGTAGGGCGATTGCATGGATATTTACTTTCACGCTACTAGTAACGCCAGGATGCCTATCTAACGGAGAGGTTGACGAATTCTACGGTGAAGACATCAATCCCCCGATTACAGTGAACGAGTTTCAACTGATTGACGACAAGGGCGAGATAGTGACGATGTCGCAATTCGAGGGACAGGTGGTCGTAGTGACTTTCCTATTCACCAGATGCCCGGATATATGCCCGGTTGTTAGCGCTAATCTGGCCTTCATTGCACAGGAGCTCGGCGATCTGCATGGGACCTCTGTGCAGATCCTCACGGTCACAGTAGACCCATGGACGGATAACTCAAGCGTGTTGGGCAACTATGCAGACGTCAGAGGCCTTAGTTGGCCGCATCTGACAGGTAGTGTCGAGGACTTGGAGCCTGTATGGATGAACTTCGACGTCGGCCTTGCGACTTACGACACCGACATTGACGATGACGGGGTTGCTGACGGTTTCGACAGTTGCCCGGACACTCCAGAGGGAGAGGAGGTTGACAACAACGGTTGTGGGAAGGACACACAGCAACCGGATGGGGAGGTCATTACGAACCACCATCCACTAGACTACTGGGTCGATCACACGACTGGTACCATCATCGTCGACAAGAATATGGAACAGAGAGTCTGGTGGGCGGATACTGACTGGAACCCCGAACTGGTCCTCGAAGACATATTGAGCCTAGTTGAAGAAGAGTGAAATATCCTCGTTATTGGGCATTGGATATGGGAGATTCAGCCAAGGTAGCGCTCGTGGTGTTGTGCTTCCTGATGGCCGGATGCTCTGGCTCCGATGATTCGGAGATTCTCGGTACCGAGTACAGAGACCCACCTGAGGCTCCTGACTTCACGCTTGAGAATCAATTTGGCGATGATGTGTCACTATCTGATTTCGAGGGCAGGGTCGTTGTAGTCGCATTCATCTACACCTCCTGTCCAGATGTTTGTCTGATCATCTCATCCAACCTAGACTATGTGAACCAGAATCTGGGAGATCATTCGAATATGGTNGAATTCGTCTCGATCACCATTGATCCTGCCAGAGACACGACTTCCCACATGTTAGAGTGGGCCTCTGCCAGAGGTTACGAATGGAATCATCTGACACACGAGCGTGGTTCCGTGATTCAAGCGGTCTGGGATGATTGGAACGTAGTTGTCGATGCCGAGCATATAGCAAATAGCCTCCCCCCAGAGGAGGCTATGGTTAGATTCGCAGTCCTGTATCCGGACAACTCCTCTTTGGTGTCTGACAATGCTTGTCAGGATCCTTTCAACCTAACTTGCTTCGACGATGGAGGCGATTTTGCATCATTCGCCCTAATTGAGGGCTCAGGGACCCATTATGATATCGAAAATGGCACCATCGGCAATTGGACTTCCAACGAATCATGGACGTGGGGCCTTCACTCTTGGAATACTTCCGAG
>QQSB01000067.1:0-1820 GCA_003602515.1 Candidatus Poseidoniales archaeon | reverse complement strand
TGGCATGGATTGCGAGCAATGCAAACATGAGCAGCGCCCCACCAGGCGTGGACTGCAACGGCAAGGGATGGGTGATGGGGACTGGATCCTCCTCCCACTGCATGTGCGACGAAGGTTGGGTGAGACCTGGAGATGACTGGTTGTCGTGCGTTTCCGATGGCACCTCTCCGAACTCTTCGAACAACACCGACCCCCATGAGGAGAGCCTCGGCGAGTACGAGATTGGTCATTCGACTGTGACATTCATAATCGACAAGGATCAGAGGAAGAGGGTGGCATACTCTGGCATCCACTGGGATGTGAATGATTTCCTGCAGGACGTCAAGACTCTCGCGGACGAGTAATCAGAGCAGTGGCATCTTCCTCAGCCTCTCGAGGTCTGGTTGGTAGAGTTGACGGATGTCATCCAGCCCCAGTATGAGCATCGCGAGCCTCTCGAGCCCCATTCCCCATGCACACACGGGCCACTCGGTACCAAGTGGCTCGGTCACCTCTGGTCTGAAGATTCCTGAGCCACCCAGCTCCAGCCACTCCCCCTTCCAGAGGATATCTACCTCGGCGCTCGGCTCCGTGTACGGGAAGTATGCTGGCCTGACTCTCACGTCCGGATATCCCATCTTTGCATAGAATGTCTTGAGAGTTGAAATCAGCATGGGGAGATTGGCATCGGGCTCGTGGATAATCCCCTCTATCTGGTGGAACTCAGGCATGTGTGTCCTGTCTATCGTCTCCTGCCGGAACACCCTCCCGATTCCGAAGACGCGTGATGGCTTACTCGGATTATCCGCGATATGCCTCACTGTGTTCACTGTGGTGTGAGTCCTTAGCAGGGGCTTCTGAGCCTCTTGCCTGTCAAATTTCCCACCCCAACCCCTACTTCCGGTATCGTGACCGTGCTCGTGGACCCGGGCCCAGAGGTCCAAGTAGGAGTCTTCGACCTCTACCTTGCTGGGTTGATCCAGGTAGAATGTGTCTTGCATAGTCCTGGCCGGATGCGATTGGGGGATGAACAGGGAGTCCATGTTCCAACCTGCTGACTGGACGTAGTTCCCATCTATCTCGGAGAACCCCATCTCTAGGAAAACTGATCTAATTCTTTCTATTAGCGACTGCATAGGATGCCGACGACCCCCCATTGGGATTGGGGCTGGTGCTTGAACATCGAAAGACTTGAACTCCATCCCCTTCCAAGATTCGGTCTGAAGCATCTCCGGGGTAAGTTCCCCGATCACTTGGCCCTCGATCAGTGCTGACCTTTCCACAGAGGAGCCAGACTTTGTTAGCCTCCAGGTGCGTGATGTTACCTCTTCGAATTCGAGGAGGTCGCTACGTGAGGAGAAGTGGGAAACCATGTCTTCATCGAGAGTTGAGGACTCTACCGCCGAGTCGGATAAGGACCTGATGAAATCCGTCCTACGATTGATTTCATCCGAGATTTCACCCTCATTGGAGAAAACCAGATTCCCAGAAACTATCTCGACCCCCAATCCCTTCAGAATCCCGATTCCTGGCCCTGACTCACTTCTGTCGAATCCTGATGACATTAGGGATCTCATATCCCTATGGCCCTCATCCTGGTTCCTGATCCAATCCCAGAGTCTTGATTCAAGGAGATCGCCCTCTGCTGCCTTTTTTCCCTCTGGACCAAGGGAAACGAGTCTGTTAGTCGATTCTTCGATCTCAACCAATCCTGCCTCCTGCAGCCCCTTACCTGCTCCGGCGACGTGGACTTGGTCCACCCATCCAGTAACTGAAAGCAGTTGATCTAGAGTCCATTCCTTGTTGGGCTCGGATAGCATCCCCTTGAGCATTCTCCGCTC
>QQSB01000066.1 GCA_003602515.1 Candidatus Poseidoniales archaeon | reverse complement strand
CGACTGTTGAACCGAATCATGTTCGGAGAGAGCCTGGAGGCGCTGAATCACTTCGAAGCAGGGATGGACCTCGCACTCTCCTCGTCCATCACCTCTTCCTTCCTGCAGTACCAGAAGATCCTCAGGCAGGAGTTCCAGGATGCTGGGAAGAAAGCAGGCGCCACTCTGATTCCGACCAGACACACCGTCCAAGACGTCCATGACAGGATATGGGACTCGGTAAAACCAGCCGTGGAGCACATGCTGCAGCCGATAGATGGGAACTAGCCCAGTATATCCGCCACAACATCCGGTTGGGTGAGGTAGGCGAAGAGGCCTATCCCGGCGAACATCATCATCCAAGAGCCCGTGGCCTTCACGATGGACGAGTGCCTCCTGAGGGAGTCGATCAGGGCCCCCCTGCCCATCCCGACCATGGCAGTCACCCCAATCATCAGTAGCGATACGGAAATCATCAGCCCGCCCATGCCCATCACAAGTGCGCCCTCGCCGACAACCGCCAGCCATGCCACGAACGGGAAGACCGCAGCCGCGGTGCAGTCCACCGAAGCAGCGCTGTAGCCGATCCCCCACAGGTACATGTTCCTCCTGGGGGTGAAGCGCTCGTCATCCTCCGTGGTCATGTGCCTGTCAAGCAGGCCTTGGACCCGTGACAGCACGTGGGATGTCCACCCCATGAGCATCAGCGCGCCGAGCACCACCAGCAGGAGGGCGATCCCCACTGCAATGTCATGAAGTATGCCAGAAAGGTTCAGCACACCATCCAGACCGAAGATCACGACTCCCACGCAGCCGAAGAATGTCAGTTGCCCCAGAGCCGCGAAAGTCCCCACCTCAAGGGCACCAGGTGCCGCACCCTCCAGCTTCCCAGTCTCTCGGAGCTCGTCCTCCCTCACCCCGAGGCTGAGGCAGTAGCTGATGTAGGATGGCAGGACGGGGAACGCGCAGGGTGAGAAGTAGACAAGTACGCCAAGGAAGAGGCCGATGAAGAAGACCCCGGAGAATGACCTGTCCGCCTTCTCGATGCCGAACCGAAGGCTCTCTGCGTCTCCCTCGAGCGCCCTATCTACGGCTCTGTCGAATGATGACCACCCGTCAAGGGGCGTCCCAGTCCCCTCCTTAGCCACCACGTAACCCTCGTGGTCTATCACGTACACGATTGGTAGGTTCTGAGCGGCATAGTGCTCAACCAGGTCCCCCCTTCCTCCGTCCTCGAGGATGATCGAGTCAGTGGCGCCGTTCGCCACCGGCCAACGCATGTGCTTGTCGGCATCGGAGTCCCCGAACGTCTCGTTGATCCAGTCGAACGACTCGTAGCCGTACCAAGATGCGATTGACAATGCCACGACGGGATACTCGGAACCGGACTCATGCCAAGAGTCCAGGCTGCCCTCTATGTGCCCCTGTACGTAGTGGCAGTTCGCGCAGTCGACGGCCATGAAGTCTAGGATGACCACGCTCCCCCTCAGGTCGGAGAGCTTCACCATCCCTGCATCGTCCGCAATCGAGTCGTCAATCCCGGTCCTGTTCATGGTCATCACCTCGAAGTCAGGAACAATCTCGGCGTCATCGGATACTCCGTAAAGCGAAGACGAGACTCCGAAAATCGCCAGCGATGCATAGGCAATAATGCAGAAAAGGACGATGCCTATTCCGAAGGCCTTCCAGGTGTCCTGCTCGCTCAAAACCCCCATATCGATGCCCTCTGCCATGGGTTTCCGAGCCCTCTGCCACTTTTGACTCCGGCGGGGACCTGATGCCGGCCTGTCACCAATCTTATGCGCAGGAGATTGCTGGCAAACAGGCCGGGCTCGTGGTCTAGGGGTTATGACGTCGCCTTCACATGGCGAAGATCGCAGGTTCAATTCCTGCCGAGCCCACCATCAACCAAATCCTGTATCAGGGAAGATGCCCCTATTCGCATGCGTCCCTTGCCGGTGATGGAACCGTCCCTCCCCTCCACTATGGTGATCAGCCTCTCAGCATCCTCCCTCTTCGAGATCCCGCCCGATACCTTGACCCCCGGCCTTCCTTCGAATGAGAGGCAGTGCCTGCTGACCTCCTCCGCCATTATGGCAGCAGCCTCGTCGCTGCATACTCCCCTCTTGCCCGTGCAAGACTTGACGAAGTCTGCCCCGGCTGCCAGGGCCATCCTGGTAACCGCCCTCAAACTCCTCTCATCTAGCAACGGCGACTCTAGGATGACCTTCAGGATCAGTCCTTGTGACGCCTCCCTCATGGCAATGAGCTTGGCTAGCTCGGATCGCCCGGGGAATGAGGGGTCGTCATTAGGCTCCAAAACGCAGTCTATCTCATCAGCCCCCTTTGATGCAGCCTCGCTGACTGCATCGAATATCTCGTCGGGAGAGTCGCTGCCTCGTGGGAATCCGCCTGCAACCAGGGCCAGCGAAACCACGGGGTCGATCAGCCCCTTGACGAACTCGGCGTGCTCGGGGAAAACGCAGACCGCTGCCGTCCGATGCCTGCTGGCGAGATCACAGAGCCCAGCAAGCTCCTCCTCGCTGGCGCCCGAGTCAAGCAGGGTCAGGTCCAGCAGGTCGAGGATCTTCCTCGCTCCCATCGAGCCACTCATCCGTGACGACTCTCGAATTCGGCCATGAAAGAGGCGAGAGCCTCCACGCTCTCCACCGGGCACCCGTTGTACAGGCTCGCCCTGATGCCGCCAACGCTCCTGTGGCCCTTCAGGCCTCCCATCCCGCTATCCATCGCTTCAGAGAGGAACACATCCTCGAGGCCCTCGTCGGCTAGCCTCCATGTGACGTTCATCATCGATCTGGAACCGACTTCGGCATGCGGCCTCCAGAAGTCACTACCGTCCAGCATGTCGTAGATGAGTCCGGACTTCTTCTGGTTCCTCCGGATGGCTCCATCCAAGCCGCCGTTCCTCTCGACCCAGGATAGCACCTTGTCCAGCACGAAGATGCCGTATGTGTTTGGGGTGTTGAACATCGATCCCTTGGAGATGTGGGTCTGGTAGTCCAGCATGGTCGGAAGCCCCTCCTTGCCCCTGCTGGCAGCCCATGGCGAGAGGATGACGACCGTCACCCCGCTCGGCCCCAGGTTCTTCTGGGCGCCAGCGTAGATCAGGTCATGCTTGGAAACGTCGAGGTGCGCACCGCATATATCCGAGCTGGCATCGACCACCCTGGGCTTCCCGTTGCTATCGGGCAGGTGGTTGAACTGGGTCCCGAAGAGTGTGTTGTTGGAGGTGTAGTGGAGGTACTCGGCATCATCTCGCACAGAGTAGTCCCCGTCACCGGGGACCGACTTGAAGCCGTTGCTGGAGTCGTCCCAAGCAGCTGCGCCGTCCCCGATCCTATTCGCCTCTGCAAGCGCCTTCTTCGCCCAGATCCCCGTCACGAGGAAGTCAGCAGCGCCACCATTGCTCAGGAGGTTCAGCGCAGTCATGTAGAACTGGGTAGATGCCCCTCCCTGCAGGAACAGCACCTCGTAGTCATCGGGGACCGAGAGGAGCCTCCTCATCCTGCCCATGGCAGAGTCAATTACTTCCTGGAATGCAGGGCTTCGATGCGAGACCTCCATCAAACCAAAGCCACTGTCGTTCATATTGGGCAGGGATTCGGCAACCTCGGTCACCACTTCGAGGGGGAGTACGGCGGGGCCAGCCCCGAAGTTGTGAATGCGACTCTCGCCCCCCACGTTCACACGGGGCCACAGACGGTCTTTCAGCCCATCGGAGAAGCAACAGGGTTCATTTCTCGTTGTCAAGCCGGCGGTTTGTGCTACGCATAGGTCTGGTTATGCTCCAGGGGGCCCGACACTCCCACATTTCCGCTCTAGAGAGGGCATCAATGGAGACTGGCATCGACATCGAGGTCCACGAACTGAGGAAGGCCTCCGACCTAGAGTCATCCGAACCGAATGCAATCGTGATGCCGGGGGGCGAGTCTACAACGATGAGGCTAACTGGCAATGACGCGATTTCCTCCTTGCTCCCCGCTGTCTTCGAGTGGATAAGGGCGGATCAGACGCGACCGGTCCTGGGCACCTGTGCGGGAGCGATACTCCTCGCAGATCCGGGAGACGGGGGAGGCTCACTGGTCGACGCTTCAGTGGAGAGGAACGGCTTCGGCTCCCAGGCCGAATCATTCCAAGCCGAGATCGATGCCATAGCGCTCGATCGCGAGTTCCCCGGCGTCTTCATCCGAGCACCACGCTTCGTCGAGATGGGCGATGATGCCCAGATCGTCGCGAGACTCGGGGATGAGGTGGTAGGGGTCATGACTCAGAACCGCATGGCACTCACATTCCATCCGGAACTGTCACAGGACCCCGGATTCCATGAATGGCTTCTGGAGACTGCAGCCAAGCAAGGGGCGGGGGCATAGATGCTCTCACTGCCCCAGTTCCCCGATCTGGCCGAAGCGCCAGACCTCTCCGACACGGAGGGCTGCATCCAGTGCCAGATGGGCAGCAAACTCGTCCTGTTCATCACTGGGAACTGCCATTGGCAGTGCGACTACTGCCCCCTCTCCGAGACCCGTCGAGACATCGACTGGATGTTTGCAAACGAGAGGAGGTGCGAGACTTTCGACGAGGTGATCGAGGAGGCACGCGCAATGAGGGCCACGGGGGCTGGCATCACTGGAGGCGACCCACTGATGGCGAAGGAAAGAACCCTGGAGGGCATTTCCCGACTGAAGGAAGAGTTTGGACCAGAATTCCACCTCCACATGTACACCAGCATCCCCTTCAGGCCGGAAGTGGCCAGCGACTTCGCCGACGCTGGGCTGGACGAGATCAGATTCCATTTGCTCGACCTTGATGCAGAGAGGTACCGCTCGACGATCTCTGCGTGCGCAGAGGCGGGCATCCTCACAGGGGTGGAGATTCCCTGCGAGCCGGACAAGAGGGACGAACTCCTCTCACTCCTAGATGAGCTGAGGGATTTCGACATCTCATTCCTGAACCTAAACGAGCTCGAAATCACGGTAGGCAACCACGACAACATGGAACTGAGGGGCTTCAACCTCTCAACCGAGATCACCGCGGGAGCCGCTGGCTCGAACGAGCTGGCACATGAAATGAAGTCCAGGGTGATGGCAGCAGATCAGGGCGTAGCCGATCCCACGGACGGAGCCATACGCGAACCATTCGGATTCCATCTGAAGTTCTGCACTGCCGTCTTCAAGGACTCCGGACAGATGAGGAGGCGCTTCCTGAGAAGGGGGGAGTCAACCATCGCTCCCCACGAGGTACTGACCGAGGACGGGACGCTAATCTTCGGGGCCATTGATGCAGATGCCGAATCCAAGGAAGACTGGATGGATGAAATCGTCAATGAGACCGGGCTGCCTCGGAGATTCCTCCTCTGGGACGATAAGAATGGTCGCATCGAGATGCCCCTGGTAATAGCAGAGGACATAGCAGAGCAGATAGAAGAACCCGTCTTCATGGTCGAGGTCCTGCCTACTCACGAGAGGCTAGAGGTCACCATGGTCCTCCTAAACGGGACCGAGGACAATGAGGCTGATTCCGAATGAAGAACTCCGGTCACAGGCTGGGCACCTCTGGTACGCCAACCGAGAACACCATCGAGGGCCTCCAGAGCTCCTTGGGCAACTCATCGAGAAGTGACTTCAGGTACTGGGAGTTCGACATCCAGGAGTCCTCCGATGGCGAGGTATTCGTATTCCACGACGATGCAATAACAGTCGATGGTTCACCCTCCGAGACATCAGATATGCCATTCTCTAAAATCCATGAGGCAGGACTCCAGCAAGGCATCTCCATCCCCCTATTCTCAGAGGTCTGCGAGCATCTGCGAGACAGGGAAGAACCAGTAATGGTGGAGATCAAGCACTTGGAGACCGATCGGGCACGCACAGAAGTACTGGAAACGATTTCGAAGATGAGAAAATGGAAGGTGATGGCCACTCCGATCAGGTTCTCCAGGAGCTTCCCCGAGGAAAGCCGTGACGAGTGGCGCTCCCGGTTCGAATCGGAAGGAGTCGAGCTAGTCAGGGTAGGTCGCCACAGGTTGAACCTCTTCCGCTCCTGCAAGACGAGAGTGGGTTGGGTTTTCGCCCAACCAAGGTGGCTTTTCGGCCTCTGAACACTCCTCAAGTTGATATGTCCCCGACTTCCAATTGGCAACGTGCCGGTTAGGAAGCCAGACGCAGAGAACTCCAAGGTCAATCCATACCGGAGGCTGTCAGCCTCGCAGGTCAACGCCTGGAGGAAGTGCCCGAGACTGTGGTACTATGGTTGGATGGCCCGCCTCAAGTCGCCGCTCCCCCCCCAGATACTGAGGGGCAATGCAGTGGAAGAGTGCGTTTGCAGGGTCCTCCGTGAATCCCCTGCACTGCTGGCCCCGGACTCCCGTTCCTCGATGACAACCCCACTTGCCGAGGACGGATCCCCGGACTGGGACAGCCAGGACTACTGGGTGGGGCCAGGGCTGAGCCCCCTCCCAACGGAATCAATCCCAGATGACAGGGAATCAATGCTAGAATGGGCCACTGCAAGAGCCGAAGCGCACTTCGAACGATGCTGGGATTCGGCGATCAGCGATTGGGAGTCCAGCCCAAACCGAGTAGGTCTAGCAGAAGACGTGGACAAAGAGGAAGGCTGGCAGATGGTCAAATCGGCGATATCACTGCACTTGGACCAGGTTCAGGCATGCATCGACTCAAGCGGAGGTCCAGACCTCGAAGAATGGAGGTCAGGCTCTAGGCCCTACTGGCCAGCTCCCGACGGATTCCCCCGGGTGTGGGACGGGCCCCACCCAGCAGCAGGCAGCGGGGAGATAACATGGGCAGAGGCTTGGGAGGTCGCTAGGCCATGGTTCGTCGACCCCGATGCTAAGTCCTTCACACAGACAAGCGCACATCCCGAAGAATGGTTCCAGGGCGAGTACGACCTCGTTTACCGATGGTCGGGCAAGACCACCATAGTCGACCTCAAGGCTTCGATTGGTAAGGGAGACAGGTCCGGCGACTATCTCGATCAACTTCGGATGTATGGTTGGCTCTGGTGGGAGACTCACGATAGGGAAGAGGTGGTTGAGGGACTCGAGATTTGGTACCTGGGTACGGGTACAGTGAAGCAAGTCCAACTCCCATCTACGGATGAGATGGAGTCGTTGAACGACGAACTAAAGGGCCTCTACAGGAAGATACACGCCCAAGACCCGGACATTTCGACATGCCCTCCCGAGCCATCCCCGCTAAGGTTCTTCGACAAGGGGGGGATTCCATCCGAGACGCCGACGCATCCAGATGAGAGGGCACGATGCAATCGGTGCGACTACCGAGGGATATGCGAGGGCTCTGATTACGAGTTGGACCTTCCCCTGGAGGAACGGATAGAGAGGTTCGGACACGCTTGGCCGGTGACACCAATTGGCGAGATCATCACTCGTGCCAGCATAGTAGGGGATGTCGTTGGCCTTCAAGGTCCGGAAATCATGGATGACGGGACAATCAGTCTCCAATTCACTCTCCAAGATGGTTATGACAGGGCCCGGGTGAGGCCATCAAGACAGGGAAATCCCCGCAATGTAACCAGGGGGATCTCCGAGGGTTCGAGAGTCAGAGTGGACGAGGGAATGCCATCGGTTTGGAGGGGTCAACTGCAGTTCGATCTCGATGACAAATCCTCGATATCTATGGCAAGCGATGATGATGTCGCCCCCGTAGTTGAGGTGGAGACCAGGGTGAGTGTGGTCGGGAGGGTGTGGTCCATCGATGCCTTTCCGAACGGCGTGGGCGTAAATCGTTGGTCGATCACCCTGATGGACAAGACGGGTTCGGCCGCATCCGTGGCATTCAAGCAGTTCATACCGGTTTCAGCCCCGGCCATATCCAGGGGCGATGAAATCGCGATACTGAACGGAGAGGTTGGCGAGTGGGCCGGTAGGCCTCAGGTCCGCATCGGTCCCGGCGCGCGCATTGTCATACTCAAGCACGCAGAGGATACTACCGACTTCTGACGCTACTGGCTAGAGCTAGGCAGGAAGGGCATCAACTGTGTCGCAAGCGAACTCATGTTCCTTGTCTGAATCCAGACCTTCCCAGAACCTTGGAAGTCAAGGGTGAAACCCTCTCCCCCGAACATGAAAGAACCGAGCCCCTTGACCCTGCTGATGTTGTACGACAGTCCCTCTGTGAAGGCAACAACATGGCCGTTATCGATCTTTATCGGCCTGTCAGGAGTCACCACGATTTCCTTAATGGCCCCATATGAGCAGTAGAAGACCTTGCCCGGGACGTCTGCCGCCTCGGCTTTGAGGAAGAAAGCCCCCTCTCTGGAGAACAGGGACTTGGCCCCCTGGAACTTAGTCGATACCTCGACGTTTACTTCAGAGGCCATGAATGCCCCCCCTTGCATGTAGAAAGACTCACCAGGGGAGAGGTCGAACGTCTTGATATCTCCAGGAGCCGATGGGGCCATGGATATCCACCCGCCCGAAGGCCCTGCAGTATACGTATTGACGAAGAAAGACTCCCCTCCAAGAGCACTCTTTACCATGCTCTTCATGAATCCTCCAAGGCCACCACCGCCGCCCATCCCTGTCTTCATCTCCATTCCATTTGACTGGGCAACCATGGCCCCTGGCTCGACCTTGATTTGCTCCCCAGGTGAGAGACTAGCAGTCATCAGAGTAAAGGCAGGCCCGAATTCGTTTTCTATTTCCATGTGAAATGGTAGTGTCTCCCTCATTTAATCCTCTCCTGAAGATGACAAAAGATGATGGCGCCGAGAGAGGGATTTGAACCCCCGCGTCCAATGGACAGTGGATTTCGAATCCACCGCAATACCGGGCTATGCGATCTCGGCAGCGAATCGGCCACCTGCGAATCAGACATAAGGCTGACCCGACCCCAGGCAATCGTGATTATCCAGATTGAGCATCTCGGCGAGACAACTGAAGTCGAATCAAAAGACCCGATTTCGGTAAGCGAGGTCCTTGAGAAGATGAGTGTTCCCCCATCCACGGTTCTCGCTGTCCATGGAGATACAATCGTACCTCATACTTCGATAATCAAGAACGACACGAAGCTCGAACTCGTGGTGGTTTCGTCTGGCGGTTGAAAGGCCCACAGACAACTTAACCAGAATTATCGCTGCTTGGCTCTCTTCCTAGCCGCCTTCCGCCTTCGGAGCTTCTT
>QQSB01000065.1 GCA_003602515.1 Candidatus Poseidoniales archaeon | reverse complement strand
GTGAGTTGGGCAGCGGACCTCATCCCCCCGATGAGGGTGTACTTGTTGTTGGAAGACCAGCCGGCGAAGAACACGCCCAGAGGTGCAACTCCAAAGATTGCCATCATGAAGACGACGGAGAGTTCGGGGCTTGAGACGTAGAAGTGGGGTCCAAACGGTATGAATGCGAATACGAGCACCGTGGTGGAGATGATGAGCACGGGTGCGATCTCGTAGACCGGTCTGTCGGCTTCCTTGGGGACGATGTGTTCCTTTCCTGCGAACTTAGTGAAGTCGGCGAAGGCCTGGAAGAATCCTGGCAATAGGAACCAGTAGCCGTGGTAACCCCTGTTGTTAACTCTGGAGACTGCGTCCAGCTTGTGGTCGTTACCCCAAATCGAGTTGAGGGTCTTGTTTAGCCATCCTATTGGGGCCCCCATTCCGAAAGGGAGCTGGTTCCACCACTCTCCCGCTGTGACGCCGCTCTCTCCGATCCAGAGGCTCCTGAGGGTGGTCGTAGCACCTAGTCTGTCCATAAGCCGGCCGATGAACTTCCTCTCGATGTATGGTATCGGGAGCATTGTGAGCATCATCGTGGTGAAAACCACCGTACAAATCATCGTGGCGGAGAATAGGCCTTCTAGAGCCGGCTGCATGTCGGCGAAACCATTCTGCAGGTTTACCACCCTGCCTAGCAAGATGTCTTCCGGCCAAATCCCCCTGGGGAGGGAGATGGTCAGTGTGAGGTCTAGGTCCTTCGATGGAAGGGTATCATGGACGTTGTCCATTGACCATCCGACTAGTCCCTCTACCCAGCCCCTTAGGTCCAACCAGTCTCCTGTAGCCATCATCTCACCTGTCCGTCTCCCCTATACATGGGTCAAATGAACCCATTATCGCTGGGATGTCAGCGACCTTGTAACCGACCATGCATTTGGATGCGTAAGGGATCGTGATGAACATCGGAGAACGGATAGAGGCCCGGTATGGCATCTTCCCTCTGCCCTCTCCTCCACCTGCAAGATAGAACATCGACTCGCCCCGGCTATCCTCGAAGTGGTGAGATCCGGAAGTTCCCTCTGGGGCCCTGCTAGGGGCCTTGGCCAGTATTGCTGGGTCACCGGGTTCGTGGTATGTGTCGGCTCCACGTGGGATCTTGTCTAGAGCCTCTAGAACCATCATGGCGCTGACCCTCATTTCCTCGACGCGGATTCTGTATCTGTCATAGCAGTCGGCTCCCTTGATGGATGGTCTCTCTACTGGAGGTTCCCAATCCAGCTCGCTGTACACGGAATAGGGGTGCGCGGTTCTGATATCGTAGTTCACTCCACCTGCCCTCAGGTTGGGGCCTGTGACTCCGTGGTTGACCATCTCCTCGGGCTTGGAGTACCCGACGCCCTGAGTCCTGATTAGGAAAATTGTGCTCTCGTCGAATAGTGCCTCGTACTCCTGGATCCTATTCAGGAACAGGCTGACCTTTGCCCTGGCCCTCTGTGCGAAGCCATGGGGAAGGTCCCTCTTCACCCCCCCGACCCTGGGGAAGTTGTAGTGCATCCTAGAGCCGCCTAGCTCCTGGAGGAGATCCATCATCATCTCCCTCTCCCTCAGGCACCATACCATCACAGAGAGGTTCCCGATGTCAGGTCCATAGGCCCCTAGCCACATCAGGTGAGATGCGATCCTCTGAAGTTCGACTGCGATCAGTCGGATGTACTCTGCCCTCTCTGGGACCTCTACCTCGAGCAGGTCCTCCACTGCGTAGATGTAGGAGTGGGACCACGTATTTGCGCTTGCGTAGCAAAGCCTGTCGCAGTATGTCGTGATCTGCGTGAAGTCCCTGGCCTCGCAAATTTTCTCCACCCCCCTGTGGATGTACCCCAGATCGGGTTCGGTATCGACAACGGTCTCGCCGTCAACCTTGATTTTTAGAGTCCACAAACCGTGGGTCATTGGGTGTTGCGGGCCCATCGAAATCCACATTTCTGCCATCATCATCACCTCACTTGATCTTA
This sequence comes from Candidatus Poseidoniales archaeon, assembly GCA_003602515.1. Classification (GTDB taxonomy): domain Archaea; phylum Thermoplasmatota; class Poseidoniia; order Poseidoniales; family Thalassarchaeaceae; genus UBA36. The sequence continues at coordinate 18,650 of QQSB01000065.1, read as the reverse complement.
CCTGCATCCGAGGGCTTCCTCAGGAATCCTTGAGCGTCATCGTACATCTCCTCGAAGTCGTGGTATCGAAGCTTGTGCTGCTTCTGGAGGGGGTGGAAGCCTACGGGAGTCTCGTGAGGCTGTAGAACCCTGCGCATCCCCACATGGCCCTCGAAGTCTATTCCCACCAGGTCCCAGGTCTCCTTCTCGTTCCAGTCTGCTCCGACCCAGATGTCCTGGACGGATGCCACCTTGGGGTCTCTTGTTTCGGGGAGAGCGATTCGTACTTCTATCTCCAAGGGGACGTCCTTGCCCTCGAGTGTTGTGGGGTCTTTGACGATCGGTTGGACCATACCCTCGATTACCGGAGGGTCTGTTACGCCCATCCTCATGAAGTGGTAGACTACCTCCCAGTTCTTGTCGGGAGATCCCTCCGGCCAATGGATTCCTGTAATCATGGAGCAGTAGTCGACATCGTGCTCGACTCTCATGCATTCCGCCAGAGCGCGCCAGTTCTCGCTAGAGCAGTCGATGGAAACTATGTTTCGAGGACTTGTACCACTTTTCCTCTCAGATACCTCTGCATCGACTCCTTCCATGGATGATAGTGCTGATGCCATTGCCTCAGCGGATGACTTCTGGCTAGACGTTGGAACGATTTTTCCCACTTGGAAACCCTCACTATACGTCTCCAATGATGATCGGGTTGTTCGATTCAGGAGTGGCATCGTCAGGAGTTGCTCCGATTCGAATAATCTTCTGACGGAGTTTGTCGAAGCCATCTATTAGTGCCTCTGGACGTGGTGGGCAACCGGGGATGTAAACATCAACCGGGATGATTGTGTCTACTCCCTCGAGTATGTTGTAAGACTGGAAGTATGGACCGCCTGAGATGGCACACTCGCCCATCGCTATGCACCACTTTGGCTCTGGCATCTGCTCCCAAAGCCTGACGATGGGGTCTGCGAACTTCTTGCTGATCGGGCCATTCACTAGAAGCACGTCGCACTGTCTTGGGCTTGATCTGAAGAAGACCCCGAATCGCTCGGCGTCGAACCTGCTTGCACCTGCTGCTGCCATCTCTAGAGCGCAGCACTTGATTCCAAGGTGGAGGGGGAATAGTGACTTCCTCTGGCTCCAATTGAACACACGTCCGACTAGGACTCCGATCACATCCTTGATCCTGCTGGCCTTCAGAGCCTCGTCTGTAATGTCGCCGACGGTGTCGACCAGCATTCTGCTGTTGAAAACCGAGTAGTTCTGTCCGTCTCCGTCCATAATATCACTCAGATGTATATCCTTCCTCTCTTGCGGAAGACGTGCCAGACTCCCAGGCCCATGAGTATGATGAAGATGGACATCGTCAGCAGTGCGCTGATTATCGAACCATCATCGGTTAGTTGGCCACTGCCCTTCTGGATGGCCATTACCCCTCCGAAGGCCAGGAACATGAATGCTATGTCGAACACTAGGAAGACTATGGCATACCAGTAGTACTGGAAGTGGAAGTTGATGTCTGCATCTCCTATTGGGTCGGAGCCACACTCATACGTCGAGTCCCTGCGAATGTAGAGGCTGTGATCAGTCTCATAGCCCGGTAGAAGGAGTGATCTCGTCCTACTCGAGTCCGAGCCCTTCGGGGTTGGTCTGAGGAATCTAGTCGCGATGAAACTGCCCACTGGAAAACCGATTCCCACTATGGTCATGACTGCCACGGGAAGGTACATCTCCGCTACGGTACTCATGGCATCACCCTCGGTCCCGTAGGGACCGTCGTACATGGCCACAAAAATTCCGGACATAAGCGTATCCGAAGGAAGACCTTGGAACGGTCATTCGTCGAGTTCTACGAATATTGAGTCGGACATTATCCTATTCTCGGCACGGACCCTCATGAATAGATAAGCGACGGCTATCGAGCCAACCAGAATTATGGCCATCGCAATTGCTGTTTGGGCGTCTCCAGATAGCGCTCCAGTACGCACCTTTGACTCGACTGTCAGGTCGATGGGTTCCCCAGCCACAGGCATGTCCTTTGGTTGGACGATTACGGTGAATGAGTACTCGTCATCTGAGATCAGTTCGCTCGGGGGAGTGACCCTAACCGTGACTTCTCGGGTCTTTCCAGGTTGGAGCTTGAACTCGTCGCCAATGACATCCACCGTCCACCCCCTCAGAGAATCACTAGTTAGTATCTCTACCTCCTCCTCAATGTTCCCATGATTGGTTACGAAAATAGTGAATTCGGCATTCTCCGGGTAAGAGGATTCCTTCTTCTGGCTGCTTTCCATGTCTATCTGCAGATCGTGAATCGACCGGATGTCTACGACCAAATCCACGTATGAGGGCGTTTGTCCGGTATTCTTCTTCGATGTTACCGCGACCCTGATTACTCCCGATGTCCCGCTTTCCACGTCGAGGACCTCGAAGTCTATGGTTATCGATATCTGCCCTTCTGATGGGACCGTAGTCTGGTCCCCATCCAGAACCTGCCCATCGGCGCTGATTGTCCTCAGTACGGATGAGTCCATCCCGGAGACATCGATTACGACGTCATCAGAGCCCCCGTCTCCAGTATTCGTGATTAGGAATGAGAGTGAGGAGGAGCCTCCAGGAGGAAGTGAGAATCGCATCAGTGAGGGGTCTTCTTCCGGGCTTTCGAATGCTACTGACATGCTGTAGTTGAAGTTCGAGACGGTAACAGTGAGTGATTCTGTCATCATTATGTTTGTACCGACGATTCCTATCCTCACGTCGAACGACTCGGAATTGTTGTTGATATTGTCTGAGACGAGGACTTCGAGTGAAATCTGCACCGTCTCTTCCGAATCTACGGTGAGCTGAGAGATCTGGTTGCCCTGGCTGTCCTTGAACCTCGAATCCCACTTTGTGTCTTCACAGGACTCGGAGATGTTTGGGTCACAGGACGAAAGGGCAAAGTTGTCCTGAATATTTCCAGTGTTTGACAGCGCTAGGGGGAATGAGACCCATTGGCCGAACCTGCCTGTCTGGGAGTCAGAGGGTAAGTCGATGCTCCCCCCGTGGACTGCAGCTACGGTCACCGTTGCAGACACTTCGTCTAGGGTTATGCCCTGAGAGTTGACGTACATGGTGATCGGGAATTCGGTACTGGCCTTGGCATTCGCAGGCACGGTAATCTGCAATTGAACGCTCTTTCTGTCACAGTTTGAGGAGGAGTTGCAGTGCCTTCCGTCTATAGTTACGTATGTCTCAGATAGCTCTACCTGCCATCCTGGTAAGAGGTCCTTGACACCTATGGCGAAGTTGTCCTGGCCATTTCCGGTATTCGTAATCATCATAGAAGTTGAAGTGGTGGAACCCGGGTCAACGTTGTTGATCGAGGGATTTGACAGGGATAGCGAGGCGTCGTGGACCTGGCCTAGATTCACCCTGAGGAGGGATTCGCAGCCTACGTTGCTGCCAGCCCTTCCTTGAATGTAGACATCTACAGAACCTGGCTCAACAGAGTCATCGGGGGTTATCTCGAATTCGAACGAGGTCGTGTCCTGCGAGCCGCCTGGCTCTGACAAGAGCCTGCTTGTTGGAGTTTCGAAATCGACCCAGTCACTAACATCAGTGCCTTCCGATGTGGCGAACGCGCTCACGGTCCAAGCGGTGTTTCCAGTATTGGTGAGAGTGAAGGAGTTGGTTGCCGATTCTCCCGGGTCCAGGTTGTGAGAAGGGTTCTGGAGCGAGGAGTCACATGTCTTCACCTCTGGGATCTTAAGATTCAGGTTTATACTATCATTGGCTTGGTCGGCCGGATTTGGATCATTGGAAACGGTGGCATCGAGCACGAAGCAGTGGTCTCCCGATTCTGTTGAGCTGCCATCGGGCAGGTTCACTGTCACCGTGGCAGTGTCCCTATCGCCTGAGTTTAGGGACATCTGCTGAGGTTCCACAGTGGCCTCGAGGCCATCAGAGTCACAGTCTGATTTGGAGGACATTGCAAGTTGTACTGTAGCATCGTTCTCTCCCGTGTTCTCGACATCTACGGTCCACTCAACCTCGTCATCCTCCCCATCGTAATTGATCGCGCCATTGTTGGGATTGATGTGACTCAGCTTGACTGAGTATTGCCCCCCTCCTTCTGCGGTTGTCGTGACCTCGACGTCGGCCTGTGCGTTTTCTGATGGGTTGGAAGCTACTCCGTTGGCATTGACCGTGGTAACACAGTCACCTGAGGCCTGGTCGTTGATACTGACTGTTAGAGTCACGGTCTCGGACTCTCCTTGCCCCACCGAGACCACCGATGAGTCCAAGTTTGAAGTGAATCCATTGCAGTCTGAATCCTGCGAGGCGCTAAGAGAAACCGTGAGATCCTCGTCTCCGGTATTCATCACAGTGATGTCGTACTCGGCCGCGTCTTCTGTGGTCGCAGTTGAGTTTGTCGGGCTGGCGCTTAGTGCGAGGTCGGCGGCCGCGAATACGGGGGTGGAAATGAACGAGGCTAGGAGTAGTGCAGCGATAATGACTGCAGAATCTGGCCTTCTCATCGATTGACCGAGTCATTCGCCCCTCTAAGGGCTTCGGGCTCTTGGTGCGCCAATAATCACGATTGTTGGAGTTCTCGATATACCCGGCTACTGGTCATCGTGATCATATTCAGGATCAGCCACCCACTCCTCACCGACAGGATCCCAGAGCCAACCTGGGTAATCAGGGAAACGCTGAAGTTCCTGTTTATCGGTAATTGCTGGTTCCTCACTTTCCACTGGTTCTTCGATGGGCACTTGCTCTACTGGCTGTGGAGACAGGTGGTGCCCCTCTCCAATTCTTGGAGATGTTTTCTTTCCTCTGATCAGTGAGGAGATGTCGCCGCCGTTCCTGCTGTATGCCAAGGCCGCTGATATCGAAGCTATTGCTACGAGCATTAGGGCCCCAATGGCGTATAGCAGGGTCCCACTACCCCCTTCCGAGGACTCGGATAAGACTTCGATCTCTAGTGTTCGTGATTGCCCTGAGATGTCATCTGAGTTGGCTAGCATTACTGTGAGCGAACGGTCTGAACCCGAGTCAGGAGTAAACTCTACGTTTACTGATCTACCCTCTCCGGCTTGAAGGGTTACCAGTATCCCATCGACTATCCTGATGTTCCAGTCATCGGGTCCATCTGTGACGATTCTGCTAGAGATCGCGACGTTACCTGTATTCTGGAGCTCGAGATAGAGATTAGTTGGGTAGTCCTCTCTTGCCTCACTGAAGTTTATCAGGGTCCACTCAACCTCCTTCACAGTGTCAACCAGGAGGGTCAGAGACTCCCTCACTTCGACCCCATCTGCTGACATTACCAGGGACACTTCTGGTTCAGAGCCGGCTTGCTGACTCAATGGTATTGTGATTGAGCACCAAACCATCGCAGATTCCCCCGGACTGATCCTAATTGGGTTAACTGAGCAGCTTGAGAGCCAATCGTCCGATGGGAGCTCTAGTGACACATCCGGTTCCCAGATTGAGGTCCCGGAATTCTCGACTTTCCAGCCCATGTCAAATGCAGTATTGACCGGATGGGCCCCTAGCCCCAGTGGGTTCGTCGATGAGTTGATGTTGGTTCCCTCCACAAAGACAACTTCGTGAAACGAGACCTCTGGGATGGCTCCGGAAATTGCATCCAGACTGGTGTTCCAATCAAAGAACATACCGTCTTCTATCAGGAACCTGATCTCCACAAGTCCACTAGCGGCGAGTCCGTTTCCTTGGATTGAAAATGACCACTCTACGGAAGAGCCCATTGGGACTGTAACCTCGCCAAGGCCGCCTTGGATGGTCCAGCCTCCAGGGAGTGATCTCTCGATCGGTGACATGACGACCTCCCTGTTACCCTGGTTGGATATCTGGATGGCTATCTCATGAAGTGAGTCTGCTGGGACCCCTCCCTCGCTTCCTCCAGAACTGGGTGTTAACTCGATTGAGTCACTTGGTTGTATTACCATAGGGATCTGGTATGACCAGGTCTCCGAACTGACTCTTGATTTCACCATGATCTGGGAATAGAATGTGGAGCCAGCTGTGAGAAGTACGCCTGGGGGAGTGATCATAATTCCAGCAGTTATTGAACCACCTTTGGACAGAGTGCCAGTTGAACCCTGGCGCGAACCCTGGAAAGGACCTAGTTCCAGTAGGCCGACGTCCCATCCTGCGGGTGATGACATTTCTATGTCATAGGTCTGAGCACCGTTACCGAGATTGTGGATCTCAACGGATGTGTTTGTCACCTCGTAGGAATCGACTTGTATCTCAGCGGAAGGCAGAGTTACTTGTGGTTGGGCCAGCACGGGAACGTCGAAGAAAATCTCCAACTGCGATTCGACGTCGAAGTCCTCGTCTGTTGCGGTGATAATCATTGAATAAGTCCCGGGATCGGGAGGGGAGGGATGGACTAGGGTAAGGTTCACCGTGGTTGACTCGGTAGGCCCCAACTCCACATAGATCTGGTCGAAGCTCTTGTACCAGTCGAACTCGACTCCGTCAAGCTGCCTGATAGGTTTGGTCACCTCTATGCTTGCATTTGTGTCGAAGAGCGCAAGGTTAGTCATCGATATCTCCCATCTCGTGGTCGTATCCGAGGCGTCCTGTAGCGTCTTCCATGGCGAATCTGTGGTGGCTTGGATTCCAGGTGCACTGACCACTATAGGGATAACAAGCAGGTTGTTGTCCTCGTAGAGTTCGTCCAGTTGACCTCCTGGATCTACCTCGATCCTTATTTCTGAGTCGCCCTTATCGGATGATTCGGGAGTCCAATCCCATTCCAACCTCACTTCTTCCCCAGGCGACATCCCCAATGACTTCGTCTCAAGCGGGTCCCCATTGATGTGTGCGGAAACGAATACCTCTGCGAAGGAGCCGGATCCCTGATTTACCACTGAGACAGAGAAGCTAGTGGGTTCCCCAACCTGAGGGATAGGTGTGGAAATCTCAAAGGATCCGGGGGGTATGGATGGGTCAGGAGTCAGGTCGTTCACGTTGACCCCTCTGACGGCTATTGCGAATGGCTGGTAGGTCCTACTTCCCCCGTGTGAGAAGTCCTTGACCTTGACGTTCCATATGCCAGTGGTTGCAGAGTCTATCAGGACGACCTCGACGTTGTTCTTGTTGTCTTTCTCCCCGCCCGTTGTGGAACGGCCATTTGCGAAGTCGTTACCGAGGTATGTTACGGTCCCATCGGGCGAGGTGACCTCCAAGTTCAGATCGTTCCTGAGCTGAGTACCCGAGAATGTCGATCCTGGATAGTCGGACCATGCCAAGACAACCTTTAGCGGCTCGCCGGAACGAGTTACGTCGAAGTTGTATGAGGCCTCTTGCCCGCTGGAGAGCCTCGAACGATCATCGACGAAGATTCCTACATCACTTTCTGGGAGGAGCGTGTTAACCAGGTTGATCCTCCCCCATCCCTCGTCGTTGTTTGGGATGTCTCTTGTGCCCATGTCCTCCGCACCCAGGATTAGCATCGCCTTGACCAGTGCACCCTGGGGCTCGGGCCTCTCGGCTATCTCAATGAGGTATTCTCTGACCAAGGCAGATGCCCCTGCTGCTGCTGGGGTGGCCATCGATGTGCCACTGTACTCGACATACCAGTCATCGTTGAGGTTGTCGGGTGCCTCGGATGCTTCCTGGGCCTTGCAGGACCTAACGTAGTCCCCGGCCGCGACTATGTCTGGCTTGATCCTCCCGTCATCGGTAGGGCCCCTGCTGCTCCAATAGTACATCTCATTGGCAGCATCGCTGCTGTATCTGTTTACGTGAGCGCCTACAGTGATGACGTTCTTCGCGGTTCCTGGTGGAGAGACTCCATCGTCTCTCTCATTTCCAGCAGCGAATAGCACTGTCATACCGTCGTAGGACCAGTATTGGTCCCAAGTCGAGGTGCGGTCGTCAGCATCCTCTGATTGAGTTGAGTAGTCCCCTCCTGCATTCCAGCTTCCCCAGCTGTTTGTGTGGATTCTCGCTCCACCTGAGCTGTATGCCGAGTTCAGTAGAGAATATACCCCCGGGCCGGACAGGGCGCCGGAGTCATCATCCTCCATTGCCTGCAAGTAGAGTTCAGCTTGGGGTGCTATGCCCTCGTAAGATGCGGTGCGGCTACCCGATCCCAAGACCGTGCAGGCCACGTGAGTCCCATGTCCGTCATTCGTGTCGGCAGTTGAGCCATCGTTCGCAACGTCGATCCTCTGAACTATCCTTGAACCGAAGTCACCATGGTCGTGGTCGATACCGGTGTCTGCAACCGCAACCCTCTGGCCGCTTCCATTCAGACCGGTGAAGAAGAACCCCTCCACGGAGTTTGCTTCCATGTGTGAACGAGCCAGGTTGTTCCAGATCGATAGTTCTGGAACTGGGGAGATGAAGGCTACTTCTGGATTCATTGCTAGGGATATTACGGAATTTGGATGGATGTTTCCGAAGTGGATACCAACCGAAGGCGACCACTCGGAGTCCAGATGATTCAGAGAGGTTCTTGCTACCGAACCAGAGAGTCCGACACCCGGAGAGTCGAGCCTAATCAAATCTGAATCCTTCCACCCGATTACTTCGACCTCTGTAATTTCCTGCTCATACCAGAGACTATCGTCCACAGTTAGTGCGAGAGGGACTGGATGGCTGGCTGCAACGAATGGTAGGCCTGATACCGATTCTAGTTCTTCATTCGTACCCTGAAGGAGGAATCCAGACGGGGGTATTGTGGTCCTTACAGCCACATTTGCTGCTTCAAGGATACCGACTCTTGCCTCCCATAGTCCTGTATCGGGGGAAATCAGCACCATCATCAGATCCGGTCTATCGATCATCATCGAAGTCGGGATATCAGAGTCTAGAAGCAAACCAGAAGTTGTGAAGGCTCCTATCGAAGAGTCTGCCCAGAGGCCTCGATGTCCCTCTTCTCCTTGGGAGACGAATGGTTTGCCTAGATCTCTGACACTATTCGGATCAGGTGAAATCTCGATCCTACTTACGCCCGTGGAAAGTTCATCAGGGGCTTCTTCCGTGGTGGATGTCCCCTGATTTGGAAGGCTGAGCGTCGAAGAGAGGAGGAATATGAGTATGAAAGCCGATATCTGTTTCTCCATCGTCCAAATCCCCTTTTTCCCTCTCTTTGATACTATGGGTCACTCGTGAATCCAGAAGCATGTTGGTTTAGAAAATCTCGAAAGGCGTCTGGTCTACGAAAGACTCCCTTGTCCACTCTCCGACTGGGTGGGTCCAGACGTGGAGTTCTCGCTGTCCGTCGTAGTCGAAGTACTCCAGTGTTATCTCGATGAAGTATTGCTCCCACACGGACTGGCCGAGTACCACTAGCTCTAGGTCGTCCGATGGAGTATTGGATATCGAGCTATGGGCTGTCAATCTGGAGAGATAGAAGTCGTGCCTATCTATCTCCGATTGCTCTGAATCTAGGAATCTGATTGTAAGACTGACATCCTCAATCGCTCTGCTTCCCTTGTTGTCGAGCTCAACGAGGACTACATGGCCCGACCCGGCCTGCATGTATACGACTTCAACATCAACGTTCTCATATGGAACCACCCAGATGATTGTGAATATCGAGGCCAATCCGATCAATAGGGCCATTATCGAAGCGAAGACTACTCGCTTGGGGGTTATGGAGTAGGTGACGTCCTCTAGCCTCTCCAGAATATCATGAGCGACATCCTCGTCCGCTTCGGATGCCTGTCCGAGAATACCGCCGGGTTCCTTCATTGCATCCCTCCTATTGTTGCGATGGCAGTTAGTATCCCCGAGGATACAGGCTCTGGGGCCATCCAGTGGCTAGTTGAGCCTGAGAATCCGGGAATCATGTTCAGCAGGGAGAGGTCGGATGCGAAGCCATTGACGCCCAATGTAGTTCCCGATGGAATCCCCCCCGTCACTTGGGCGTCAAGCATGACTCCCCTGAGATCGACATCGATTCCATTGACCTCAGCGGTAGCCCTGGCTGAGATGATTATCCTACCGCCTTGGACGTCGGAAACCTCAATCAATTGGTAGCCTGGAATCATCACGGTCACTCTTCCGAACTCGTGAATCTCGATATTAGCGCTCTTGAGATTCTCGCCAAGGGCCTCCATCTGATCGAGGACTACTGGAGGCAGAGTGGGGATGTCGTTCGCCCTGAAGTACAGTCTATCGACGCCATCCCCGCTCGATCTAATGTTCAACCCAAATGATTTGGTTGGCTTTATGGACAGTCTGTCAGCAAGGCCTTCTGCCATTAGGACGATGTCGCCCTTGCTGTTTATCGCCCTGCCCTGGGCTTCGATGTAGAGGGACATTCCCTCGCTGGATGCTGAGAAGTCAAGGATGGGCATTCCCTGGAAGGCGAGATTCCTTGTGATGTCGAAGTTCAAGTCAGGCTCTGTTGTGAGATTCATAGATCCTGGAATTTGTGTCAGGAACATGGTTGCTGGCCACCATGAGTTTTCCATCCACTGCATCTGCTGAATCATTATCGAACCCACGCCAAGGTCTCCCTCACGGAACTGCTCGGGAACTGTCACGTCCATCGATATGGCGTTACCTATGCTAGCCTGTATCTCGACAGACTCGGGGATGTCCTGTACCATCATCTCCGTTCTAGTGCCGGACTGGCGGTCCAGCACCAGAGCATGGAACCACTCTAGTCTATTTGACATGGAGTAGAGAGTAGAAGTGGAGGTCTCAGTAATCCCTCCAATCGTCTCTGTTCGGAAGACAGAGTCAACCAGTAGGGATGTTGGCTCGCCCACCTCAAGACCGTCAATTGTGAGGAAGACGTCTTGGCCGTTGACGCCCCTGGATGCTATGACGAACTCTGGGTTGAATGGTTCCCATCCTTCCATCCCTATTGTAACAGCCCAAACCTCGCCGTTTGAAATCATAGTTCTGGATAACGATAGATCGACCAATGCTGGCAGGTTCGGGATCCATGTCTTGAGATGGAAACCTTCGGAGATCCCGTTGGGAGCGGAACTCAGAACAACCCCATGGACCCACTCAGGCTCATCTATCGAGTCAGCCCCCATGCTTGACTCTACAACCAGGTCGAAAATTGAGTCAGCCTCTAGCCCGAGGGAGAATGAGAAGTTTCCCTCCCCGGTGCTTGATCCAGTGGAGATGTCGGTAGTTATTCCGGAAAGGACTCCGTTAACGGATCTCCCCAGGTCTGAGAATCCACCGATGAAGAATGCGACCCCCGTCATACCCTCTGAAGAGTCGAGCTCGGGGATGTCAAGAGATGCCCCTGAATCTGAGCCTGTGGGGATCTCGACTGATAGGCTAGATGGGAGGGGGTCTATCTCAGCCAGCACATTCAACGGGAGGGAGTCGTTTGATGGGGCGTTTCCAATGTTTATCCGCATTGCGTTTCTACCCTCTATGGTGGCGAATGCGGTCCCAATACCGGCATTTCCAGAGGCTCCCTCCTCAAGAGGTGGTATCCACCCTATCTCACTCACTCCTGATATCGTGGATGAAAGGGAAGAGGTGTTGCTTGGAGGGTCGTGGTGGAAGAGAAAATGATCCCCTTCCATTGACAATGGTATTGTTGAGTCGCTAATCTGAGCCTCTATCTTATCTATCGCTGAGTCTGATGACCAAGAGATTACTGATCCTGAAGTGGTTGAGAACGAGCTAGGGAATCCGGATACTCGAACAGCCTGACGATGAGATCCGTCGTATCCCGTGTACAAAATTGAGCCGATCTCAGAAGACGCAGAGTAATCTACACCACCCGGGGAAACGGAGATTGTGACGTTGTTTGGGACGTCGGATAGCCATGCTGACTGATAATCTGGATTCTCTATGGAGGATGTCTGATGGTTGAGATAGGCCAGTCTGATGTCCTCGTTGGAAACTGTCTGAAGAGTCAGGACCTGGGTTTCAGAGGAGTTGTCATCTACCAGGGAGAAGGCTTGCAATCCGGAGAAGTTAACGCTAGCTGCGACTGGAACGAGTGGTTCCTTGGGTCCGTGATCGGTTTGAATCATGCCTAGTCCGCGGTCAAGAGACAGTATTACGTGGTTCCCAGAAGAAGTCGGATGGTCTGAGGATCCGATCTGCATCGAAAGTTCTGGGATTGGGAGTGGATTTCTTGATTCTAGCCAGTTATCGGTCATTAGAAGGTGGATCTCCCTTCCGGAGATTCCACCCGCATCAACACTGCCACTGATTAGCTCAACTATCGTAGATGGAACTTCATTCAAGATGCTCCCCACATCGAGGAAGACATCGACCAAGTTGAGGAGGACTGAATCAACGATCTTTGAGATGAAGTCAAGATTGTTTCCCGTGTCCAGAGAATTGTTGGATTCTGGAGAGCCCCCTAGTCCGAATGACCCGTAAACAGCTACTGCTGATGGAATTGAGTCTGCGAATATATGGATGCGTCTGTGATCCTGGCTATCTCCTCCGCGAGAGAACCATGATGTGTAGTCCAACTCTTGGATTGGCTGGACTGATCTTACTACAATCAGGCTTTCTGGTGGATCAGCTGGATTCACTGGCAGAGAGGGGTCGTCTACGTTTTGGCTGTTGTCTCGAGTGAAGTTCTTGATGCCAATGATTAGGCCGAGTCTATCAGGGATGTCTCCGGGTAGTTCCGGTTGATCCGCTGATCCTAGCATCCGGAATGCCCTCTCAATCTGAGCGTCCGTGAGAGAGCCGGCTGGCATTCCCCTGAACCAGCCAAGTGAATCGGTGATATTGCCGAATGATCCATCTGACTCTGACTCAGGCAGGTCAGATCTATCCTCATGGAAGTGGATGTGCAAATCTGATCTCCTATCTGCCCAGTACTCGAGGGTAGTGAGGCTCTTCTCGCCTGTTAGTCCACCAGATGATGGCAGTACACTATCGGTTCTTACGACTAGTTCTGCGGAACTGGGTAGACGCTTCGACTCTCCATGAGGGTGGAATCGGGCTTCGATGTATGCGAGTTCCCACATATCCCTGTCAGAGTTATCTTTGGGAGGTGAATAGTGAATGTATCCGAATCCTGCCGAGACACCACATGAAATCTCTAGTGAGGTTCTAGTGTACAGTTCAGAAGTATTGTAACTCTCGGAGCATTCGTCCTGGCCACCGTTATCGAATCTGAGAGAGTAGGGTGCAGCAATGGAAGCGAATGTAATGCCCGACTCCTCGGGGGGGTTGGCAAGGCCGAATGGATCTGTAATGGCTGCAAGTAGAGTGGATGCGAAGTCTTGACCAGTTCCGGCTAGGTCGAAGAACAGCCTCTCTATCCCCACTTCGAAATGAAAGTCGTTAGGGGGGGTCGTGAACCTAGAGTCGATGACCCAGACATAACTCTCCCCCTCTCCGAGGTTCAGGAGCGAACCTGAAGCCGAGTATGAGAATGCCTTGATCAGAGAAACGTGGAGTGACTCCATGTTATCCCAATCTGGATCCGAAGCACTGTTTCCGACGTCTCTGACCGAGAATTGAATTCCGGGCTCAATCCATAGAGTACCACCCTCTATACCCCAACCCCCAATGAATTCAACGTCCACGGTCAATCCCACCTGGATGTCATCATCGCCATCCCCATCGACGTCGACTGTGTGCAGCAGGGCCTCCGTGTTCGTATTGATGATTGAGAAGAGGGAGGCGCTGAATGAGACAACCTGATACTGCTCGGTAATTTGCCCGTTATCGTCTACGTACTGCGTCCAAATGACATAGTCCGTGATGTTGAATAGAGTCTGCCAGATGTTGTCAACCATACCAGGATTGTTTCCCCCGGTCAGCAATAGATCGTAAGGTGCTGGATGTTCTGGCGAGGGTGGCGAGGTGCTGACCATTGAGAGGCCCTCTATAGATGGGCCGACCTCTGAAATCGGGCTATCCGGATCCGAAGAAGCGACTGCATCTCGAACCGCTTCTATTCTTGAGTCTGCCAACGGCGAGACTGAGTTTGACCCAAGGAAGGAGTTCCTCTCATCAAGCATGTCATTGAGTTCCTCGAGAACTCCGAAGTCGCTGGATTCGAATCTTGGCTCCCCGTTCACACTGGAGAAGGGAAGCATCATTGGGGAGACGAATATCACGACCAAGATTAGAGTGAGCTTTGTGGAACCCTGGGGAGTTTTTCCCGAATGCGGTTCTCGGTCCATTCTAGAACGCACCTCCTAGAGGTTCGCTATAGGGTATTGCCCTCCTTGTAACTCTGAATATCACGGTTTCTTACGGGTCAGCTAATGCCGACCATCTCTTCTGAACCGCAGTGTGGGCAGTTTGTATACGCTGAGTCGAGTCCTTCTGGTAGTGTGATCTCGAATGCTTTGGAGCATTTGCTGCAATTACATCTAATCGTTATCCCCATGGAGGGCTCTGGTTCAGTCTCATCAGGGATTGACTGGAGGTCACCGAGAAGAGATTCCCCTAAATCAATGGGAATTCTTGTCTCATCTCGGGATGGTGGGGAGTTTTCTAGTAAATCGAACATCTCAGCTCCGCTTTGTGCGCCTCGCATCTCATCTTGAGGGGGTTGGAATGGGGATGTATCTCCTCTACCCCACATCTGGGCTTGCATTTGAGGAGAGGGCTGCTGTGGTGGTGCTTCATCTTCCTCTTCATTTGCAACATCTGAGAATTCTGACATCCTGCGCCTCACTGCTGAATTATACAGGAAGAAAGCAGCACCTGTGCTAATGATTAGTAGGACTACTGCTATGGCTGCGATGGTCTGCCAAGTGAAGCGGTTGCCAGATTCACTCTGCTTGACGATTACCAGTATTTCTGCATAGGAGGTCAGGCCGGCATCGTTCACAATTCTGCATACCACATTAGTTGGGCCCTCGGTGTTAAATTCGTGGATGATTAAAGGACCGCTAAACTGGACCTCATCATCTGTCCCCTGTCCTATTGTCCATGTGTAATCGAGACCATCGGATTGGTTATCCTGTGCGAATATCTGCAGAATTGTTTGATCCCCGAAGTCTACCTCGATCTGATTTTCGTACTGTGAAATCTCGGGTGCTGTAACGTCAATGAAATTCACAATGGCGTCTTGCTGGGTGGTCATTCCAGATCTATCTCGGACGAGGAGGGATATCACGTGCTGACCGGGCGAGAATTCTTCTGAGACCTGCAAAATTAATGTCGTAAATTGGTCTGTGATGGAGTAATTGGAGACTATAATCTGCCCATCCAGCATCCAATCCAGGCTATCAACTCCCCAATTGTCCGCGAAAGAGGCAGTGATCGAAAATTGTTCTCCGAACCCCTTAGTGACCTCTCCGGTTACTCCGAGGGAAACTGATGGAGCAGACATATCGACTACTCTGATGGCTCTGGTGACGCTAGCACTTCTAGAGTCGACCGATATTGCAGAAAGTCGGACTGTGTAGTTCCCGGGCTCATCCCATAGGTGTTCTAGAGTCAAACCGCTCCCATCGCTAATTCCGTCTCCGTCGATATCCCACGAAAACCCAGAGTCTGGAATCTGATCGGATTTGTTTGGCGTGGTTGAGGCTGAGAGATTCACCAGAGCGCCAACATCAACCGAGTCGAGGTTGGTCTGACTGGATATGGATGGTGCGAGCACCGGAGTGAGGGTAACTGTGACGGTGACAGCAACATTGGAAGTCCCCGCACCCCCTCCTCCAGGGCCTTGGCGATTATCCACAACAATGTACAGATTCTCCCCCTCGATATCACTCGCCTCCCACGGAAGGTATCTTTCATCGGAGACCAGCAGCATATCAGCTGTGTTGATTCTGAGAGAAGAAGACCAGTTCGAGGATGGGGAGTAGTAAGAGAAGGCGGTCTCCGACATTACGAAAATATCTGGCTCGCCAAGCATGGTTCTTGCATGGATCTCCACGAATGTACCCTCATCGACTGTGAATGGGCCATGGACAACTGAGTATCCCCCTGGTTCAACCCTATGAATGGAGTCGGCTAGAGTGAACTGCTCTGACTGGATAATACCGGCATCTAGTTCGATTTCTACGGGTTGCCCTCCTTGATCACCTTCACCTGAATCCTGAGGATGGGCAAGGTTGTCAATCACCAGGTACCACCTTGTTTGCCCCCTATCTCCAGGAGTCTGCCAGTGCCACTCCCCGGTTCCGCTGAATGACTCGAATACCGAATCTGCCATCCATACAGAGTCAATCCTGTAGGACTGCTCGTTTTGGTAAACTGAAACTGTGTTTGATGGGAACAGTAGTATGTCGATTTCCTTGTCTGCGAAGATTTCGAATGCCAGATTTGTTCCTGGGTCGTGTATGCCTAGGTCTAGACGGATACATTCTTGATCCATTATGGTCCAATTATCTGGCAGAGAATCAAGACTAGAGTTGGTGCATGTGATAACTCCCTTGGTTGAAACTGCCTCAACAGAAACAACCGTTGTCATCAGTAAGGCGATTGCCATTACGCTGACCCAACGCATCATCGTATTGCGGTTCACCCTCCCCTTTTGAACGATATCGCAAGAAAGTTCAACGTTGAGTCTAGAGATTGCGAGGGATAGGAGTCTGCGGAAACCATCGCAATAGCACTACGTCCCCGACCGATCTTACCCATGTCCAAGGGACGGCGACATGCGTGCGCCCCTCGACCAACCCCTCTGGTGGATCCGAAACGAAAATGTGAGTGCATGACCAGTTGTTCACATCGATCACCGTATCATGAACAGTTCCGAGAAGACGGCCGTCAGGGATGATGACGGGTAATCCCCTGATTTCCGATGCGTGACGGTCCGCCATAGCGGGATGCCATTCATCATTCGGCATCAATCTGACGGATTGGCCGATTACTTTCCGCGGTTCTTGTTCGCCTTCAGGCTCGGGCGGAGCTTCTCTGCTCCCTTGCCCTTGTTGAGGAGTCCGCGCCCTCTCTTTCCTGCTCCAGTCTTGCCTCTGAATGCGCGTCCTCGATGGCTAGAACCACTGGAGACCCAGCCCATGTTCTTGTCAGCCTTGATTACGGGGTGCTCGGGATCTATCATGATGACTTCGTAGAACTTGTTCTTGCCGTCTTCGCCGACCCAGTACGAGTTCAGCACCTCTAGGTTAGGGTACCTTGTGGCTGACCTCTCTTCGGCTATCCTTTGAATCGACTTGCCCATGGTGATTTTCTTGATTCCGGCCTTGGAAGGCTTCCTCTTCATGTGGATCTTGCCCTTCCTGAGGCCTCCGCGTCGGACTCTAGTACGAACGATGACTACTCCTTGCTTTGCCTTGTATCCAACCCTTCTGGCTGCATCTATGCGAGTGGGTTTCTCGATTCTCTTGAAGACTGGTTCCTTCCTCCAAGTGGCCATCCTGTCTATCCTGTACCTGGATGGGATTCCCTCTTTGGGATTCTTCCATGCCTCTCCAACGTGCTTGTGCAAACCCATAGTCAGACCTCTAGCGGCCCGCCGACCTAGAACTCATTTATGAGCCTGCTTGCACCATCAATAACTGATGGAGGGGCAGTTAGAAGGTGTCGTTTTGGTTGAAACTGTCTCTCTTCGGGGTCACGAGGAGGTCATTCCAGATAACCTGGAGACCAGAATCTCAAAGCTGCTGAGAAAGGGATTCTACAAGCCAATAATCGTCGACAGGGGGTCGATGGTAATCCTGGACGGCCATCACAAGTGGACCGCTGCAAAGTCTCTGGGACTTGCCAGAGTTCCCGTTATTCTTGTTGATTACTTGATCGACGAGGGCGTCCTAGTGGATGTCTGGCCGGACTGTGGAAGAGAGTCGATAGCCAAGACCGAGGTTCTGGAGATGGGCGTCTCAGGTGATGTGTTCCCCCCGAAGACCAGTCGTCACACACTGCCGTTCAAGATACCCTCCATTAGCATACCACTAAGTGACTTGGAGAATTAACTGAAACGGCCCGATTTCGGTGGTCTTGCAATAATCACCATAACATAACTCTGAATAGTTTTCTTGGGTTCGAAAGTTTGCCATGATTGAAGGAGTGCCCGTTCGAGATGCCGAGGGGCCTCGCCTATCCGATAGGCAGGATGCCTCGTCCTCCAAACTGAAGTTGTTGGGGGTCGCTGTCTCCATGGTTGCGATAATGTTGCTAGTTTCCATTCATGGATGGATAATTGACGATGTGGTGGACGACATAAAGAAAGACTTGGGGATTTACGATAGAGTGCCCGTATGGGAGAGGTCTGAGTGGCCATACATCACCAGCAATAGCTACAGTTACGTCATGGAGCTCGGGGATTACGGGATTCTGGAGACGGACAACGATTGGGACTCAACGCACCACTTCGTGAGTTTTGATCTGCCCCTGAGCGAGGGCGGGTCCGCTCCGAACGGAGTGGTGAGTCTGGCTGTATGGCTTCCCGATGTTCCACCCGGTGTTAAGGTCCCCGTGATCGCGGAGTTCGGACCCTACTTCGACGAAGTCAGTGTCGAAACCCCGTCGATAGAGGTTCCCGGAACCTGGCTGGGACAGATGATAATCGACCAGATCCTGCCTCATGGATACGCATTCGCCCAGGTGTCTGTAATGGGGACCGGTCGATCGAACCACTGTATGGACCTGATGGGCAATGCGGAGCAGCTGGGCGTCGACGCGGCCGTTACTTGGTTGGGGACCCAAGAATGGAGCAACGGCGGGGTATCAATGATCGGCAAGTCCTACGATGGCTCGACACCTTGGCAGGCCGCCACCTTCGGAAACGAGTATCTGAAAACGATAGTTCCCATTTCGGGACTCAT
>QQSB01000064.1:1956-50329 GCA_003602515.1 Candidatus Poseidoniales archaeon | reverse complement strand
TTGACTTCTTTGTAGCCAGCACATTCCATTCTCTCGGTCTCTTCGCCGTTAATCATCACCGGGCACTCTCTGACAATAGTCTCGGTCTCCTCTGGAGGAGGCTTGTATTGGAGATTAGCACGATATAGGCCAAACTCTTCCTTCACTCTCTCTACTTCGGGTATCGTTGGGATATACCTGCCTACTCCTATTTCCCTTCGAAGAATATCCCCAATTAGGACACCTAGGGCTTGGGCTGTACCACCTGCAGCCCGAATCGGACCACAGAAGTCAATTGAAAGAAACTCAGAACCATCAGCATTGCTCATGATTCTGACATCCCCAATCCCATCCAGAGGGGCAACTAGAACTGCTTCGGTGAGTACTGCTAAACCAACTCTCAGACCGGAATCAATAGCTCTACGCCTGTCACCTGTTGCTGCATGCATCTCCTTTGTCACAGAAATTGCAATCATGATTGCAGCCGTTTCCCTATCGTGCTTGTGAAGAAGACCCCTGAGTTTACTCTCGATTTTCAAAGGCGCCTGACTCCTCTTTGTTGGGTCAATGAATAGATATGGGTCTTCGAGCAACTTCTCTGTCCTGCTAGCCAGATCCGAGGCCCGAGGGATTTCAACCGACTCTGAGAAATCCAAACCCTTCTTCTTTGCAACACTGGCAATTGCATACGCCTGCTCAATCCCCTCGTCTAACGATTCATAGTAAGAGGACCGCTCTGACTCGAGCCTGTCAATGTCCATTTCCGCGATTTTGGGGTTTTTGGTCATGGCTCTTCCTCGCTACAGCATCCTCGACTCGGACACGGCCGTCCAAGAACATTGACCGACTTCTCGTCGAAAAACCACTTCAACTAAGGCAACCTTCATGCCATTTCGTCTAGGCCATTTCAGGTAGGATGACATCAACTACTGTAGAGCAGGCGAGAGAAAGACTGATCGAGAGGATTAGAGACTTGGCCTATCTTTACTCCGAAAATGAGAACTTTACCCTTGCTAGTGGAAGGAAGAGCAAGCACTTCTTCGACATGAAGCCAGTGATGATGGATCCCGAATGTGCCCATCTATTGGGGGTGCTAATCCATCATCAAATTGAGAAAATAGGACAAGTAGATGCTGTTGGTGGACTGGAACTGGGAGCGGTACCGCTCACTGGAATTGCAATTGCAAAGGCCGGACGAGGCTCTTCGCTCAAGGGATTCATAGTCAGGAAGGAGCCTAAGGGAAGAGGAGGCAGGAAGACTGGAAATCCACCTGGAATAGAGGGAGCTAGCCTTCAGAGTGGCCATAGAATAGTACTATTGGAAGACGTGACCACTACGGGAGGATCAGCATTGAAGGCTGCTCAGAGACTAATTGAGATGGGGTGCGATGTGACATCCTGCATCACCATATTGGATAGACAGGAGGGAGGACTAGACGCATTCCAAGAAGCAGGAATTACCCTTACCCCACTCACTCTCAAGTCAGAAATCTCGAGTTGAACAAATGGGTCAGCATGAAATAGACTCAGAGAGCCTACCGTATCATCCATCCAAGATAGAAAGAAAGGAGTATATTGGGATTGGAGAATTTTTCTCCGTAGACATGAGGACCGGAGTAGTCGTTGATGTTCAAGAGTTCCCGGAGATGAGGAAACCGTCTTACAAGATCAGAGTGGATTTCGGACCCGTGGTCGGAAAACTATGGAGCTCTGCACAAATTACCAACTATTCCAGATCCCAGTTAATCGGAAAATCAGTAGTTGCTGTGATAAATCTCGGAGAAAAGACACTTCCAACCGGTTTCGTGTCCCAATTTCTAATTCTTGGAGCCCTCGATCCAGATGGATCCGTGAGACTTCTGGAACTCCCAGAGGGAACATCTCCTGGATCAACAGTAGCATAGTACGTCATCCATACCATATTGAACTTGGAACGACCGAAACACAATATGACCTACGTGAGGATGACTACTAGTGCTGGAGAAATAGACATAGAGCTGTATACTGACGAATGCCCAGAGACTACCGGGAATTTCCTAAAATTGGTAGATGACGGTTTCTATGATGGAATGCACTTTCACCGTGTGATAAAGGACTTCATGATACAAGGAGGATGCCCTCACTCAACAGACCCTAACAATGGAAGGGCAGGAACTGGAGGCCCGGGTTGGAAAATTCCCTGCGAGCGCTCAGCATTGGAGAAGAAGCATGACAAGCCCGGGATTTTCTCGATGGCAAATGCAGGACCTAACACGGGAGGGTCGCAATTCTTCCTCACCACAGTTCTCACTCCCTGGCTAGATGGCAGACATGCAGTTTTCGGAGAGGTCGCCAAGGGAATGGAAGTAGTGCGAGCAATCGAATCCACAGAGACGCTACCAGGTGACAGACCGTCCTCACCTCAGAAGATAATCAAGGTAGAAAGGGTCTGAAACTGACAATGGATAATTTTATTAATAAGTTGTTAATAAAAATAACATGGCAAAGCATCGTGTAGGCGATCGTAGAATAATTACCGTTAGTATTCCTGAGGATCTGGCTAGAAGATTGGATGCGCGAGTTGGACAGGGTCGCGATAAAGGAAGATCAGCAACTATCTCGAAGATGATTGAGACGTCCCTCTCAGGGTCAAAATCCTCTCACATCACTTCCAAACCCGTCGTCGCCAGGAATCCTCAGGGTATTCCTGGCAAGGTTAGGATCGAGGCAGACACAATGGGAGAAATCGAGGTACCTGCAGATAGGTATTTCGGCGCACAAACTGCTAGATCGCTAATCAATTTCAATATCGGCGAGGACCAAATGCCACGATCTATCATCAGAGCATTTGGCATCCTTAAGCAGGCAGCCGCGGACACAAACGTAATGCTCGGAGCTCTTGACGATGATATTGGAAAACTTATCTCAGAGTCGTGTGAAGAGGTAATTTCCGGATCTCTAGATGACCACTTCCCCCTAAGAATTTGGCAGACGGGTTCCGGGACTCAGACCAACATGAATGCAAACGAGGTAATTGCAAATAGGGCCATCGAGTCTTCAGGAGGGAAACTGGGTAGCAAATCTCCAGTTCACCCAAATGATCATGTTAACCGCGCTCAATCGAGTAATGACACATTCCCTACTGCAATGCATATCGCTGCAGCCGAGGAGATCCAACATCGACTAATACCATCCGTTCAGACATTACGAACCTCTCTGGATGAAAAGGCCGACGAGTTCGAGGACATTGTCAAGATTGGTCGAACCCATCTCATGGATGCCGTCCCGCTAACTCTGGGCCAGGAGTTCGGAGCATATGTCTCAATGCTGGACGCTGATCTAATTAGAATCCAATCATCACTGAATGACCTACTAGAGCTAGCACTGGGTGGAACTGCAGTTGGCACGGGGCTGAATACACATCCCGACTTCGCAGACCTGGTTGCTGAGAAGATAGCTGAAAAGACGAGTCTACCATTCATTAGTGCTGAAAACAAGTTCGCTCAACTAGCCGCACACGATGCAATCGTTGCCGCCTCAGGTTCCCTCAACACTCTCTCAGCATCTCTAATGAAAATCGCCAATGATATTCGATGGCTAGGCTCTGGTCCTAGGTGTGGATTCGGAGAGCTTGCCCTTCCAGCCAATGAGCCAGGATCCAGTATCATGCCCGGAAAGGTGAATCCCACTCAATCTGAGGCGATGACAATGATTTGCTGCCAGGTGATGGGAAATCACGTTGCAATTTCAATTGGTGGCAGTCAGGGGAACTTCGAATTGAACGTTTTCAAACCCATGATGATACACAATCTCTTGCACAGCATAAGGCTACTTTCTGACACTTGCGTGTCTTTCTCCGACAAGTGTGTTGCTGGCTTGGAAGCGAACAAAGAGAAAATATCTGACCATTTGGAGAACTCATTGATGTTAGTGACCGCACTTAACCCTCACATAGGGTATGACAATGCTGCTAAGATAGCGAAGAACGCTCATGAGAAAGGATTGACTCTGAGAGAGAGCGCTATCGAACTCGAGCTACTCAGCGATGATCAGTTCACAGACTGGGTGAAACCCAGGGATATGACTGGTCCGAGTTCATAGAGAAAGTACGACTACGTTTGGAATCTGAAGAAGAATATGGGCCGAATCAGGTGGGAGCAACAGGGGGTTCCGCACATGGGGGAGCTTCCCCCCCTGTTAACTCCGCAGGGTCCGGGTGTCGCCTGGGCCCGAAGGCCCAGGTTTCCCCGGGTAGACGACTCCGGAACTTCGTGCTCTTCCCTTGTCATTTTCCGACTCTTGTGAGATCTCCCTCTCAATCGCCGCATCCGCTTCAGGTACTTCGTCTCCGCTTTTCCTTCCACGTCTCGATACTGACTTCTCCACGGATCTCTCCGCCCTTGTTGCCCAGTGTTTCCCTCGGTTTCCTTCCCCTTCGTTTCCTCCGGTTTTCTCCACTTCGTTTCCCACTTATGTGACCCAGGATTATTCTCTTCCCCCTACGCACATGTATCTCTTCAGCTCCTATCTCGCTCTCCCCTTCGTTTCCTCCGGTTACTCCGATTTATTCGCCGCGACCTTTGCGTCCACAGACGCTCCAGCCTTTCCCCGAGACTCTTTCGTTTCTCGGTTCTACCGCCTCGGTTTCGAGGCTCGGTTTTTGTGGCCCGCGAGTCGCGCCGAAGCGCCCTCACACCACTCCCCCGGAGCGGCAAAGATCACAGGGTTATGGGTAGCCCATAAACATTTCGCTAATATTGCCGCAGTTCACTGGAAATAAGGGTCTCAGACAGTGTTTTTCCACTGCAAATCACCCTCCGCGCAGTCCGCGTATTTTCCTCCTCATCTCTGAACTCCCTTCTCCTTCTGACATTTCTTCCACTGGCCGAGAGAAACGACGCCGAAGTACTTCACCCTCCAAAACAAAGATGCAACCAGCATCATCTCCAAAGCAAATTACCCCTTCATCACTGAAAGCAGATACAATTCTAGAATGATGTGACATCTCAAATTCCACATTCCCTCCTAGGGGATCTATCAGAAATATTGTAGATTCACCATTACTCGAAGATGATACCCAAACCCCTTTTTTGGTAACTAAAGATGGTCCAAATCTTAGGACATCAATCACCCCGCTAAGATTAGTAGACCAAGAACCCAAATCTTCGCTAGAAGAAACATTTCCCGATTCCATTCCAACCACCCAACCACCAAAGTAGTCAATCGCTCGAACCGAAGACTCAACTTGAGAGACAGATATTACTCTATGTTCAATGATTTCTGAGATCGTCCCGTCGCTGTGCCCCAGTACTACAGGACCCTCCTCGCCTCCGATTCCAATTGTCACAGGTTGCCGTTGTTCCAATTCAGGATACTCTACTCCATTCTCAGAAACTATCGCAAAACCGGATTTAGGACGACTGAGACCTAAGATCATTTTACCTTCTTGTTCAGACAATGACCAAGCCCTGCCAACCGTCTCCCACCTATTCCTAACTTCACCTTCAAAATCAATTTGCCAAGCAACCCCTTCTGAATAGTCTTGAATCTCGAAGTTGTAGACAGATGTCGTTACCCATACAAATCCATTACAAACCCTAACAAAGTCGCTCGAACCTTCCAATATAACACTCCAGATTACTTCGCCAGAATGCTTCCCAATTGCATGAATATTATCAGACTCAGTTAGGAAAAAAATCTCATCATCGTAGTCTGAGTCGGAGCATGGTCCTTCAAAATTGAGTCTCCACAACTCCACTCCCCTGGAGATATCCCAACACGCAACTTCTCCAGTTCTGGATCCAGCGAATAGAAGATTATTCGAAACTCTAACGAAAGCGCATTCGCCCTCAACTTCTCTAACATAGGAGGAATAACTCTCCAGACTTACTACAGTCATTGAACACCTCTATGGAATTTCAAGCAATTACCCCGTACAGCCTCTCTACCTTTGAAGTCAGATATCTCACGAATGCGTCGGGTGAAGGGGGCGAACCCGTAGCTTCTTCGATAAGATCCGCCGGCCTTAGCACACTCCCTCTATTGTGCACATTCTCCCTCATCCAACCTAGAATATGCTCGAAATCGCCGCTCCTAATTTGATCATCATGCGTAGGTAGATCCTCCCTAGCAGCCTCAAGTAGTTGTGCAGCGTATAGATTACCTAGCGTGTACGTGGGGAAGTAACCGATAGCACCCATGGACCAATGAACATCCTGAAGGACCCCAAGGGAACGATTTGGAGCCTTAATTCCTAGGTACTCCTGATACATCTCATCCCAAGCATCGGGTAACTCGTCAACTTCTATTTCACCTGCGATTAATTGTTTTTCAATCTCATACCTAATCATGATGTGTAAATTGTAAGTGGCTTCATCGGCATCCACCCTAATTAGCCCAGGCTCAACTAAATTCACTGCCTGCCACAATTGCTCGGAGCCAATACCATCCATATTATCCGGGAAGCACTTCTTCCAAAGTGGTAGTGACCAATCACAAAACTCCCTTGATCTGCCTACTTGGTTTTCCCAAAGACGACTCTGACTCTCATGAATCCCTAGTCCATTCGCCTTTCCGGCCGGTTGGAAATCAAATTGCCTGGGACGTCCCTGTTCGTAAGTGCCATGGCCAGTTTCGTGCATCGAACCGAATAAAGAACCGAACGGCTCGTCTTCTCTGTAACGAGTTGTCCATCTGACGTCATCTGGATTTGGCCCCCCACAGAATGGATGGGTCGACAGGTCTCGTCTTCCCGCGGAGAAGTCGAAGCCAATCGCCTCTGAAACTCTCTGGCTCAACTCTTCTTGGGCAGCTTGATTCCATGAGTTATCTTCTACCCATGATATATCAGGCCTATTCCCGCTGTTGACTACTGCTCTGATCAGCGGGGCAACATTGTCCCGAAGCCCCGAGAAAAGAGGATCCAACCTCTTTACGGTTAGTCCGCTTTCATACAAGTCAAGAAGCGCATCATATCGCAAGCCCTCATAACCATAGAAGTCCGCCTTCTTCCGGGCATGCTCTATCGATAAGGCAAGGTCATCTCTAAAAATCGAAAAATCATCTCTTTGACGAGCCTCAGTCCAAGAAATAAGCGCTTTTGATCTGTGCTTAGCCATCTCTTCTACGAATTCTGTTGGTAATTTGGTCGCTCTATCGTAAGACTCCCTGGACAGTCTGATGTTAGCTCTCTGAACATCATCAAGATCATCATCCAACTCAATCTGTTCCAACAAAGACCCTATCTTCGAGTCAGTCAGCCTCTCGTGCGAGGTCTTCGAGATCCATGCAAGCTGCTCTGCTCTCAATGGTGCGGCCTTTGGAGGCATCAAAACCTCCTGATCCCAACTTAGAAGGCTCCCAATCTGTCCAATCAAGTCAATATCTTTTAGTCTCAAAAGTAGTTCTTCGTATGCACCCATGACCATCCCAAAGAGGACCATGACACATATGTTACGGCTAATCTGAAACCTGTCAAAAAGCGAGCGTTGATATGGCCCACCACCAATCAGATGTCGAGGAAACGGCCATGTCTGAGAAGGAACTCGTAGAATCACTCAATAGAGCACTTGCATGGGAACTGAGAGCAATAGCATTGTATTCACATTACTCAGCATATGTTTCTGGGATTCACAGACTCTATCTGGCTGATCATTTCAACAATGAGGTGAACGAATCCGTCACTCACGCAGCAACCGTCCGTTCGGCCATTGTCAAACTAGACGGGACCGCTATTACAGAGCGTGATGCCACTCCAATTCTCCATACTTCGAATTACAAGGAGATGCTGGCTGAGGCATATGAAACCGAAAAGAAAGCCGTAGAGACCTATAGTGAGATATTGCCATTGGTGGAGAAAATTGGCGATACTGAGCTCTTCGACTCACTAGAAGTAGTTTACTTCGATGAACAGCGTTCAGTCGAGGAACTGAGGATGATGCTGAAGGATTAGCAAAGTCGATTTGGAACACCAAAATATTACTTCCATTGGTCCCTAACCTTGATGCTATGGCCCTCCACCGTTGATTCTGTGGCACGTAATGATTCAAGACCCAATGTGCCTGTTCCTGATCGAATAGTCCTGCATCTTTGGGAGCAGGACTTCCAAGCCGACCACTACACAGTCACATCCGAAGTAACTCGTTCTGGGATCGCAGAATCTTGCGCATTGCACCCCCCAAACGTCTCAAGAGCGATGAGACAACTGATTTCTCAAGGGTTTGTCTCTCAGCACAGTAGGTCAATCAGAGGAGACAACCGTAGGCAGAAGACATGGCAACTAACAGAGGACGGTAGGGAGTTTACGAGAGGGAGGATTTCTGAACTACGTTCGCTCCACGTCTTGGTAAGATCGAAGGATGGCAACGTTCTGGAAATTAGAGCGGATGAGGCCGCCAATAAGTTACGCGCTGGACTTAGCCTGCTTCAAATCCTGATGCACGCCCAACACGAAGGGGTCCTAAATTTTGGAGACATTCGATTCGGGGCGCTAGTTAGAAGAAACGAAGATAACCCACAACCAGAATTAGCCACTGTTCTTACTGGAGCCCATTCAACCTATCATACAAGTCCCCCAAAGACACGAAAAATACATGGAAGAAAGGATGAGTTGGATGATTTGGATGAGTGGTTCAATTCTCAAAGACCACTTCTAGTCATCTCTGGCATCGCTGGTTGCGGAAAGACAACACTAGCATCACATTGGATTTCAGAGATGATGGATTCCAATCCAAGTCTCGAGACTATGTACTATCCATGCCAGCCATGGGATTCTCCACTTGGAATAGCAACAAGCCTCCTTCATCGAATAGGTATCACCGAGGAATCAGAGGATCCTTACAATATCTTGGACACCCTTCCCTACAAGCCTGCAGCTAGATTGGAAATAGACGCATTTAGGAGACGACTAACAGCACACTTGTTAGATGAGAAATCTAAGATAAACGACTCTGAAGGAAGAGCCCAATCAAATGAAATTCTTGTAGTCCTAGATGATGTTCACAATATCGGAACCAGCGGAGACCACCTCTTCGGTGCACTCCTTCAGACCGCTGAGAAAACCCAACTAAGACTATTGATGATCTCACGAACAAGTCTAGCCTTCTACGATCGTAGATATGTACACACTCTGGACAAGGTTTCTGAATTGGCGTTATCGGGACTTTCGCCAGAAGAAATTGAGGCGTGGATAGAAATGATACAGGTTCCAGAAAATGCTGCTGCATCAGAGATCCACAGAGTGACAGGAGGGCATCCACTCGCAGTTGAATTACTGGAAATGTATGGACAGACACTACACGAGGACTGGCTCAGATTCTTGGATGAAGAAATTCTCAATGTCCTCCCGGATGAGCACAGAGATATCCTTTCAATTCTAGCAACCTCAGAACGACCGATTCCCTGGGAGAAGTTAGCAAGTGCTGCAGAAATCGATGGCACCCCTCCAGTACAACTTATTGAGAGGGGA
The DNA here is from genome assembly GCA_003602515.1 of Candidatus Poseidoniales archaeon. Taxonomy (GTDB): domain Archaea; phylum Thermoplasmatota; class Poseidoniia; order Poseidoniales; family Thalassarchaeaceae; genus UBA36. The sequence goes on along the minus strand of QQSB01000064.1, from coordinate 40,905 downwards.
CTAATGCTTGAGTTAGATGAAGGAATGTGGTTACACGAGGCTCTCAGATCAAGACTACTGAGGGATGTTGGAAAGCCATTCGAAGAGAGGCTAAGAAAACTGAACAACGCGTAGACTAGGACATATGCTTGTCTAGCCAGGAATCCATACTCTGCTTCGGCATAGCCCCGGTCATCCTATCTACGACCTCACCATCTCTGAATAGAATCAGTGCGGGAATACCCCTTATGCTAAATCTCCCTGAAGTAAGTGGATTGACATCGGTATTCACCTTTGCAATTGTAATCTCTCTTTCTTCAGCAATCTGCGACAGGACAGGGGCAACCATCCTGCATGGACCACACCATGGTGCCCAGAAATCCGCTAGTACCCACTCATCACTCTTTGTCGTTAATTCAAAGTCTGTGTCACCAGTATCTACAACCTTGCCCAATATCCCACCTAATACGCTGGACCGTCCCCAACCTATCAACATGTGTGTCATTAATCAGTTCGGATTAGAAGGTATTGAGAACCGGCACCCCTTCCTAATCGACGAGGAGAGCATGGAAATTACACCCAGCATACTAACCGCAGACTTCTGCAGGCTGGGTGAAACCATCGATGAGGCACTCGATGCTGGAATTGGTTGGTTACATATGGACGTCATGGATGGAAATTGGGTAGTCAATCGCACAATCACCTTTGGACCCGCATTGATCAAATCTGTCCGAGAAAGAGTCGGCACTGATGTTTTCATTGATTGCCACTTGATGATTACAAATGCGGAGGAGACTTGGGAGCAATATGCAGATGCAGGCGTCGATATGGTGATTGCACATCTAGAGGCAGTCGATGATTTTCCAAAAATGATTTCCGAAATACATGACTCAGGAGTTAAATCTGGATGCGTGATTAATCCCGACACTCCTATCGACGGACTTCTCCCATTCCTATCTGAACTTGATTTAGTTCTGGTAATGTCTGTAGTACCCGGAAAGGGCGGCCAATCTTTCATCCCCGAAGTAGAGGAGAAGGTAAGATCACTTCGAGAGGCTATCGACTTTCAGATTGAAAATGGTGGTAGAGAGACAAAACTGATGATCGATGGTGGAATAAAAGATCACAACGCGGCATTGGTAGCTGGATGGGGTATTGACATTGCAGTAGTTGGATCAGGTCTAATCAACAACCAAGCATCAATCAGCAAGAACTTAGATTCCATCACAAACTCTCTATAAATCTAATTTATATCTGAGGCACATCTTCCACTATCCATGGTATCAGTAGAGTGGATGAGGCAAGAGATTCTCAAGGTAGTTCCCGATGCAATTGTCGAAGCTACCGATTTGCACGGGTCCGGCGATCATTTCCATGTAAGAGTGACATCGGGAAGCTATGAGGGGGTATTGCCACTCCAGAGGCAGAAACCAATACTGAATCACTTCAAGGAGTATATTTCTAACAACACCGTACACGCCCTTGACCTGAAGTGTATGACTCCGGAGCAAGCCGAAGCGTCCACTAACACTGCTTTCGACCCACATGGTCAAGAGCATGAGTTCTATGGGGTGCATATCCGCAGACCAAGGAAGGAGTGATTGAGATGAGTTTTGACTGGACGCCAGAAGAGCTGCAACAAGTTGTTGACGAAAACAAAATTGTGATTTTTATGAAGGGCACACCAGAACAGCCCCAGTGCGGATTCTCCGCAAGAGGCTCACAGGTTCTCAGTAGCGTAATCGCAGAACTAGGTATGGAGACTTATGCCTGCGTAAATGTCCTCGCAGATCCCAGAGCCAGGCCTGCATTGAAGGCATGGTCAGATTTCCCAACCATTCCTCAGGTATTCATCAACGGTGAACTGATTGGGGGATCAGACATAGTTCTAGAGATGTATCAGTCTGGAGACCTTCAGAAGATTCTTACTCCAGAGTGAGGGATTGGATGCCAACGCCGGCCGATGACCGGCGCATCATGCTAGTTGCTCTCTTCGGAGCGATGCTGCTCTCATTCGCACCTTTGTTGTATATTCGATCCGACACTTCTCCCGTAACAGGGGCGTTCTTCCGGATGTTGTATGCTCTCCCCATTCTTATCTTCCTTGTATGGTACTTGAATCGAGATGACCCCAGGGGAATTAGGAATCGGGCACTCGCCTTTTCCGCAGGCTTGCTTCTGGCAATAGATTTCGTCGGCTATCACAGTGCAATTGACTACATTGGAAGTGGAATTGCAACTCTGATTGGAAACTCCCAGGTAGTAATAGTGACACTGGTTAGTTGGTGGATGTTTGGTGAACGGCCCAATCGGATGATAGTATTCGCTCTCCCGATGGTAATGCTTGGCCTCATTCTCATTTCCGGAATATGGGACGATGAGCCGTATGGTGATGATCCAATAAAGGGAGTTGTGGGAGGGATAGTTGCAGCTATATTCTACTCTTCATTCCTCATCCTTTACAGATTCTCGAATAGGATTCAAGCACCTTCTGTAAATCTTCAATTGGATGCTACCGCAGGGGCTGCAATGGGACTTCTCATTGCCGGAATAATGCCTCTATCCAGACTTGACATAGAACCAATTGACTTCTCGTTCACTTGGCCTGGACACGGTTGGATCATCTTGCTCGCCGCCTCCTGTCAGGTAATTGGGTGGATCGCCATCACTTACGCCCTACCAAGGCTCCCAGCCGCACACACCTCTTTCGCAATCCTTCTCCAACCTGTACTAACAATTCTATGGGGAGTAATAATTCTCTCCGAGAATCCATCAATTCAGCAGATTGGAGGAATGTCACTGATATTCGCGGCAATAATTGCAGTAACCATGTTTGGTACCGCTCAAACCACTAGTAATGAGTCCGGATAGAGCCATCCGGCTGACCTAGTAAGGTGTACAGGAGAGAGATAAATGCGAGGGGATGGGATGCACTCAGCGAGAACCTTTCGTCCTGTACAATTAAGGCAGAAAGGCGACAATAGTTAATCATTGTTAGAAATTTACAGATTTTCTCTGGTTTTCCGGAAGTTCACTCCACTGTAAGAACCTCTGGACCACCTTCAGTGATGAAAACAGTATGCTCGAATTGCCCTACATCGCCTCCATCGACATCTCTCAGAGCGCTGTATACCTCAAGAAATCTAATCGAGGTCAATTTCTTAACAAGAGCATTCCACTTCCTCTTAAGCGACTCATCATCCTCTTCTGGAAACGGCTTGCTAAGCAGTGGAGAAGCCCACCTCTCTGCGAATGGGAGGGTGCTGTATCGCTCTTCGATGTATCTTGCCATGGTTGCCCCAAGAGGTTTCAATTTCCCCTTTGAGAGCGCTTTTCTAATCCTAACATCCCCGGTCACCCGAAGAATATTTGATGAATCAGCAGGTGGTACATTTTCAATCATCCCACTTTTTCCATTAGTATTGAAAGGCTCCACTGCATACACACCCCCAGCTTCTACTTCTCCTTTGTAGCTAGGGTTTTTCGGACCACATGCATGCATCGGTATTGACACGCCTGAGTGCAAGTTCCACCTCTCCATCTTGTGGCCACTTAGATTTCTGATTGGCTCAAAACCAGCATCTACAGAAGCCTGCTGAGCAGCTTCTCCGATCACATGCCAAGGAGTGCCAGGGTGCATCTTCTCTATCGCAGCATCTCTGGCATCTTTTGCTGCTCTAATTTGCTCGGTGTGCTCTCCTCCGTTTCCGACCTCAATCGTTAGAGCATTGTCCCCCAAAGCTCCTTTGATGTGAACTCCAACATCGAGCTTGACAAGATCACCATTCTGGAAAACCATCTCACCCTCAAAACCCTCCGGAGGTGTCAATTCTGAATTCGATGTATAGTGAGCAGCTATATCGTTAACTGAGATTGTCACGGGGAAGGCGGCCTTCCCACCATGCCTTCTGATGAACCTCTCAGCAGAATCTATGACTTCGGACCACTGCTTTCCAGCGACAATCTCCCCCTTGATTCCTTCGAGCGTCCTTCTAGCAACGTGACCCGCGTCTCTCCATTGCTTCAGATCCTCTTCTTCCACCATGCTAAAATCTCCTCGGTACTGACTTTCCCCTCTCTAACTACCTCTATCTGTGGCGACTCAGGCGAACTGCAGACCGTATGCCATGCTATCAAAGTACTGGGTAGACCCCCATGACATTCTCCATCAACACCCAAAACAGTATGTTCCGAGGTACATAGGGAATCTGCTGCTTTAATGCAATTAAGAAGGGCCTCTTGACCTGTATGGTTTGCACTGGTGGCAGTCAATGGACCGGTCCTGAGGAGCAAATCTCTAGCCCTTGAATCTGAGACCACACGAACAGCAACACCTCTGAATCCTAGACGAAAGTCCATCTCTCCTATCGGTTTGAGAACTATGGTTAGGGACCCATCTGGAAAGGAGTCTAGTATTTCGAATACATCATCCGTGACCTCCACAATCTCACTAGCCTGACTAAGATCGGCTACCCCCAGGCTAACAGGCGCACTACTAGGTCTGCCTTTTATCTCAAACAACACATCTAGAGCATTAGGTTCAGGGATGCAACCCAGAGCAGGAAGTGTGGAGGTTGGATAGACGATGCATCCTCCAGAACGTACCCACTCAACGACATCGTCCATACTCCCACCATTATCTGATATGTCTTCTACTTCCGGGAGGTAGGGAAGCAGAATGAGCAACAATTGTCCCCACCCGAAGATCAAGATTTGATTGATGAGTGTGTCTCTGAGAGATTCGAGCCAACTCGTAGATTCCGAAGTAGAGGTTCAAAACGGGTATTAGATACAGGAGCTTTCCTACCGCTCTCTTGTCCCACATTTCACTGGTCACCGCATCTCCGTTGTCCATCACAATGGCGATACCAAGCAGCTTCTGACCAAGAGATCTTGAGAAAGCCAAACCAGTTACTCTCCAGTAAAGCCAGTGGCTGGCAAGCAATATAGCAGCGAATGCAATAGAGTAGTGAAAATCAGACGATGCCCATAGCCCTAGGTTCAGAGCATTCGCAATCATTCCCCCCGTTGAAAGGTTCAGTACTGAGTACACGATTGTGACATCAATAACGAAGGCGACCATCCTCCTAGCCCAAGAGGCCAGTATCGAGCCATCTGGAACAGACCAATGATCATTCTCCTGGGAAACAATTGCTTTCGCCAGCGTCCCTCCGCCATGAATCGAGATGGGGGAGTCATGATCGCCCATTCATGCACCTCATGCTGTGCCCAGGAGATGCCAAGCCTCAAGTTTACGACTCCTAACATGTTCAATCCAAGATTTCCAATTATCATCATGCCTCAACGTATCCGGGTTCCCAATTACCACGAGACCACGCTTAGATCTGGTAAGTGCCACGTTAAGCCTCCTTCTATCAGATAGGAAACCGACGTTTCCATCCGAGTTTGACCTCACACATGAGAATATTATCACATCCTTCTCTCTTCCCTGATATCCGTCAACAGTCCTAACCTCGACACCCTGTAACGACTCCGGCAGCATATCCCTAATCGCCCTAACTTGTCCAGCGTATGGCGTGACAATTCCAATGTCCGTTAACTCAAGTCCACCATCATCAACAAAACCCATCAGAATTTTCACTACCCATGATGCCTCTGCTGCGTTCTCCTTCGAGGCTCCATCGGGCGAAAGTAACTCATCGCCATCGACAGGAAGGAATGTTAACGGTGAGTCCCAATTGGGCCAAAGCATCCCAGGTGGAGCCTCTCTCTCAGACTCATCCACCCCATCCTCAAGCATCCCTCCGTAGAACTGAGAGTTTGGAAACTCAGAAATTGATGGATGCATCCTATATTGAGTGTTAAGAAGTAGAGGTTTTATCCCCATGTCTACCAATCGTTCGAATAGGGACCTACTCAAGCCTCCATTCTCAGCCCGCCGAGAAATCACGGTCGGAGGTAGTTGTCTGTGATCACCAACCAATACGACCTGTCTGGCCCCTTTCACAATGGGCACCAATGCCGCAGGCTCCGTAGCCTGAGTTGCCTCATCAATTAGTACTCGGGAAAACCTTCTCCCATCGAGTAACTCATGTCCAGAACCAATGCAAGTACAACATAGAACCTGAGCCCTATCTAGGATGTCATCCCGAATTTGCCTTTCCAGCTTTTTCACTTCCTTCCACCCCCTGCTAAGGTCCCTGTGTGCTAGGCCCTTTTCCTTGCCCCCCCTCATACCTTTAATTCTCCTAGACAATTTTTCATTCCTCTCGATCTCTTCCACAAGATCCCTATTCAATTCGTGACTTTCCATCCGAGCATCCATTGTTGCGTTTCTCAAATTCTCTCTCACCTTCACTGGCTGACCTAATCTAACTGCTCTGACACCCCTATCTAGCAAACCCTCCAATAAGTTGTCAACCGCCACATTTGAGTCTGCTACTGCAAGAACGGTCCCAGTATCCAGTATAGACCAGTTCTCTAGGACCCTAACTGCAGTATGAGTCTTACCCGTTCCCGGAGGGCCCTGAATCAGTGTCAGCCTGCTATTTATCGCACTCTCTGCAGCATCCCTCTGGGCCTTATTCATGTCACTTGGCAGAGTCGCTCTTTTTTGCTTCACCCCTCCGAGCTCTGGAACCAGTGAAGCAGTTCCTACGGGATCATGAACTAGACCGAGAAGCAACTCCCTCAAAGGGGCACTTCCATCTTCCTCGAAGACAGAATTTAGAGCATCCCTCATCCTGTCGAAAGCAACACGATTGGCCCCTCTATCAATCCTCCATGTGCCCTTACGAAGGCCCTGTGGCGCCTCAGGAAGTACTATTCGAATAGAGTCCCTACTCCTATTGCTCACTATGGCCTCAATAGGCTTCTCTGTCAGTGGACTCCCTCTGCTGAGAAGTACTATGTCGCCCTGTCTGAATCGATGGGAGCCAAGATACTTCCCAACGCCTCGTCGAAGCCTAACGATCTGCTGGCCGAATAACCAACCATCTGTCTTGGCATTCAGTCCGAACAGGGCAATTCCATTCGCTTCCAACTTCTTTTCTGACCAATTTCTGAGCCTCTCCTCGGTCATGGCCAACTCATCATCCAGCTCCCACCGAATAAGACGCAGGTAAGATTCATGATGGTCCTGGCTCTTTTTGAAGCGACTTGGAACCGTTATCCCTGAGTCGCCCACGTCTTCCCGTCTCAACCTGCCCCTATCACGGTTACTTGACGAGTCCTAGATTCATCAAAACAAACCATTCCCAGTGAGAATTAAACGTTCACCACTCTCGAAAGGAAATACTGGGGGGACGGGATTGGTATTTGACAGATTTAAGTCATGGAGTAATTCTAACCCCAAGGGTACCTCCTGTCCGTCCTGTCAACATTTGAATCAAGAGGGAACCAAGGTTTGCACGCGCTGCTTCTATCAGATAGACCGCCCATCTTTTCAGCAGAGTACAGGACTTGGAGAAGACGAATCTACGGACTTATTGGACCAACTGATGAGCGAAATTGAAGAGGACGAAGCGGAGAATGAACCTACTACTCCTTCATTTGCATTTGATGACTTAACTGTTGAAGTCTCGCAATATGGAGAAGACGATGAAGTACAATTGGACAGAAAACCAGATTTCGACCCGTTTAACTCAACTAGCGAAGAAATAGATGATGAGTATGAGCTAACTGCAGACGACATCCCCCAATTCGTTCAGAAATTCGAGGTACCCAGAGGATCTGTAGAAGAGGAAGAGATATTGGATCACAGACCAATCAAATTAATCCAACCAAATGCTGAGACTCCCGATTTCACACAACCAATGGAATCCAACGAGATTATCGAGGCTAACGAAATGGGTTCACCGCCTAGAGAAGTTGTCGGTATAGAAGAGGATGACTTTGATGGAGATGGAAAGGTTGACGAATTCGAGGAAGCCTTTGCAAGAGTAGACCCACCATCAAGTGATTCTCCTCCAGTTCCACCTGCCCCGTCGATTCCTATCCCGAAAATCTCTGCAACCCCAATTTTCGAAGAAAAGAAGCCAGAATCTATCGAAATTCCGGTTCAGATTCCTTCCGCACCAATCCTCCAACCCGGGGAAGAGGGACCTGTTGACATCTCGTACCAAGGCCATTCGTCTTTTTGGCCATGGCAGCAACAAGACGAATGGCCCGTTCCGGAAATTATCAAACAGTTACAGGCAGCCTTCAGATCAGCAAAAGATCAGAATAAAGCACAGACAACCGTCCTTCTAGATGAAGTCGGCCCCCACTTAGGAAATCGGACTTCTTTGATCTACTCCGTCGGTAAGCTACTAATGTCAATTGGAAGGAATAATGAGGCTCAAAGGATGGTTGAATCAGCCTATGAAAACAGTCCAGAAGACCCAGACGTAGTCAGAGCAAAGGAGAAACTCATTTCATAACCAAGTCCTGATACGTAGGACTCATGCGTCGGAGCTCCTCGGCTAAAATAATGCACAGGAGAGCAACCTCGTCCATCCGAGTCGATGAGAGCCTAGTGCTTAGGCCAGTATCAAAGACACACATCTCAGAAATAGTCGAGGCATTTGAAGAGACTTGGCCAGATGTAATCCGGGCTATGCCTTGGATAAATCCGGATAAAGAAATTAGGCCACAGATAGATGATTTTGTCAGAGATACCGAGCGTAAGGGACGTACGGGCCTACTCCATCATTGGATCATGGTACGTCCCTGGGATGGATATGTGATCGGATTGATTGGATTCGACAGAGTGACTAGATCAAATAGGGCAACATGGAACTTAGGATATTGGGTACGCAGTTCTGAGCAACGACATGGTTACGCTCGAAGAAGCATTGATGCAGCTTTGGATTGGTTGGGGCAGATCGGAGAGCTAATTGTTGAGGTTAAGGTAGACCCCAACAACGCTCCAGGTTCTAAGACTGTGGTTAGAACGGTCAGGAAGTGGAAGGGAGAGAGGTGCGTGTCGGGCGATTCCGCAATAACAGTAGCCGGGGTTAGGACAATGCACGAGTGCCATCTCATCGAAGTCGGACCCGGGTCATCCCCTCTTTGAGCAGATTTGAACGACGACCCATTCAAAAAACACGCCTTGGCTGGTGATTCTGCCCTGCGGGGCAGTAGTGCTGACATGTCCCCATCCAAACCTCGTCAGACCCTCCCTGATATGGACCCAGAAGAGACCGATGAGTGGCTCGAGTCATTGAGGACGATGACCTCTTCTTCTGGCAGTTCCAGAGCCCGACTCCTCCTTCAGGAACTATTGTCCGAGGCAACAGCTCTTGGAATTGACATTTCCACCTCAAGGACTCCATATCTGAACTCAATTTCTATTGATCAGCAAAAACCATATCCCGGAAATCTTGGAATTGAGAAGGAAATCCAGAATCATGTTCTTTGGAATGCGGCAGCGATGGTCTCTGATGCAAACAGAAGGATGGATGGAATCGGTGGACACATTTCCACTTATGCCTCGAGCTCAACTTTGTACGAAGTCGGGTTCAATCATGTTTTCAGAGGTAAGGATCACAATGGGATAGGAGATGCACTTTACATCCAAGGCCATGCTAGTCCGGGAATCTACTCCCGAGCATTCCTAGAGGGACGGATTACTGTTGACCAAATCTCAAACTTCCGCCAGGAAGCATTCGAAGACGGCCTCTCTTCATACCCTCACCCTCGTCTAATGCCAGAATTCTGGGAGTACCCAACAGTCTCCATGGGTCTTGGACCACTTGGTGCCGTTATGCAGGCCAGATTCTGGAAGTATCTCCACCAGAGAAATCTAGCCGATACCTCGGAGAGTCGTGTTTTTGCATTTCTAGGTGATGGGGAGATGGATGAACCCGAGGCAATCGCCTCCATAGCAGTAGCCGGCAGAGAAAAGTTGGATAATTTGGTTGTCGTAATCAATTGTAACCTCCAGAGATTAGATGGCCCCGTTAGAGGAAACTCCAGCATTATTCAAGAGTTGGAGGGGCTATATCGAGGTGCAGGATGGACTGTGATCAAAGTCATCTGGGGTTCCGGTTGGGACCGAGTATTCCAACTTGATACAAATGGTGAACTGTTGAACAGGATGGAGACAATTACGGATGGAGACTGGCAACGTCTCAGTACGCTACCTCCTAGTGAGTTCCGGAATGAGCTTTTCTCCGCGAGCGAAGCACTCCAAGCGTTGGGTTCCTCTATCTCTGACACAGAAATAGAGGAACTGACCAGAGGGGGACATGACCCAATCAAGGTATATTCCGCATATCAAGCAGCCCTGTCATCCAATGGGCCAGCTGTAATCCTAGCACATACCGTAAAGGGTTGGGGGATCGACTCATTCGAGGGAAGAAACTCTACTCACCAGAAGAAGAAGATGAGCCTCGAGGATCTTGTTGCTTACCGCGATGCACTTGGACTTAACTTGGATGACTCCAGACTTGAGGACAATCCATTTGTATCTCTGGAAGAAGACTCAGATGAAATCAGATACTTGCTAGAGCAGAGAAAAAAACTTGGCGGACACCTTCCTTCGAGAAGACCAATCAAAATCATCACAGATCTTCCAGGTGAGGAAACATATGCAGCATTCGATGGAGGAACCCCTGAGGGACAAGAGGTATCAACCACTATGGCCTTCGTTCGACTTTTGAGGACTCTGATGAAGTCGGAGATAGGCGACAAGGTCGTCCCTATCATTCCTGATGAAGGAAGGACCTTCGGAATGGACCCCCTCTTCAGCGAGTTCGGAATATTTGCATCAAAGGGGCAGAAGTATACGCCTGTCGATCATAAGATGCTTCTGAATTACAAGGAATCTGATTCTGGTCAGGTGCTTCAGGAAGGAATCTCCGAGGCTGGAGCAATAGCCTCATGGATATCTAGCGCAACTTCTTACTCTAACGCGAACTCTCCAACAATTCCATTCTACACGTTCTACTCAATGTTCGGCTTCCAGAGAGTAGGTGATCAGATTTGGAGTGCCGCCGATGCTAGGGCCAGAGGCTTCCTCATGGGAGCAACTGCAGGTCGAACGACACTGAATGGTGAGGGATTACAGCATCAAGACGGCCACAGCCTCCTTACGGCCTCCGCAGTCCCTCACTGTCGAGCATGGGACCCTTCTTATGCATACGAATTAGCTACAATAATTAGACATGGTATCGATGAGATGTGGGGCAAGAATCTTGACGTGTTCCATTACATAATGCTCTACAATGAGAATCAACAGCAGATGCCAAAGCCGGCAGGAACCGATGAAGGAATAATCAGAGGCGCATATCTTCTCGAAGAGACATCGGGAGATGGCCCTAAGGTGAGATTACTAGGTTCTGGTCCGATACTGAATCTAGTAAGAGAGGCCGCCACAGAACTACTGCGTGACCATGCTGTCGAATCGGAAGTTTGGTCGGTCACTTCCTACGGGGAACTTCGACGCTTAGGAATGGAACACGAGAGGAAGAAGCGACTCAATCCCGGAAGTAAATCAATACCATACGTTTCCGAATGTTTTGGAGATGAAACTCCGACAATAGCAACATCAGATTACATCTCCTCAGTCCCTGAGATGATTCAAAGATGGGTTGGTGGACGATACGTTGTCCTAGGAACCGAGGGGTTCGGTCGCTCAGATTCCAGAGAAGCGCTGCGTACATTCTTTGAAATCGACACAAATAGCATAGTGATAGCCGCACTTTCCGCTTTGGAGCAGAATGGGACTCTGCCACCTGGAACCGTACAGAAAGAAATGCAGTCGAGGGGCGTCTCGTCCCGTAGGATAGACAAGACCGAGTGATTCTATGGGTAGGATCAGAAAATCCGCAGGATTCATGATGAGGTGGTTGCCGTGGGTGGCAACTGGAACAGCTGCAGTATATCGCAGTCTTCCTGATAAATCACAGAACGAGATTAAGGAAGTAGCAAAGGAACCTAGCAAGTGGGGCGATTCAATTGAGAAGGCTTGGGACACATCGAAAATCGGTGCAGAGCACTTCAAGCAAACGTCGACTACGCTATCCAGTATCCTAATCGGACGAAGAGTTAGCCGGAAGGATAGAATCCGGGCGAGAGATGACTTAGCTGCACTGAGCCTGGTTGTGCCCCCTCTCAGAGTTTTCATGATCCCTGGAAGCCAAGTCCTACTTGGGATAATGGCAAGAGTGACGCCATGGAGGTTGGTTCCGGATGATTGGGTTCCCATTAGTGCATTGAAGAAGGTAAGGGAAGAAGAATCAACATCTCTCGATGATGAAAGCAGCCTGGTTCGGAGACTACTCAGAAGATAGCCTAGTCAACCATTGTGATATTGGAAAGGAAGTAGTTATGCTTCAACGCGTCACCTAGACTTATCCAGTCGGGAACCTCTCCTCTGAAGTCATCATACCTATGTCCCGGTATTAGCCTCCAGTCCTGAGGTAGTCCTTGGAGAATTTCTTTTGCCCTTATCAGACTCATCTGCTGGGCTCGGGGATCGCCTCCGGGAAGATCAACCCTTCCTGCGCTTCTTACGAATAGTAAATCACCAGCATGGTAGACTCCATGGCCATGGAATGTAACATGTCCAGGAGCATGACCCGGCGAATGGGTCACGGTGAGGGAAATTGATCCAGCTTCCCAATCAACACTCTCTCCAGGGGCACTTACCCAAGTATCGGTGAAGTCTACATTCCGGAACACTACGTGCCCCAGTAAGTTAGGAACCCTGGCATCCTCATGCCCCCAGACTTCCATATTCGGAAACCTCTGAATCATCCCAGGGTAACCCGCTGCATGATCCCTATGGGTGTGCGTGTAGAGTAGGTGCGTCGGCTCCAAACCCTCCCGATCTAGCTTCCCAATCCATTTTTTTGCATCGTATGGATCAATGATTGCAACTATTGAATTTGCTCTATCAATAAAGGCCGTATTCATATTCATGAGTGACCCCATCTGAGTGACCCAAACCTCGATCCCATCTTCCCAAATCATCGTATCAAACTCCCCGTCTAACAGCATATCTTACCCGAGGCAGGCATCAAACAAAGTCGTAATGCATATACAAGCCATACTCAGCGGTCAGTTTGAGTAAATGGTGTACGACCCACAAGAGATAGAATTGCGTTGGCAGAAGGAATGGTCCGATGCAGGGGTATTCGAGGCCGAAATAGACGAGTCAAAGCCCAAGTTCTACTGCCTCGAGATGTTCCCATATCCCTCTGGTCACATGCACATGGGACATGTTAGAAACTACTCTATCGGAGACGCGATGGCTCGCTTTCAACGGCTAATGGGGAAAAATGTACTCTACCCAATGGGGTACGACTCGTTTGGTATGCCAGCTGAGAATGCTGCCAAAAAGGATGGAGGTCACCCAAATGACGTCACTCATAGCAATATCTCAAGCATACGTTCCGATCAGGAAAGGATGGGTTACTCATACGATTGGAGACGATTCCTAGCTACATCCAATGTCGACTACTATCGCTGGAACCAGGAGATGTTTCTCATTCTAAATGAGAGTGGACTGATCGAAAGACGAATGGCCCCAGTAAATTGGTGCGTTGACTGTGATACAGTTCTGGCTAATGAGCAGGTCAAGAACAATAGGTGCTGGAGATGTGGATTGGAAGTAGTTCAGAGAGACATGGCCCAATGGTTCGTAAGAATGACAGAGTATTCCGATGAGTTACTCGACGAACTCGATAGAATCTCCTTCCCGGAAAATGTCAAGGCGATGCAGAGAAATTGGATCGGCCGTTCACACGGAGCGCATATTGATTTTCCAGTCATAGACTCCGACTCACTAATCGGGGTCTTCACCACTCGACCCGACACAATTTTTGGAGCTACTTTCGTAACTCTATCTCCCGAGCACCCTCTTTGTGAGGAGTTGTGCTTGGGAACCGAATGGGAGCAGCAGTGGAGGAACCTGAGAGACGAATGTGCAAAGATGTCAGAATTCGAGAGAATCAACATGCTCAAGGAAAAGAAGGGGGTATTCCTAGGTAGGCACGCAATAAATCCAATGAACGGTGAAAAGATCCCTATCTATGCCGGTAACTTCGTGGTCGCTTCGTATGGTACCGGTGCGGTAATGGCAGTCCCAGGACATGATCAGAGAGACTTCGATTTTGCCAAAGCCTACAATCTCGAGATTAGACAAGTCCTTCAGGAAAATGAGGAACTAGCCCCTACTTCTCCACCAGTCAGGGCCTTCGAAGGTTATGGACCAATGATCAACTCACCAGTGGAGGGTTTCGACGGACTTTCTGGAGATGATGCAAAGAATGCAGTGATTAACGCTCTTGAGGTGAAGAAGCACGGCTATGGGACCGTAGAGTACCGACTGAAGGATTGGCTACTGAGCAGACAGAGGTTCTGGGGGACTCCAATCCCCATGATCCATTGCAAGTCCTGTGGTGTCGTCCCTGTCCCCAGAGAAAACTTGCCAGTGGAACTCCCGTTAGATGTCGTCTTTTCCGAAGATCAGAGTGGTAACCCATTAGAATCTCACAATTCCTTTGTTCAGACTAACTGCCCTTCCTGTGGGGGAGATGCAAAGAGGGAGACTGACACAATGGATACATTCTACGACTCTTCATGGTACTTCATGAGATTTTGTGATGCAAAAAATGAGACATCTCCCTTCAACCGTGAAGTAGTCGACTACTGGATGGGAGATGGAGTTGATCTCTATATCGGAGGAATCGAGCATGCAGTAATGCACCTTCTCTATGCTCGATTCTTTACGAAATTCTCTAGAGACGCAGGGATGAATGAAGTTGGAGAGCCTTTCAGCAGGCTGGTGTGTCAGGGGATGCTCAACGCCCCTGCTCCTTACTGCGTCGATTGTAACTCGGAGTATCACGTAGACAACTTTGATTTAGATTGTCCCTCCTGTGGAAAACCCCTCTCAAGACGTCAAGCAAAGATGAGTAAGTCTCTAGGAAATACGGTAAGTCCAGAGGAGATGATTTCTAGATTCGGAGCCGATACAGTCAGGCTTTTCATTCTGTTTGGAGCAAACCCAGAGGCAGGAATGGAATGGTCAGACAGTGCTCTAGAGGCAAACCACCGTCAGATGTTCTCCCTTATCGATGCAGTTGACTCAGCAGTAGGACTCTCAGATTACCCTTCTGATATTGATGATTGGCTTATGTCAAGAATGAGGGCCAGTCAGGAGAAATGGATCGAGGTCATGTCCGATGTTAGCCTTCGAGAGGGAGTGATGATTAGTCACTTCGAGATGCTATCAGATTGGAATTGGTATCTCCGAAGAGGAGGGCGTGATCGAGTCACTGCAATGACATTCTTGAAGGGATGGATACCTATGCTAGCACCAGCCACACCCCATATTGCTGAAGAATTTTGGAGGAAAGTCGGTCATGCCGATATCCTGGCTAAGCTTGTGATGCCTATTCTTGAGCCAAATCCTGGTGATACCCTAGTCTTAGCATTAGAGAATTTCATCAAAAAAATTATCTCGAGCGGAAGGAATCTCAGAACTCTTGCAGAAAGACACTCGGATAATGAAATCACCAAGGTGGTCATTCAAACCTCTCCACAATGGAAAAAAGACTTAGCATCAGAGGCAATCAAACTACACAAAGACGATTTTGATTTCAAGGAAAAGGGCCAGTCTCACGTAAAGTCGCTGGAGGCATTCAAGGATGAGTCAACGAGAGGCGAAGTCTTCCAGACCTGGAACTCAATCACTATTGGGGGGAAGAAGACTAGGGGCAGAATACACACCTGGTTAGATGGCGAGAGAGAAATAATTTCTAAGGGTATTAACGAGGCAGAAGTAATCAAGGATAACTCTGATTTCATAGCATCTGCCTTAGAAGTTGAATCAGTTGAGGTTTATGTTGCCGGGGAAGGAGAAGATGTTGGAGGAAAGTCTAGAATATCCTTCCCTTTAGAACCGGGAATAGCGTTTGTTTAGGTGTAGTATGTTTTCTGGAAAATCCGATATCGTCCTTTTCGACGACCAATGTAAGAAATGCAATAGGTGGGCTGAATTCATCAGGAGGAGAAACTCAGAATCAAGTATTACGCTGATCGGGCAGAATAGCCCTGAAGGTGAAGAAATTATGCAAGCGATCCCAAGTATGCTCGCTGATCACGATTCCATTTTCCTAATTTCTAGCAGAGGGGATTGGTACTCCAAGAGTGCAGCAATCTGGAGATTATGTGGAAAGCTGAGATTTCCGTGGCCTTTGGCCTCTTCGATGGTACTTGTACCATGGCCAATTAGAGATTACTTCTACGACGTCTACGCTCGAATGAGGAAGTAACCCTTCACTCGGTGGGTTCATGGGGCTCCTACATCTGCCATGACCATTGAGTGAAGACGAGAGTGCCAAGCGACGCCGGGGGCGTCGGAGGCGCCGCCGACGTCCGAGGAAGGAAAATAACCTTCCAAAGGAGAACGGAAGAGGTGCCAAATCGGAGGAGATTGAAAGGGCCCTAGCAAGATTTACCGCTAATCCTAGGCCTATGGGGATACCAAAAGAAATCAGTCCACCTCCAGAGAAAGTGGAAATCAAATGGAAAACTAAAGCAGTCACCAAGGATGTTCAAAGAAAGGCCGGGAAGATAGCGTGTATTCCCGGAGAATTCGGCTTCCTTCCCGAGGAAAGGGTCCAGGAGATTGCTGCTAAACTCGACGGTATGCCAATTACCCTCGAACAGGCTCTTTCTCTAAGAGCGGCGCTAAATCAGGAAAAGAGCGTTTATTCTCACTCAAAATTGATGCGTAGATCCAATGAACTCAGTAGGAGGTACGACTCCGGAGAAAGTGTAATTGCCCTTTCCAAGAGGTTTGATGCACCTCCAGTAAATACTTTCAGAGCCATACTTACAGGCAGAGGATGGACAAAAACTAGAATCAAGGATACACTAAACAAGAACCCTTCTAAGTTAAACAAAAGAGACAGGGAACAGTTCGAATTGGCAGAGTCAGTAGATAGGGTCAGTTCGGTAAATCAAACCGAGACTCAGACCGCGGCCGAGGTCTTCGAGGAGATCCTGTGTAGCTATTTCGAATCAGTAGGTATTCGATTCCGTCGCCAGGAAGAATTACTGAAGGAGCAGACTAAGCAAGAAGGCAGGGCAATAATCACCCCAGATCTTCTTCTCTTGGATGATGTAAGAATAAATGGAGTCCCTTGTGCATGGATCGATGCAAAGCACTTCTTCGGTGCCGATCTAAAGTTCCCAAAGAAGAAGACTCAGAAGCAGGTAGACAGGTATGTCGCAGAATACGGCCAGGGGGCTCTTGTTTACCGACATGGGTTCTGTGACGGACTAAGACTTAGGGGGGCAATAAAACTAGATTCCAGCCCTCTCGACTTGAAACCGCTTGAGGATTTTCATGAGAATTCTAAATCCTGAGAAACTATCTCAGAGCACCAATCTTGCTTGGGAAGGTTGAGAATCCACCAGCTTCGAGAATCGAGGATAGTTCACCTGACCAATCATCTCCGTCCAGAGAGTCATTAGGGACAATTACGACACTTTCCCCCAACATGCAAAGCATTGCTGTCAACCTCTCTGAGTGACCAGATTCAACGATAGCATGACTGGCTGCATCGATAATCTCAGTTCTGGACGCATCGAACTGTAATCCACTAACAATAGCAAAAGTTAGTGATTCATTAATGAGATCAGACCACCTTCCTGAGTCCCAATCACCGTCTCCAATTTGATCCATTGCTGATGCTCCACCTTCGCTAATTTTCATTTTCCAATCAGGATTATCAATATATTTCGAAGTATGCTTCCCAGTCTTCTTGCTCCAGACTAGAAGAACTGGTGTTTCCGAGGTCCAGCCTTCAGAAATTCCTGGCCCCAGGTCGAGAGAACTGCCAGAAAATGGAGATCCCGCAATAATTCTTCTTTCGACGCCTCCCGAAGAAAGAGCAGTTGTATCCCCGAGGCCACTAGACCTCTTTCTCTCAACAATATGGGCGATCAAGAATGACCTCCTGAGGCACTCTTCATGGGGAATTCCTATTGCTCTCTGGAAAGCTATCGCTGATGCGATAGCACCAGAAGCAGACATTCCAAATCCCTGTGATGCGGGTAAAGACATCCTGATGTTTAATTCCCAATCGAATGTCTCAATTTCTGGAATTTCTTCAATCAACTCCTGTAGAACATCGTTGTACATTTTAGAGTCATATTCGCCATCTTGGAATCTGACATCCAGTTTTCCTCGACCATTCTCTCCTTTCGCTATCGCTTCCACCCCATCCTTCAGACAAAGACCAGCACCCCTGCTACCCTGTGCAATAGGATCATCCAGATCATCCTCGACTGTGAATAATAGAGTAATGTGTCCGCCACAATGTCCTCTACCCAGTGCAGTAGGCATAGTCACTCATCCAGTGAACGGGTAATGAAATGTTGGAATTCAAAGAGCCGCCGATATGTCCTGCTCCAGAGATCCAAACCTTCCTGAGAGCTCTTCAATTGCCTTCATGATTGCAACTCTGGGCCCCATCGATCCATCCGTTTCAAACTCCAAGATGAACTCTCCAGATACCTCTTCTAGTGTCACTGCATCACCGAATTCTCTTGATGCCTCGGTACCCTCTCCAACATGATTCAGCTCATGAGTAAGAACTGCGACCTTGTCGATATCTTTCAGTTTCCCATCCTTGTCGAAGTCTTTTGCATTAATCTCCAAGTCCATATCCCATAGGATCTTCGACTTCTTTTTGTTGTTCAGGACACCGATTCTTCGAGGGTGGAATGACACACCACATACCGGGGACCACTTCGTATGCTCTCGACCACGTCCCATTATTGCAGTAGCATAGAATTCGATCATCTGCCCCTTTAGGAGCTTGGTAATTGGTATACTCTTGTATTCATCTGGAATCTCCAGAGATCCTTCTCCTAGGTACTTCATGTCCCCAGCAGTCACCCATCGGCCCTCTTCTGAACCAAATACAACACATGTGTAAATCATCTGGCATTCCACACAACCCCTTTCTTCCTCAACCACATCTTTGCAATTGGGGCACTCATCTTGGAAGTAGAATTTGTCATGTACCGTCGGAATTGGTATCATTGCCAATCTCTGGGCAACCATCTCGTCGGGGAGTGGCCCCGTCGTTTCCCATATCTCCTCATCCTGCTCTTTTGTTCCTAGTTGGAATGTGACACTGTCTATTGCCATCTTGGGAGTATCAGAAATTAGAGATCTCCTCAGTGCATTGGCAAAACTCCTGTCAGTTTTTGAGATAAGAACCTGTATCTTCTCTTCTGTCTCATTTAGTATCTTGATTTTCACCATATTTTCACCTCAATTCAAACTCTTCTGCCCCTTCTTCCGCCCTTGCTCTTTGTACCGTCAGTTGGCATTGGCGTCACATCTTCGATTCTTGTAATTCTAACACCTGCTCGGGTTAGAGCTCTAATCGCAGCCGTCGCACCAGGAGCACTGTTTGATCTATTTCCTCCAGCACCTCGATACTTCACTATGACTTGATCAAAATCTTTCTCAGACAGCATCTCGGCGATTTTCTCTGCCGCCCTAGTAGCAGCAAACTGACCCCCAGAGTCACTACCGCCCTTGGTCACCATCCCTCCAGAGACCTTGCAAACAGTCTCAGCGCCAGTTAGATCTGTAGCGGTAATTAGCACGTTGTTGAAAGTGCTGTAAATATGCAGAATCGCTTTATGACCCATTACTTCTCCTCCTTGTCAGTATCGGAATCAGCATCTCCAGTAGACTCATCGGGTTCTTCGTCTTCTTCTTCCTCTTGGAATCTCATCGTCTCCAAGTCCTTCCTGAATGGATGCTCAGGATCAGCAAAAGGAGAGTTGTGGCTATACTGTAACGAATCCTCCTCTTCCTTCAGAACATGATAACCAGGAACGGTCATTCGCTGCTCGCCAATACAAATGTGCCCGTGCACAATCAGATTCCTCGCTGCTCTCATCGAAGGTGCAAGCCCCTTGTAGTATACCACTGATTGGAACCTCCTTGAAAGCATATGTTCGACATTTATCTCCAGTACGTCTCCTATGTCAGCACCTGTCTGCAAAAGACCCTTCCTAGTAAGAGAATCGAGTAACTGCTCCTTCTCCTTAGCATAGTGACCCTCTGATGAATCAACCCTTCCGATAAGCTTCATCGCTTGGTTTCGATGTCTCCTTAGGGATGACTTCTCTCTCCATATCTCCCTCATCCCTCCCACTTTCTTTAATCCAAATCTTTCCTTTAGATCGTGTTCCTCGTCAATCCTTGCCTGTTTCCAAGGATGCGTCGGAGTCTGTGTCCGTGGCCTGGAGAATTTTGGCTCGCCCATTGAATCACCTCACTTCTTCCTCTGGACACCCAATGCAGAGCCTCTTCGTCCATTCGATCTTAGCCTCTGACCCCTGACCTTGTGACCACTCCTGTGCCTCATCCCACGCCAAGTCTTGATTTCAGCCAGCCTAGCCACATCGTCATCTTTCGTCATACCAACTTCATTGGCAATGATATGTGCATCTTCATTTGACTCCAGATCCCTCTGCCTGTTCACCATCCACCAGGGGACATTAGTTGCGTAATCGTCAATTGCCTTCCTGAGCTGATCTTGCTCATCAGAGGATAAATGCCCACCGAGCCTAGTGCCATCGATCCCAGAAAGTTTGCAAATCATCATTGAAGTCCTTATCCCAACTCCCTTGACCGAGGCGAGTCCATAGGTTATTGGCTTCAAACCATCAATATCAGTATCAGCGATTCTGACAATATACGAGAAGTCATCTCCAAGTTCAGCTTCGTTCACTTTTGGCATTACGGTTCCCCCGTGTTCACCTTTCGGTGGCCTTTTCGGCATCCTCGCGAAATACAGTTCCTATTTGAACCGATTGGACACCCTCATTTTGATGAAAGCCCCTCTACTCCTTGCAAACAACATACACCTTATGATTTCCATTAGGTCTTAATACATCCAAGTCCACCATGAATCCCTTCGTTCCTTCAGTCCCTTTCAACTCCTTAGTTATCCTCCTCTGAAGAGTTGGATGAATTTCTGGATCAAGACTACACCTAAGGGTGAGGTTAGAAATCCTCTTTTTCGCGACTGAGGCTGCCACTTGGTCTATGGTATGAAGTTCTGGTGCAGAGAGTCTGTGTTGTACTATTTTCCCTGTGGCAACGACAAAACCCCTAACTTCGTCATCTCCCGATAACTCATCTGTATGGATAAGCATAGGCCTCCTACCCTCGATTCTGACCCAAGAAGAACCTGTGCCACTCCCAACTGCCATATCGTGCCACGAGTTCTGGAGTCCACTCTCAATTAGTACAGGATCAACTATTGTTAGATAGGCCCCTCGAGGGATCTCCATCACGCTATTGAACGATGACTCAACCGCTCCCGAACTATCTCCTTCGATACTTGCAATGATATTCTTTCGCCCCACCCTCATGCATCTGTTCGAACTACTTGAAGAAAGAGAACCAACCCAAACCGAGAGCCTGTCAACCCTCCCTCCCCCTCTACTGAGCCACTCCCATGTCCATGAGGATCCGGGGAAGGTCGTCTCAAGAATTCCATCAACCATGGCTCTTTGAACAGCGTCAAGTCTGGGAGACAAATCTAACAGAACAGCAGGCCCATTCGGACCAATCTGCAAATGACTGCTCCAGGACTTCAGAACCGTCTTTATGTCTGGTTCCATTTCCTCAAGACTGTGGTTCTGCGCATCTCTCGGCCTCGCTGGATCAAGATGTAGCATAGCTACAGGGGGGTGAGCGCGCGTGCCAGCATCTCTCAGGCTGGTCCAGTAACAAGTCATTGCAGATTCAGCGGACCCCCCATCTCCCACTAGGACTCTATCAAGTGACCGTTGAACCTCACCCTCGGAGCTCAATTGCATATTTGCAGCACAAAGCTTGGCAATATCCTCGTCTAATTCAATCCCTAGAGCAGGCCTCTTCAAAATCTTTGAAAAGGCAATTAGTTGGATTCCAGAGCCGGCTGCTGCGTCCAGGATCACTCCAGCAGGAAGTGAAAGAGGGTCAATCTGACCAGCCCTTATCGAGGCAACAGACCATGGAGTGGATAGCCTCCTCATCCCTTCGTCCATGAAGAACTCAGGCTCGCCCTTCCTTGCGGACTTCGGTTCGAACTTTCTTTTCGCATAGGTTAGACCCCTCTTAGAAGGAACAATTGGCTTATGCTCCTCCTCACCCATGGCCAGTCCCGTTGGAACTTAGTCAAGTCACTTTCGCGACAATTACTCAGAGACTGGCGCTCTCTCCAACTTCAATTCGAATCTCAGCCAGGTTTCCTCTAGTTCGTGACCCTCGCTATTGCCATATGCTATCGGAGGTGGTAGAAGAGTGACATGAGTTGTTCCAGTATCAGTAAGAGGGAATGCCACCCCTCTGTCATTATCGATATCAAGTCCAATTGCAGACCATCCAAAACCTTCGATTGAGAACCACGGGTCACCCGCGTTTTCTACCCACGTACCATCATCCAACTCCTCACCTGTATCGGCGTCCCAAACCGTGTAGTGAACCTCCACGGAATCACCATCTTGGATGTGAATGTCTCTGCTATCAGGGCCTTGGAAGATGGCAAGATCCATCCGAACCTGTGCCTGAAGAACGGAAATGTGGGTGGCTGTGACGCTAATCTCACGTTCGGACACCGCCTCAACCAGATTGATTTCCATAATACTGCTGTCATTCGCACTCAATTCATTGATAATTAGGTATGGCTGACTATTCGCAGCGAAGACTACGCCTCCACCACTAATTTCCATTACGAGATTGAGTGTCTGATTTCCCCTATTGTGTACCACTATACTCGCCGAATCGCCTTCGCCCTGATGCTGCCAGTCGCAGCGAACCTCTCCTGGTAGTAGAAAAACATCATCTTGGCTCGCTAGTGACTCTGGCCACTCCCAGTCATCTTCACGTGAAGAACATGTATCAAAAAGGACACTAACTTCCCACAACCATCGTCCATCCTCCTTGAGAATTTCGACATCCGTAGTACCGAAGGATGCTTCGAGATCTTCCAAGAATGACATCGCTGAAAGACCAACCCAGATGGACGAAAATAGCAGCCCCAGACCAGTAACTATGGAGAGGACTAGGGATACCCGAGGTATGGTCATCTTATTCAGCCCCAAAGGTATGGGGGGATGTTCAACCTCGTCAGGGGTATCGGATATCCACGACCTCGTCACATGTCCCTAGAATTGTCCGCCTGTCATCAACGTTGGCACTTCAGGACTAGTCTCTGCGTAATTCATCCTGATTTGTTAATCCAAGCCAGGCAATTACACCCAACTCCAATGCTAGAGCAGTCATCCCAAGCAATATCTCGTATTGGTCGAAACCCTTGGAAGCGAAAACGAATGAACAGAGGATCGCAGCGATCAAATCCGCAAGTCCCCAAATCCTTAGCGACTTCCTAAGTTGAAGAATCCCGACAATCCATACTGTGGTAGACATCAGAATCAGCAGTAGTGGTATTTCGAAGCCACCCACCATTCCCAACATTATTGCTCCTGAGATAATGAATAAATGGCCATCAATGGCTAGAGTAATGGTCCACTTTTCCAGATTTAGAGGGACGGTAAGTCCACAAGAAACGATAATCATTATTCCTAGAAGCAATACGGTCCATTCAAAATAATCAGATGATGCTAACAACTCATCATTCCAGTGAATTAGTGAAAAACAAGCCAAGACTCCAACAGGCAGGGCAATCCCAAGCCCAGATGGCTGCTCGGTCCTAATACTGCGAAACGCTGCACTAGATGCAGCAAGCAATCCCGCCGGCCCGAATGACATCATCATTATGCCCAAACTACGCGAGCCAATACCTAATCCATTCAAGCCATGCTTCCTACCCAGGGTATCCTTCTTTTCATCTACCCAGAAACCAACCAAAACACACAGAATTAGCAATGATTCAAGAATTAACCATGGAATTGTCCATTCCAACATACCGTGAGCAAAAGGATCCACGGTCATTGGAGCCGGCAGGGCTCCTCCCAGCGCAATTGCTACTAAGCGGGCCAGCAATAGTGGGAGAATGAACCAATCAATTGCTATTGCAATCCTGTCTAGGAGATTCTTCTGGTACAATAGTGATGTCATTAGTAGAACAAACACTAGAACAGTCACGACCGCCATGTCTAGCAATTCGTAGGGACTGCTCCCAGGGGGGAAGACATGTCCCGAAACTAGGGCCATACAGAGTCCCGATACTGCAGCCGCAATGGGCATCTCCATGCCAATGAAATGAGGCAATTCGAGCTCCAGTCCCATTGTTCGATTCCTGATTAGTAGAACTATGATACAGCAGAAAAATCCCGAAGCAATTAGTATCAGAGAGCTCGATCCCATTGCGGAAATTAGTATGGTAATAATCAATACAATCCCTAGGATTACTAGCCCAACGATCGGCATATGGGTAATCTCAGAGGTCAATAGCTCAGAGACGTCATCAGTTTCAGAAAGCTCCCTCTTCCTCTTCCGTAGCTCTTCCATTTCCGCTACTTTGGGATTGTATGAAGATAAGGAACCGCTCCGTGAAATCGAACCATCAGAAACCATACTGACAATTGAGTCCCTCTTTGCAATGGTTCGCAACTCAGATCTAAGCTCACCTCTAGAAATCAGCCAAACCGAAGTAGATGCAAATACTGTCCCAGATGAAACTTGGAGGAGGAAATTGCCCGAATTAAACGATAGAACGTTTGTGATGACGATTAGAATCAATGCAGTGGATGCTGGTTTCAGAATACTCTCCATCTTCTCCGCTCTCGGTAAGAAAATTGCAACCATAACCAAACTGCTCAATAATGCAAAAAACTCGGTCTCTGGTATTGTCCCAAGGCTTGACTCCTCATACAGATCATTGAACCAAACGGGAGTCGCCAATTCTAGATTGGAACTTCTTCCAGTAATGAAGACAAGCATTGGAGCAGACATCATCCCCATCCCTAGAGTGAAATTACGATCTTCCCCAAAATTCAGAATCAATGCAATTGATATGCACATTAGTACTATCATCGCCTCATCGAGACCATGCCTCCACTGGACGATCAAGAAACTCAGTGCTAATACCCAGATAATTCCATCCGCACCCCCAGTCCTGAGACCTAGAACGAAACTTGTAACATGCAACCCAGACAGTAGTGCTAGTAAAGCCACAAGAGAAACCGTTGTGAACCCACCAAATTGTGCTAGTATCAGAATTGTCATCACAGGTAACCAGAGTCCGATACTCCAGAGATTGAGCAACCCAGAATCTCTGATTGTAGCCGAAATCTCAGTGATTCCCAGGAAGCCAGATGCTAGATTTACCCCAGTTTCTCCCATTCTTGTGTTTACAATAAACAGAAGGATGGATGCCAAACCAAGGTAAATTGCCAGAGGAGTAGTTTCGAGTTCAATACCCACGTTGAAATCTGATAAATCATTAGCTAGCACGATAGTACGAACAGACTCTTCAATCAACTTCTCAGCAATGACCCACGACCAAGGTAGAAGCACCGTCACTCCAGATAGTGAGGGAGAATTCCTTTTTATCGCCAGAGTAGCAGTTCCAATGTGCAGCAAAGAGAGGAACCCCAACAACATGATTCCCCCATCTCCACGCCCCTCGGACCCAGTCGGCACAAGAAGGACCAATATTGCCAATATGGCAATCGCACCAATCCAAAGAACCCTATCAGTTACGCTATTCTGATCTCTAAGTATTATCACAACTGTGACCGAGGAACCAACCAAGGTGAAGACCAGATAAGAGGACAAGCCGATAGCATCTCTCACAGAATTCCCATATAGCAAAATAATTGTCAGAATCGATGCAGTAACAACTAGTGGGGCATAGACTCGTTCAGGCTCGACGCCCCTAACGACAAGATAAGACCCCCCAAAGGCTCCTCCAAGGAAAGTAACCATGCCCAACGCATATCCTAAATCTTCTTTATTCGAAGCAACAGCCAACATCGCTCCAATCATTCCCAGTGAAATGGAAACACCCCACAGTCCGGGATTACCTAATCCAATTGTTTCGAAACCCTTCGAGAACCAGTTCTCTTTCTTGGCGAATTTCGTCGCCATGTAGGCATTCATTGCTGTCACCGACATTAACAGAAGGAATAGTAGCAGGGGCCCATCAATCGGTATAACGTCAAGAGGCCCCACAGAAAAACGAGAAGTTACCGCATGCATTCCAATCCAGAGATTAGACGACGCTATTCCGAGTGAGGCTAGGTTGCCAGAGTCTCTGTTCAGGGCAATAACGTGGAGAACAACTGTCGCAACCAGAATCATGCCAGCAACGCCCACTTCACCAAACTCAGTTCCAGCAGTGGACCCAACCGCAAGTAGAACAAGAGTAGACTGTGCTGCGATAGCATCATGATTATGCCTGTAGGCGACAAAAATATTGACTCCAACTAGGAGTATCAAAATCACACCTAGAGACAGGTCGTCTCCAATCACCTCCCAGTATCTGAGCTCTATTGCAAGGCCGTACAAGACCTTCATTGAAATGATGACCCAAGTTACTCCCAGCAATTTCATTCGATCCCTAGGAACCCAAATTTCTCCCAATACAAAGCCCATTGCTGCTAGAGTGATGAGCAAGAAAGCTCCAACAATTGAGTCAAAAGTCCTACCAATTTGAATGCTAATAGCACTGTATAGAACAATCATCGAGACCATGATAACCCAGTTTATCCTCTCTTCCCCCTCTATGGAAATTAGAGAAACTAGATCTCTCTCAGGAGAATTATCCACACTCCCATCTTCTCTGACCTTCCCCGGTGAGTCTTCACTGGATTCAGAGAATGGATCAAAGATATCCCCAATAGCCTCATCTTTCTTCTCAGGATAAATTCCAGAATTTTCTCCAGTAGTCATCTCAGTAGGAACATCGAGATTATCGATATTGATTCCAGAAGGGAGTTTGAACTCTCTTTCTCGGATGATTTTGTCTGGAGCCTCCTCGTCTGTCATCGCTCCGCAACAGAGCATGTATTGCATAATCACATCCCCTGATGGTCGACATTCGAACGAAAATGCCTAGCATGAACTTTTTTCCGAGCCGTAATGCTTGAAGACTTAATCCCCGTCGGAAAGGCGGGGGAAGTTGGGTGCAGAGTTCCTCTCAGAGTAGGGCCGTTGATTTATCCCAACATGGCCTTGAGCCGTCTGGGAATGTACATTGGAACATGGGTTCCGAAGGACTACATACTCAAGCAGTCGATCTCGGAGAGGCAAAACTAACTTCTGATTCTGTACTACTTGCTGTTACAGGAGAGAGGACTGGCCGTTCACCAAATGATCGATTCATTGTGGACGAGGCCGGTATGGCAGAGGATGTTTGGTGGGGTGAGGTCAACAGACCTACTGCACCCGCTGTTTTCGAGAGACTACTGGTCAAGACCCGCGCACACCTAAACGCTGCAGAGAACCTGTTCGTCAAAGATGCATTCTGTGGAGCGGATCCAGAATTCAGGATGCCAGTCAGACTGGTTACTGAGAAGGCATGGCATGCAGCCTTCATGCACAACATGTTCGTTCGGGCCTCGGAGGATGAAATTGCAGCCCATATCCCAGAATTCACTATCCTGCATGCTCCTGAGTTGAAATCCAGTATGAGTGACGGAGTCAACTCCGATGTCTTCGTAATTATTGCCTTAGACAGGGGTCTTGTGATAATCGGTGGAACTCATTATGCAGGGGAAATTAAGAAGGCTATATTCACAATAATGAATCACATTCTTCCTACCAGGGGCCTTCTCCCAATGCATTGTTCGGCCAATACAGATGGGAAAGAGTCAGCTCTTTTCTTCGGACTTTCTGGAACGGGAAAGACTACTCTGTCTGCCGATCCCAATCGAGCTCTGATTGGTGATGATGAGCATGGGTGGTCAGACAGGGGCGTCTTCAACTTCGAAGGTGGTTGTTACGCCAAGCTCATTAGACTGTCCGAAGAGGACGAGCCAGCGATTTTCGCTACTACAAAGATGCGTGGTTCAATTCTAGAAAATGTGGTATTGAATGCTGATGGCACTCCGGACTTTGACAACGGCTCCCTCACTCAGAACACAAGAGGATCATACCCCATTGAATTCATTCAGAATCGAACTCCAGATTCTATGGCGGGGAACCCGAAAAACGTGGTCTTCCTAACTTGTGATGCCTTTGGTGTGTTGCCACCCCTTTCCAGACTAAGCCCAGAGCAGGCCGCATACCACTTCATGTCGGGCTACACTGCTAAGGTCGCAGGAACAGAGATGGGGGTAACAGAACCCCAAGCAACGTTCTCAACCTGTTTCGGGGCCCCTTTCATGCCAAGGCATCCAAGCACTTACGCCGATTTACTTTCGGAAAAGATCAGAGAAAACAACGCCAAGTGCTGGCTAATCAATACTGGCTGGATTGCAGGAGGAGCAGATGCGAGCAGTCGAATCAAGATTAGTTGGACCAGGAATCTACTCAATTCTGCGATTAATGGGGATCTGGCTGACGTTGTCTTCGTAAAAGATGAGAGGTTTGGCTTTGAAGTCCCCACAACCTGTGAGGGAGTTCCTGATAGTATTCTACAACCCAGGGGAACTTGGGATGATGAGGAAAGGTATGATAACGTGGCCAATCTACTGGCTCAGATGTTCATCGAGAACTTTGAGCAATACAGTGAGGGTTGTACAGAGGAAGTAATCAGGTCCGGACCGAGACCAATCTAGTCCACCAATCTCTGCTTGGCTGCTCTTTGAGCATCTACAGCGCATATCGCAGCCATGTGGACAACGTCTCTAGCACTGTCCCTGCGCTGAAGCACGTGGGCGGGCCTCGAAAGACCTTCCAATATAGGGCCAGTCATCTCTGCGCCAGCAACCCTCTGTAGAAGCTTGTAGGCTATGTTTGCCGAGGCAAGATTTGGACAAATAAGGACATTAGCCGGACCATCGAAGGACATGAACGGGTAGTCTTGCTGAATTTCGGGCACAAGAGCAGTATCGGCTTGCATTGGACCGTCAATAACCAGATCCGGCTCAATTTCCCTCACTATCCCTATAGCCTCTTCAATTCGATCGGTCCTCATCTCAGCGGAAGTTCCAAAATTAGAGAATGAAAGCATGGCTACCTTCGGCTTGACCCCAAATCTCCTCGCCACCTTCGCAGTCTGAATAGCAATCTCCGCAAGAGTCCTCGAATCAGGATATATGTTGATTGTAGCATCCCCAATAAACATCAATTGCCCATTCACGGTCATCATGTACATCCCAACGATCCTGTGTGAGTCCGGATCCGGACCAATAACTTGCAAACAAGGCTTAACGATGTCTGGGTACTGATGTGAAACCCCTCCCAGATAGCCATCTGCATCGCCCATTCTGACCATCATGGGTGCGAAGAAAGTCGTTGATTTCAACTCCCTTACTGCATCCTCCTTGGTCATCCCCCTTCTTCCGCGTAGCTCATGCAATTCGTCCGCATACTCCTCACGTCTCCTTGAGTCATATCTAACATCAATAATTTCGCAATCGAATTCTAGGCCCAATTCTTCCTTTACCGCCTCAATCCTCTTCTTCTGTCCAAGAAGTATCGGCTCGCAAATCTTCTCAGCAAGACACTGGGAGGCAGCCTTTACGATAGTAGGATCCTCTCCTTCACAGAAAACAATCTTCTTCAAATCCCTCTTAGCTTGGTTGATCACTCTCCTCATTATTGATCTTGTAAGGCCTAGACGAGACTCCAACTTCTCTCTGTAGACATTAATATTGAACTCCTTTTTGGTTACTCTCGCTACTCCTTCATTCACAGCCGCTTCAGCGACCGCACTTGCTTCCCAGATCAGAACTCTAGCATCGAATGGCTTCGGAATCAAGTATTCCGGACCGAATGACATCTGCTCTCCCCCATATGCGGAAGCTACATCATCGGGAACTGGCTCCTTTGCCAGTTCAGCTATTGCTTTAGTAGCAGCCATCTTCATGCCCTCGGTAATCTCGCTAGCTCTCACATCTAGAGCCCCGCGGAAGATATACGGGAAACCAAGAACATTGTTTATCTGGTTGGGATAATCAGATCTGCCAGTGGCTACTATAGCATCTTCTCGAACGCTAGAAACCTGCTCAGGAGTGATCTCTGGATCAGGATTAGCAAGGGCGAATATCAGGGGTCTTTCTGCCATTCCCATCACCACCTCTGGAGAAACTAATCCTCCCTTTGATAGCCCCAAGAACACATCAGCACCCTTCAGAGCATCTTCAATCCCTCCTTCGTCGATATCTCTTGCGAACTCAGATTTGTACTCATTCAATTCCCCATCAGCCATCCTCTTAGAGGTCAATATCCCCTTCGAGTCGAGCATGATTAGATTCTCTGGATTGACTCCAAGTCTGACATAATGCTTGGCACATGAGATTGCCGAAGCACCCGCTCCAAGGATTGCTACTTTCACATCACCTATTTCCTTGTTGACAACTTCTAGTCCATTTAGAAGAGCAGCCCCTGAAATGATTGCAGTTCCATGCTGGTCATCATGCATAACCGGAATATCCAACTCTTCTACCAATCTCTTCTCTATCTCGAAGCATTCGGGGGCACTAATATCTTCGAGATTAATCCCTCCAA
The DNA here is from genome assembly GCA_003602515.1 of Candidatus Poseidoniales archaeon. Taxonomy (GTDB): domain Archaea; phylum Thermoplasmatota; class Poseidoniia; order Poseidoniales; family Thalassarchaeaceae; genus UBA36. Next base: position 10,367 of record QQSB01000064.1, on the reverse strand, counting down.
AAGTGGGAGCAATAGCCTTGACCGCCTCAACGAACTGATCAACGTCAGTCCTATCTACTTCGATATCGAATACGTCAATGTCTGCGAATGCCTTGAAGAGAAGTCCTTTCCCCTCCATCACTGGTTTGCTCGCGAGAGCTCCGATGTCCCCAAGGCCCAGCACGGCTGTACCATTGCTAATTACGGCGACTAGGTTTCCTTTGGAGGTATATCGGTATGCATCATCGGGGTTATCCCTTATTTCCTCACAGGGGTATGCCACTCCGGGAGAGTAGGCCAGAGAGAGGTCCCGTTGTGTGCCATGAGGTTTGGTCGGTACGACAGTAACCTTTCCTGGAGGATCAGAAGAGTGGTAATTCAATGCATCCTCGCGCAGTTGCTTGTTGCTCAATGTGTCACCTCGATGTCTTCGGGCCGACCATCTCCTTTGATGCTATCCTATTGCTAATTGTGGGATTATCGGCCTATATGGCTGTGTTTCCCATCTTTCTCCCCCTTCATTGAATAATGCTGTGAGCAAGTAATGGACGAGTACCCCTACCATTCATAAATTGCACATTGAGGGACTTGTATTGTTCTATGTGCGCTAGAGATATTTCTCACACTGGCAGAAATAAGGCAATCTGTCTCGTTGCACTAATGATTCTACTCCCGTGGGGGACCAGCCTACCCTCTTCATTCGGCCCCCAATCACTCTCAAATGACTTCGATATTCGAGAAGAATCATCCGGCAAGTCTTGGGGAGTAAATGGTAGTAATGACACAGGGTGGATAGTCTTGGAAGCCACTGGTGCAGATGCTGCCAATGGGACACCTGCACTGGCCGACCTTTTCCTGGAATTCGCACCCGGTGCGGTCATTGACAACCTCACTCTGGAGATCTCTGTGAATGGAAGCGATGGATATTGGGCCAATCAGCCCCAGATTGCAGTAATGGATACTCAGACAAGCGTACTTGACTGGAGCGGAAGAGGAGACCTCGGGAGGCAAAACAACTTCGCCGACAACCTCCCAAGCCTAGTAGACGGAATCTTGGACGCTTCATTGAAGCCAAATACGATCAGTGACGCTTCGTGGCAGATTCCCTCGGGAATTGAAATCACAGATTTGGTGATGGAGGCCCTCCGGCCCGTCGATCCAAAACTATCATTCAGCCCTCTTGAGGTATCGATTTACGGCACTGCCTACAACCCAATTGACGGGAGGATGAATATCCTCGTTGATGACGACCTCCTTCAACTGGATGAAAACGCGAACAAACGCATTATCGACATCTCAACTGGCATTGGAGGGCGTTCAATTGCCTTAGACCCGAACAGAGGCCTTCTCTACATTGGAGATTACAGTGGCAACGTCACCGCGATGAGTCTTTCTGACTCCGGACCCTTGGTGGATTTCCCCGTGGATACCAACTCCTCACTCTCAGACCCAATCCTGACGATGGGGGTGGACGTATTCGGAGTTCTCTGGGCTGTCTCCGAGTGCTACATGCACTACCTAATGCCATCAAAGGGAGCCCTTTGGAAGACATTGGAGTTCTGTACATCTTCGGAGATCGAGATACCGGTAGGCATCCATATCGATGATAGGACAATATTCCTAGCGACAGAGGAGAGCGGAGTACGTGTAATTGAATACAATATATCAGCCTCCGACTTCACGTCCCTTGATATTGAACGGAACGTCGTATGGGACGATTCGAATCTGCTCTCTGGGAACTCAATAGCAGACATCGCCGTTTCCGGCGATATCCTATACATCGCAACTTCTGACTCTGGAATAGACAGACTCGACCTCTCTTCAGACTCATGGATGCCTTCTTGGACTTCTTCGAATTGGCTTTCTTCGGACAACATAGTCGGTCTGGCGACCGCTCCTGGATGGCTCTACATCCTAGCGGAAGAGCAAGTACAACCCTACGATACCGATTTACTACTATTCAGTTCGGAAGTTCAATTGCAAAGCTTGGGACTGGATACTGCTTCAAGCATCACTGCTTGGCCCGGGGGTCTACCAAGGGGCCCCTCAGCGTCAATGGCAATAATCGGTGATTCATCCGGTACCTTTGGTCGGATTCTTGAAGACAATCCGGACGGCTCCTTCCATCTTGTCAGCAGTCCTTCAATCGAAGACGCAGAGGTCACTGCGATCATAGATGATGGAGAAGCGGGAGAGTTCTGGATAGCCTCGGGGAGCATCATCGACATCATGGACAAGGAGGATAACCTATGGAAGGAACCAATTGACATCGGAGACAGCTTGACCTCGCAGATAGAACCCGGAGATATCACATCAATCGAGCAGGACGAGGACGGCTGGGTCTGGGTTGGTACCACAAACAGTGGCGTTCACAGGTTGAGCAATGTGGATGGCTCATACTTTGAAACAATCCAGGGACTGAACTCCAACTCCATAACCAGCATGGCATACGACTCCAACTCAGAAACTCTAGTAATCGGACATTCAGAATCGGGAATCTCACTCTACTCGACTGATTCCAACAACGTAATCGAGACTTACTCGGAGACGGAAGGATTGGACTCGGACATGATTCGAGATATCGCAACCAGATTCGGAATAGCGTATATCGCCACAGAGGAAGCGGGGGTTATGAGGATAGATCTCAGCACCCCTGCAATCATAGGCTCATGGCAGTCTCTGGGTGTTGACAACCTCGACTCTACCCCCGTTGCAGTCGATGGGGAGGTCATCTATCTCGGCCTACCAGGACTTGGGGTCCTACTAATTGACAGACTGACTAGCGATATCCTCGATCTTTGGACGCCAGACGATCCGAATGGCATTCCAGACGAGGATGTCAATACCCTTTCATTGGACTTCTACGGGGGTTTACTGATTGGCTCGGAGGTGCAGAACTCCGGAGCAAATGCGAATGGGGGACTTGCCCGGTGGGACGGCTCTACATGGGACCTACTCCCAACCAGCATTCCTGGTTGGAACAACGACCCCTTCGAGTTCTATGATGTCTCCAGCGATGCTAACGGCGTCTATGCTGGTACAAACAGGGGGGCATGCATGTGGAACTGGCCCGATCCCAGTAACCCCCAATCACAATTCACACTAGAGGACTGCTGGACATCAGGAGGCGGTGGTGGTGGAGGGGGACAAGGCGATGGCATGCCCTCCAGATTCGTTATCTCCGTGGAACCAATCGGCTCTGAACTACTTTACGCAGGTACAACTGAAGGTGCCGCTGTCATCAATACATCAAATGGAACCGTCGTCGAGGTCTGGACGGCGGGAGACGACACCGAGAGAGCACGCGTAGTCAAGTACGGCGAGACACTATACCTCGGATTTGAGAACATAGGAATCGCCAGATTCAACCTCACTTCGGGTTCGTGGCTCACCCCCTGGGACGGATCTCAGGGAATCCTAGGGGATGACGATGTCACCGTAATGATAGAGGGGAGGGAAGAGGGAACAATCTGGGCTGGAGGCGATTTCGGACTCACACTGATTGATTTGGTAAACGAAACTGCCCTAATTCAATGGGACAGAGGCGCCAATCAAGACGGACCGACCCTTCCAAACTACTCCCCTGCAGAGATTCTAATTGTTGAAGGGGTCATGTATTACTCCCCCCAACGAGGGAACCCCTGGAACTCCAGAGACGAGGTTGCAAGAATCAATCTTGACAACAACTCGACCCTGCAAACAATCGATGCTGGAGAACGTCTAGGATTCAACGGAGTCATCCACGGGATGAATCTAATCGGCAATGAGGTATGGATTAGCGTCGTAGAGACATCCGGATGGGGTGGTTCGGGCGACCCCGGAACAATCCTCAGATGGAACACCACGTCGGATGGATGGGAGGACGATCTCCAGACAATTGGAGACGTTGGCAGGGTCAACGCGCAATACCTTGGTGACTGCTTCCCACTAAACACCTCGTGCGAGATGTGGGTAGCATACGGGGATAATATCCTCAGGCGATTCTCAGCCTCAAACATGACCCTCCTGGGCCAGTGGAACGACGTCGACGGAAGGATCAGAGGGATGGTAGAGTATCAAGGCGAGTACCTCTTCGCCAGCATGAATGGGATCCTCCGCTGGAATCCGTCAAATGAGACATGGCTATCCTCGTGGCTGCCGGGCGATGGTCTTCCTTCTGATTCTGAACTAGACTTCTATTCCATGAAAGTCGTTGGAGACGACCTCTGGGCTGCATCCGGATATGGGAACGATGGCCATGTGATGCGACTATCGGGTAACAACAGCAACTGGACCATTTGGGACGTCGATACGAGCGATATCCCCGATGGATACGGAGCGGATATCTTGCTTTGCCAAGACATCGTCCACGTGGCCATCGGCTTCAGCGCATGGCAGTGGTGGGCAGTGGGCGGTGGCATTGCACGATTCGATCTAAGTGACTATGATGGCGATGGAATCACAGAGGAGTGGATTACTCCCATAACCAATGACAACTCAAACATGGCTGACAATGATGTAAGAGCACTGGCATGTGACGAAGAGAACCAAATAATGTACGTAGGCTTCGATACCGACAACGTCGGAATAGATCGCTTCGACTATTCAGCTAACAACTTCCTAGATACGCTCACTCCAGATATGGGAGTTTCCGAGAACCCGGTCTTCCCAGGCGGAATGCTTTACGACGAGGATCTCTTACTTGTCTCGCATTATGACGGAAACGGGGGCGTTACCCGGGTAATCACCTCGGGCTCAACAGCAACCTCTGGGCAGGTCATCGGGCTTGGCATGGACTCTTGCTCAATAGTCAGGGCACCGACTATCTCCAGGTCCTACGCCATTGGAAGGTCGGGGGACCTTTCTGGCATCAACAGGGTGGACAGGCTTGACAGCACAGGTCTGATCGAGGGTGGATTCGACGAGTTGGTCGGACTACCCTCAGGAGTCGTTCACGAGATGATTTCCAACGATACTCACGTCTGGGTTACTGTTGGATCATCCGAGTACTCATACCTTGCATCCACCGTGCTGCAGGGAGAACTCCTGGACAATGGTTCGGTCAATTGGCAGTATGGCTTCGATGCACTCGACGAGTCCATCAATGAGATTATGCTGGTGGAGCAGGAGATTTGGGCAACGACTGTTGGAAACGGACTATTCTCATTCAACCTCAGCCAGAGGTCCGTCCAGCAGACCCCAGCTGCATTGCACAACCAGATGGATGGCATTCTCCATGATGGGGAGAACCTGTTCATAGGGCTAATGGGCTGGGCTGGGAGCTCTGCTGGCTTCCAGACTTTCGACCCGGAGACCCGATCCTGGGGTCAGGGTAGCCTGTTGGCAGGTCTCCCTAGCAACATAGTCACAGACTTCGTGGAATTCGGCGAGCACATCCTAGTCTCAACCCACGGCGGTATAGGCCTATGGAACCTCACGAAGTACGATTGGGATGACCCAATTACCACTGTTGATGGGCTCCCGACACCAATCTCCAACCACCTATTTGTTCCGCCGGCACCAATTCTCGGCAATGGGACCGTTCTCATAGGCGGCCCTACGGGCCTGATCGCCCTAGACCAGAACCTAGGAATCGTTGGCACGATAGGGAGGGCAGACGGTTTGGTCGGTGACTTTGTTTCTGGAATCGTTTATGCTGACTCAGTATCCAGGACCTTCAATGACACATCCACCGGTTCAACGATGACACTTCATCACGACTCAGCCATTTTCATCTCGCACAACGGGCAAGGGGTGACAAGACCGGGTATAGCCGCTTGGGACGTCTCGACAGACAGCTACAACGGCACGTACAACATCGACATGATACCCAGTAACGACGTCAGTGCCGTCGAAACAGATCTATGGGGGGTCCACATAGCAACCTCGAGCCAGCCACTAATGCACTGGAATGGAACTTCCATGTCCATGGAGGCCGGCCAGGGAGCAATTGACTTGCAGGCCTGGCCCATCACAGACCTAGCTTCGGATGGAACCCACCTCGCTGCTATTTCCGCGAGCAAGATAAGTGTCGTCAGAGCTACAGGAGACCACGATGTCGTCATGATTGGCGAGATGCCGGGTGCTTTGGTGGCCGATGCCGATCCATGGATGGGATTAGCCGTACTGGGGGAAGACGGACTACACATCTACAAGCCTATGGAGACCCTGAGGGAGATCCCCAGGGAGAATCAGAGAAGGGCGTATCCACTAAACGCAATTTTCGCAGACAGAACGCTGGACATTACTGATACAACCAGGCCTGGGATGTCAACCATTTTTGTCTCACAGGACAACCCGATATCGATCCCAATCGACCAAAACCAGGCGAACTCATCAGATTTGCTTCTTTACCCAGGCTCACTTACATTATCCTCCCCTGCGCAGGGATCGTGGGTATGGGCCAAGTCGACCCATCTCAACTACACAGGGAGCTGGGACATTGCAGCACTAGATCCCAGAATAGAGGAGTCTTTCCAGAATTCCATCTTCAACACCCCACCAGGATCCCTATCCTCGACAGTTCACCTCCAAATGCAATCCCCACAGGACGGGAGAATCAAGATCCGTGTCTCCTATGATTGGGAGAGGCTAGAGGCACCTACGGTGATGACGAGCCTACACGACCGTCCTAACGACGGCGGGGGCGTCCTTCACGCATCTTGGCTGCCAGCCCAGGACTCGGCGTGGTCAGCCTACAGGATCTACCTGTGGGACTCAACAGACAACCCGCTGTGGGAACCGTCCAAGGGAGACCTATCCAATCTACCTGCCTACCAGAGAGTACCCTATTGGTCCCAGACCACAGCAGTCTTCACCACTGGAAACAGCAATGGCTCCGAGGTCCAACTCTCAGACCAGAGGCAATACAGGGCAGCAGTAGCGATCGAGTATCCCGATGGTAGCCTTGGAGACCCAATTTCTTGGGAAGGGAACGCGACCCCAACAGACGAGACTCCCTCGCCGCCGGAATGGTTGGACGTACAGCCAATCTCTGGAGGGGCTCCAGGGACGGTCTCGGCGGAGTGGTCAGCCTGTCAGGAACTAGATCCTCAGTTCACTAGAATCTGGGCCGTCCAACAAGAGATTACCAGTGCCCTGGCGCTTTCCGAACCAATAGACTTCGCCTTCGCAGCAGGCAACTCCTCCGTCCTCGAACTAGATGGCAACGTCCCCTACTGGTTCGCAATCGTCTGCGTAGACGAAGCCGGACAATTCGATCCATCTAATGCCACAGTGGTTGGACCGGTAGTCACAGCGGGAGGTCTCAATGACGGCATAGCCCCCTCACCAATTACCGGTACCACTGCCACTGACGCCCCCAATGACGAGGGAGGCAGGATAATCGTAACATGGAACCCCAACCAGGAGGAGGATTGCTCATTCCACGTCATTCACATCTTACCTGCCTCGGGTTGGACGGCCCCTTCATCGGTCGATGGATGGCCCGTCGCACAGTTCGTAACCGACTGCACCACCGATGAGGTCGTAATCGACTCGATCGGGAACTCAACACTGGAAAACGACGTGGTTTACTGGATAGGGGTGGTTGCTGTTGACGACTGGGGCAATCAGAACGTCGATGACGTACTAGTGGTCGAGACGGCGAGTTACTCCGAGTTCGACTCAACTGAATTCACCCCTCCAGATATGGTCTCAGGGCTTCAGGCATGGGATCATCCCGATGATGACGGCACAGCAATCGACGTAAGTTGGGACAGGACGATGGCAGAAGACTTCAGCCACTACACGGTTTGGGCCTCAGACTTTCCCCTGAACGACCTGACCGAAGTCAACTCTGCATGCGAATCAAGCAGCGCATGCAACCTTGTCATAATCGATCAGAGGCAGATTGGCAACTCCCCACGTCTCGAAGTAACCCTTTCTTCAGCACTCTACGGCACAGAGGCCGATGCACTATCGCCATCTGGTATATCTCCCGACGTCCCCCTCTACGTCACAGTCACCATTCACGACTTAGCTGGGAACGTGATCCTGTCAGACTTGAGCGACAATATGGCTCTAGTCACGCCAATAGACAACAGAGGCGACCTGTTCCCTCCCGAGAGAGTCCCCCCACCAACCCTAGTTGACAGGGCACCGGACTCTGGCGATGGCGTATTCGTCTCATTCCCACCAAGTTCCGAGCCCGACATCGCAGAGTACCGGGTGTTCGCAGTAGCCGGAGCACCGTTCGATAGTGCAGGGGGACTCGAACCTGTATTGGTTCTGGACCGATCAGAGGGCGGTCAGACACTCATAGAATCACTTTCTAGCGGAGAGAGAATCCAGCCAGACGTACCAATGTGGGTCGCTGTTGTTTCAGTCGATACCTCCGGGAACGCCTGGCTAGACGAACTCGAGACCTCAATGATAAGTCCCGTCGATGAGAACTCCCTAGACCCCGGAATTCACCTCCCAGAGGTTTCCGAGATAATGGCTTACTGGGATGC
>QQSB01000064.1:0-1917 GCA_003602515.1 Candidatus Poseidoniales archaeon | reverse complement strand
AGATCCTCAGGTTGAATCCTATACCATTTTCGCCAGTACGATGCAGTTCTCGGACACCAGAGATGCGATCACCGTCACTTCCTCTGCCACATCCAACGCCTCCTTCGACTCCATCGGACCGACACCTGTGGTTTCCTCGACACCCTACTGGCTGACAGTCGTTGCCTTCGATGGGGAAGTACACAGACTCTCTGTCGATTCCATCCGGGTCTATCCGCTATCGGACCTCACTCCAGGAGGATCATCCGGAGGACCCGGAGCGGATGGCGAGTCTTGGTTCGACCAGCTTGTTGATGGGGACCTAAACACAGTCATTATGATGATCTCGGCCATTATGGTCATCCTCGGCGCCGCTCTGATAATCAGACCTAGGGAGAAAACTGCCCCACAGCCATGGGAGATGGGTACGCAAGAGGTCGAGTTGGAGGAGGAGATGACCAGGGAGGCAATGGGCATATCCGAAGAGGACGAAATCGCCTCTAGCTCCTTACTAAGGCCACAGGAGGGAGATGAGTATCCAGAGGAGGATATGTCCGAGAACCTCATCGAGGAGGCTCCCGAGGAGTGGCAGGTCCCCGATGTGTCTGTGGAGGACCTCCTCGACTCGGAAATCGAGGAGATCAGCCTCGAGGGACTCAATGATCTAGCCGACGGGCTCGTCGAGGAAGAATCAGAGGACATCGACGTGTCATTCCTAGACGACGTACTTGATGACGATTGATCCAGTGTCGAGGACCGTAGCCTTGAAGGACATCACTCCTTTGGTCGGAACGAGAATCATGCCAGTATGCAGGATTTGCAAACAGAACTATCCTCAGGCCCAGTTCATCACAGGTAACGGGCCCAGATACCAGGTCTGCTCTCGTTGTGGGGTCGAGAACGGCCTAGCAGACCCCAATGACACGCCCCAGTTCTACTCCGATGAGATCCTCAATGCCCGACTATCTCTCTACACCAGGAGGCACTTGCCATGGGCCTCCGTCCTAATTGGATGGTTCCTGTTCCTCTCAATTGGCCGAGGAATAGAGCTCTGGTCAGGCCTATTCTTCGGAGTTCTCGCGATTTCTTCCCTCGTCGTCCCAGTTCTACACTTCATGGGAGCAACTAGGTTTAAGGCCGAGCTTTCGAGAATAACGCCTTGAAACCAGTGCAGGAACCCTTGAAATACGTAATATGCCTCTCCGAAGCCAGAGGGAACAGAGGGTTCCCTGAGAAAGCCAGTGAGATTGGATGATTAGAAAAGGAGGAGTCAGAACAGAAAAACGAGAGTTCGGAAAAACCAGAAATGACGCTCAGTGTAGCGTTATTGCGGTATTCGGGCACGTGTCCAGACTCGCTCCAAGCAATCACCATTACTCGTTGGATTAACGGAAAATTAGGAAGTGAATTTACAATGCAATATCAGAAAAAAACTAGTGTGATAACAGCGCTGCTCCTAGTGCTCATGGCCGGTTCAGCCGGTGTCGGAGCCGATGGATCAGACCCCCTCGACCCTTCAGACGGAGGAGCCGACTGGGACGGGGACGGACTGACCAACGCAGAGGAGCAAAGTGCTGGTACGGACATGAACAACCCAGATACCGATAACGATGGTATGCCAGATGGATGGGAGGTCAACTACGGCCTCAACCCCAACTCTGCCAGTGACAGTGGCGCCGATCCCGATGGTGACGGCCTAGACAACTTGGAAGAGTATGAAGCAGGGACCAATCCAAACAACGCAGATACTGACGGCGACGGTACCAATGATGCTAACGACCCATATCCAAACGACCCCAACGACGGAGCCGCATCGGACTCGGACGGCGACGGAATACCCGACGCATACGATCCAGACTTCCAAGGCGAAGGATCCGGAGATGGAGGCACCGAAGGCGGTGGCGAAGGAGAGGATGGACAGGGCCAGGGACAAGGACA
>QQSB01000063.1 GCA_003602515.1 Candidatus Poseidoniales archaeon | reverse complement strand
GGGAGATTAGGTACGAGGACCACAAGAGGAAGATTGTCGAGTCTCTGATCGAGATGAACTTCCATGTTATCGCTGCTGGTGATTCCTACAACGATACAACCATGCTATCAACTGCGAGTGCAGGAATCCTATTCAGGCCACCAGATAATGTGGTCGATGAGTTCCCGCAATTCCCCGTTGCTAGAAATTATGCAGAGCTCGCAGAAGCAATCGAGTCTGCTGCTAAAGACCTCGGTGAGCATTGGAAGTAGAATTCTAGACCTCCAATCGATTGAAATAAGGCAGGCAGGTCGGCGAGACGCATGGCGAAGTGGCATGGCATTTCACGCAGGAAGCCCACGGGTGGGCGTCTGAAGCGTCCGAACCGCTACAGAGGCAAGCGCAGAACTGAAGTCGCTAGCGAGGAGCAGTTGGCATACGTGGGCGAGACCGATGCCCGTAAGAACTACCGGAAGAGGGCGGGCTCACAGACGGTCAGGACCCTATCAGTAAACCAGGTAAATGTCAATACAAAGGATGGGAAGACAGTCAGAGCCACAGTAAAGACCGTGGTCGGAAACGATGCAGATCCAAACTTCGTGAGAAGGAATATCGTGACCAAGGGGGCGGTTCTGGAAACGGACAAAGGGCTCGTCAGGGTGACGAGCAGGCCTGGAATGCACGGTGTAGTCAGCGGCGTACTCGTTGAAGAATGAGGCACGAAGCCCTCAAGTCACACAGCACTCAGGGATAGGGCGATAGCATGGCGGCAAAGGAGGAGATGACCCTGTGGACCGGATACTTCGACTCTAGACTTAGTCGTTCAGATGGGCGAAGGGTCCCTAAGAAAGCCAGTATTCCAAAACCAACTCTGGAATCAGTGGTTTGGGCTGCCCGCAATACCGGAATCAGGAAGATGAGGCAGGAGCCCGAGGCCAGCCACCCCTCCAGACCATACGCGAAGGAAGGTAGGCTAGTCATGCCTCCTAGGCATGTCTTGGAAGTCACTGGAGAGAGCAGCAAAGAAGGGGTAATGAAGGCAATCGGAATTGTATTGAGGAAGAGATCGCAGGATGCTAAGGAACAGGGCAAGGAGACTACTAGGAGCCCTGCCAAGGGTGATCGTAGGAGGCGTGCACAGCGTAAGTCATTCAAGCACCGCAAGAGCGGGCAAAGGAAGAAGAAGTTCGGTCGGAAGTGAGGCTTTGTTCAAGGTAGAAGAGGGTTTTCCCGATGCCGAGACCTTCCTGAGCCTCAGGGCCAGAGCAGGGATGCGAACTCGCTCACCTGAAGGAGCGACCAAGGGACTCGGGCAGGAGCTTTTCTCGGTGCTCCTGAGGCTTGAGGATTCGGATGACATTGTGGGCATGGGTCGAGTCATAGGGGATGGTGGGACTATTTTCGTCATCTGTGATATGCTAGTAATTGAGGAATTCCAAAGAAATGGTGGTGGCACCATCATCATGAACGAGCTGATGGAATATATCCTCAGAGAGGCACCCCCGAAGTCATACATCAATCTCATGGCAGACGTAGACGGATTCTACGAGAGGTGGGGCTTCGTACCATCACTTCCAAGATCGAGAGGAATGGTTCTGAAGACCTAGGATGGCCTATTCAACAGAGACGGTCCATCCGAACTCGTCCGGTGCCCGCCTCTGTTGGATAGCAGTTAGGGCACCGTACATTTCCATGGCTACCGGGCCGACGTCCCCCTCGCAGTACTCGACCACTCTATCTCCGTGCTCTATGGTTCCAATCGCGGAAATTACCGCTGCTGTTCCCACGCAGAAGCACTCGTCTGCGTCAAGCGCGTAATCGACGTCAATCTTCTCCTCCCTGACAACATAACCCTTGGACTCAGCTAGTTCCATGACAGATGCTCTGGTTACGCCTGGAAGAATAGTGCCGGTCAACTCTGGAGTGGATATGACGCCATCCTTGACACAGAAGAAATTGGCAGCGCCAACCTCCTCGATGTATCTGTGATTGACTGCATCGAGGTAAATGATCTCCGAGTAGCCCTCCTTCTTGGCCATCTTGGATGGCACCATCCCCGGTGCGTAGTTTCCTATCGCCTTGACCCCACCAGAACCTCCTGGAGCAGCCCTGTGGAACTCATCGGACACTCGTAATGAAGTAGGCGTAATCCCTCCTTTGAAGTACGGTCCCACGGGAGAGACGTATACCAGGAATGTGAACTCTGGTGCTGGAGCAACCCCTAGGATTTCTCCACTCCCGAATAGAAGAGGCCTGACGTAAAGAGCTCCCTTGCCCATCGGTGGAACCCATCGGATATTCTCCCTCACGGTCCTCTTCACCGCATCAAGGAACATTTCCTCGGGAACCGGTGGCATTCCGAGCCTGCGAGCGCCCTCTCTCGATCTCCTAGCGTTATCGCTCGGACGGAACAGGACCACACTACCATCCTCGGCATACTGTGCCTTCATTCCCTCGAACAGACCCTGTCCGTAGTTGATCACGCCCGCGGCTGGAGATAGGCTCAGATTCTGGAAGTCCTGCATGACTCCTGAATCCCAGTCTTCTCCCTGCTTACAGGTTGCGATGAACATTCGATCAGTTTGCGTGAAACTGAAAGTGAGTGAGTCCCAGTCTATACCTAGTCCAGCGTCCTCGCTCACTCCCCGCACCCCAATTGTTGTAGAGGGGAACGCCTCGGCTTTCAACG
>QQSB01000062.1 GCA_003602515.1 Candidatus Poseidoniales archaeon | reverse complement strand
CCGCCAGCCACACCCCCTGCTCCTCCCAAGCAAAATCCTCCTGCCAAGAGGCCATCCAAGGGGAGGCCACAGGGCAAGAAGAGGAGGCCTGCACCCAAGGGGAGGCCAAAGGGCAAGAAGAGGAGGCCTGCACCGAAGAAGGGCAAACCAGGACAGCCTCCGATTGGAAAGAAGAAGGGAGGCCGAATCAAGATCAAGCTCGGCCTGAGGGCGAAGAAATTATCCGAGGAGGCAGACGAATATACTGATCAGATAGGCTGGACTACTTCTGGCGCAGAGACCGTGCTAACCGATCTGAAGGACACCGAGGAGGTGACCAAGAAGGAGCCAGAGACGATTACCCACCATTGCACGATGTGCGGCAGTCGGATGCAGATTCCCCGACCAAAGAGAGAGAGATACAAGGTCATATGCGCACACCCAGAATGCGGCCATGAAGATCAGATAGGATTCTGAACGTGACCGGCAACAAGGCTACGCTGCCATGGTGATAAAATGAGAAGGACTGCGAACGTCCCCGCGAGAATCAACATTATCGGCGAACATACGGACCGCTTTGGAGGGATGGCACTCTCGTTCCCAAGCCAGCATAGGCTTGTCCTGTCTGCAAGCAGAAGTCGTAGTGGGGCTATCGGCGATCCTGTCGTAGTGAGGCTATGGGAGTCTGCAGGGGGGTGGGATGCGGAATTGAAAGTCCAATCCGAAATCCCAATCGGAGCAGGGATGTCCTCCTCTGCCGCTCTATGCGTAGCGGTGGCCATGTGCTCTGGAAATTTCGACGGCGAGATGGATGTTTCACTCGAGGCCCAGAGAATAGAACATGAGGTTCTAGACTCAGATTGCGGTCTTCTAGACCAAATCGCAATCACCCATTCAACCAAGGGATATGCAACTTTGATTGATTTCGATCGCATGTCCGTATCCGACTTCAGAGTTCCTTCTGACTGGCTCTTCAAATTGGTCGATACAGGAATTAGAAGGAATCTGAGAGAAACCGACTACAATAGCTCAGAGGTCTGTAAAGAGACTAGGGTAATGCACACTCTTCTGGAGAGTGAGAGAGTCAGAGAAGCATTGCATTGCGACGTAAACAGGCTCGGGAAACTGCTCAATCAATCTCATGCGTCAATCCGTGATAACATCAGAGCTAGTACCCCTGCGATAGACAGTCTAGTCAAGGAGGTCCAAGAAACCCCAGGGGTTCTGGGAGCTAGACTGATGGGTGGGGGTTACGGAGGGATGATACTCGCGCTAATTGAGAAAGAGGATGCTCTACCGGGAGAACTACTGTTGCCATCGGCTTCAGCCTTCATCGAGGAAGCGCCCTAGTCTGAAAAGACGCTCAGGCGTTCCGATATCCCAGAAAGGAGAATCATCCACGTGAGCGGCAATCGATCCTGCCATGGACTGATACACATCCTCTTCCCAACTCCAAGCCCCTTCCCTGCCGTATCTTTCCAGAACCGACTTCTCGATGACGCTAGTGCCCGCCTCGTACCCATTTAGGCCCTCAGGCAACAACCTCCGCTTGTCATATCTCAACACTCGCCCTCCTCCATATTCGAGATTGAAAGAGGAGTGTTCTCGCGTCACAGTCATCGTCATCTCGCATCCAGAAGTTAGATGCGTCACTAAGAGATTACGATAATCGACCATGTGCAGGTCATCACCCCATAGTAGAACAAAACTCCCCTCTATCAGTTCCCTCGCGTTCCAGAGAGCACCGCCCGTCCCTAGAGGACGGGGTTCTCTGAAGAAGGTCAACTCCACCCCTTGGTGCTCGAAGCCCTCGAATTTCTCCCCTAGGTGACCAGTCAGCACCAATGCTTTGCTGCAGCCTTGCACTGCTGCCCAGTCGAGGATGTGCGATAGAATGGGCTTTCCAGCAACCTCCACGAGCGCCTTTGGAGTGTCTTTCGATATGTCCCCAAGCCTGGTTCCCAAACCACCCGCTAGCACGACCACCTGGGGCATCGACTCAACGACTCCTTTACCTGCCATGAGCAATCTTACGCCCCAGCGTCCTCCGATTCCGGGCTTACTCCCCTTGGCATATACAACTTAACTAGGATTGAATTCACAAACGCGACGAGCGCCGATATTGCTGCTGCTCCTGTCATACCTTCCACGAAGGCGTGTTGCGCGTTTTCAATCAACTCAGCCCCAATTGCGTTTCCTTGGACCAACAACTCATTCCCGATCCTGATGGCAGCTGGGAATGACTCGGAAACCAATGCAGATTGTACTTCAAGACCAGGGGGCACTACCATCTCACTCTGGTATATCTCATTCACAGCACTTCCTACTATGGCGATGCCAAAAGCACCTCCGACCTCCCTGCTGGCGTCATTCGTAGCACTGCCGACACCCGCCTTGTCATGAGGGATGGAGTCCATCACCATGGTGGTTGACGGTGCCATGGTCAAACCCATCCCTACTCCAATCAGGAAGAATATAACCGCGAGCGTCCAATACGGCGTCCCCACGCCTACCGTGGTGAAGATCAGCATCGCTCCCCCAATAATTGCTAGACCGAACGAAACAACGTTGTTACTCCCGAATTTTTCGCATAGCCTGTCGCTATTTGCCGCACTGGGCATCAGTCCCAGAGGAAGAGGTAGGAATCGCAATGCTGCTTCTAAAGCGCTCCTTTCCCTAACCAACTGGAAGTGAAGCATTTGAGTGAACATGAAAGAGAACATCACGAAGAACGCTAGGCTAATTGCGATTAACCCCAGAGAGAACCCCCTGTTTCGAAAGAAATCGATTGGGAGCATAGGGTGCTCTGTCTTTATCTCCCACCAAACGAAAAGGAAAGACAGGACCAATCCCATGGCCCCTAGTGACAACACTTCCGCACTTGTCCACCCCAAACTTGGCCCCTCAATTATCGCAAAGAGAACAAAACCCAACCCTCCAACCGAAAGCGCACCCCCTACGGGATCCATCGGCGAACCAGCTTTGTCCCTGGAGTTGGGAACAAGAAGTATACTGAGGACCATCGCCAAAGCGATAATTGGCGGATTAATCCAGAAGACCGCCCTCCAATCGAAGTTTTCCACGGCCCACCCTCCGATGAGGAGGCCAATCGGAGCTCCAACCCCTGCCATTCCCACCCATACGCCTACAGCCTTCCCCCTCTCTTCAGGGGGGAAGACGACTACAATTACCGAGAGCGTTGCCGGCATCACCAGAGCCGCACCAAGCCCCATCAATCCTCTAGCTCCAATTACATGCTCCGAAGTGGTGGCATACTGGGCAGTCAATGCGGATACC
Source organism: Candidatus Poseidoniales archaeon (assembly GCA_003602515.1). GTDB lineage: Archaea > Thermoplasmatota > Poseidoniia > Poseidoniales > Thalassarchaeaceae > UBA36. Next base: position 64,756 of record QQSB01000062.1, on the reverse strand, counting down.
AAACCCACGATAGCAAGCCCGACCAGCAACGCATGCTTTCTCCCGAATCTGTCTCCGAAAGCCCCCATCACAAGGAGCAAACCCCCGAACACAATCACGTATGCATCCATGATCCACTGCAACTCGGTGTTATCTGCCCCCAATTCTTTCGAAAGCTCAGGCAGAGCCACATTAACCGTGACATTGTTTAGGAGGGTGATTACAAGGCTGAGGCTCATTATCCCTAGAATCAACCAACGCCTTCTGTGGATTGTTTCCGAGTCCATGCGGTTCCGATGCATAGACTGCTAATAATCAGCAGGTTTCAAGCCGATTACGCTTCGGCAGAGGTCAATGTTACGCCCTGGGCTGACACTGGCTACCGCGTTGATGATGATGCTGATGCCGTTCTCTGGTTGCCTCCAGGGTGACAAAACATCGAACGAGATCGAAGTCGAAAAATCACCATCTGGTGTGTTCGTCACAGGACCAGACGGTCAAGCAGTAGACGAAAACCCCCTCCCATTGGTGTTCAACCTCAGTGATGTAGGCGAGGACGGTGCAGAACCCAGTATCGGAGTCACCTCGAGCGGTTGCATCTTCTTCATCGCATTCGAGAAGGTGATGCGTTCTTGCGATCATGGAGACTCGTGGCTCGATGTGACTGGCCCATTATGCGCATTCCAAACAAACGACCCATATGGGTGGGTCGACCCGGTAACCGACCGAATCTTCAATGTCCAAATGCAAGGCCTTGAGACGTCTTGGATCTGCTGGAGTGACGACGACGGGGAAACGTGGGTTGGGAACCCACACGACTCGGGCACGACGCCGCTTAATGACCACATAAAGCTGGCAACCGGGCCGTGGACTGGAAGCGGCTACGGCATCGGGGGCATAGTATCACAGGCATTCTATGATCAAGCGGTTTACTATTGCTATAACAAAGGAGTCGGCATCTTCTGCTACACTAGCTTCGACGGAGGGGCGACCTTCGAGGCAGGAGGGCTTCTTGTCGGCCTAGCTACGAGCAATGGAGGCCTGCATGGGGCCATCACCTCTGCGCCCGATGGGACGGTCTATGTTACACCTAGAGTCGAGACGCCCACTGTCATAGTCTCCAAGGACAACGGATTGACATGGTTCGAACGGACGATGGGCGAGGATCAGGGAACCCCCTATCCCAGGAAGAACTCGGAAGTAGCCACGGACACGCAATCGAATGCATATCACATTTGGACAGGCGCCGATGAGGGAGTATACCTAGCGACCAGCACAGACTCAGGAGATACGTGGAGCCAGACTAGCATGCGCATCAGTCCCAACCAAGTAATCTCAACCGCCTTCCCCCAAATCGATGCCGGCGACCCTGGAAGAATCGCCATCACCTATCTCGGTAGTGAGAACGGTAGTGAGCTGAATCAATCCAATATAGATGGAGCGCCATGGGATGGCAACGCCCACTACGCCAACGCTAACGTCAGCTACTACCTCTATGTTACATACAGCTTGAATGCACTTGACCCGAATCCTACCTTCCACACCGTCCGTGCCACCCCCGACCCTGTGCAGATAGGTAGTATATGCCTCAACAGCGGAGATTGCCGCGACATAGGGGGCTCCAACAGGAACCTACTCGACTTCAATGACCTGCATATCGATAGAGAAGGGCGCGTCTACATCGCCTTCGCCGATGGATGTACCGACACATGCGCTTCAGAATCCAACTCTACCCCAGAGGACTCCAGAAGCAGGCGCGGTATCCTCTGCTACCTTGGAAGCGGACCAAGCCTGCTGGAAGGATTCGGGGAACTATCTGCCTTCGAATCCGAGTGACCCTCATAACTCTCTTCGGATAGCGTCTGATATGTCGCTTCCCAGAAGGGCCATGGAGCAAATGGGCTTCTCGGTCTGCTGCCTCATGTGCGATGCGCCAGATGTACCAGGATCCACTAGATGTAAGGAATGCATCAAGTGCCATACCAGGGCCAGGGACAAGCTAACCTCCGGCAAAGCGAGATCTAAGGCGCAGCGCCTCGCAAGAGAGCTAGTCACGATGCTTGCTGACCCCTTCAGCCATACCGAAGACGACATCCATGGAGAGTGGATGCAAACCTACTCGGAAATGATCCAGGAGCACCAGTATGACCCCGAGAAGGGTGGCGAGATGCGCTTGAGGAGTCAACGTATATCCCGAAAGACCTCGTTGATTCGCGAAGTGGGAAACAAGAACAGGTGGACGGAGAAACCACCGGATGAATCGCAGATGGAGGAAATGCGAGAGATACTTCGGGATGGAGACTCAAAACCACCGATGACATGGGACGATCTTATCTCTGAGATAGAGGAAATGCTCGAAGATTGAATCGAATAGCATTGATATCAGACGATAGAGACCAGTATTCTATGGCAGCGGAGAGGGACCCCCGGGCATGGTGGGTTGATGACGACCCTCTTGAGGCCCGTCAGAGGGCGAGCAGCCATTCATCTGCTAGGGACGATGGAACTTGGAGACAGCCACGAATCCGAGTCGTTCAGATGGACCAAGGAGGAAGGGTGTCTTCCAGCTTCTTCGGAGATCCTAGATCCATGCGTTCTGCTTCCTTGCACAAGGGGTCGATCTGGCACTTCTCTAGAACGGAGATCAACCATCTCGCTCTAGCCACTGGGGCTTTCACACTTGCATTGGCACTGATGTTCGATGGAGGTGTGTTCAGCCTCTCCTCTTCCTTCCCGTTCCTTTGCCTGCTTTCCTTGATTTCGATTGCACCCGCTTTCATCCTGCATGAGTTCGCTCACAAGTTTGTAGCGAAGTACTACGGATGCTGGGCGGAGTTCAGGGCTGATCCAGGAGGATTGCGATTCGGCTTGATCTTAGCAGCATTCCTGGGGATCGTATTCATGGCTCCAGGAGCCGTCATGGTGGCAGGCAACGCTACTAGGAGCCAATTCGGTAAGATAGCGGTAGCAGGGCCTATTACCAACATGGCTCTGTGGGCTCTGGCATACGGTGTATGGATTGCCCTAGGGGGATTCGTAGGGCTAATCGATGTCATCCTACGATACTGGTTGTGGGGCAATGCAATTCTATGCGCATTCAATATGCTCCCATTCGGGCCCCTGGATGGTAAGAAGATCAAGACCTGGTCAGAGCCTATCTTCTACACCTGTCTCAGTATCGCGGTTGCCATGGTATACGTCACATTCAATCTCGGCATTCTTTAGCCCCAGAAACGACTAGATTAGCGCGTTCATGATGGGCTGCTCGTCGCAGTGGAAGAAGGTCATCAACGCCCACCATGTGATCATGTCGACGCTGTTAACAACGTTCGCGACTCCAGTGTTCTCCTCGCCGTAGTCCTTGCCGGTGGTATCCATCCACTGCTCCATCTCATCTAGGGTGTCGCAGGTCTGGTGATAGCACCAGTAACCGTCTACCAGACCGCCGAAGCCCACNGTGACCGTGCCGAGGTTGTCTTGGAAGCTAGCATGGTCGCTTCGCGCAGTGGTGTCCTCGTAGACTATTATCTCGGGCCTGTCCATGTCTAACCACACGTCCGTCTTCCACGTATCTGCCGAGTAACCATCCCCCACCAGTGTACCCATTTGCTCCTCTAGGCCCAATGCATCCGAGCCAATCCAATTGGATAGCCCCACCATTCCCGGCTGGTCGAGACTGTCGTGGTTCGGCCCAGGTCCGATGTAGACTCGCATGGGCCACACCTCGGAGTCCTTGGGATAACCGTCCTCGTCAATCTGGGGGTCCGGGTCCCCATGGGGCGCACCCCCTCCACCGGGCCAGTTCACCCCAGCCATATCGAGATTGATGTAGTTGGTAACCGTGACATCTGGGTTATCCTCCTTGACGTAGTAGTCGGTCCAGTAATCCGATCCTCTCTTCCCCCCCTCTTCACCGGACCAGAGGCAGAAAACCATCGTCCTCCTGGTCTCGAAGTCGGCGAGAGCTCGAGCGGTTTCCAGTACCATGGAAGTTCCCGCGGAGTTGTCATATGCGCCTACACGAGTGCCATAGGTCCTCTGACCTGTCACATGCGGGTCGAGCAAGACCATGTTGACAGGTGGCGCTACGTCGAAGTGGGCTCCGAAGACAAGCCATTCGTCCGTGAAGACGCTACCCCGCTTGTAGGCGCATACGTTGTACGACTCGGGGTTCTGGTTGCCTAGGATGTCAGTGAACTCGAAACGATGAGCTATCACCTCGAGACCGAAGGATGAAAGCTCGGAAATGAGGTACTGAGCCGCATCCTCGTATGCGGCATTGCCCTGGCCGGCCCATCTGTCCCAGTAACCGGCCTTTCCATCGACCGGATCAAGCGAGTTAGCGGGATCGGTCATTTCGAACAGCGTCTCGTAGACATCTCTCCCATGGACTAGTCCTGAGGAGTGCGCGCCCCCTTCACCCACAGGGACTGAAGACGCCCTCTCCGAGAGCAAGGTCTTGACAAAGACGGGACCACCGGTCTCGTAGCTGGAGTTTAGGGCATCCAGTGTTGTATTGGCACTCGCTCTGCTTACTGCGAGTCTTCCACCTCCATCTTGACCTCCCCTCTCCAACCAGGAACCCCAAGATTCGTTAGCGGCTCTGACGGGCCAATTTACCCTGCCCTGCTCTCCTAAGAGCATCACGACCAGGGAATTCCTAGGTGGGGCCAGCAAGTCGAGGGTGAAGGAATCCCCCTTGTCGATGTCCACTACGGTTGAGTTCTGAACGAAACCAGTAATTGGGTCCCTAACCAGGTAGGGGACGAAGACAGACATTCTTTGACCAGCCTCCAACGTCACATCCTGGAAAACACCCGAGACTAACGTTCCTGGGAAAACCTCCAGATCATCAGATGTCAGTTCGGAATCACTACTCCCCAAGCATCCGCTTAGAGGCGCGGAGAGCATGACGAAAACCATCAGCAAGGCTCTCATGCGACCTCACTAAGTGGCTACCAGCCTTCTCTTGATCACGATGCCGTTGTCAGTCACTTGCAAAACCTCAACGGTCGGTTGAGGGGGCACATAACCCATCGGAGATGCGACTGACTCCTCGAGTGCCTCGAGTGCCGCGGCTCTCCTCTTCCGCTTCCTTCGCGTCATCCTCCTCCTGACTCTCCAGAGTGAGAGAAGAAGCAGCCCAATCAGGTAAAACTGAATCTGCGAAATTATCCACATCGGTGAAAGGAGGGCGGTGAACTCCATGCGGTCATCATTTATGCCCGGTGCTATTTCGTAGGTGATGACCTGCCGCTTCGAAACATTGTCGATGTCTGAAGTCAACCTACCCTTGCTGGACGACAGATCCTCCAACATTACGCCAAGTGGCATCGTCACTGTGACAAACCCGTACAAACTGAGTCCCAACTCGCTGGATCCTATATTCGATAGCTTAGATGTCGGGGCATCGATAGAGATAGCATCCGGGGTCCTGACCCCCTCTGCACTCACCATGCTGTTGGATAGGGCATCAGTAAGGCCACTCATTGCTGAAACCATGGGAGAGAGGAAGGGAGCAACAAGGGCACTCCCGGGTTCCGTTGCCTCGATTGCGAGCTCCAAATCACCTTCACCACCCCTTAGGATGTCGATCATCTCCAACCAGGAGTTGGCCATCCCAGCTGTAATCCTGACACTCGGGATATCCACACTGAGAACGATTCCCCTCTCATCATCGATAGAATCATCACTGTCAGTGAGCATACTGTAAGGGAATTGGATATCGACCGAAAGACCAGACATATCCACATTCCCGACTCCGTTGCCCTCTTCATCCATCAACTCCTTCGAAGCATCCCTGATCAGATACTCGATATCCCTCTCAAGACTATTTGCATAGGCCGGGAGACCTGTGGAGTTGTGAGAAGAAAAGGGCATCCTTTGCTCGCAGTAACTCTTCCCGTTGTCGCAAAGGGCGAACTCCAGTTCTAGAGGATCGCCCCTTGACCCGATTTCGAGCAAGGCCCGCAAGAGATCGGATGGCAGCACATCAAGATTCAAGTTGGTAGATCCTGAGTTCAGAGAATCGAATAGGGAGTCCGGAACAGCGATTCTGTGGATGGTGAGATCAACGGATAGAGCGAACTCCACTGACACGCCTTTGGTAACCGGGAGACTTGCGAAGGACACATCTGCTAGGTCCAGATCTACTTCGACATAGCCGCAACTTTTCGAAGTCGAAGGGCAAACCACGTCAGGAGTGTTGTCAAAGCAAAACTCGTTCGCCGTATTTTTGCAAATTGCATGATCCCATGAGAAGGACTCGGATCCTGTTATTCCTATGCTCCCGTCATGGTTCCCAGACGACCTGTATGTCAGGACGATGGAATCCCCTCCCGACATCGTAGTAGCCCATGTGGGGAGTACAATCGTCATCGTCAGGTCCGCACTTACGCCATTGGGGAGGAGGTCCCCGACGAAAGACTCCATCGCATCGTCACTAAGCACAGTTGAGAACTGCAAACCGGAGTTCAGAAGCTTACCAAGGTCATCCCCAGAAACTGAGTTCATGAAGCCTGAGTCTCCTAGATTGCCACCAAGGAGATCTGCGAGGCTTAGGGGGAAGGTGTGGCTGACTGAGCGCATGTATACTGGGTAACTATCATCCATGGCCACAGCTCCTTCCATGCAGTAATACACTCCTCTAGAGCAACCGAATCCATGGGTGTGGTTTAGCCCACCAGGATCTAACGGAGCCTGAGTCACCGAAGTCCAGGTGAAGTCTCCCATTGCTACGTTCAAACCCTCTTTGGAGCTAGCAAGGGCCTGCCCGATACCCGAGACCGGAATATTGCTTGACAAGTCCTCCAGATCCATCAGACCCGTGTGATATGCCATGCGGATTCCATCTGAAGTGATTACGGGGATGGTGGCCTTATTGGCTGGCATCAGCGGGGGAACGCCCCAACTATTCAGGGAGCTGGACTGGATTTGGTAAATTCCTGCGACGACCTCGATGAACGAGTTACTCTCATCAGAAAGATCCACCGAGACTCTGAGATCCAGGCTCTTGTCCAATGGGCTTACCTCCACGACATCCGTTCCATCGGTATCCCTGTATCCCATCTTCATATCCAAATCGGCTTGTAGAACCCCACTGGGATTTACGCGATTATCCACGCTCCAAAATCCGGATTTGTAGGTCGAACCATCATCTGCGACCTCATCAATCTCCTCTCCGACCCAACCACCGGCATCAACGACCGTGGCGTAAGACGGCGGTTGGATTGAATAAGTCCCCTTGTGACCCGGATTAACCCTCACATCGAAATTAGTTGTGATCTGAGAACCCATCACCAGCAGGCCCTCCAGCGCTGTATCAAGATTCGATGCACTCACTCCGTTGAGTCCGTAGGTGCTGGAAATCGGGAGCGTGATGTTAACGTTGGTCGAGATACAAATCGGCGGTTCGAATGCGTTCCCATCGCTATCAAGCAAGGGGTCTAGCTCACAGTCCACTCCAGATATCGACCCCGAGTCATCGGGGATGAAGATCCTGTCCGACCAAGTGGTATCAGGGGTCGAAGAACCGCCCCAGTTCGACAAGAAACTTGAGATCGAACCGTCTATCTCTGATAGCAGCGACTCCTGAATGGTAGGGGAACTCACGTCACTAGGGTCGGTGTTTTCGTCGAAGGCTGATCTCAGGACATCCGCTGGCAGACCATCGTTCGCCATTATGTTGTCAGACTGAAGGGCATTGGCCATGGAGGCCGAGTTGAAAAGGCCCATTCCTGACTTGTCCCACTCCCTGATTGCCCATGATGCTTGGAATTGTATCTCAGTGGGACTTGTCATGTTGAAGTGGAACATGCCTTCGACCCAGTCGGTGACGTCAGTCGTTCCGTCATTGCCATCGGTCCTATCGTCACAAATGCCACCGAGGGTCGAGGGGGAGTCTTGGCAGATCGTCATTTCATCGAACCCGGCATCGGAAACCGCTACCGGCGCGAATGCCTGAACCATGAACAGGACGGATAGGATAATCGCCGAGACCGGCCACTCGTACCGTGAGTGAGTCTTAGCGTGCCGCTCAGCCATAGCGCAATGACTCTGAGAGTCATTGTTAATGGATTCGGTGAGGGGTGTCAGAAACAGATACGAACCGACTCATTTCTCGGTCTGCTTGTACCACTCTTCAGTTACTGTCGAAGACTCCTCCTCAGAGCCCTCGCTTCCAGCTGCGATGGAATCAGGACTGGGGGTCGCATGGCCGCCTTGGATCTGTATCACACGCCCTTCAGCATCGACCTGGTAAGTAGTGGGCACCTCTTCTTTCATGGTCAGGGCGAGTATCAAACCGAGAAACAGGGTAAAGCCTCCACAGCATAAACAAGATCCTCCTCCTAAGCCTGCGAAGATGCCGCCAAACACGTCCTCAAGGACATTGTCGTCATCTGTCACCCACACCGGTTGGTTGGACTCGAACTCCATTTCTCCTCTGTAACATGCCAAGCAGGCCCGGCCAACTTTGGCGAAACCAGCTCTCCCGTCCTCGGCGCCATCTTCAACATTGCATGTCGCACTGCCATCGGTACTAGCTTGGAAGTAGAAATCGCCATCTAGTCCCTCATCCCACGAACTGGTATCTGGCTTCTCAGTGATTGTAATCTCGATACCATCGCAGTGGTCCCAGGACCCATCTCCATCGGCATCCCTGTAGTCTCCCTTCACCCAGAACGAGAATCCGAGGTCTCCCTTGCTGTCATCGTCATTAATTACTAAAGAGGTTCCCTGCGAATTCTCTGCGGCCCATTCTGACCCTGCGGCATCTATTGCTGTGCCCGCAATAAAAACCATGACGACCCCCAGCAAGAAAACGACTCCACCGAGGGCAAGCATTACCTTCGCAAGTGTGTGCATGGCTTTGCATATCGCCCCGGGTTTCAAATTAACCTATGAATACCGAGAGGCAGGTCAGACTCGCATCGACCTCCCTGAACTCGGTCATGTCGATATTCGTTATCGAGAAGCCAGCATCCATCATCAGCTGTCTTGACTTCTTGTAACCATCAGCCATGATGATACGGTCTCCGTATGCAATGGTGTTTGCTGCATAGCTCTCTTCCTTGGGGAGCCAAATCACCTCCTCCGCGAACGCCAACTCTTTTTCTGTCAGATGCCCCTCTGCTGCCACCATCGTCCCAGTCCTCGGGCTAGAGCAAACTGTGGTCAGGTGAAGCGTGCTCTCCGGTACGTCGAATAGCTGTACGTCCATGCCAACTTTCCTAGCGTGCTCAGACAGGAAATCGGCCCCCTTCCGGTTCGTCCTGGTCGAGACACCTACTAGGAACCGGTCATCGTAGAAGACGACATCACCACCATCCAGAGTCGCGCCGGCAGGCATCCTGTGAATCTCGAAATCATCTGCGAGGAACTCGGCGATGGAGTCTTGCTCGCCATCTCTGCTGGGATGACCGAGATTGGGGATCACCGCACAGTCATCGAGAATCACAGCCGTGTCTTCTGTGAAGCTGCAGTCTGGGAAACCTTCCAGAGGAGGTAGGACGACGACCTCTGATCCATGGGCCCTGAGGGCTGCGAAATACGCCTCTTGGGCTCCCTTGGCGGCCTCGTAATTAGGCTCTCTAGTGGTGAAGTAGTTGGAAACCGCATCTGCGTAATTAGGAGGCACCTCGCGGGTCAGAGCCCGCCCTCTTGCTCGATCGAAGGTTCCCGGCACGAACATCCCCCGGCATATCCGTTCATAACGATTAGGAGACCGGAAGCAGTTTTCCTGAATCCGGTAATCACTGACCCATCCATTATGGACGGTCCATGCTTGTAGAAAATCGCAAGGGAGCGTTCGATGCAAAATCTAGAAGCACTCCTGGAAGCAAGAAACAGGCATATTAGCCACGCACTGTCCATTGCACACGGTACGCCGCTGCACATAGTGAGGGGTCAGATGCAGTACCTCCACGCTTCGGATGGCACCAGGTACCTCGACCTGGTGAACAACGTCTCTCATGTCGGTCACTGCAATCCTCACGTGGTCGAGGCCGGCCAGAGGCAGATGGCTGTGCTGAACACGAACAGCCGATACGTGTACCCTGGCCTGACGGAGTACCTTTCGAGGCTCGCGAGCACGCTCCCCGACGCTCTCAGCATCGGCTTCATGGTAAACTCTGGCTCAGAGGCCAACGAGCTTGCAGTTCGCCTCGCGAGGGCCCATACTGGGAACCACGACATGGCCGTAATCGAGGGGGCATACCACGGGCACACCGGGATGCTGATCGACTTGAGCCCCTACAAGTTCAGAGGTCCCGGGGGAAAGGGCGAGCCAGAGCCATGGGTCCATGTCCTGCCCATCCCTGACTCCTACCGCAGACCCGATTCGGAGTTCAACGAGGAAGTCAGGGCGGGCATCTCAGAAGCCGGCCCGGTAGCTGGACTCTTGATCGAGTCGATGCTTTCGTGCGCAGGGCAGGTCCCCCTCCCAGACGGTTACCTCGGGGAAGCTGCCTCCTCCATCAGGGGAGTTGGCGGGCTGCTGATTGCCGACGAGGTGCAAGTCGGTTTCGGGAGGGTCGGCTCTCACATGTGGGCCTTCGAGGAGAGCGGCGTCACCCCCGACATCGTGGTAATGGGGAAGCCAATCGGTAATGGTCACCCGATGGCAGCGGTCTTCACCACTCCCGAGATAGCCTCTTCGTTCGGCGATATGGAGTTCTTCAGCACGTTCGGAGGGAACCCGGTCTCATGTGCGATTGGCATGGCCGTCATGGACGTCATCGAGGGAGATCGGCTAATGGAGAGGGCGAGCGAGCTGGGGGACCGATTCAGATTCGGACTGGAGTCCCTCGGGGAGTCCCACGAACTGATTGGAGACATACGAGGAAGAGGCCTCTTTCTAGGGATCGAGATGGTCAGAGACCGAGCTACTCTTGAACCCGCACGGAAGGAGGCATCAGCGATCGTCGATTCAATGAGGGAGAAGGGCGTTCTTCTGAGCACGGACGGTCCATTCCACAACGTAATCAAGATCAAGCCCCCGATGGTTCTGAACGAAGAGGACGTCGATGAGACCCTCTCCAAGATTGAATTGTGTCTTTCAGAGAATTGACGTAACAACACTTATGCATACTGTGACTCAAGGTTTGTCATGGAACAAGAGGGACAGCCACAGGCACAACAATTCGGAGCACCAGCATTCAGCCCAAGACCACAGCAGATGATGGGTTTCATGGACGCACTAACGACAGTGTTCAGGAACAAGTACGCAACCTTCTCTGGAAGGGCATCAAGATCAGAATACTGGTGGTCATACCTGGGATATTTCGTCATTGCAACCGTCTTACAGATCTTTGCAATTATTGGCGGGATTATCCTAATTGACGCCGGAGAACTCGCACTCTTGCCTTCCCTAATCGCCTTAGTTGGTATTGTTGCAATGATTATCCCCACCATCGCCGTCTCGGTCAGGAGAATGCACGACACCGGGAAGAGTGGCTGGATGCTCCTCATCTTGATTATCCCATGCATCGGATTTATTCTTTGGATTGTCTGGATGGTCGAGGACGGACAGGCCCACGACAACGCGTATGGCCCAGTACCCACTAACACGATGGAATAGTCAGAACCCATTGGACACCTTTTGTGACTTTTTGCGCGGAATACCGAGCATTTGGGCCAGATTATGATATGGTTTTGCATCTACTGGAACTCTAAGGTGAACAGGAAATGGAGCCAGGAAAGAGCAAGAGGACAGAGCAGAATAGGCAGAAAGTCACGATGGGCATCGTCGCACTCGCAGTGGTGTCACTGCTAGCCGGGGCATCCGTGGCAGCGACCCTAGAGGACTACGCTGCACCGGTGTACGCTGAGGTGGACCCCTTCGAGGGAGCTGTCGACGATGTGACCGGAGAGGACACATGGGAGGCCAAGGAAACCGATGGCAAGCCGCTCGGTAAGCACATCAGGAAGGCAATGAAGAGTCGGATGAACGATAGGATGGAGGACAGGACCGAGCATCTTGAGCAGAGGATCGACATCGACTCCAACCTAATCGCAGCCTTCCAGTTCTGCCTAGACAGCACTGACTGCACGGCAGACGCCGACTCGCTATCCGAGATGATCGAGAAGCTAACATGGGCCGTTGACGGGATGCAGGCCAAGGTAGACGGAACAGACTCCGTGGACGATGCTGTCAAGGCCGACAAGACCGATGACGAGCAGATCTGCATAAGGGAAGAAAATGGAGTCTACCACTACGACTGTGGCGATGAGAAATACAAGGACTGGGACGAGAGGAAGGACTGGGAAGAGACAGAGAGGATGGAGTTCGCAGAGGAGAAGACCACTCAGCTCATTGCCGCACAGGAGGCAATCGTCTTCTGCATCGATAGCGAGGATTGCTCAGCCGACTCAGAGACAATACGGGCTGCTCTAAGGCACATGATCTCTCGAGCAGAGCACCACAGGGATTGCGCAGACGAAAGTAGATGCGACAGAGACCATGACATGAGGAAGGGATTCCGAGGAAGAATGGGTAACGCATTCTGCAAGATGGTTGACAGGTGCGAGGATCGTGAAAAGCACGACGCACCCCCTCCAATGGAAATCACCCAAGAGATGTGCGAGTCTAGGATGGGCGTCTGGACAGAGGCCACAGACCGTGGCGAAGGCGTATTCTATTGCGAGTGGAGCGAACCGGATGAGGATCGAGAAAGAGATGATGACTCATCGGATGAAGACAGGGGCGACGAAGAGGAGTCCCCCGATAACCAAGAGGAGTGCGAGGCTAGCGGCGGAACATGGTACGAGGATAGGCAGTACTGTCATTCCGAGTAATCACCGAAAAAAACAGCGGCTTGGTGGACCTAACACACCGAGCCGCCCAACATTCACATCTACGTCAGTAGCGGACAATACATGGATGGGACGTCCGCGGAGGGCCAGGAACCCGCGATGGACAGAGTGGCTAGGATCACTCTTGCACTAGGCGGGTTCATGCTGATCCTTCTAATCGCGGTTCCGTTCACCTTCGAATCCAACTCATCCGGATACTTCGCTTCCTACGTGATTTACTCGCTCTTCCTCACCAGTGTCGGCGTAATCATCGGTGTATCGCTGATGTGGCTGAACGACCCGCGCAGACAACCGGCCACTGAAAGCAGGGATACCCAGAGCACACCTAGGATGCTTTCGGCAGACCAGCAAAAGGTGGTCGGCATACTATCGTCAAGCAATGGTTCGATGTGGCAGGCCGAACTAGTCAGAGAGACCGGATTCACCGATTCCAAGGCAAGCAGGCTCCTGTCACGGATGGAGGCAGAAGGCCACATTAGGAGGATTAGGGACGGAATGGGTAAGCGAGTAGAACTAGCCGAGGAGGGAATCTGATGTCTCAGGGAAAAACTAGCGATGCAAGAATGACTATGATTGCCTTCCTAGCAGTAGCGATCCTAGCAATCTCTCTGCACGTCCTGATGTCAATGGAGGCCTCTCTTGAGGAGGGAAGAGGCCCACAGGGAGGAAACCCATTCACAACACTCTCGCTGATGTTTTTGATAGTAGCACTAATCATTCTCACGTTGACTCAGGTACGAAGCGGAACCGGGCTATTCACTACGAGCAATATGCGAATAGCTGCGCTGATGGCATCGATGTTCATCGTAGGGATGCTGATAGAGCCTTCAATTCCCAGGCCGGGAGCCTCCCCGGGAGACTTCATCGGAGCCATATTCATCCTCATCCCGGTGCTGCTAATCGCTGCCATGCTGGTGCCAATGACTCCGAGCGGGTCGAACGAAGAGGAGTAGGATAACCTCATGCACAGGGATCCAGCCCTAGAGAAGGCTCTCCAAGAGGCACTGGACGACGGGTCCTCGGTATGGGCGGTCGGTGATGTCCATGGTTACAGGGAAGAGTTTGAGATTCTTCTGAACAAACTCGACCTGACGGGGCGAGACATGGTGATTTGTGTCGGCGATTTGATCGACAGGGGACCGGATAGCCACGGAGTCCTCACTATAGTCAGAGAGAGTGATCGCGTCTTCTCAATAAAGGGCAACCATGAGCTTCTGATGTCCATCGCCCTTGGAGAGAATCCCCACCGTGAGGATTTCTGGATCGAAAGAGTAGGAGGCAGGGCCACTCTTGATTCCATGGGAAGCAGGGAACAGGAGAAGTGGGAGAACGCAAGGCTCTGGCTGAATTACACCGACGACCTTCCGACGGAAGTCATACTGGACAGGTTCCGGATATCTCATTCGGGATACAGGGCAGACACACCCCTCGACGAGCAAACGGACGAAGACAGACTAAAATCCAGAGAGATATTCCTAGCCACTGTCCCCTTGGACCCAAAAAGACAGATTATTGCAGGACACACCCCTGTGCAGATGCTCTCAAACTTCGATGTGGATCCACCCGAAGAGGGGATTTGGAGGCACCCGGTCCTGTTGGAAGACGACCGCCCCTCGGCAGTCCTTCTTGATACTGGGATAGTCCTCAAGGACCCGTTCCATAGACCAAGGATCTCAGCATACGACCTCCAGACTGGCAGGGTCGAAGAAGTGGAGAGGATCAATCAAATCCTGACCTGAAGGTACTCGCCTACAACCCTGGTTTCGTAAACTGGCAGGTCCTTCTTCTTGGACATCTTGCCCACTAACTTGCCATATGGCGGGAAAAGCGGGAATGGCGCCCATTCAACCAGACTGCCATCGTCCAGTTTGTGTGTCGTCTGATGCAGCGGGCATCGAACACAGCCGTCAGAAATCTTCCCTCCCCAGGCTAGAGGCCATCGCATGTGTCTGCAAAGCCCCTCCGTGGCGAAGAAGTCGTCTCCAACGCGGGCCACCATAACCGACTTCAGTCCAAAATTGACCATCTTGGTCTTCCCGGACTTCATCTTCTTGATCGCTATAGCATTCTTCCATTCCATAACCTAGCCCCTCGCTCGAAACCACTCTACCATTCTCTGGCTGCTCTCCCAACCACCCAACCAGAGCGAGATGAGAATCAGAGCCACCTGACCCACTCCTCTCAGTGCGTGCCAGTGAGACTCGTACGTTTTCCCGCTCAGGGGGATATCGTTAATCCACATGTTCAGGTTTGCCCAGTACAGAACAAGAAGCATCAGGGTGATCCCGAAGGCAGCCTCCCTTCTGAACCATGGCAAAGCGACGCCGAGGCCGAGTAAAATTTCGAACGCCCCGCTGGCAAGTACCCAGAACCTAGCATTCCCGAGTATTCCTGGGACTATCGGCTCGAACCACGCGGGATCTCGGAAGTGTTGCACCCCCACCCAGGCTATCCAGATACCATATGGGATGGCCACTAGATTCTCTAGCCACCCCTCCATCAGATCAGTCCGCATTTTCACGAACAAGGGCCAAGTGGACCGCTACTCCGACCGGCATAAGCATGACGCCGAAGAAAACTGACACCGCAGAAACCCATCGTTCGGTCTCCCTTTCCAAGCATCTCTTCCACATCCATCTAGTTACAACAATGTCACCTGCTACGAAGTGGGCCCATGCTGCTGCAGCCCCGCCCCTCGTTGCCAGCAAGTCTGCGAGACCGGCAAGCATACTGCTTGGGTCCATGGAGTCCATGCCGAAGTCGATCAGAGCCTGCGGGTTCGATGCCATCAGCACCCACCAGATGATGATTGGGCCCAAGAAGAACCACGGGCCACTCAGGGCGCTGTGGGTCTTCTCGTGATCAGGGTAGAATAGCATTGCGAACCAGAAGGGGCCAACCCACATCGTCGATAGGAAGAAAGCCAGGTCGTACAAATCCATATTTCCACCTTAATTCGTAGTCAAATTTAGTTTTGGCCTTCTGATGTCCTCGAACCACGTATCTTCGCCGTTCCAGTCCGGATCTATCCCCAAGTCGGCACAAATCATCTTGGCGGAGATCCTCCCGCTTTCCAAGATGGTTGGAAGACCGCTTCCGGGATGAGTCCCACCACCAACGAGATACAGTTTCTCCAACTCCTCGAACTTGTTCTGGGGCCTTCTCCAGAGCATCTGATCAAGGCCATGAGCCAGATTGAAAACGGCTCCCTTGTATATGTCCCGTGATGCCCAGTCGTCTGGCGTAACTATCGTCTGGGAGACGATGTGCCTCTTCAGGTCCGTGAATCCCAGGTTCTCCATCTGTCTCAGAATTACATCCATGTAATCATGCTTGATTTCCTCCCAGTCGATACCATCGTGGCTGTTGCTAACAGGGACTAGGACGTAGATAGTGGAATGCCCCTCAGGTGCCATTGTGCTATCTGTCACGCAAGCGTTCTGGACGTAAACAGAGGGGTCGTCCCAAGTGACCTTGTTCTGGGTGACCTCTCTCAGGTTCTTCTGGTAGTCCTTGGCAGCGTAAATCTGATGATGAGGGGTATCGTACAGCTTGTCGATCCCTAGGTAAAGCATGTAGGTCGAGCACGAGTATGATTTCTGGTCTAGCTTCTTGTCCGACCACTTCCTACGCAGCTCGTCTGGAACTAGCCCCTTCATTCCCGTGGCGAAGTCAACGTTCATCACGTACCGATCTGCTGAGTATTCTCCTTGTTCTGTCTTGGCGCCCACTACGGTCTTACCTTCGAAAATGAACTCGCTCACCGGCTCGTTCAGGCGAATCTCAACACCCATCTCTCTAGCAATCTCGCCCATCCTGTTCGTGATTGTACCCAGCCCCCCCTCGGCATGGAATACTCCGTGCTCGTACTCCAGATATGCTAGTATGGTGAACAGGCTTGGTGCATGGAACGGACTCATCCCCAGATACTTCGTCTGGAAAGACATCGCCAACTGCATCCGCTCGTCAGGAAACATCCTCGCTAGGTCCGAGGCCACTGATCTCCATGGCCTCAGTACTCTAGCTACCCTCAGAGCCCTCTTGCTAACCAAGTCCAGAGGGCTCTTCCAAGGAGCATTCAGACAATTTTTTGATAGTTCCATCTTGGTTCTATTGTCCTCGACGTACCTCCTGAAACCGTCTGCGTTCTTTACTCCGCAGAGATCTGTGATCTGGGCAACCATATCCTCCAAATCTGTAGTCGCATTCAGACTCCCACCCGCTCCGAAAACTAGTCGATAGTTCGGGTTTAGTGGAATAAGACCTAGCTCCTCGTGGGCATCCTTGCCTATTGCCTGGAATATCTCCTCGGCGATCTCGGGGTAATGGAAGAAAGTAGGCCCATTGTCGTACTTGTAGCCATCCTTCTCGAAGACCCTAGTCCTGCCCCCTACTCCGTCCGACTTCTCCAGGATCGTAACCTTGACTCCTGCCTTCGCAAGGAGCATTGCACAAGCAAGACCACCTGGTCCCGCACCAACAATTAGGACGTCACTATGGTTTTCCATCATACTCACTCCATGCTCAGGCCTTCCCTGAACTCAACCAGGGACGGGCCCATCTCAGCAATCAACTTGACTTCTGGATGAGTCCTGATTACCAACCCATCCATGTACATCAGGGATCGAATGATGGGAAAGGCCTCCTCTCCGAAGTCAGCACCAGCATCTTCGACGGCCGTCCTTACCGTCTTCATCATCAGGTCAGTAAGACTCTGCTCACCAACGCTCTTCTCCCCAAATCCCTGATAGATCTCCGACATGCGTGTTTTGAATCGGACTACTCTGTCCTCAGACGGCCTCTCTTCGGCCAATCCTAGCAGAGCCTCGAATGCTTCATCCAACTGATTTTTTGAGAGCCCCTCAAAGAACTCAAACAGGGGGAGGCTAACCCCACGAGGGGCCTGGCAAATGGCACCATTGTCTATGAAAACGTAATCTCCGTCATCATCAATCAAGCAGTTACCGGGATGGAGATCGCCATGGAAAGTCCCAATCCCAAACATGTATGCTCCGTGGATTCTGAATAACTCGATTAGATATTCCCAAGGCAGGTCTTCGTCCAATATTCGCTCTTCCAGGGTCTTTCCAGTAACGAATTCAGAAACGAGCACGTGCTCGTTTGACAACTCGGGAAAGTACTTCGGGAACTTTAGCCGAGGCATGGGGAAATCATCCACGAGACCATCTCTGATTTCCATCAGCTCCCTCCCGCCACTGATTTCGTTGCGCAAATCCAGCTCCCGAGTTGTGTAGTCCTCTACGTGTCTCAAAAGAGCGATTGGATTGCCAACCCTACGCAGCTTGGGAGAGAGTGCGATAGCTACTCTCATCATCCTCACCATCCTGCTCACATCTTTTTGGAACCTCTTTTTGTGATCAGACTTGACCACCTTGACCACAACCTCCTCCCCACCGGTCAACCTGGCTCTGTGAACCTGGCCAACCGAAGCGGCTGCTAGTGGCTCCTCATCAAACCATGAGATGGACGCATGAAAAGACTCAGGAGCCTTCTGTTTGAGTATCTCGAGTACGTCCTCGCTGGGGATTGTAGCGGCATTCCTGTACATCTTCTGAAGCTGCATGCACTTTTCGATACTGAGCATATCTGGCCTAAGGGCGAATATCTGAGTCAACTTTACAGCTAGCAAGCCCTGTTTCTGAATCCAATCGAGATCAGCTGGCCCGTCCTTCCTTATTTCACGCAGAAATTTGAGGAATGTTAGGGCTCTCACGTGTTGAGCCGGACCGTCACCCATTTCAAATCCTGTTTCCTAATTGTTCAGTATCTCTACAACCTGGGAAGCACCATCGTCCAACTCACACTCCCAAATCGTATGGACCCTCCATCCCATCTCCTGCAGAGAAGCCTCCTTTTTCCTGTCCCTTTCGACGTTATTCTCGAACTTCTGGCTCCAATAGTCGACGTTCGATTTGGGAAGATCAAGGTCACACTTCGGACACCTATGCCAGAAGCAGCCGTGGACGAAGATTGCCAGCTTCCTCCCAGGGAACGATATGTCGGGCCTGCAGATGTACCTGCCCCCGTCTCCATCAATCCTCCAATGGAGACGGTAACCCGGAAAACCTGCATCTCGTAGGAGCCTTCGAACGATTAATTCGGGCTTAGTATTGGTAGACTTGTTAGCGACCATCACATTGTGAACGGCGTGCGAGGATGCAGGAGGAACCTCTAGTGCCATGGAATCAATTATTCCAGTTCAATATGCCTACCAAAGCCGGTACGCCCCAGATCATCAGGGCCGGGGCAATCTCCTGGATGGTGAACGTGCTGGACATGAACTCAAGCCCTAGAGCCATGCAGACGATGAACCAGACAAACACCGGTCCGCAAATCACAGCCGCCAGCCTCGCCTGCTCACGACCCTCGGTCATGAACGCAGCATAAGCTAGGAAAACAGAGATCAGCGACATGAAGCCGAGGGTGGCTAGAATCTCGTCTAGGTCACCTTCATGCGCGTTTGCATTGGCTATGATGCCAAGCCCAGTGTGGGCTAGCAGCGTAAGAATAAGCCACTTCTTCGGTTCCATCATCCATTCGTACGGGTCTTCCATGGCTGAATGCCGCACTCGGCGGAAAATGAACCTTCATGCTATCAGTCAATCCGATGCCTCGCTCTATCAGATGGGTCCAGAACCACTGGCCTCCGCCAGCCACTCCATAGACGAGCGATAGTCGGCTTTCGACTCCATGTCGTCCTCTAGGAGTAGCGCTTTGGCCGCATCCCAGACAGCTGTCAGAGCGGGCACCCAGTCGCCGCCCTTGTCGCGACTCTCCTCATCGAACCTCCATGCATCGGACTCTGTCCTTTCATGCACCACCAGCCACGCCCAACCCATCGCCGACTCCAACCCCCTGCCTTTCCTGGCCATCGAAACGGTCGAGGCCACGCCATCATCCGCAGCCTTCCTGACTAGACGGTCTGCGAATGAAAGCGGATCAGGCAGGTCATCGCTATCCCACGGCAGCCTGTCGAGTCTCATCGCCGTGCTAAGCGAATCGTTCAGTTCGCGTAGGAATGCACCGAACCCCTGCTTCCTCTTCAGCTGTCGGGAGTGGACCTTCTCGGCCTCTTCTCCAGCCAAGCTGTACATCTCACTCAGGATGGACATTCCATAGTCATCCCAGAGCGAGACCAGTACTGGGTGGCAGGACGACTCCTCGAACCTAATCACCCGGTCCTCTAGGTCGAGGACCACCCCGTCTGACCTCACATGCAGACCGCCATCGACGGCGTCGAGTACGTAGGACAATGCCCTACGCTCGTCCTCGGTCCCTCCCATGTGCTCGAGGAATCCGGGCCTGTCCTCCTCTGCGAACCAGTTGTTTCCGACGACGAAACCATCTGAAATTGAGTTCAGTATACTTGCCCTACATGCGCGAGAAACGACATTGTCTTCCAAGGACATCTTTAGCCATGTGCCGAGGACCTCCCCTACCCTCTCCATTCCTTGTTCGGGGAGAGGCCTGTCATCCGGCCAGCCCTCCGGGCTCCACATCCAAGAGGCCTCACAGACATCTCCCAGCTTGTTTGGCGGCATCATCGAGACCGCTATGCTTCGAGCCAGAGGCTCGTCCGTCTTAGCGAGGGCAGACTGGGAAAGGCCAACCGTCGTACCGTCCGAGAAGTCTAACTTGAGCCATCCCTCGGGAGTGTTAGTGCAGGAGTCTACGATCTCTTCGCTAAGGCCAACGGACCACTTGCACATATCTCCTTGGAGATCCACTGAGGTATTTTCGAGAGTCCAACTCACCCATTCCGGAGGAGGACTCGCTTCGAAGCCGGTGAAGACGAAGCCACCGTCCCAGGAGAAGAAGTATTGCCCTGCCTTGGCATGGTCATCCCACACCAGAAGCCTAAGCCTGGGGTGATTGAAGTTCTGAATTCCAACGAGGTGCCCGGGTCTACCGCTTCCCCTCTTCAGGTAACTGGCATTCCCATAGACATCGCTCTTGAACACTGAAACGGTGCTCAAGTCCTCCTCAGAAGCGGCCACTAGGCTTCCAGCTAGAGAGCGAGCGACGTCGCCCCCGCTCCTCTTCCCCATCCGCTTCTTGAGCCATCTGACATCGTTCCTCTTCGATGAGACTCCCTCCAACTCCCTCAGGGTGAGTGCCATTGGGTCCTTCGAACCGAAGAGCGAGACCTTGCCCAACTCCCCCACTATCTCAGGCAGGAAACCCTCTGGGTTGTCGAGCAGCGCATCCAGGTTCTTCTCAAGCCTTTTCTGGATTTCCTTTGATGCCTGTTTTATCCCTCTTACCCTCAGTCTCTTCCTGCGATTCTTGTCACCCGGGAAACGAACTTCTGCAGGTGGCTTGGCCATGCTATCGAGCCTTCGGACACGAGGCTAAGCCTTGAGTTCGTCGGGCCACCTAGGACTCTTTCCTTCTGCAGAATGCTTCCTTCTCGTTGTCACTCATATTCGAGGGGATCACAAATGTGTGCACATAACCACCCTCTATTGCAGAGAGCTCGTCCAGGGAACCAGAAGAAACTCGCTGGCTGCTCGTGCCAATATCGCTCAGAAGAATCCCCTCCCATTCTCTTACATCTGCATCGATCCCTTCCCTAGCCTCGCTCTCCTGTGACCTTTTCGACATCCTTTCGAGAACCGATACCGCCTGTTCCGGACTCATCGGAGTAGGCAGATCGAAGCCCATTCCAGTAGGATCCAGATCGAGTAGAACCAGGGTATGCAGACCACTATTGCGATTCGCATTAATCATCTCCAGCGGCGAGGTTGCTAGATACTGGCCATATGGGTAAGGAATGGTCACCTGTCTTCCGAATTTGTAGGATTGCAAACCTGATAGCGATACTGCCAGCGACGTCGCGGACATACCCGGAACTACTTCGAAACTGACGCCTTGCTCCATGCATCTAGCCTCTAGATCGATGTGAGTGGTCGCCTGCATCGGATCGCCCACGACCATCAGTGCCACCGGCTTATCCCGAGCCTCGTCCAGTAGGCCCCCCGGGTCCTCGACGGACGGTCTCATCAGCCTCTCCCAAGTACCCACCTCTGCCTCCAATAGATCCTCCTGATCCTTTGGAAGAACAGCGGTGTAACCCTCGAGATACCTCTTGCTACATCCCTTTGCAATGCTCTTTGCTCTCTCTGTCATATGCCCCAAATCGCCCGGCCCGATTCCAATCAGCCACAGCCCGGGGGAAATGTCCTCGGTTGCCATCCTCCTCCCCTCATCCACCGACGCTCATCAATCTGATTACGTTCAGAACTTCAGCCTAAACGACCCCTTTCGCCCCAACTTGATGCCTGAGAAGTACTCGTCCTTTCTCGAGTCGAATGGGTCCATGGAGTGAATCAGATCCTTGCTGTAAGTCTTGTACAGGTACTTCACCCACAGGAAACCTCGGTTGCCTCCTGCAGAGAGGAAGTCTCCTCCAGAGATCCTCTTGATCTGTTGTATAACCGCTTCCACATCCTTGGAGAACCCGAGAACCCCTGTTTCCATTACTACGAAGGAGTCATCCTCGTATTCCTCCCAGGCAGACATGTCGTTAATGTCCATTCTGTTGCAGGAATCGCATCCGTATAGGTCCACCGTCACGTCACCATGCTCACAGTTTGGAAACATGCTGGACATGAACTGGAAGTAGTTCCCGCTGCATGGGTCACCGATCACCATCAGCCTCTTGGACTTCACCTGGGACATCTCTTTCGCCGCTCTGAATAGCCTCCTTGTTCGAAGGTACCGTCCGATAGGGGATATCAGAATGCTCCGAATCACTGATCATCAGCCTCCGTCATTGTGAAGCGATGATGCCTCCGGCCCATCAACGTGATGCGCCACCTAAGGGTCCCAAATCGCGATGTGGAGGACTCTCTAGCGATTCTCCGAGAAAGGGATTGGTTAGCCGGGGGAATGAGGGTTTTCTCTCAAGAAGATGATCACAGGCTGATTCCATTAGATCCGGGAGCGCCAATCGAAATCCCAGCCCCCCTGGATGTTTACGAGGTGACTCTCGTCGATGGATTGCCCGACTCCAAGATAGACTCCGACTGGTGGAACCATCTCTCTTCACTCGTTGACAGAGAGGAGATTAAGGAGTATGGAGATGCTTGGCCCTCATCTCATGAATTCATTTCAGACATGATGGTTGTTAGGATTGAGGATGAATTGGAGACTTTCACACGCCATATCGCAGAGGCAAAACTCCTGTCGCACCCTCACATTCGCCTGATTCTAAAAGACGAAGGTGTGCAGGGTGAATTGAGAATTCGTAAGCTTACTCCAATTGGTGCTAGGCTTGATGGCGAGATAATCACTGATGAAATCCCTGATTCGCTCTGTAGAACTCGTGTTCTGGTTCGGGAGTCAGGCCGATCGATCGCTTGCGACCCCAACAGGGCATACTTCTCTACGAAGCTTCAGGCTGAGAGGCTAGAAACCCTGTCCCTAGCTAAGGATTTGCGCCAATCACTCGGGAGGCCACTTAGGGTATGCGATCCGTTCTGCGGTGTCGGACCCGCTCTTTCCACACTTCTCTCAGAGCCAGGCCTCGTTGGAGAAATACTAGCTTCCGACTTGAATACTGACGCCGTGGAACTGCTCATGGATAATCTCCGTAGATGGGATGGTCGGAGTTACCCAAAGGAACCAAGTCCAATATCCAGGGTCTTCGATGATCGAATTATCGGAGTCGCCGATGCAACCAAGCTTTGCGAAAACCCAGAGCTGACTGGCCGATGGGATCTGCTGATCGTTAATCTCCCTCATAGGACAATAGAGATGCTATCCTCCCTGGTACCCCTGCTCAATCGAAAGAATGTATCGATGATCAGGGGGAGGGTGATTGCTCCTGAAAATGGAATAGAGGAGGCCAACCACTCCATTCGAACGATTCTACCTGACCCCCCGGAGGGATTCCCGGCCACAACTCTTCGCATCAAGAGTGACTATAGCAGCAAACTAAGGCTATGCTCATTCCACTCTTGGATTACACCTATCGATGAATAGTTGGCGCCCCGACCGGGATTTGAACCCGGGTCGCAGCCTCGACAGGGCTGCATGATAGGCCACTACACCATCGGGGCCGGCTCTCCACCGAGATAGCCTTCCTTTTTCAAGGTTTGAGGGGGCATTATTGATGGCCCAGCCGCACCCAGGCCCTGCATGGGAGCCGACCAGGCAGTCATCGATGTGATCGATAACGGAGGCCAATGGACACACAGAGAGTGGAGAATGCTACGGTACCTGGGCGTAGAAACACAGATTCTTCCAAACAACACACCATTAGAGGAACTCAGGGAATTAGACGGTCTGATATTGTCAGGGGGGGCTGCCCGTGTCGGGCTTACGGGGGAACTCGGGAATTGCGCTGATTATCTCTCACTGGACATCCCCATTCTGGGAATCTGCGCAGGTCATCAGTTCATGGCACGCCACTATGGTGGCGATGCAGGCGAAGCCCCCAAACCTGAATTCGGCGCTGCAATCATTTCCCTAGTGGGCGATGGTGGCCCCCTATTCAGGGGGACTCCATCAGAACAGACGGTGTGGGAGAGCCATAACGACGAGGTTACCATTACCCCACCGGGGTTTGTGGAAATCGCACACAGCGAGTCATGCCAGGTACAAGCAATGCAGAACGAGGATCTGGACAGATTCGGCCTCCAGTTCCATCCAGAGGTCAATGATACAGAGTTCGGCTCGAACATCTTTGAGAACTTCGTTAGGATATGCAAATCTGCCAAATCAGCATAGGACAGGTTGAAGAAGGCCCGGTAGGTCGCCGGTTCGATAGCAATGAAGGCCGATAAGAAGATCCTATACAAGTGCAGGAACTGCAACAGGACCGATAAGAGGGAGTATAACCCTACTTCAGAGCAGCAATGCAGCCATTGCAACGCCCCCATGGACCCCCTGGAGATTCGCTACAAGTGCGTTAACTGCGGATTCATGGCATGGGCCGAGGCCGGCTCGACCGGAAAGTCCTGCCATAAGTGTGGATATCGAATTTTCGTCAAGCCTCGAAAGGACGGCATGGTCAAGGTTCTCAAGGCAGAGTAGCATCGTTGAGTTCAAGTCCTCCCTCTCTCCCATACGTCCATGGCGAGTTGGCTCGTGACAGAGGCACCATCAAGGTTCGAAGAGCTAGCGGTGCCTGAGGCTGTGAAACAGACTTTACTGTCCACGAGCACCTCTGTCGATCCGCCCCACCTGCTGATTACCGGTCCGGCCGGGGTCGGAAAGACGGCATGTTGGCGACTCTTCGCGAGGCAGATCCTCGGTCCGGGGTGGAAGTCTACGACACACATCTTGCAAGCGCGCGACCTCGCTAGGCAGAGAGGAGCCATGGCTACGTTCGAGGAGTTCCTAAGGCCAAGCGGTTCCGAGAAGGATACACTTGCAGGTAGGACCAGCCTAGACGCATTCGATAGGGGCATTTCTATTTCCGATTCCGAAGAGGTTGCTCCGGCCGGCTCGGAGGGCGAGGTCAAGATCGGCACTATCCCAATTAGCCGATTAATCGTTATTGAGGATGCGGACTACTTGGGCCATATTCGCCAGGCATACCTCAGAAGGATGATGGAAACGGTGGGAGCCGCCTCAAGGTTTGTACTGATTGCTCGAGCCCCATCGAGGATAATAGATGCACTCCGCTCTCGAAGCCAGATGATCCGTATCCCCTCTACTGGAAGAGAAATTATCACAACAACACTTTCTGAGATTGCAGAGAGGAACGGCTGCGAACCCGCTGATGGAGTGTTGGCAGATATCGCATATATCTCGGACGGCAATCTGAAGAAGGCAATCTTCACTCTCGAGATGCTTGACATCAGAGACCTCGTTTCGGATAGGTCTTCGGTTCACAAGATGGTACAGGCATCAACTCTCCAAGCAGGTAGGAGACTCGTGGAGTTGGCAATCAGGGGCAAGGTAGTAGAGTGGAAGTGGGAAAATCGTGGAGGCAGGAATAGGAAAACCCTCTCTGGAGCGATGGCAGAGGTGGATGACCTCATGAACAACCACGGTCTTGATGCGACCGATCTGATATCACAGATCCACGACGTCATCGTCGGCAGGAGGCTAAGCGTACCACAAACACTCAGAGAGGAGATGCTAGACGCGCTATCTGAGTGCGATGTGGGGTTGCAGCGCTCCACATACCCGAGGATTCATTTCGAGAGGTTCCTGCATCGAACGGCAAGTGCAGGCAAGCATCATGGTTTGTCGATTTCGTGATGGCGGGCGCGGCAGGATTCGAACCCGCGGTCCCCGGCTTAGGAGGCCGGTGCATTATCCAGGCTATGCTACACGCCCGCTCCCGCGAGCACGACCTCTTGAAGAAATGTGCCCCGGAAAAACTTGTTTTTCCATTCTGTTATCCGATGCCATCAAGCAGAGAAAGCCCCTCGAGAGACCGTGGCGAGCAACTCCTCGGACCTCCCCAACCCGTATGGCGAAGATACCACCTTTGGCCAGACATCAGAAAATGCGTTGAATCGAAGAGTCCGGATTAGAGACTCTCAACGAGTACTGTGGACCAGAATCTCCACAATCAGGGGGAGCAGACGAGCAAGGACACTTGTCTCAGTGCTTGCCATACTTGCTACAATTATATTTGCCTCTGGTTGGAGTGAAGAATACCTATTGGCCGGAGTCGCACTCTTCGCAATCCAAGCGACCCTCTTCTTTCCGACCCTGTTAGCAGCTTCCTTTGCGCAGATGTCTGCGAGAGACAGACTTCAGTTGAAAATAGGCAGTAACCGTTCAATGGAGGCATACCCCGGAGTAGAGCGGATCCTGAATACTCTGCACGAGAGAACTCTGAGGGAAAGGACACGGATTCTTTGCGCGGCTCTTGCCATGGGGGCACTCAATTCGGTTGATAACTTCGAGACGGGGAACATATTGGCATCGATACTCTACGGGCTGGCTATTTTCCTGGGTTCCATTTCTATCATCAATACTCTTCAACTGGAGCGCAGGATACCTATGACTGACGAGGATTTCCCACTTCTTTCCATGCATGCCCCAACACTCCACCAGAGCACATTGAATAGAGTCCTCTCAGATTTGGTAGTGGCTCATTTGGATCCTGAGACCGCTGGAGCATGGGATGATTGGCTAATCGAACTAGAGAATAAAGTACGCTCTAACCAGACTCCGGAATCAGCGGTTGAACACCTTCTGCGCGTCCTCCATCTAAACCACCTCGGTCTACTGGACAACGATAGATTGGTTTCCGAATCCAAGCGAGTTTTTCGAGTGGCTGCAATAGACGACTTGAATGACGATCAATCGAAGTTCTGCTACCGTACTCTTCGAAGACTAATGGCACATACAAGAGCATGGCAACCAGGCCTGTTCAGGCTGATCGACCGACTCGAGGATGCAGCACTAAGAGGGCACTCTTCACTAATCGAGAACCCATGGAGGCTAGATCTGGACATTCCCCCAAGGTGCTCGCAAGGACAGGGCGATTTGTTCGTAATGATTCACAACCATTCGCGAAAATCTTGCCAGGTTGAAGTCGACATCATCGCAGCCGATGGGGAACCCCATCACCAGACCCTCAGGCTGAACCCTCCAGTCTCGAGACAGCCCAAGAAACCAGCTAAGATTGGAGAAGAAGGCAACGACATCGTCGATGTACTGGGAAGGCTAATAGACAACTCTCTGGTATTGTGGATAGGCCTAGCATGGCCACAGGGAGCAACGGGTTCTAAACCGATACAAGTCAATCTAAGAGGACCAAACGGAGAGACGGTCTCATCATTCGTGGTTCAGACCACTCTTTCATCAGGATTCAATCCAGAAGGAGCAACTGAAAAGATGTTGGATGCAGCAGTCGCCGTTAGAAGAATCGCAATTTCCGTAGTGGATTGACGTCACGTAGGACGTCGATAAAGCGTCACGTTCTTGTGATTGGGACCTCTGGCGAGATTGAAAGATGGAGTCCAGAGAAGTTGTGGTTATCGGTTCGGGCCCAGCGGCGCTTCGCGCAGCGATAGCCTGCTCAGACGCGGGGGTGGTCCCATTGATGATAGACGAACTCGGAGTCGGATCAGGATCCGGCTCCCCTCCAGTAGCCGGTCTCGCTGCTTCGATTGACGAATTAAACTCACAATCCCACATGGACGACACGCTCGCTGCGGGTGGTGAATTTTGTAACGAATCCGTAGTTTCTAGGACTTGTAATGAAGGAGTCTCAACGCTTGCTGAGTTGGAAAGATGGGGGCTTGCCCTCAGGCGCAGGGAGGGAGGCCTACCTCATGCAGCCCCTGCTCCCGGGCACCAAGTGCCACGTCTTACGGGCTGTGGAGACTCAACCTCAAGAGAGGTTACTAGGATTCTAGAGGAACAGGCTATCAAGCGAGGTATTCAGCGGAATTCGGACTATTTACCTCTCTCTATTGTTTCTGACAATAATCAAGTCAGAGGACTAGTCACCCTGAACATCTCTACAGGAGAAATCGAACCATTTCAGACAAAGGCCGTCATACTCGCAACCGAGGGGCACCAAGGACTGTGGTCAAACCCGAGCGAGGGTTCGGGAACCGGATCAGCCCTTGCATTATCTGCTGGTATCGAACTTAGGGGGATGGGAAAAACTCCTAGGCACCCACTAACAATCAGAGACTGCGGAATCCATATCCCAATAGACGTACTGGGTTCAGGGGGCAGGATAAGGAGAGAAAATGGGGACGACATCGGACCAGAGGAGGCTCTAGAAGGGGAGACCTGCGTACTCGATTTGAGAGGAATGGACCCAGAAGCAAAGTCCTGGTTCTCTCAAACATCATCGCGAATCAGGGACAGACTCGGACTGGACATCACAAGAGACGTAGTCCCTCTGTCTCCCGGTGTGGCATACACTACGGGCGGTGCTCCGTGCGATAACGAGGGCAGGGTCATCTTCCAGGAACAAAATACAGGAGATTCATCCACCAGTCTTTGGCATACAGGCCTGTATGCTGCTGGAAGGAGTGCCAACACTGGAATGCATGGTGAATACCCACTACCTGGAAACATCCTGCTGGACGACTTAGTGTCTGGAAAAGCGGCAGGAGTGCACGCCGCTTCATGGGCCCCAGCAAATCACTTCGGGGGTTCGGACCAAATAGACCAGGCCGTACAGGATGTATCAAACATAATCACCTCAATCAGGGAAGGAGAAGGGATGACAGTAGCTAATTTCGCCTCCAAACTATCTTCTGCAATCTCGATAGGATCGTCCTCTAAGGACGCAGCGCTAGCTGAAATCAACAACATCAAGGATTCTGGAATCCGACTTACTGATACTTCGAAAGTCATGAACACCGAGATGGTTGAGGCCCTCAGATTGCATGGATTGGCCTCGGTAGCGGAATCCATCGTCATCTCTGGGTGATTAGATGGGTGGCGACAAAAGCATATTCTCAATGATTATCGCCGGAGAGATCCCCTGTCACAAGGTATACGAGGACGATTTGGTTTTCGCCTTTCTAGATATCAACCCATTCAGTCCGGGTCACACTCTAGTAGTTCCGAAGGAAGAGACTAGGACGCTTGACAAGTTGAGTGATGAGTCATCAGAGGCATTGGGGAGAGTGCTCCCTAGGATCTCAAGAGCGATATTGAGGGCCACCGGGGCAGAAGAATTCAACATTATTCAGAACAACGGACCAAATGCATTCCAGAGCGTTTTCCATGTGCATTTCCACATCATCCCCAAAATGAACGATGGCAGTGGCCTAACATTCCCCTTCAAGTCTTCACCTTTGGACCACGAGGAAGCAGAAAGATTAGCTACTTCTATCAAAGAATTATTGGATTGAATCACTCTCAATAATCAAGACCTCAAACCTACTCGGAATCTCGTGTCGGATATGCAGGGCGCACCCAACATCGAACCTGAACTGTCCAGTGCAGCAATGAAACTCAGAACAAAAAAACTCGACCGACTACCTTGGGACCATACGGGAAGGCACCCTGGGAACCCAATCTTCTGGAGGATCATTCTCCTGATGATTGGTATTGGCTTGAGGTACATCTTCAGAAGTAGTCACTACGACAAACTTCCCGAATTCGAGGGTGGCAGGGTTCTGTCAGCCATCCATCTGAACGGCTTGGTCGACCCCTCGACAATGGTGCATTCCCAGGATCGCAGAGTCATCTCAATGGGCAGACATGACTTGATGACAATGCCACTTATAGGCTGGTTCTCAAGGAGGATGGGCTCTCAGCCTGTGATCAGGAAGTCAGAGATAGATAACGGGGTCTCGGATGAGGAGTATGCGAGAAAAATCAATGATAGGACGCTTTTGACAATGACTAATTGCATCGCATCAGGACACAATGCCCTAGTAATGCCGGAGGGCAAGTCCCATCAGGACTCCAGACTCCACAGATTCAAGACTGGACCTATGAGATTCGCATTAAACGCAGCTTCCATAGCACAACACAGAGGCCTTTCCCCCCCAGCTCTTCAGCCCATAGGACTTCACTTCAGATGTCACTATTGGTTCAGGACCGATGCCTTTGTTGAGTTCCAGGAACCTATCCCGGTCGATGCCCCAGAAGTTCCCGACGCAGCAGAGCGCCTGTCATCGGGAGAATGGGTCGAACCCCCATCAGAACAGGTACACGAACTACGTGATAGGCTATTCTCCTCGCTTTCTGAGGTCACTCCAGACGCTCCGGATTGGGAAACATACCGTGCTTGGCACCTGATTGGGCACATCAAAGCGAATCTGGCCAACAAACCACTCGAGTCATTCAAGGAAGAAGTCCTAGCAGCAAGGGCCGTTCGAGACTCGCTTGCAGATACAGTACCGCCTGAGAGCTTGCTGGACCCTTCCATAGAGGCTGCAAAGATACTACACGACCACGGTCTGGACGGGCGCTCGATGGAAGGGACTAGTCTGAAGACCAGCAGAATGTGGCTCAGGGGCTTAGCGGGGAT
The DNA here is from genome assembly GCA_003602515.1 of Candidatus Poseidoniales archaeon. GTDB lineage: Archaea > Thermoplasmatota > Poseidoniia > Poseidoniales > Thalassarchaeaceae > UBA36. The sequence continues at coordinate 34,023 of QQSB01000062.1, read as the reverse complement.
TCTTCTGATGGTACTCTCAGCCCCAGTCACGATCCCATCGACCGGTGTTCAGGCGTTCTTCGCATGGTACATGGGGGATAGGACAGACGAGGGAATAGATGCTAGGACCACTTACCACTTCCTAGCTGGGATGTTTTCGCCAGTAATATTCTGGATTCCCATTGCAATTGTAACTTCCATGGTTCTAGTATCCCCAACTGTGGATTCATTTCCAATCAATCTAGTACTAGCATCGTCCATCCTCATCCTTATCCATGCTTCAAACTTAGTCTTCCTGCTTGGTTATGATTACTGGAACGATTTCTCCAACTCTGTCAAAAGCGCAAGACTGGCGGCATCTGAACAGGGAAATAGACTAATCCGATTGATTGACGATGTGAGTACCAATCTCAACTTGCTCTAAATAGGACCGCTTCTTGCAACATTCGTGAACCACAGCGAGGCGGCCGACTCAATCCGATCATGGTTGGAAGGAGAGAGGCTAGAAGCCAGAGAGGTCAAAGATCCCCAAGCGATAATCCACCTCCACGTTCGATACCCCCCCACAAAACAGGGCCATCTTTTCAATATCGTAATCCCAAAGAACAGGAATCTGGTATTGGTCTATTCTATCACAAGAGTAGACGAAGGACAGCAGGAATCAATGCGAGAAATGGCAAACGAGGTCTCAGAGGATTGGGAGGAATGGCTCCATGAAACCAGAATCAGAATGACTTCTTCAGATCTTGATTGGGTTCTCCATGTTGGTAAAAGCAAAGATGGAGTGGCCGGGCCTCTGCAGGCATTCAATCTTTCAAGGCCAGTTTGGCTAGACGGACTTACACAGAATGAATTCATGCAAAGCATGAGAAAGGTCTGGTTGACGAAGCTCTCATTGATCCACCAAATCAAGTACGGGTTCGGAAACGGAAAGGGCAAGCCAGGACCAGTTGACGATTGGGAAGGGAAGAAATCCGGTCGAGCATCGAGACAGTCCCAAACCAGGCAATCTGAAATCGATACAGACGAGACTGGCGGCTTTGGAAAGGACTTCGACCCTCTGGAATGGGCGTAATCCTCGAGACACCCGGGAAGACGTAAAAGTGACCATAAGGGGTTTAGATTAAGTATTCGAGAAATTCGAAAGAAAATGATGCAGTACGTCCGTTCCTTCGAAAAGGAAGGAATTTCGAGCAAGAGGAGTGGCGCGACCATTGTCATGCTGATGCTGCTCAGCCTCCTAGCCTCATTCTCGGCTCCTGCCAGTGCCAGTGACATTGTCGTCACAGATCCAATAGAAGTTGTTCAGAGCGGCGTTCACAACGACAGGATGATGGCCATGGATGCCGACTCAGAAGGAAACGTGCATGTTGTCTGGAGCCGGAACACAAACCACCTGTATTACAAGATGCTAGACCCAAGAGGAGAAACTCTGATCTCTGAGACCCAAATTTCTGACCCGGGAGCACACCGGGCTTGGCATCCAGACGTCACTGTTGACAGTGATGACATGGTTCACGTTGTTTGGACTGATAGGGCAGGGCAGTACAAGATCATGTACACCCTTCTCGACCCATCGCTGGACGATCAGAACGGAGACGCATCACTAGATTCAACTCTGTCCGTAGTACCAAACGACTTCGAAGTAGCAAATAATCCACAGAATCGGGATTGGCCAGCCATTGACGTAGACTCAGAGAATAATCCCCATATCGTATGGGAGGACTCATTCGAGCCGCTGGAGCTGTACTACCAGCAGTCACAGATCTACTACAAGATGCTATCAGTAGACCAAGTAGCTCGAGTGGTTATTGTTGAGATTGACAGTACGCTGCTGACTCCTATTCTTGGCCAGAAGGGCCATCCAGACATAGCTGTCGACATCAACGACTTCGTACAGATTGTCTGGGACGACACCAGAGGCGGACAAGTTGAGATGGTCGTCCCAATAGACACCTCGGGTTCGATGAACGCAGAATGGGCAGACATGTGTGCAGTATTCTACGGAGGAAACTTCGCCAGTGGAGGGTATTTCATAGGTCTGAAACCAATGCTTGTCAGCGCGAACATGAGCGTGTATGAGACACTCTATGCGCTGAGTGGCAATTGGCCGGCTGCTGCAACAAGCGGAAACTGTGCAGATGCCTATCAGACAGGGGGCTCTGGAAGCCAAGGCCCCAGAAACACCCCACTAGGCCCGGGAGACTCCTCGGGTGGAATCAGGGAGCTGACAGAGGTCGTCTACAACAATCAGGCTACTAACCTCCCAGCCGATGGAGGTTACTACAGCGAGTTCTGGGGCCCAGCGGCTACCTGGGCATGCCTCTCATACAGAGACATTCAGGGCAGACAAGGACTAGCAGCAAACCCCCCTACCACCCTTGACCATCGTTGGAATGACAATGCCACTCGAGTGGTAATACCGATTTCCGACGAGGGCCCATATGGTGGAACCCCAATGGACAACGACGACACATCGAGCATCAATCAGGCACATGACGCATGTGTTTTGGCCCAGACCAAGCCTTACCCGCTCTGGGCTGGTTCTGATACGGCTGTTGGTAGCTACATGCTGGATATGGCACAGTGCCCTGTGGGTTCGGGACTCAATACCAGAACATGCAACGGTGCAACTACTCGAACCACCACTGCTGAGGGGCAGATGTATCAGTTCCCAACCACCGCCGGCTCTTCTTCAGAACTAGAGATCATGGTCGAGGCCATGGTTTACCTAGCTACGAACAACTCACGTGAGATCTACATGTCAATCCTAGACCCTCACTCCCTGCTGGAGAACCCGTGGCCTGGCTGGAGCAGAGGAGACCCCGGGACCGAGGCAAACCAGAATGGGTACTACGTCGAAGATCTAGGACCCTCGGAAGACGAGCAGGGATACGGGCATTTGGTAGTCGTGAATGACACCCAGATTACCAACAACCCAGCATATAGCCTCCACCCCTCCATTGCACTCGATAACTCGGGCAACACGCACCTAGCTTGGCAGGACGGTAGACTGTACCCAGGTTGCGAAGGTGCCACAGGGGGAATCGACATCGAGGGAGCCTACGAGATATACTATACCAGACTCCGATTAAGAGGGGCAGCAGAGTGGGACGGGGTCCCAGAAGGACTTCCTGCCTATGGAATAAAACAGATTGCTTCGAGTGCAATTTCGACCCCCGAGCAATGCGAGGGTGCGTCCGAGGAATACCCATTTGCACCTAGCTCGGTAGCCCCGCAAATCCTGACAGATTCATTCGACAACGTCCATCTTTCTTGGATCGACTATAGTTTTACAGAGTGGCAGGAGACAATCATGTATGCCCGACTGAACCATACTAACGAAAAGTATCCGCAAGGATTCCCGTTAAACTCAGCAGCATCGGCAATTCTTGATCCATGGGAGGTCAGGGAAGTCACAAATTGGACCTCTGACAAACTCGGTCCAGCGATGTGTCAGCCAGAATGCAATACTGCTGACGGACACCACCTATTCCCAGATTTCAATCTCGACAGGGGCATGCCTCCTGCGTTTGCAAATGATCTCGGTAGCGGTGCGCACATTGGCTGGTCCGACAAGAGATGCGACTGGGAGGGCTCCAATGCAAACAAGTGGACTCTATGCTATGTTCACGTACTCACCGGGCTGGTCGATCTGTCGCTAGCCTGTGATGACAAAATCAAAACAAATGCAAACATAGAGGGGTACCCATACGAATGTCCCACAGACGCTGAGACGTTCTACCACACTATCCAACCCGGCGAACTTACAACCTTCAACATCACAATCGCGAACCCGACTCCTGGGCCGGCCGAGCTGGTTAGGGACACGTTCACTGTAACCATGGAGGGGATTCCAAATAATTGGACAGCCACTCTTTTCTACATGACCAATAATACCCCGATATTTGACTCCACTCCTGTTTTCCTAGATGGCGGAGCCATCGATCCACTATATCTGCGAGTCAGAACTCCGACGATTTACCAAGCTAAGGACGACGAATTGGCTCAAATAAGCATAATTGCGACTTCTGCAAAGGATCCTGCAATTCGAAACAAACTCACCCTTCTGACTTTGATGGATGTAGTTCATGGAATCGAACTAGATACTAGCCACTTCCAAGTAGACGTCGAGCAAGGCAAGTCAGCTGTATTCTCGATCTCAATCAAGAACACCGGAAACGTGTATGACACATTCGCATTCTACGACCCAGCTACTTTGGAGGGTCAGAATGAGTGGGCATTGCCATTCGGATGGGGAATAGACTTCCCGCTCCGTATTTCCCTTGATCCCGGACAGTCCGTGACTAGAAATCTCAAGGTCAGTGTCCCCGAGACCCAGGACCCAGGAACATTCGCAATCTATCTGAAGGGCTGGTCCACAGGTGAACCGGTCTTATCTGTCGATAGAGGGACGTTTGACGTTCTAGAACTGTGGATAAATGTCTCAATCAGGACCACAGGGAACATTGTCTTCGATATCGGCGATACGAAGTTGTACGTTCTACCGGGAGAATGCGCTAGTTTCCCAATTCAAGTGAACAAATACTTCACTCCTGGGCACATCGTGTTCACAACTCCGGGCGCCCCGATGGAAAGGCCTGCAGATGCTGACCTCAACTCCTGGAGATTCGATCATTGGACAGTAGACCTGGACTTCTCTGAGTGGCCAGGCAGCCCATCCTCATCAGATCAGGACATTTACTGGGCCCAGGTCGGAACCACCTACACCGTCAGTGCAGAGATGTGCTCCCCATTCAATGCAACCGCAGGGATAGGGGAATCAATCACCGTACGAGCTCATCTGGACGGCACTCCAAAGGTACGAGACTCCGTCCTGATTCTGACGAATGTGGTCCAGAGGTACGAACTCGAGTCGAGTGTCCCAGACACTATCGTCGACCTTTACCCAGGACAATCATATCAGATGAACACAACAGTTTCCAATCTGGGGAATGGTCAGGACAGGTACGATATCACCATTGAGTCAATTGTAGATAGCCAAGGCGGGGCACATGTATGGGATATGGATATCCCCAGGATACTGTTCGAGGAATTGAATAGGGATGAGGCTCAGACGGTCCCAATTTTCATCAATGTCCCTGTGCAGACTCTAGCAGGAGAGTACACAATCACGTTCAACGTACTGAGCGAGGAGCCATTCCCATGCACCGAGGACCCGTGTGAGGGAACTAAGGTCCAAGACCAGATAGTAATTAGAGCCACTATAATAGAATTCCATGATATGCAAATCTCGCTGGATCCAACGGTTGAGAGCAAGATTAAGACAACTGCTCCAAGTAGAATCGTCAGATACACACTGAACGTATCCAATTTCGGTAATGTCGAGGACCAACCGACGATACACAACCACACCTATGACGATGTAACAACTGCCTGGTCAGTAAGACCAGGCCTTGGTTCCCTGAGTACCTGGGAAATCGATTACGCCCTACTGGAAGGATTCGGTACCGAATTTCCATTGGAGAAGCCATGTGTGGAACTTACCGTGGAAGAAGAGAACCAAATAACTCAACAGTTGTCACAGGGGGAAGGTCCGGATTACTGCTATGTTACTGCTGCTAACACAGTAACTCTCCCAATGATGCAACCGTACACTACGCTGCAGCTGGTGGTAATCGTCACAGTCGCCCCTGACGCTTCACTGACTGATAGAAACTTGGGAATCAAGACGCTATCTATGCATGGGTCCTCCGACCAAGGCGGGGACTTCGATGAGACAGAAGTTTGGACTGACTCCTGTACTATGGATAGCAATTCAGATGGTATCCCAGACAACCTCCCTCCGGATTGCGATACCAACGAACAGATTCTCGAGATGAGACTTAGAGCCCCAGACCTAGTCCTTGAGAGCGTAGTTGCTCCAGTAAAGGAGGCCGCTATCGGGGAAATGCTCTCGATCAACGTTTTCATCACAAACAGGGGTAACGCCCATGCCACCGATGTTAACATAATCCTGTGCAAGGACCAGTCAGAGTCGGACATCAAGAGGAACGGATGCAAAGAAGAGAATATCGTGTACAGGCAGATTGTCAATGCCATCATGCCCATCGGCCAGTCGGATACCGACTTGTCTGATCCAATTACCCTGCTGTACATGGTCGAGCCAGGGAATCACGACATTGTGGTGGTAGTGGACCCGGATAACAACATCGTAGAGACCGATGAGAACAACAACATCGAGAGGATTGGGAACATGAAATCGCCTTTGGGATCACTCGATGTCGGAAGGGAACTAGTCGTCAGGTATGCAGTCCCAACAATAATCATCGGAGCAACCTTCTCCCTCTTCGGAGTTGCAGGCTACGTCATTTGGGGCAGAAGAGTGGAGGCCCTAGCAAGGTTCTCTGAACTGAGCAGCCTTCTCCCCGGGTCTGACGACGACGACATCGTCTTCTGATTTACTTGGCCATCCACCAAGGCAGAGGCATCGACTCACTTCCAGCAACGAAGGTTCCCGAACTAGTAGCGAAATCCCTCATAAGACGATCTCTAAGGGTATCCATCATCTTCTCAGCGTGCATTGACTGGATACGCATTCCCTGTGAGAATGCGTCTAGGTCCAAGGGGCGCCGTGGATGCCTCATCATCGCGTGTGCGAGCTGTCTCTCCTCGTATGACTCGAAACTCTCATCAACACTGGAGGATACTTTGTGCATTACCTGCTGATGTAGCGCAATTATGGAGTCCCTCTGCCTGTCCACGCTCTCCAAAGCTGCATCCAACTCTGACAGAATACCCATTGCGTCTACCAGTGGGATGTTCTTCCTTGTTCCTATCCTCCCAACCACGTTCTCTAGATCACTTGGAAGGCTTCCCGATAATCGCATACCCTTGGGCATCTTTCTATGCTCTGCCCTAAACAAATCTGGCCCCAAGTCCAATCGAATTGAAAATGACTGATTAACTCGGTAAACCTTCTTCGGAGGCCCCCCTTTGTCCGATTTCTTCATTTCAGAATCTACGAACCCAGCCTCCTCCAGGACTTTCAGATGTTTGACTACCGCCTGTTGGCTTACATCGAGTAATTCAGAGAGTTGAAGCGGGTAGTGGGGCTCTTTGACCAAGTGCCTTAGGATGGACCTCCTTGTTGGATTTTCTAAGATACTGAGGGACTCATCGAATCCTACCACCACTTACCAACTCAAGGTTGGGTAGTCAACATCCTCTAAAAACCCAATCTAGATGCTAATGACGAAAGCTTGCATTCCATTCAACCTTCATCCCACCGCTTCCAAGTTTCATCGCCGGATTCCTCTTTGGGCATTTCTGAGGTCTGAACCTCAGTCACTGTGAATGGATTTGGAGCCACTCCAGAGTCCCCAATAATCGAACCCTCATTCTGGATATCGTCCAAAATCACGCTTCCATTGTCGATAATCACGAATTGATCAGGCATCTTTCTTTTGTCCGTCCACACCATGATGGCTAGAACCACCCCAACCAGTCCGATGGGAGAACCGATGCAGCACCCAATGTAGAAAAGATACATCCAGATGTTTCCAAGTAATTTGTTTGCAGAGCCCTCGTCATCGACTAGCCAAAGGTCACTATCACCGTGGTTCTGCAGTGTGTAGTTGCCATCCAGGCTCTCGAAAACCCTTACCGGGGAGTAGACCGTGCTCTCGTTCGAACCCAGTCGGTTAGTATCCCTCAAGCCCGGCCCCCTTCCTTCCACTTCGGAACCCTGATCGTCCAATAGAGTGAGATCGGAATCTGGAGTACCACCATCAGATACCCTCAGAGCGGAAACCATCGCTGACTCCTCTATCCTGAAAGTGACCGACTCCCCTGGTCCCAATTTTACAAGATTGTTTGACTCAGGATCGTATGAATCGAGTAATTCAGGTGATACCTGCCATAGAGAAACTGCCGCTATCAGGAGGAGGAACGCAGATGACGCGGTTGTAATACGCGCCCATCTCCTCCTTGCTGCAGACACAACCCCGCCTCCAGCCATTCATCTATCAGGGTTGTTTCAGTATGTGAAGCCCAGTGCCCCTAGCTTTTCCGGCAAGTAGGTGTCAGTAACGAAGTCTAGACCGTACTTGGCAAGAGACTGCTGCTCTGCCTTCTTACCAATCTCCTGCATCAACTGGATCTGCTCCTGCCACCAACCTGTTGCAAACCTGGGATCACTGAGCTCTGCATTCAAAGCATTCAGATCTTGCTTAGTCAAATCGTCGCTTGGGAGGTCATAGGCCAGGATATCATCTGCGGTGATTCCCAGATAGGTCGCTTCCTTCGTCGCCAAGTACTCAGAGATATGGGCCGTTTTTATCGCCCCATAAGCTATGCTTGCATAAATCCTAAATGACCATGGATCGCAATCTGCGAATACCATAATCGGCTTGTTCCACTGATCGCTCATCCTCCTCATTATCCTCCTAGTCGATCTAGCTGGTTGTCCCTTCAGATGAACTAACGCGCATCTTGCCTCCTCATCGAAACCATTCTCCACGAGCCTGTCGAACATCCCGCCCGTCTCAATTGCCATGACGAAGTCTATGTCCTCGTCGATCATACGTAACTTCTCAGACTCCACGTTGTATGGCACTCCGTAACCGGAATCGCCAACATCGTCACGACAGTTAATCCTCATCCAGTCACCTTTGCGATTCCTCTCTTCGAAGGTCACGTTGCCAATTATTCGAGCTCCGTCCTCTTCGGGTCTAAGCCCGAAGTCCTCTCTCAGGCATTTAGTAACAATTTCCAAGTCTTCTGAGACGCCATTGCTCTCATTCTGACTCGAGAACTTTCCGTGCCCCCATCCCTCAGAGATGTAGTACATCTCCCTAAGTGTGGACGTCTTTCCATCGGAAATCATACCTTCCACGAATTCTGTGATGTGTAGGGCCCTCAGCAGTTGTCGGGCCGAACCTAGGGAGGTTGCATCCCTAATCGTCTTCTTCTTGCCATACTTGTACACTCCCAGATTCTTGTCGAATCCGATGTTCGACTTCGATCTCACAGGAAGGGTCATTGTCGGGGGGTTCCCCTTCAACATCTTGTCATGCATCTCTGAGGCGACCCCATGCAATGCATCGACCACCTCCTCCTTCGTCTTCTGTCTATCAATCGTCATTCAACTTCCTCCGCATCATTAGTTGAGAAGTTACCAAACAGGCTTGTCTGCCCGCCCTCCAGAGACAAGGGTTGCGAAACCTCACTCTGTTCCGCTCTTTCCTTAAGTTGAGAAATCGGCTCTACAGGATTCTGGAACTCTGATTCTGCAGCCTCTAGTGCCTCTGATTTCCTTAATTCCTCAAGCAGCTTCTCGTCGATCTTGGTCGCTCCGATAACTTCCCCGTTGCCTCTGTAGAAAATCTCCGCATCACTCCATTCTCCCTTTCTAAGGCCTGAGACACCGAAGTGAATTGTCGTAGCAGAGCCAGGATTTAGTGTGTCCAGCCTCCAAGCCCAGAGACCATTCGCCTGTTTTTTTCCTCCAAGGGCGTTTTCTACTATCGACGTCTCCTCACTTTCAGGCCATTTGGCTAGTATCGTATACGCCCTTGCTCTGGCCGTATAGTTGTAAATTGTAATTGAGCAAGTGGCAATCTTCCTCTCAGCATCCCAACCTAACTCCTCCTCACAGAATACAGCATCCATTATCTTCGTAATTATTGGGGCTAAATCCGGCTCCTCTCTCGATAGTAATTCCGAAGACTTCTTCGAAATTTCCGGGAGAATTATGTTAATGAGCTCGAACTTCTCTCTGGCCTTCTTCCTCTGCGAACTCTTCTTCAGATGACCTTTCAGACCTCTGCCAACCTCTAGCATGGCTAGTCTAATCTCCTCGAAAACCTCTTCATTATCTGAAACAGCCTCCTTTGCCTCGCTAGTGAATTGCACATTTGTTGATGCAAGGTGGATTAGGACCGCCGCAGGACCCTTGGGAATGCCCTTCCCCCCAGGATGATCCAACCCGTACCTCTTCCAATCGACGGCCTCGAGGCCCTTTGTTAGGAGACAACCTCCCTGTTGATACATCAAGGGGACTCTATTTGCGAACCGTAGAACTTCTATTGGCCCGTCTGCACTAAGATTCCCTCCAAACACTAACCCAACTTCAATTTGAAATGGGTTCCCTTGGGTAACCTTGGGACCCCTAGTGATGGTCGATGCGAAACGAGAGTCTATGGCTTTCGACAGTCCCTTTTTGATCAGCAAGTCCTCTATTGGAGAAAGACAATCAGTTGGTGGGGATAGTAGTTTGACTTTCCTGAAGGCCGATACCATTCCCTGTGCATCGTCTGACGATATCCGCTTTGGACTCCTTCCTTCGTCCAATCCCGCTGCTGCAAGGATTTCCCGCGCTGCCCTCATACTCACTCCAGAGAAATTGTGTCTGAGAAAAGAAGTCATTTTCCTCTCTTCAGACTCTTTCAACATCCTCTGAAGAGATCCCAGCTGTATTCCATGTGGATGGGGGCGTATCTCGCTAACTTCACGTGGCAACCTCTCAGTAGTCCTTTGCCAGGCGCCCTCTTCGATAATACTCCCATCTCTATCTCGGACCACCAGAGAGATACTTGCATGAGGATTTACAATTGAAGTCATCCGAAGGTACTGGTGAACAGACTGCCTCCCTCTCTGGTACTTTGCTCTCATTTCGCACTCTACCCTTAATCCATGAGAAATGCTCTCCTTTGTTTTCTCATCCAACCATGTATCCCTGGTTTCGCCTGATTTTATTGCTCGATTCCTCCTTGTGTCAATACCTAATTCAACGAAAACCGCAGATGAGTCCTTGGCAATCTTGGACACCACCTTTGTCTTCGAACCCGCAGTCAATTGACTATACATCACGACTCCAGTGATACCAATTCCTTGCTGACCTCTGGTTTGTCTGATTGCATGGAACCTCGATCCAAGTAGAAACTTTCCAAATACATTCTCGATGTCCTCCCTGGGTATTCCTGGACCATTATCTTGCGTAATCAGCCTCAGGCGGTCTCCCTTCATTCTGTTTATTTCCACATTTATCTCAGGGAGTATCCTTGCCTCCTCACAAGCATCTAGAGAGTTATCCACTGATTCCTTTACTGCTGTGATGATAGATCTCTGAAGGGTATCGAATCCCAGGAAATGTTTGTTCTTCTCGAAGAACTCGCTAATTGAAATCTGCTTTTGTTTGCTAGAGAGTCTTTCTGCAGGGTCCATTCATCCACCACCACCAAGTCCTCCCTTGTCCGAATGACTAGGGGCTTGCAAGGTAGCCTATGGCCGCCACGAGACCGCTATTGAACAATGCCCCAAGCTCTAGGCGTAGTCACTCGTTTCAGAGGAAAACCTCAGGATGCCATGCAGTTATTTTCCCAGTGAAGGCACTGGTCATTACTGTCAGAGGACTTGCGAGGTACAGCTTTCCCGGGCCTGAACGGCCCTGGAAATTCCTATTTATCGCCGAGACAGTAACCTGTTCGGGATCATCACTCACCCCTGGCCCTGCTCCTATGCAAGCTCCACATCCTGGATCTATTAGTTTCACACCCGCTCTCTCGAAAGTTTCAGTCCACCCCATGGTCATTGACAGCTCCTTCACAGACTTTGATCCGAACTGGATATAGCAATCTACACTATCCGAAACAACGAGTCCCGAATCTAGTGCAGCTTCGCAAACCATAGCGTAGTACGAGAAATCGTCATCCTTGCCTGCTGTGCACGAACCAGCATAGGCAATATCGATTGCAACATCCCCGATATCGTCAATGTAGGCACCATTTGTTGGATCTGAGGGAACTCCCTCGTCGGGGCTACCCGGATGAGCAACCATTGGCCTAATCTGAGATAGATCAATTTCGTGAACCCCCCCTCCATACACAGCTCCGAAATCTGGTAAAACAAAATCTCGTCTAATTGATGCAGCATCGAGATCTTCTCTACGAGAAATCAACCAGTCTACGGTAATTTCGTCAGCTTCACAAATCCCAGTCTTAGCGCTACATTCGGTAGCCATATTGCAAAGAGTTGCCCTCTCATCCATGGAAAGGCTCGCTAAACCCTCCCCACCGAATTCCATACTCATGTCCAAGGTCTCTGATTCCGCAGCAAATCGCCACAGTATATGCAGAATCACATCCTTTGCAGTGCAACCTGGATCAAGCTCCCCGATTAATTCGAAGCGAATACTCTCGGGGACATTGACAAATGCAAATTGATTATGAATCAGATTAGCATACTCAGTCGAACCTACCCCATATGCTAGCGAATTTGATGCTCCTCCCATACAAGTATGCGAATCTGTGGCCTGGATGAAATCGCCTACATCTATGAATTCCTCACGAGCTACTTGATGACATATACCCGGACTAACCCCATCTTTCGCTGAGTAGTCCCGCACTCCAGTATGCTCTTGGAAAGAGTTCTGCATATCTCTCAGAGTCTGGATCTTGTCAGTGAATTTTCCGAATCTAGGTACACCGGTAGCATATAGCAGATGGTCCTCAAAAACGGCAAATTTGGAGGGACTAGGAATTTCGTAATCCTCGCCATACTCGTCTGACAGGAACGTGTGGACCTGAGCTGTTGTGAACTCATGGGAGTATCCCCCATCGACTTGAGCTAGTACTGCGTCTCCAGGCTTGACGAACCTCTTCTTTCCATTCGTTCCTAGGAGCTTGTTAGAGACCAACTTCTCGATCATAGTCATGGGGCGCTCTTGTGTACTGAATTCAGGTAATTCCACTACACCCTCCTTTAACCTCTTAGCAAAGGGAAGTATCCCCCCATTCTCGAGTATCAGACTACTTACCGGATCGTACTTCTCAGTGAACTCGGACAGGGGGATGCTCTCGTCGTTCTGGAGCCTGATTAGCATCGAATGATCGCCCATTAACTGACCTAGATTCAGATTGTTCCTCTCGTGAATGGGAGCAAAAGAAGCAGCGATCACAATTCTGATTCCTGACCATCTCTCACATTGTGGCGCGGTTTCTCTACTGGACCCGGTCCCCTTCCTGTGTCCTGATACAATTACTTCGAACCCGCCATCAATCAAAGCACGAGGCTGGAAGACTCTGCTCCCTTCATGCATCAATCCAGCATATGCATTCTCAGCAATCATTGCTGGCTCATGATCAAAACAGACCCATGCCGGGGTCATCACATCGGTGTTGATGTCGTCTAGAAGATCGTCAACAGATAAGTTTTCCATCCTGAGATCCAATCCATCGTAGAGTTGCTTCCGAATCAAATCAAGGTCCTTTGTCAGGAATAGAACCCTCTTTCCAGGACTCAGACTGATATCCTTTGGCGGCCACAATCCTTCCGACATTCTACCCCTCACTTGCCCCCAAAGCAGATTCTTATTTCACGATTCTCAATGAGTTTCAATTTCTTTCTGCTCATCTTGTGCTAGTTTAACAAAATAATAACCTTAAATAAGATGTCTTTCGCGAATTTAATACCTTTTTGCTAAAAGGGGGGTGAGGATGAATGTCAAATTACCTTGTTGAAGATACCGTGAAGTGCGATGAATGTGGAAGCCGAAATCTGAAGAAAGATGAATCCAGGGGAGAAGTTGTCTGTGAAGACTGCGGGCTCGTTCTTGAGGACAAGGTGATTGATCAGGGCGCTGAGTGGCGTGTCTTCAGTCCCGAGCAAGGCGATCAGCGCGCAAGAACCGGCGCACCGATGACTGTTATGCTGCATGATAAGGGGCTTTCCACAGACATCGACTGGCAGAACAAGGACTACTCTGGAAAGTCGATTTCTAGCAGATACAGGAGCCAGTTCTACAGGATGAGGAAGTGGCAGAAGAGATCCCGAGTCAGCAACGCAACAGAGCGAAATAAGGCCATGGCCCTAGCAGAGCTCGACAGAATGGCTAGCCGATTGGAACTCCCCAAGACGATTAGAGAAACCGCCGCAGTCACCTATGGAAAGGCAGTCGACGCACGCCTGATCCGCGGTCGTTCAATAGAGGGCGTAGCTGCTGCTAGCCTCTACGCTGCATGCAGGATATGCGAGAATCCAAGAACTCTAGACGAGATAGGTGAGGCAAGCAGAACCGGTCGCAAGGAGATCGGCCGGACCTACCGTTTCATGGTCCGTGAACTCAGGATGAAGATACCTCCAACCAAGCCGGAGGATTACATCCCGAGGTTCTGCTCTGGCCTAGATCTAGATGCAGAGGTTCAGGCTAAGGCCTACGAGCTAATAGCTGCTGCACAGGAGAAGGAATTGACCAGTGGGCGCGGTCCAACCGGAATTGCCGCATCGATTATCTACATCGCAAGCGTGCTTTGTGGAAAGAGAAGGACCCAAAGAGAGGTTGCCGAGGTGGCTGGCGTGACCGAGGTAACAATCAGGAACAGGTACAAGGAGCTAATCCAGAACCTCAACATCGAACTTGAGATCTGAAATCATTGGCTGAGAGACAATCAGTGATCACTCCTGACTCACCAGGGTAGATAGGGTAACAAATCAAGAGCAGCCAGTGGTGGAGCCACATTCGTTGCACTTGAGGCAAGTCCCGTTCCTGACCATCTGACTACCGCCACAATCGTCACAGATGTCCCCAGTGAAGCCCCTCTCCTTCGCAGCCTGCCTCGTCCTCGAATCCACATCACCAACAGCGGCCTCTAAGGTCATCTGGACCTCTCGTCTCTCGCCCTGGCTGCGGGCCAGTCCCTGCTCGGTCACCTCGGGCCTGCTGATTGAGAACGGGTCCAGATCTTCTTCCTCCAGAGGGACATGAGCAAGATCGTTCCTGCCAGCATACTCGATCGCTAGCTCGCGGAAGACCCAGTCGATGATGCTCGAGGACATCTTCACTCGTCCGCTGCCACCCTCTATCATCCCGCTGGGCTCGAACTTAGTGAAGGTGAATGACTTCACGAAGGCATCTATGGGTACCCCGTGCTGCAACCCGATTGACACCGCGATCGCGAACTGAGACAGGAGCGCCCTCCAAGCGGCGCCTTCCTTTGAGGTCAGCAGGAAGATCTCACCGAGCTTCCCGTCTTCGTATTCCCCGGTGATAAGACGTACGCTGTGACCACCTACTCTAGCCTTGAAGTTCGCTCCCCTCTTCCTGTGTGGGAGAGGCCTCTTGGAGGCGATATAGTTCTCGACAAGCGCCTTTGCGACTGGCATGGCCACTGGCTCCGGTAGAGGTAGGGCACTGGCGGCCTCCTGCACCATCTTCTCAACGACTGACTCTTCCCCTTCCCCTTCCTCAAGATCCATTGAGTCAACTAGTTGGCTCATCAGCGGCTGTGACAGCTTGCTACCGTCTCTGTAAACAGCACAGGCCTTGTTCATAGTGGCGTGACTGAGGTTGTAGGCTTCCCTAACGTCCTCTATCGAAGCATCAGAAGGCATGTTGATGGTCTTCGAGATCGCTCCGGAGATGAAGGGCTGGGCCGCTGCCATCATCTTGACATGCGCATCCCAGGCGATCGATCTCTTACCGTACTTACCGCAGGGGGTCGCACAGTCGAAAACAGCGAGGTGCTCGTCCTTCAGACCCGGTGCCCCCTCTATCGTGTTGTATCCGAAGATGTGGTCATTCGCAGAGTCAATCTCCTGTCCGCTGAGTCCGATGAATCCTAGGGTATCGAAGAACGAGTCTCCAAATTGGGCCTTCGTCATTCCGAGCTTTCCTACGCAGAACTCCTCGCCAAGGATGGATGGGGCGAAGGCAGACCTCAAGTCGAAGACGTCCCCTAGCTTCCCTTCGATCGATGTGAGAAGAGCGTCATCGAATCCGGCTTCCTTCAATCTCTGAATAGGCATACTAGGACAGTCACCAAGCCTCTTGGTTCCCATGATATACTCCTCAATAGCGAGAGCATCGCTCTCAGAATAACCTAGCCTGCTAAGGGCATTGGGGACTCCGTGGTTGATGATTCTCAGA
Organism: Candidatus Poseidoniales archaeon; assembly: GCA_003602515.1. Classification (GTDB taxonomy): domain Archaea; phylum Thermoplasmatota; class Poseidoniia; order Poseidoniales; family Thalassarchaeaceae; genus UBA36. The sequence goes on along the minus strand of QQSB01000062.1, from coordinate 18,158 downwards.
GATCCTCCACCGGCGAGCGTCTTGTACTGTACGAGCGAGAACTGGGGCTCTACACCTGTGGTGTCTGCACCCATCACCAGTCCTATTGTCCCAGTCGGAGCTATCACAGTGGTCTGGGCGTTCCTGAACCCATACTCCTCGCCATCCATCAGGGCCCGGTCCCAGCAGCTCCTGGCTGCGTCTAAGAGATCCTTGGGACACTTCTTCGAATTGATCCCCATTGGTGGGACCGTCAGGCCCTCGTACTCAGACTCGGGTGCATCGTATGCGGCCCTCCTGTGGTTGCGCATTACCTTGAGCATGTGCTCCGCATTCCTCTCGTAGTCGGGGAATGGCCCGAGTACGGATGCCATCTCCGCGCTAGTGGCGTAGCTCTCGCCACACATTATCGAGGTCAACGCTCCACAAATGGCGTAAGCCCGCTCATCATCATAGGGGATCCCCATGTGCATCAGTAGCGATCCGATATTGCAGTATCCAAGACCAAGCGTCCTGTAGTCATATGACCCCTTTGCAATCGACTCAGATGGGAACTGTGCCATGAGGACGCTAATCTCCAGCGTAGTGGTCCAGAGTCTGACGCTGTGCTTGAAGTCCTCGATCTGAAACTTGTGAGTGTCTAGATCGTAGTAGTGAAGAAGGTTGATGCTGGCCAGATTGCACGCAGTGTCATCCAAGAACATGTATTCCGAACAGGGATTTGATCCGTTGATTTTCCCAGCCTCTGGACACGTGTGCCATTCGTTGATCGTAGTGTCGAATTGGACGCCAGGATCGGCACACGCCCAGGCTGTGTATGCGACCTTATCCCACAATGCTCCCGCATCCAGAGTCTTGTAGGGCATTGGGTCCCTATCCTCATCTGCTGCAGCCTCTCTCTCTGTTCTGAAGTAGAGGCTCCATTCTCCACCAGACTTTACCGCATCCATGAATGAGTTGGGGACCCTAACTGAGTTGTTGCTGTTCTGCCCTGAAACAGTGGCATAGGCCTCTCCCTGCCAGTCCGTGTCTAGGGAATCAAACTCCAAACCCTTCCAGCCCTGCTCGGCTAGGTCTAGTATTCTCTGAATATGAGCCTGTGGAACACTATCGTTTATGGCACGGACCATCGCCTTCTTCAGTCCAGGGTTTGTTTTTTGGCTGAATCTGCCTTCGTCATCCCCAAATGACCAAATTGACTCCATTATCGAATCTGCATGCTTTTGCAGAATTGCACTACCGATTACCAGGGCGGAAACCTTCTCCTCCTCCGTTGGCTTCCAATCGATGTACTCTTCGATGTCGGGATGATCTAGGTCCAAGGTAACCATCTTCGCAGCTCTTCTTGTAGTTCCACCCGATTTTATCGCGCCTGCAGCCCTGTCCCCTATCTTTAGGAATGACAGCAAACCACTCGAGGTACCGCCGCCGGAGAGTGGTTCACCTGCCCCCCTGATGTTGGAGAAGTTAGAACCGGTCCCAGAACCATACTTGAAAAGAAGTGCCTCACGATTCCAAAGTCCCATTATTGAATCAGTACCGCCGACGAGAGAATCTGAGACGGACTGAATGAAGCAAGCATGGGGTTGGGGATGCTCGTATGCGCTAGTGGATAGCCCGACTTCACCCGTCTCCGGATCGACAAAACTGTGACCCTGTGGCGGACCTTCAATTCCATAGGCCCAGTGTAGGCCTGTGTTGAACCACTGGGGGCTGTTTGGTGCTGATCTCTGACTAGCAATCAGATAGCACATCTCATCGAAGTACGCACGGGCATCTGCCTCGCTTGCGAAGTAGCCGTACTTCCAGCCCCAGTAGGTCCAGGTCCCTGCGAGTCGACGGAAGAGTTGCCTTCCATCAGTCTCACCACCCATTCTTTCAGCAGCATCGATTGACTGCAACCGCTCGTGATCTGGCTCACTTCGCTGTAGCCAGATGGGAATTCCATCTTCAGGAACGTTTCGAAGGTGCTTCGGAACACCTGCCTTGCGCAGATACTTCTGAGCGCAAACCTTCCCAGGGATTCCTGAGAACCCCGAGGGCAACTTCACCCCCTCTATCGAGTCAGCCATGGAACCGTCAGGATTCCTGATCTCGACGTCCATGTCAATCCAGTCGAATGACTCGAATGGATCTTGGTCTGCAGACGTGAATCTACGCTCAACGACTAACCCCTTCTCTACGTCAGAGCCATCTCCTGAGGACTTAATTTTCGTCTGCATTCTTCATTACCTCCCATATTGTACCAGTCGGGAATGGTCCCGTATGTACAAGGGAGTTGCGCTTCCGAATGGGGGGTGTTTAATGCTTAGTATCGAAGTCACCATAGAGATGGCTATTTTGATGAAAAAAATGACAGTTCCATTTTTTGAAACCGTGAAAAATCTTGCCTGTTCTTCTATGATTGCATTTCCAGATCCCACTCTAGGCTGGCACCCGAACGAGTAATCATGATGCCGACACTACAGTGTCTTTCATGGCTGCTTTCGATAAGCCGCTTTACGAGGGTTTCCGGAACATCACCCTTGACTATGTATTGCATTCTTACCGATGTGAAAACCTTGGGGGTCTCGTCTGCCCTATCAGCTTCAATCTCCACCTTGATGAAATCAACATTTTCCTTTCTATGCTTCAACCCGTCGATTACGTCAATCAGAGAACAGGCAGCATGGCCATGCAGAACCATTTCCATGGGACTAGGAGTATCAGTTCCATAAATTCCGAACCTCTTCCCTCTGCCTGTGGTTCCGACATATCCTTCCTCTTCAGTCCAAACCACTTCGCCGTTCATACCCTCTCGACACAACCCATCCCCTTGAAGGGTTGGCTTCATCTATGCCTCTCGGGTCGGAGTGGCGAGAGACATGTCTGATAGCGAACGAATTTCAATTTCGAACGGGCAATTGACAGTCCCAAACAACCCCGAAATTCACTACATAGAAGGAGATGGTATTGGTATTGATATAACTCCGGTGATGATAAATGTGGTCGACAGTGCAGTCCAAAAGTCCTATGCGAGCGAGAGGAGAATTAGTTGGTCGGAAGTGCTAGCTGGACAGAAGGCATTTGATGCGACAGGAGAGTGGTTGCCGGAAGAAACCAAGCAAGCAATGAGGGACGGGCTCATCTCAATCAAAGGGCCACTCACTACTCCGGTGGGCGGTGGAATTAGAAGTCTCAACGTTGCTCTAAGACAGCAATTGGATCTATTTGCATGTGTTAGGCCTGTTCGATGGTTCCAGGGGACTCCCAGCCCAGTCAGGGATCCGGGTGCCGTGGATATGATAATTTTCAGAGAGAACAGCGAAGACGTCTATGCCGGAATAGAGTGGGAGGCAGGTAGCGAAGAAGTTCGAAAGGTGATAGATTTCCTTCAGAAGGAAATGGGAGTAGACAAAATCAGATTCCCGGACACTGCAGGACTAGGAATCAAGCCCATCAGCAAAGAGGGGACAGATAGAATTGTTAGGGCGGCGATAAAATACGCTGTAGATAACGACCAGGACTCGGTTACCCTGGTCCACAAAGGCAACATAATGAAATTTACAGAAGGAGGTTTCCGAGACTGGGGATACCTGCTAGCAAAGGATGAGTTCGGAGCCACAGAGATCGATGGCGGGCCATGGTGCACATTCGACAACCCCAATACTGGAACCACGATTACTGTGAAGGATGTGATAGCAGACGCAATGCTTCAGCAGGTTCTAACTCGGCCAAGGGAATATGGCGTACTTGCTACCATGAACCTCAATGGCGACTATATCTCAGATGCACTAGCGGCTCAAGTCGGAGGAATTGGAATCGCCCCAGGTGCCAATATCAACTACGATACAGGAATCGCAATCTTCGAGGCAACCCATGGAACTGCACCCAAGTACACAGGCCAGGACAAGGTCAATCCAGGAAGCCTAATCCTATCAGCAGAGATGATGCTTAGGCACATGGGGTGGGCCGAAGCGGCAGATCTTATTGTCCAGGGAATGGAGGGGGCGATTTCCTCAAAGACGGTAACTTATGACTTCGAGAGACTGATGGATGACGCGACTCTCCTTTCATGCTCAGATTTCGGAAACGCAGTAGTCTCCCACATGTAGGCTTGGTAAAATGGACGAAGTCCGAGAAAGAATGCTTGAAATGGTAAGAAAAGCTGAGTCCTTAGAGCAACCCCTATCCTGGTTCGAGGACCTTTATCGGCACTCAAAAAGAGATAGGGAGCAGATTCCTTGGGATTGGAAGGAACCGCACCCATTCTTGGTAGAGTGGTCAAACGAGAATGAAGCATCAGGCAGAGCTCTAGTCGTCGGTTCGGGATTGGGCGAGGATGCCTCCTTTCTATGGAAAAATGGATGGTCAGTAACCGCTTTCGATATCTCCGAGGAAGCTGTAGAGTGGTCTCGACATTTGCATCAAGATACTGATATTGATTGGGCTGTCGGCGACTTGCTGAATCCCAAACAAGACTGGCTCGGCATGTTCGACTTAGTGGTGGAAGTGCACATTCTGCAGGCAATCCCTGAGGAGATCAGGAAAAGAGCATCCCCAAATCTAGCACCCTTGCTAGCAAGTGGAGGGTCTCTGGTCTGCATAGGGAGGCTAGTGGAAGAATCTGACATAGAGGTTAGCGGACCTCCTTGGCCACTGACTTGGGATTTCCTCAATCAGATAGGTGAGGGTCTGGAAGAGATCGAGAAACACTCTGCGTTCATCCCTGAGACGGAAGGAAAACGATACCGAGCAGTATGGAAAAAGGCATGACAAACTCGCATACCTACTAACGCTCAGACCACATCTGAAGCCAGGCTGCAATGTTTCTTGATACATCTTCTTTCGAAACCTCTCTATCTTCAATCTCTTGGTCCTCGATTGGCTTTATGCGGCATCCGCACGCATTTGCATGCCCTCCTCCGTCTGGATCGAAACGAGTTGCTAACGCTGTCAAGTCGTATATTCCACCACTTCGGTGAAGGAACGAATTGGTGTAGAATGATGCCGAGACGGGATAATTACTCCCTTCGCCAAACGTTGCACCCAATTCCCCGTGAATCACCATGCAAGCATCACACTTGTCGCCTGCCATAGCAGTAACTTGGTACCCATTTGACCGGATCCCAGTTCCATCCAGTCTTACGATTGCCATCCTATCCTCAATTAGCATGCCATCTCGAATGGCCGCAATGAGCTCATCCATCTCTCTTTTTTTATGGATAATGATATCCGAAATTTCCGGATCAGACAGAATCTGGTCGACAGTGACCCCAACTTGAAGAAATTCGAGCACCTTCATCGCAACCCCATCTCCAGCGTCGATGACTCTGCTGAGCCATAGGACCGGGTTGTCGGATAGATATTCCTCGTGCGAAATCGCACCACTATCGAGCTTGTCCACCCATTCTAGCAGACTCTGTAAATCATCGAGGGCAACTCGTTTTGAGAAGACGTCGTGCGCAATCCTAGCTGCAGACGGGCTCTCTCTCCAGATTACCATTGGACCTCCAACATCCTCCTCTGGTTTATTCGATTGATGGTGGTCGATACTCAGGCCACAATTACGATGCATCGGAAGATCGCAAATAGCGGTCCAGCGATCAATCATATCGTCGAAAACTCCTGCTCTCAACTCCCCTGGGTGACCGAAGATGACCTCTGCATCCGTCCACCATCGACGAAGAATGGCACCGGTAACAACACCATCAAGGTCGCTATCAGTGACAATTCGCCTAATTTCCAGATCGAAGACGCCCTCCGCCACGTCCATGGGCAAATGGCTACACCAATGGTGGTTTCGGAATTAAGAAACATATCCACGGAAGGTTTTCATCCTCAACCACAACATGCTCGATAATGCAGAGCAGACCCGGTTCACTCGAGACCTCTTGCGGTTTCATCCTGCTAAACTTCGACAGCATTTTGCTACTGCAGTACCCACAAGGGCACTGGAGCTTCCCTAAGGGGCATGTCGAGAAGGCGGACTCAGATCATCATTCAACCGCACTTCGCGAACTCACAGAGGAGACCGGAATCTCGGAAGTCAGCATAGATGACTCATGGTGTGAAAAGACCGAGTACACATATGCTAGGAGGGGTAGAGAGACTCCTAAGCAGGTTTTCTGGTACCTAGCAGAAACAGATGAAATTGATGTCCATCTCTCACACGAACACACCAATTACCTCTGGCTTCAGCTGGACGATGCAGAGGATCTGATCACCTTTGAGCAAGAGAAGGAACTTCTCCGCTCGGCACGGGAACATCTCCGCTCAATAGGTCGAAACCTATGATTTGGACTCTCTCTTCCCAAGTGGTGTCCACAGGACCTCAATTTCTCCCGTGTTCTTTGCTATCCATCGTCCCATAACAAAAAGCCAGTCTGAGATTCTATTCAGATAGCATATCACCTCATCTCTGACAGAGCCATCTCCTTCCGCTTCCCTAAGTCCACAAGCCTCTCTTTCCGCCCTTCTAGCTACAGTTCTAGCCACATGAAGGAAGGCTACCGGTGCGGACCCCATTGGCAGTATGAATGACTCCAGTGGGGCCAGATCTTCGATCCAATCATCCATCTCCTGCACCAATCGATCGCACTGCTCCATTCCAACTAGAGCCATTTGTTCGGGAAGTTTACCTGGGGTGCATGCACACTCACCACCCAGATCAAAGAGCTCCTGTTGCACCCTCATCAACGCCTCGTCGGCCTCATCGGGACGATGGAATCTGGTAACCCCCGGCATTCTTCCGAACTCCATCCTTACCACGCCCACCTGTGAATTCAACTCATCAATCGTTCCGAACAGTCCAACTCGAAGGCTTTCCTTCCCAACTTTCTTTCCGTCTAGAAGGAAAGTTTCACCCCCGTCCCCGGACCCGGTGTGAACTCTGTTAATTCGGACCATGTACGTCCGAGGAGTTACATCTTTTCAATCGTACTCAGATCGGAACCGAGGCCAATAACCCCTCTTCTACCGCTTGAGTCCAGGAAGAATCAACCGACTCCCAGCCCCCTAACTCCTCTAACTCCGCAAGACTCTGCTCCTCGTCCTCGAGATTTCCAAGATGCCTATGGATTAGAACAAGTGCAGCGTAACTCATTGAATTTATCCATTGATCCTCTACGTCCCAAGACCTCTCAAAGTGAGCGATTGCACCATTAGGTCCCAGAATTAGGCCTCTGTGGATCTGCCTCAATCCTGACTTCGACCAGGCTATGCCAGGAACGCCTATTACCAGGCCCCTGAAGGAAAGATACAACTCAACAGTCACCATCGTACTGGCTAGAAGGAAAGAACCGATTTGCTCCACTTGAGTAGCCACCCCCCACCTGGAGGAAAGTAGGCTAATCCCACCTACACAGAACAGTATCCCGGCAAGTGGGGCCACGATTACATCTGTCTTCATGATGCTCATATCCCTGATACCAGTGACAACGAAAACACCCCCAAGAAAAACCGAAATCGCTGCCGGTAGATCACTCCCAGATTCTTCTGGGCTGGTACTTGAAATCCAGAGAATCAGAGCCCCAGTAAAGAGGGCCATCGCAAATCTATTGCCCTTTTCTGGAAAGGGTTGCAGTCTGCTGAGATAGTAGCAATAACCACCAAGTCCGCATAGTAGAACTATCCAGAGCAACATCTTACTCCTCCACCTTGCTACCCCAGCCAGCCTTCCAAAAATCTTCGTTATCTAGTATTTTGGACCATTCAGAATCCTCTGCACAAATTAGCAACTCGTACCGTCTCTCAAGACCATCGAGTAGAGACTCGTCAACCTCCCCATCAGTATGCGCGTTCATCCATTTGTTTCGGATTTCCTCCACTTCCACCTGCCCCTTCTCCCTATGATCGAAATTGGCCTCACAGCACTCTCTGAGGTCCTGGATCCACATTTTTGAACTCTTGATATGTGGTTCGCTATGGAAAACCCTCTTTCTCCGGAAAGGCCACCATGCCATATTGAGTGGACGCCTGTGCCCAATGACTTGATGCTTTGTGAAGCCCTAAGTGCCACTATCCATACGAGACCACATGGGAAGAGTCATTGTCCACCTTGACAGCATGCCGAAAGATAGGGACATCGCTGCCATCGTCAGTGGGTATCAGAAAAGAGTCAGATCAAGGGGGATATCAGTCCAATTTTCTGAAGCAACAGACAGCAACAAATACGAATCAGAACTCTCAAACCTATCTGGTCGCCTAGTCCTTCTAGATCAGGGAGGAACTAAAATGAGCAGTGAGGAAATGGCAAATTGGCTCAAAACTGCTATTCTGGAGGGCCAGACAACAAATCTAGCAGTGGGCCCTCATGCTGGTTTCAGCAAGGAACTGAAAAGGTCAGCCCGCCAAACCATTTCCCTCTCACAACTCACCTTCACCCATGAAATGGCTGCTGCTTTGCTGATGGAGCAACTCTACAGGGCCACCGAAATCAACAGGGGCTCATCATATCACAGAGATTGACAGTCTCGAGATGATACATTGACGTCGCTGTGATACGGAACTATCCGTAGGATGCAACCCATTCATAAGCACGTAGAATCGGGCCATGAACCTACCCGAGGGTAAGCAGTGATTTGCATGACTAGCAAGAAAGAGAGAGACACAAACAAGAGAATAATACCAGCGATTTCGATTATCGCACTGATGCTCCTTAGTACCCAGCTTTCGATCATGCCCAGTTCGGACGATTCTCCCGAGAGGACGAGAAGCGATGACACACCAAAGAGAACGGCCTACCAGCAACTTGAGCAGCTTGGAGGTCCAGTGCAGGGAGAAAGCCAAAGTCAACCCGCAGCCACAAATCCGTTCCAAGCGGCAGCATTCCACGATCCATTCTATAATGACCCAGCCGCTATTTACGGGAAGGTCTCGGATACCTCAGCGTTGACCCTCGATCCGAGCTATGGCTTCTTCTTAGAGGAGACCAACACAGAGGATCACGACAACGATGGCATTGACGATTTGAACGATCTGGATGATGACAACGACGGGATCAACGATCTGATAGAGCGATTCGATGGTTGCTACGGAACAGACCCACTGGATCACGACAACGATGGAATCCGAGACGAGTTCGACTGGGACGATGACAACGACGGCATCCTTGAGGGACCAGTGGACTACTCCCAAGGAAACGACCCATGGAACGTCTCCTCGGATCGTCACGTGGACCCCACCACTATTCATCCCTGGACCGGTCAGGCTGTTGGATTCAACTACCTGGTAGATCAGAACCCAATGGACCACGACAACGATGGCATTACCGACGAAGACATCGATGGCTCCGGAAGAGGATCATACGACGAGGACGATGACAACGACGGTAGAATCGACCAGTTCGTCTGGCCATGCGACTTCGACTCAGATGGCATTCAGGACTACTTCGATCTGGATGATGACAACGATGAGGTGTTGGACATAGACGATATCCATCCTTGGGATTCTACTCAGACAGCGCTCATCACCTCTGACTCAGACATTCTCTGGGACGACTGGGAGAGATGGGACCCGGAGGACTACGCCGAATACGTGGACGGCCTCGACTACGTAGCTCTCCACGCCCTCGAGCACCCGAGACAGCAGGCATTCACAGAAATCGTCGATGGTGACCTCGACGGAGACGGAATTCCAAACTTCCTCGATCCAGACAACGACAATGATGGCTCCCCTGACTCGTCAGATACTGATGATGACAATGACGGCCTTGCAGACATGTACGACGTCGATGACGACAATGACGGAATCCCAGACTCATGCATACAACTGGACACCAACGGGGACGGACAGAGAGATTACCCAACCGAAGTCTTCAACGGCTCTGTTGTCGATATCCAGACCCCTGGGATCGATTGCGAAATAGACTATGACGGGGACCTAGACGATGACAGGTTCAGGTCCATTGATGCCGACTACGACATGGTGTGGGACTGGCTAGATACCGACATGGGTGGATCCGATAACCCTGACAATTTGATGGGCGGTTCGCAACCATGGGACCTAGATGACGACGGCCTGGAAAACGAATACGACCCTTACCCACTCAACTCATCGGCAGAGGTTGCCACTTGGGACTGCGCTAGCGTCTCCAACCCGAACCCACAGAACCCCAGCGACAAATGCGTGCTATGGCGAACCTCCTACACCGGATTCAATGACTGGGATGGAGACGGGCTGAACAATTGGGTGGACATGGACGACGACGGGGACGGGATCCTCGACTGGCTCGACATCGACCCCGACTGCGACTTGGACAACGATGCCGACCTCCACGAACTAAACGGATCGAAGTACAGAGACGACGGAACAAACGACATCGATACCGACGTGGATGGAGATGGACTGGCGAATGATGAAGACTGGGATGACGACAATGACGGAATCAATGACTACTACGATCCCGATGATGGAAACTGCGGGGTGGTCGACACCGACAACACAGACAACTTCTATGGTAATAGCTGGCCACAGAGCGACGGGGACGCTATCGACGGCTCCGAGGACAGCGGTGCATATGCGGCAGTCCCCAATTACTACTGGAATCTCACATGGGGGTTCAACCCGTTCAATGAGGATAACAGCTTCATGCTGGACTACAACGGGTATGACCCGACCTCACTAGACACAATCAGTGGCATCATCCCCGAGATGTACTGGTTCCTGATGATGAAGTGGAGCCCTTACAACGGTGGCAACTTCTTCGACATCGATGACGATGGAGACTCGTTGGTCAATGGAATCGATGTGGACCAAGATGGCGATGGAATGCCCGACTGGTGGGACCAGGACGAGGGGAACGACGGGATCCTGGACGTCGATGACGTCAAGATGGGGGGGACGCTTGACGGGAACTCCTGTGGTACAGTAATCCTCTCAGCCACCCAAGAAAGATTCTGCGGACACATATACGCATACGCGTTCAAGGCGCCCCTCCTGACTCCAACACAGTCAGGGGGCCAATCCTTCACAGTCCCATATAGCTCAAGGCCAGATGTCGACTGGGATGACGGAGCGTATGACGGCACCAATCATCCAACTGGGTTGGGAAGCTGTGACATGAACTGCTTCTGGTTCACTTTCGACCCAACCAGTAACCCTTCACCATCAGTCGCCTACACTTATGTAGACATGAAGCACAACAGAGACCTCTGGATAGCATACCTCGGCGTCACTCAATTCCAATTCTTCCAATGGACTTCCGATAACAATGGCAACTTCTTTCCAGACGAGATTGCTGATGAGTTGAACGATGATGTCGACCCAGACATCGACTGTGGTCAACCTATGCCCGAGGTTTCTTGGACTCCGAATTGTATGTACAACAACACAAACGATCTCGATGATGACTGGGACATAGTCTACGATCACTTTGACGTGGACGACGACAATGATGGAATTTGGGACTATTTCGAAGTAGACAGCAACGACGATCTCGATGACGACGCTACCGTGGAGGAGCCATACTACTTCACTGGTAGCAACTGCGAGGATAACGACGACGACGGGCTAGACACCGACCCGGATGATGATGGGATTTACCAGGCTGTATGGGATCGCGGGGTCCTAGGCCAATCACTCCTATTCCCCCAGTACTATGACGTGGATAACGATAACGATGGAGTACCCGATGGAGAGGATCCAGACGATGACAACAATGGTTTGCTGGATGAAACCCAGGAGGCTTTCCCAGGATGCTTCACGGGTGAGGAGCAGAGTCCTTGGGACCACGACAACGACGGGATTTTGAATTGGGCTGACGACGATTGGGATGGAGATGGAATCCCCAACTCACTAGAGCTCCAGAACCTAAACGACACGAATGGTACGGCCGATCCAATTGATGACACCTGCTGCCTGAACTTCCCGATAGCACCATGGGATCACGACAACGATGGCATTAGGGATGACTTGGATGACGACGACGACTACGACGGCATGAAGGACGAAGACGAAGTGATGCTTTGGCCCTCGAGGTTCGGAGTGCAATCTACGAACCCATGGGATCACGACGATTTCGGAGGAGGGGTCGGCCTAGCCAATCCAACGAACAACTCAACAGGACCAGACTACTTCGATGTAGATGACGACAATGACGGCAGGGAAGACGCCGATTGGAACAACCCCTCCTCAGGAGATTGGCCAACTCCGGCAAACAAGATCGAGGAGGCCTCTGGATTGAGTTCCGATTGGGATTCCGATAACGATGGCGTCCTTGATAATGATGACAAGATACCCACTAGGATCACTCTGAACACTCAACCAGTTCTGTGGTTGGACGAGACAACACCGGCGATATTCAACGGCTCGGTTTTCTGGCTTGACGATACTGGATTCGTCCCCGCTCCAGACCTTCCAGTGCAGGTACACATCAGATACTCTGAGAACGGGACCTCGGTAATCGAGACGATAGACGTACTGACCAATGCCAATGGAGAGTACATCGTAGGACAATTCCTGTTCCCAGAGGACATCGACGTAGGGCCGAACTCGACCTATGAGGTATACTCAGAAGTCACAGAGATGTTCATCCACGATTACAGCTCGACTCTGTCGGATACCGACGGAGATGGAATCGGCGACGCCGGATTCCCAGTGGAAGTCAGGGCTAACACCACCATAGGGTTCGTCGCCGGACAAAGATTCAGAGCTGACGAGCAGCCTCTGAAACTCGACTTCAAGGTCCACTACACAGCGGACTATAATAGGGGAATTTTCGACAACAGACTAGCGTTCGCGCCTGTCTCCTTCACCATCAGCGACTCTGGAACTCAGTTCGGGAACATCACAGAACCGACAGTGTACGATGGATATGGAAATGGGTACAGGGCTGACTCAGGAGGTTGGGTTTCTCTTGCATACAACCAGTCATTGGATGTTTGGGAGCAAGTTCAGTGGAACTCCCTTCTTGACAACGGGGATGGAATACCTACAGGTGGGTACGAGGAGATTGTTTGGAACCCATGCACACCTCTGAACCCTGTTGGATCCCATTCCGTCCTATCTCCATATGAGTACAAGAACACCACTCTCCCAGTAGGAGACTACAGCTTCATAGGATACGCCAGACCAGATCTCGGTAGTTGTTCTGATGGCTCCTACGAGTGGCCATGGGCTCATCTGGAGGAATCCAAGACTGACACATTCTTCATTCGCGCAATGCATAGGATGTACATCGAGGCAGACATGTTCGCACCCTCGTTCAGACCCGTATACTTCTGGGATGCGACCCAGTTCACCGGCTCGTCCTTCGGCGCTTGGCGCGCGCTTTTCCATGCCCCCTCTCTAGCAAGCGCAGGAATCGCGTTCGAGGATGCAAGCCTGGGGAAGTCATACCCAATCCTCTGGGACGGGACCCCGGAAGCGCTTTCGGGAATTGCTGCGGGGGCGCTTTCCCCCTTCCTGACCGCCAATGGGACCCATTGGACCATTACACTGCAGAATGGAGCAGATTTCGACTCTCCTCCATGCGGGCCGGTCGATCCACTGGTAGCATCCAGCGAGGTCCGATGCGAGATTGTCCCCGAGGTCTTCACCGGAGAGGAAATTAGGGTAAGAGGACACGTTTGGAACAGAACCATCGAACCCGCCTACTCTGTTAACGGGCGACCGATTACCGTTGCACTTCAGTTCGACTTCGATCAGAACGGAGCGTTCGTCGGCTCCATTGAGACCCAATTCAATAGGCCACCCGAGCCTGAAGAGGGTCTAGCGACCTTCGACTACGACTTTGCTTGGGCGTCACAATACCAAGCGGGCACATACGGGGTGAGGGCAGACTTCAGCCAATCTGACTACTTCTTCACGGGGGATCAGGATCAGGTTCTCGCAGCAACAGGGGCGTATGGAAACGTCTCAGTGATCGGCACAACTGGATTCTCCGAACTCAACTCCCTTCCCCAGTTGTACAGAGGGCAGAACACTTCAGTCCAGGTCCGTCTCGTAGACAACGCATACCAACCCGTGCGTGAGGTACCCGTGAACTGGACATGGTCGGAAGACCAGTCCAGCGGGATTTCAATCACAGACAACAATGGCCGCTTCAGGGTAAATCTGACGGATATTGAGAATCTCGGGAACTACACCCTCGGATTCACATACCTCGGCGACGAACGTCGTCAAGGAAGCCATGCAGAGGTCAACCTATGGGTCGTCTCTAGGACATATATCAACGTCCAAAGCACGAGTCCAAACATCAGATCGAATGGTGATTTATGGGAATTCACCGCTGTTGTAACTGATGACAACAGGACCCCATTCGAAAAAGACGGAGGACAGGTGCTGAATAGCTGTGCAGGAGAGATGCAGAGCCCGGGTGGCAACGACTTGGGAGGCAACGTAACGGTCATCTTCGAAGGAATCGACTTCGAAGATAGGACACACAGGCAGATTGTCTCCGTAGAGTGCCCTGCCTCGGGCTCAATTGGATACGGCCAATACCTAGACCCTCAGCTGCTGAAGGATGACCCCTTCTCTTTCCTCCCGGATGGCTTCGGTCCTGTTAACGTGATTCTGAGGTTCGAGCAGAACCTCCCTCACGAGGGCTGCGAACCCCTTGATTCAGGGATGCTATCCACATCGGGGGCATGGGATCCCTGCGTGACCGTAATGAATAGCGATCACTACAGGAAGGTCCTCCAGTTCCAGGTAGACGGCTTCAGCCTGATCGGCAATACCGAACTGGATGTCGATCAGCAGATAGTCTACACATCGGAGATTGATCCTGAAACCGGCCAGATTCTCGAGAAGCCAATGCTCGTCACCGGTCAGCTAACCGATGAGCTAGGAGGAAACCTGTCCAACAGGCAAATCAGAGTTACCTTCGAGATGGGATCGATGATATTCGACCCGATTGAAAACAGAATGAAATTCAGAGCAGGAGACACCGGCATAGAGGCGTGCATACCCGGGGCAACAGATGAGAACGGCTTCTTCGACATCAACTGCCCCCTGGCAGGAGTGGATGCGGGAATGGCCAAGGTGAAGGTAGAGTACAACTCGTGGGACCCATTGAATAACGATCGCTACAGGTACAAGAACAAGACACAGACGATGTTCTTCCCGGTATTCTCGAACTCCACAATAGACGTCTCCGAAATCGGTCCCTTCAGGTCCGACTACCTGACCTACACCTTCCCCAATGGATCAACCTTCGACGTCCTGTACCTCAAAGAGGCGTTCCACATCAATGCCAAGCTATCGCAGTCAAACGGAAAGCCAGTCGGTGGCAAGTGCGTCAACATCTATCTCGACCCCCAGGTAAACACCAGGCCAATTGCGACGGCCTTCACCAGCGATGGGACGGGGGAGTTCGTTTGGTACTCAGCCGACCCTGAAGACAATCCAAGCAGGAGGGGCGTCGAGCCAAGCGGCAATAATCTCGAAGGGTTCAGGACGGTAAGAGTCGCATACGAACCAGAGAAGTACGTGCCCGGTGGGTGCGACTACGAGGCACTGGAGCCGAACCCGGTGCTAAACAGCTCCATCGCGGATATCGAGGTCCTCGTCAGAAGCAAGGTGGACATCCTGCTCAAGGAACACTGGTCGAGCCCGACTGGATACCAGGAGGGAGAAATCATCGCCGGAGAGGTCGCGATTCTCAGGGACCGATTGGACCTCACAGTGGAGGGCCAGAGGGTCGAGTTCCACAGGCAGTTCTGGAACGGGTCTGGATGGCAGACAGAGCGAGTCGAGATATTCATCACCAATGAGAGGGGTTCTGCGAACTTCTCATTCCCATACACGGGCGAACTCATCCCAGGGCACCCAGAATGGTCTGCTCCAGGAGGGAAATGGAGGGTACTGGTGCACTTCGAATCGGCAGATGCGAACAAGCCATACTTCGTCGAGCAGTGGCTGAACAGCACTCCCGAGATAAAACTCGGAGAGCCACCGTCCGCTAGCAGCGGAGGACTCTGGACGACTCAAGTCCTAGTTCTCGCCGGGATCTCCCTTTCCACTGCGACACTAGTTGGCGCGATGATGTACAACAACTATAGAGAGCGACGAAAGGTAGAGGTCCTCCGGGGAATACTGACTGACGCCCTGATGTCACTCAAGGCTTCTAACAACTATATCGAGGCCATATTCTCCTGCTACAAGGACCTAATCAAGTACTTCAGAATGAGGGGTGCGATGAAGAAGGTCTTCGAGACCACGAGAGAGTTCGAGGACGTCATCAACAACATGCTGGGGGGGATAGTCCCACCCGAGGAGCTAGACATGTTCTTCTCCATCTTCGAGGAGGCCCGATACTCGGATCATCAGATCGGCTCCGAGGAGAGGGACCGGGCCATCCAAATTTTCCAGTCGATGATTGGAAGGATGAACAGCTCACTCGGAGACAGCTTGCTAAACAGAGCATCAGTAGCCGAGTCTTCTCTATATGGCCCATCTGTCAAGGCCGGCCAATTTGTCGATGCAGAGGGCAATGTCAGGTTCGCTGGCATCGACGATGCCGAGGAAGACGATGGGTTCCGGATATGACACAGGCGCGATAGTGGTGCTGCTTTGCCGCCCCATGGGGCTCCCGCAGGATTCATAACACCGACTTGGGTGGCCGCGCTACCTAACCATGAGGGGATGCTATGAGTAAGCCAGACAGGAAGACCAATACCACTCTGGTTTCCCTCATCGGCGAATTGAAGGACCAAGGCCGTTCAACGGGCTCCCCTATCTGGAGAGACACCGCATCAAGGCTGGAGTCCAGCAGGAAAAACTGGGCTCAACCCAACCTAAGCCACATCTCCCGACACTCCGCAAAGAAGGAGACCGTCCTCGTGCCAGGAAAGGTCCTGGGAAGCGGGGAGATCAGCGGTGGTCAGACGGTCGCGGCATTCAGCTTCAGCGATGGTGCCAAAACCAAGATCGAGGCATCTGGCGGAAGAACGCTCAGCATCAGGGAACTCATGGAAGAAAACCCCAACGGAAAGGGGGTTAGAATCCTTGTCTGAGTCAACTATGGTCTTCGATGCCACTGACAAGATACTAGGTCGCCTAGCCAGCAAGGTCGCCAAAGAGATGATCTCAGCCAGGAAGTCGGGAAAGCAGCAGAGGGTCATCATCATCAACGCCGAGGACGCGATAGTCTCGGGCCCCAGGACCAAGGTCCTCAGCGACTACAGGGCAAAGTACAAACTCAACCATGCAAGGAAGGGGCCTTTCTTCCCAAGGATGCCTGACAAGATAATCAAGAGGACAGTGAGAGGGATGCTCCCATACCAGAAGAATAGCAGCGGCAGGGGGGCGCTAAGGGACCTCAGAGTAATGATAGGAACCCCGCAGAACCTCTCCAAAGAAGAGCTACCAGAGGGGCACGAGTGGGGATCAACCGAGCACATCATTCGCAATACCCCTAACAAGTACGTCAGACTCGGCGAGATAAGCTCCCATCTGGGAGTCGATGGATCGAGATGGGGAGGCGAGTGAATTGGCCAAGAAGAAGACTCCCAAGGTGGTAAACACTAGCGGCAAGCGAAAGACTGCCATTGCCAGAGCGACCATAAAGGCCGGGAAGGGAAGGGTCAGGGTCAACGGCCAACCAATCCACATCATGGAACCCGAGCTAGCCAGGAGAAAAGCACTGGAGCCAATCAGGATCGCAGAGGCCATGAATAGAATCGACAGAGTGGACATCTCCATCGACGTCAAGGGAGGCGGGCAGATGGGGCAAGTCGACGCAATCCGTACTGCAATAGCTCGTGGCCTGGTGAAGTACAACGACGGCGCAGAGGGCGATGACGAGGAGCTCAGGGACGAGTTCGTCAGGTTCGAGAGGAAGATGCTGGTCAACGATCCACGCAGAAAGGAGCCCAAGCATCAAATGGGGCGCGGTGCTCGAAAGAAGTGGCAGAAGTCGTATAGGTAGGTGAAAAAATGCTAATCCCAGTAAGATGTTGGAGTTGCGGAAAGGTGATTGCTCACAAGTATCAGGAGTATCTGGACGCAGTTGAAGAAGGAAAGGACGCAGGCCAGGTACTACACGACCTGGGCTTCGAGAGATATTGCTGCAGGCGTATGTTCGTCGGCCACATAGACCTCATAGACGAGGTCGCTCCGTTCAGCATCGATAGACAGCAATGAGGTCCGTCAGGGCTTTGACTGATTGCCCGCTCGCATCGAGCCCAATTGGGGCCTGTAGGTTAGATTGGCCTATACTTCGCGGCTGGGGGGCGCGCGACCCAGGTTCAAATCCTGGC
>QQSB01000061.1 GCA_003602515.1 Candidatus Poseidoniales archaeon | reverse complement strand
CTTCCATCAACTTGGATACGATTTCAGGAATGAATCGCAGTGAATCCTTCATTCGATGGCTGTCATCGGTCTCGTGTAGGATAACGTTCTCACACCCCTCTGCGACCTTGCGAGAAAAGCTGATTGGAACCACTTCGTCATATTTGCCATGCATAATTGCAGTTGGGTGCGACGGTCTGGGCCAAGACATCTTCTCCGCCGATTCCATGAACTCCCAGGGTAGCACAATATCCAGCTCGTAGCCGGTGTACCGCCTCTCCCCGGTTGTCTTCCAAGCACTCCTGCCCGCTTCTTCCATTCCTTCCCAGTTCTCCGCTAGTCCGAATGCGGGGGCTATCAGTAGCAGTCTAGTTTCTGTCTGCGGTCTCATCGAGGATGCATTCGCTGCGGCGAGACCACCCATAGATGAACCAATGACGAGATCGAAATCTCCTTTGTCGAGAAGACGGATTAGGACCTCCGTCTGACTCGCTATGCTCCAGCCCAACTCAGACATCTTGGGTGCAGTTACGTCCCACCCTAGGGCTTCCGTCATGTACGTGGGTTTGGAACCAGTAGGGCTGCCTTCAAATCCGTGCGCGAATAGCACCCTCAGGAATACTCCCCCAATTCACAGAACGAGATTCTGATGAATTCGCTTTCGGTCTCTTCTCGTACCATCGGGGTTGAATCGTCCCCCAGAACCCTCATGTGAATCTCTGCAGTTACCTCCACAGTGGCTTCGAAGAGGTGTCCACCTCTGACCACATGATCATCGTCCGAGGCCACGATGTGAATGTGCGTGAAGGGACCATCTGGTCCCGGAGCCAAGTTTCCTTGCATCGAGAGCAACTCCATCGGCTCTTCCACCACTACCTTCTGGTAGATACCTTCAGAGTCAAGGAAGCCTATCGCGGTGTTACGGACTCTACCTATCCCGCTAGTAAGGGCAGCCGCAGTGATCCCGTGTTCGCTCAGACTCCTAATCGCGGAATGCAACTCCTCTCCCTTGTCGAGCCGGATGAAAAGGTCCCGACCGAATCGTCGATGCTCCATGCATGTCCATTCGGGTCTAAGACTTCAAATTCACCATTACTAATTCACTCGGAGATCTTCTAATTCCTACTCCAGTAGAAGTGGAAAATTATGAGAAAAGAGTCCTGAGAGTACGGCATTCCTCCACTGGAAGCAAAGGGGTTCGATTTCCTGACCATACTGTTCATAGGCCGTGTCTTCCGACTCGCAAAGCCCGGTGGTAAATCAGATGACTATGGCAGCACATGACGCCTCTGCCAGATGGAGAACATTCCTTGAGGAGGCGAAGGAAACAGAGGTAATGACTCTACTTTCAAGGCAGTCCAATTTCCCATTCCTATCAATCCCTTTCCATGAGCTCCAGACTTTCGACCCAGACTTCGCTGAGGACGTTCTGCAGTATCCCAAGCAGGTTCTCACTGCCGGATCCAAGACTCTGATGGAGATTTGCAGGGAAAGGGGAGAAGAAATAGATGCATTGCTCAGAGTCGGTGAACTCCCTGGCGACACACGTGTCCCTCTGAGGGAAATCGGGAGTTCCGATATAGACAAACTACGGAGCGTAGATGTAATTGTGACTAAGATTTCTGAGATCAAACCAAGGATACACAGAGCCGTCTTCAGATGTGAGTCATGCGGCGTGGAGATTGAAGTAGATCAGGAAAATGAAAGAGAGCTCAAGGAGCCTCTAAAATGCCCAGACGGAGATGGTTGCGGGCTACCCAAAGCACAAACTAGATTCGATTTGATACTCATTAGTTCCCGGATGGTTAACAACCAGTGGATCGAGATTCAAGAGCAACCTGAGTACGTTCCAAGTGGGGCTCAGCCAAGGAGGGGGATGGTCCTAATCGAGGGAGATCAGGTCAACAAGCATCTTCCTGGCGAGAGGATTACTGCCAACGTAATCCCTGTAGTACGAAGTGAGGTAAGAAACCGCAAGAAGACCCCGATGTTCGATGTGATTTTCCATCTGATTAGCTCAGAGCATGAGAGTACCCCATTCACGGAGATCGCAATTGACGAGGAGGACAGCGCCAGAATCCTGGAAATCTCAGAGAGGGAGGATCTGATGTCCCTTATTCAACGCTCAATTGCCCCTTCCATCTTCGCAACCGGTATTCTAGGGCATGTGAAGCGATCGCTTGCCCTGCAGCTGTTCGGAGGCGTGTCACGCAGGCTGAATGATAAGACAAGGTCCAGGGGAGACATCCACATTCTGCTCATGGGTGACCCGGGTGTCGCCAAGTCACAATTGCTCTCATTCATCTCAGCACTCTCCCCTAGGGGGAGATTCGCTACTGGCGGGGGGGTCTCGGGCGCAGGGCTAACTGCTGCTGCAGTTAGGGATGCTTTCGGTGATGGGAGATTCGCTCTTGAGGCAGGGGTGCTGCCACTTTCTGACAGAGGGCTAGCCGCAATCGACGAGTTCGACAAGATTTCTACTGACGATAGAAGGATGATGCATCCAGCCATGGAGCAGCAGCAGGTCCACGTCGCCAAGGGTGGGATAACTGCCACTCTCCACTCCAGATGCGCCATTCTTGCAGCTGCGAACCCAGAGGATGGTAGATTCAGCAAGAGGGGCAAAAACACGAGTGTGATGAGGTCATTCAAGGAGACGGGGCTACCTCCACCACTGGCTTCCAGATTCGACATCATCTGGATGATCAGGGACGAGATCCGCGTTCACGACGACGAGAAGATCGCTAGGCACATACTGGATAACCGGACTGCTGGGAAGAGCGAGGCTCTGTTGGAGAACTCCATCGATTTGGGATCCTCTGACCCCGAGGAGACATCCATCCTAGTAACCCCTGACAATCGGGAGGAGCATCTGACTCAGAATTTCCTCAGGAAGTACATCGCATTCGCAAAGCGAAACGTACACCCTCAGTTGGACGAAGAAGCGAAGAATGCGATCCTAAAGTACTACACAGAAGAGAGGCAGTCCTTCGGTCGTGAGGACGAAAGCCCCTCAAACAACGAATATGGAGAAAAGGACTCAATAATCCCAATCACAGCCAGAGCCCTAGAGGCATTGATTCGCCTCACAGAGGCCCATGCGAGGATGCATCTCCAGGAAGTAGCCACCGTGGAAAACGCCAAGGTTGCTCTAGCCGTATTCAGGCATTGGAGGGAAGAGTCCGGGATAGAGGACGAATCAGAGCTCCACTCTGGAGTCCCAGTCAAGGCCCGCTCAAATAACGCTGCAATAATGAACATGGTCAGGGACAAGTGTACCGAAACCGGAGAAGTTGAACTGACTGAATTATACAATCTTGCCATACAAAGAGGAATTTCGGAGAACGAGGTTGATCGTGTCGTTAGTAAGATGAGCATAAATGGGATTATTTACGAAGTAGGAACTGACAAATACCGATTCGCATAGGTAGTGCAAATGGAGCCAATCGGAGACATCACAGAACCAGAAGATCTCGACCCAGTTGCCTTGGGATTCATGTGCGGACTAGAGATCCATCAGCAGTTGGATACCGCAAAACTCCATTCCAGAATGCCAAGCAAGCTCTATGAGTATAAGTCCGAGGATATCCCCGTTGACTGGCCTAGGTCCACTAGGAGGCTACGAGCGTCAAGGGGTGAGGGTGGCGAGACAGACGTTGCAGCAAGGTTCGAGCAGAGGAGGAATCGAACCTTCGAGTACGTCCAACCCCCGAATGCTGGCCTGATTGAGCTTGACGAATCTCCTCCCAGAAACCACGAACCAGAGGCAGTCGACGTCGTCCTTACGATGGCCGCACTGATGGATGCAAAGCCGATTCCAAATCTCCAGGCGATGAGGAAGACGGTTGTAGACGGTTCGAATACCAGCGGTTTCCAGAGGACGACAATAGTAGCAACGGACGGGAGGATTGCGACCGATTCAGTCCAAGTGGGAATAGACATCATCTCTCTTGAGGAGGATTCAGCAAGGAAGCTGGGCACTAAGAAAAGCGAATCGGGGGAAACGGTGGTCTACAACCTGGACAGACTGGGAGTTCCGTTGGTGGAGGTCGCTACGGCACCTGATGTGCGCTCACCGGAGCATGCCAGGGAAACAGCATTGACACTTGGAAGGCTCCTTCGTGACACTCGCAGGGTAAGGAGGGGGCTAGGCTCAATCAGGCAGGACCTCAATGTCAGCATCTCTTGTGGAGACAGGGTCGAAATCAAGGGATGCCAGGACTTGGATTGGATTCCTCGGATAATCCGTCTAGAAATGGCTCGCCAACTGCACTTCTACCGTCTCGCCAATGAACTTCGGAGCGAAGCAGACCTCCCTCCACTGCCTCCGGATAGGCGGGCGGACTCCAAGCCCGTCGAGAACCGTGTCCATCTCGCTACTTCCAATCGAATCCCATTCGAAATCCACGAACTCTCAGGGCTATTCTCAGATTGCGAATCGGAGATGGTCTCTTCTTCGTTAGAGGAAGGAAAATCGGTACTCGGTGTAGCTCTTCCGGGGTTTTCCGGACGCCTCGGGAAGAAGAAAGCCACCGAAAACGGCGCCCAACTGCCCAGACTGGGCAGGGAACTAGCCAGCGCCGCCAAACTAGCCGGGGTGCTGGGAATATTCCACTCCGACGAACTCCCTTCCTATGGGATAGGATCCGCCGAGGTAGATGCAGTCCGGAAAGAGATGTCACTCTCGGAGCGAGACGCCTTCGTCCTATGCGTCGCTCCTAGGTGGCAGGGGGAATTAGCCCTAGAGTCCGTTGTTTACAGGGCTAGGATGGCTTTCCACAGAATTCCACAGGAGGTCAGAAATGTGGTAATCAGGAAGGGTAAGCCAGAGGATGGGACAACCACGGCATTGCGCCCACTTCCCGGAGGTGCCAGAATGTACCCCGAGACAGATATCCCGATCTTAGGTATCTCCTCGGACAGGTGGAACTCGATATGCGAAAACCTCCCACTGACTGCCCAAGAGAGGAAGGAGCGGCTAAACGTCCTAGATTTGTCTCCAAACCAAATTGAGGCACTGCTAAACGGCGAGATCGACGATCTTCTCTTCCACGGTATCGAGGGTCCTCTAGAACTCCCTCCGAAGGCCTGGGCCAGCGCCCTGCTGGAAAGAGGAATCGACAAGCCAAACTCTCTGGCAGCATCGGTTCACCTCCGAGAAAGGGGTTTGTTATCCAGGGAAGGGGCCGAGACTCTACTGGATGAATCGACGGAAGCACCGGTTGAGGAATTGGTTCTGTGGATGTTATCAGAATCTGAGTCTCGGGGCTTTATCCCTGCTGATACTTCATCAATCGAGGAGGCAGTAGATGCTGTAATCAATGAGCGGTCCGACTTCATCGAAGATAGAGGAATGGGCGCTGTTGGCCCCCTGATGGGTATGGTGATGCAGAAGCTAGGCGGTTCTGCTGACGGGAAGGCGGTGAGTAAGATTCTGAGAGATAGGATAAACGAGAAGATAGGCTGATTATATGGAAAAATTGTTAATTTCCTAGTCTTAAGTTATCAACTACGTTGATAGACCTATCTTATGCACGATTGAAATCCATGTCTGACTTATTGAAACCAGCGTCTGTAGTAGCACTAATCGTTCTGATTCTAATTGCCCCTTCTATCCAGGATAGGCTCTCCGAGGAGACTGTCAGATTCGTTGAAGATAATGAATCTGCACACGATGGCTTACCAACCGAGTGGGAGGGTAAGCAGGTCATGTGCATCCACTTCCCAGCATCCTCGCCGCATGACATGTTTTCACAAGGCGTCACCATGATCGGGACAGATGGTTCTGATCTGGGGGTTAACGAGGACCTCAACAGGACAGGAGCGTGCGTCGGTGGGTTCGATGGCTACTCCAAT
The DNA here is from genome assembly GCA_003602515.1 of Candidatus Poseidoniales archaeon. Lineage (GTDB taxonomy): Archaea > Thermoplasmatota > Poseidoniia > Poseidoniales > Thalassarchaeaceae > UBA36. The sequence continues at coordinate 8,457 of QQSB01000061.1, read as the reverse complement.
GGATTGGATTTCATGATGGACTCTACAAGATTGGCAAATGGGGGCCTATCGGTTGGTTATGATGTCGGGCAATGGGGGGCATTCGTCCATACTATCGGAGGTCTGAATGCAGATACTCTGACGGGGGACTTCAACGGGGCGTATTGGCAACTAGATCACAATGGGGAGTATTCCATGGTCGGGATTGGTGACTTAGTGATGTCCGAGGGCGATGTAATCACATGGAGCATTGGCACCTGGTGAAATTCGCAAGTATGAAGTGATGGGGGCCTTCCAGAGGACCGGGGTGAATGATTGTACGACTTCCATAATGCTGCACTGTCGCCAATCCAGTCACTTTTGCTAAATATCGCAATCCTATCGATCATCGTAATTTCCCTGATCAGGGGCGAGCGGTCTTTGAGGGATCAGAGCCAGTGGGGGATGCTATTCCTTCTAGCAGTATTCGGAGTATCGGGTAGGATCCTCCTAGGCCCAATCCCAAATGTCCAGCCGGTAACGGTCCTCGTCCTATTGGCCGGTGCGTACTTTGGAGCGCCTCGTTCCATCGCACTCGCGGCGACCATTGCGCTGGCATCGAACGTATTGCTTCTAGGACACGGACCTTGGACACTTTTCCAGGCGATCGGATGGGGGGGAGTCGGCCTCTTAGGAGCACTTTTGGCAAATCGCATCGTCGTAGACGGGGACGTCAGAGTCGGCTTTCTGGCTGTAATAGCAGCGATATCCGGACTGGCATTCAACTGGTTCGTCTCACTCAGCATCCTGTTGGAAGTAGGTCCCTCGATGCTGATCCCTTACCTGTTGAACGGCCTGGTCTTTGACTTGTACCACGTTGCCGGTAACGTGCTGTTCGTCGCATGGATGGCATCCCCATTGGGTGACATGATGCACAGGCATCGTTCCTCTCCGTCATTCAAAGCGGTGATAGATCGTGTCCCCAACTGATGAACTAACCATGGTCCTCGTCACAAGGCAGGACTTGCAACTATCGAAGGGCAAACTGGCTGCACAGTGCGCTCACGCCTCAGCGGAATGCGTGCTCTCAGCGAAAAAGAGCAACCCCCGGTCTCTGGATCGGTACCTCAGGGGAGGGGCGAGGAAAATAGTCTGCAAGGTACCCGATCTAGTTTCCCTCAATGAGGTTCATTCCAGAGCCAAGAAGTCGGGACTGGTCTGCCATATGGTTACCGATGCTGGACACACCGAGATACCCCCCGGGACCGAGACGGTGGTTGGTGTCGGACCCGGACCAAGAGACAAGATCGACAAGATCACCGGTCAACTTTCCTTGGTCAGTTAGCCAGATCATCCTCAACGAAAGCATGTGTTTTGTCAGAAGAGTCTTGAGCCAAGACTGCGTGCGATGGTTGTGGTGACTCATGCCCCACTATCAGAAGAGGTCCGAGATGACCTCCTGTCCCAATGTGATGGCCTGCGGAGACTCACAATGTGGCTCGATGGCATAGACAGACGCCCGGGTCTGGATGAAATCGGCTCGAGACTCACCTCATTAGATCTCAACATCGAAGCAATAGAGGATTGCATAGGCTATTCCGATGACGGTTATCAGAGGAATGTGATCAAGAGGACCGAGCACTACGAGTTAGTCGCCATATGCTGGAAGCCCGGCCAAGACACTCCAATCCACGACCATGTAGGAAGCGACTGCGCCTTCCTGATCGCCTCGGGAGTGTCGACCGAGACCGTCTACGAGACCAATGAGGAGGGTCTAGCATTCCCTGTCTCCGATAGGAGATACCTGCCAGGTGAGGTCTGTGCCGCAGCAGAGCCTGACATCCATCGAGTATCTAACGAGGAGAGTACCAACCTGATCAACTTGCACGTATACACTCCGCCTCTAAGCGGATTCCAGATTTATGCCCCTGCTGAGTGATCAGCGACCTCTTTCGTGCATCAACTGGGCTGCCTGTTGGGACCACATCATCTTGGTGACCCTACCTGGTGTGAACTCCATCGCGTCATTGACCACCTCGGCCGTGAGGGGGTCCATCTTTGCTAGCTGGTCGTAGGTGTGAATGCCCAACACGTTCAATTTTTTCTGGGCAAATTCGTCGAGCCCTTGTATTCTGGTCAGGTCATCTGGCCTCTGGCCCTCCGCTTCCCCAATCTGGGCCCAGTTTACCTGAACGGCCTTCAGGCCGACCCTCTCAAGGATCAACTCCTCCCTGTCCATTAGGTTGGCCTTCAAGTTCAACTCGGCATGAGCAGCCTCTCTCTCGGCCTTCATCGCTGCTGTCTCGACCCCCACAAGAGCCTCTTCCTTCCCTTTCATCTCGCTCTGTAGCTTAGCAACCTCTGCCTCAACCTCTTCGGCCTTCTTCGCCGTCTCGGACTTGAACTTCTTGCTGTCCTCGATCTCTTGCTGGACCTTTATCTTCTGGGCCTCTGCTTTCTTGGCCTCCTCCTCGACCCTCTCAATCTCCTTCTGCTTGGCCTTGACTTCCTTCTCCAGAGTCTTGGCAGCAGCCATCTCGGTCTTCATCTGATCCTTCACGTCCTTCAGGGCACCCTTTGCCTCGGTGGCCTCGGCCTGCGAGGCCTCCAGAGCCTCCTGCTTCTTGGCCATCGTGCTCTCCATCTTCGATTCTGCCAACTCTCGCTTAGCCCTGAACTCCTCTAGCTGCTGTTCGGCCTTCGACTTCGCCTTTCCAGATGCCTTGATCTGCTTCTGAGCGACCTTCCTTTCCATCTCGGCCTTCTTGAGCTCAGCTTCGGCCTTGGCCGCAGCCTTGCCTTCCTTAGCGACATCCGCCCCCAGCCTCTTCGCTTCAGCCATCGAATCCTTCGCTTCCTTTCCTAACTCCTTGGCAGCGACAGTCTCAGTCTTCGCCTTCTCCTTGAGCTCTTTCTCCTTCTCCTTGAGCTCTTCCGGAGAGAGCTTCGATGAAGTCTTCAGTTGTTCGAGTGCCTTCCTTGCGGCTTCAGCCTGCTTCTCTGCGACTTTCCTACCAGCCTCGGCCTTCTTTGCCTCGACCTCTGCCTTCGCTACTGCCTTCGCTTCCTTAGCCGCAGCCTTTGCATCCCCAAGTTGCGCTTTCTGCGCCTTCTTCAGCTCGGCCTGAGCAGTTGCGGCCTCGGCCTTCGCCGCGGCCTCTGCGGCCTTCGCTTCATTCGGATCTGAGGGAGCTTTCTTCGCTTTCTTCTTCACTGGTTCTTGCTCAGGCTCAGGCTCAGGCTCAGGCTCCGGTGCGGCAGACTTCTTGGTCACCTTTCCATATTTCTTCTGGAGTCCCTTGACCATGGTTCCGTAGTTCCCTTCGAACTTCTTCAATAGTTTCGGGATATTCGCAATTTGCTTCGAACGCTCAGGCTCTTCCAGGAACTGCTTGTATGTCGCTTGGGCTAGTTTCGCAGCCTGTTCTGCAGTCGGTCCTGTCGCCACGGCTCTTGGAGGAAATCCATCACTTAAGGATTTGACCGGATTCAACTCCCAACTTCAAGCCTGTATTCATCAAGAACTTCACTGAAAAGCTGTATGTCAGAATCGAATGTTTCCGGTAGCAGAGGGCCAAAAGAAAAGCGGAAGAAACGAGTATATGGTGTGACATAGTCCGAGTCCTTTGAGTGGGGTCTGGCCATATCACAATCAGATGCACATAGTATAGCTGCGCCACGCTTGAATAGCCTCTTGTTCAACTCGGAGCTCTCCATCCCTTCGGGTAGCTCTAGCCAGTGGTAGAAACCCCCATCACCGGTGAACACCTCCAATCCCATTTCTTCGAAGGCCTGCCCATACCTCTCTCGTTGCCAATTATAATGCTCTTCGACGGCCTTCCTGGCTTTCTTTACACGCCCTGGCTCAAGTAGTTTGACCGCATAGAGTTGCGAGGGATGACTTACTCCTCCCATGCCGAAGCTGGAGTAGTTTGCCAGAGTCTCGATGTTCTTCCTGCTGGCGACTATCCATCCGATGCGAATTCCCGGAGACTGGAGGCCCTTCGTGCAGGCTCCTGCAATGAATACGTTGCTGCTGTCCAAATTACGAACGAATTGGATGCCACTTACCGATGGGGAGTGAAACATCTCGTATGCCTCGTCTAGGAGAATCCCGTTTCCCGGCTGCTCTGCTAACCGTATCAGATGCTCTAGTTCATCTCCCCATCGAGTCTGTCCCGATGGGTTCTGTGGATTGGAAATTATCGGCATCAAGCGAGTCTTTGCGTTCAGGCCTTTGCGATCGAAGTACTCGTCATTGCTTGGGTGGAAGTTGTTCTCCTTCGTGAATGGGACGATCTGAAAGTTCGTCTTTGTCTGTTCCATGATGTCTAGGTAAGCCGGCCACTCTATGTTCCCGATCCTAGCCTGCACATTCTTCTTCAAGAACGCCATTACTGTGTAAATCCCTGGCCTACCTCCTGCAAACACCATCACGTTCTCTGGAGTGATTTCGGAACCGTACTGGGAGTTGTAGTAACCTGCAATAGCATCCCGCAAGTCCGGATGCCCCCATGCCTTGGGATAGAAGCGGTCCTCCCATGTGACATCTACACTATCGGGAAGCGAAGGCCCACCGAAATCATCCAGAGGGGTCGTGAGGGGGAATCCTTGGGACCACGGATGCGTGCCTTCGGTCCCCATGAAGCTCCCGAACGAGTCCATGAATGCGTACAGTGTCTCGTAGATCCCCATGGGAGGGCAGTTGTCCGAGAGGAATGACTCCACCTCTGGCCCCTGTTCTCCCATGCCCATCGCAAGACGTATCACAAATTAGTTTGACCATCCAGAACCGAAAACCCACCCTTCCGAAAAAACCGTTAATACAGCCATTCTTTTTCGGAGGCTATGAACGAACAGTATGCACCGAACAAATCTCTTACAGTGGCACTAGCACTCATCTTCATTGGAATGTCATTATCCATGGGATTCCAACCAGAAATAAGACCAACTCTTGACGATGAGACCAGGTCCATGGACACTCACGGGAATCTGAACTTCCCAGGTTCGACTGTCGGTTCAATCTACTCCCTTACCGCCCTTGGAGCTTCATACGAGTATACTTGCGTGGTTTTGGACAACAATCAGATGAAGTGCTGGGGTAGCAACTATGGCGGATTCTTGGGTAACTCAGAGGGAGGATGGACTTCCGAAAACGAATACTCACCAGTATCGGTAAATGACGTCGACTCGACCTCCTGCTGCCTCTCGGATATAATCGAGACGAGCCCAGACGGCCGCCACACAGGAGCTCTAACATCTACAGGAGATATCTATGCGTGGGGAGAGGACTACTCTGGACAAATCGGACATGGCCACATTAGTTGCGGCAATGTCTGCGAAGCGCCTCACGGCCCCTCTGTGATGCCAGGAAGCAGGACCTTTGTGTCCGTAGCTACCGGTATCTGGCACACCTGTGGAATAACCGAGCCCGATATGGCGGTGTGGTGCTGGGGGTTCAACTCCGATGGGCAGCTTGGAACCGGCGATAACGATGACAGGAACGCCCCGACTCAGATAGAACTCCCACAAGGACGACATGCGGTTTCAATCAATACCGGATATGCGACTTCTTGCGCAATCCTAGACAACGGCTCCGGGATGTGCTGGGGGAAGAACGACTTGGGGCACCTCGGTGATGGGACCTACAACAATCGGAACGAACCCACTCCAATCTCGATACTGCCAGACAACAGGTCACTGATAGCCATGGATCTTGGTGCTGGACACGCCTGCGGTATACTAGACGACGGAATGGTGAACTGTTGGGGAAACAGCACGTTCTGCAATGGGGAGGACTGGACAGGATGCGCCAATACAACCTCAGGAGGTAGATTGGGTGATGGTACGGAAAACAGCTCGAATTACCCCCGGACCGTCGCCCTTCCTGCAGGTCGGACTGCGATATCCATAGACGCGGGGACCGATCACACCTGTGCGATACTAGACGACAGTAGCGCCGTCTGCTGGGGCCTTAACGAACAAGGCCAGCTAGGTGATGGCACCACCACCAACAGCACGACTCCCGTGAGCGTCTCCATGCCCTCCGGACTCGGAGTAGCCGAGATCTCAGCGGGTGGCAAACATACATGCGCAGTGGCAACCAACGCATCCGTTTACTGCTGGGGATACCACGGAGACGGCTCCCTGGGAATAGGCGAAGACGTCGATAGTGATGTCCCATCTTATGTTGACTTGGGCACCGGGAGGCACGCACTGATGAGTGAGCGGGACAATGACGATGACGGGATAGTCAACCTCTTCGACCCCTACCCAGAAGGATGCCCGATCGGCTATCACGCAACTGGGGGAACGTGCTTGGAGGCTGATCCAGGTTACTACGCAGATGGAATCCACCCCTACGAGCAATTCCCTTGCGATCCGGGGACATTCCAACCAAGCCCAGGGCAGTCGTACTGTATAGACGCCAGTCCAGGAAATTTCGCAGGCGATGCCGCCTCCGTGGAAGAGAGCCCCTGTGAGGAGGGCAGCTATCAGCCGGATTCTGGGCAGACATCATGCATCCTCGCGGACCCCGGGAACTACGTCTCAGAAGAAGGCTCAATTCGCCAGATTCAATGCTCTTCGGGTACCTATCAGGATTCATCAGGGGGCTCAACATGCATGGATGCGAGCCCCGGTTACTTCGTGACCTCCTTCGCGGCTGTCGAGCAGACCCCATGCCCACCTGGATCATACCAGATGCTGACAGCAGCGACATCCTGCTTCCAAGCTGGACCCGGATTCCACGTCCCATCAGAGGGATCGGACTCTCAGCAGCAATGCAATCCTGGAACATATTCCGCCCAACAGGGCCAGGCGAACTGCACGGAGGCATCGCCCGGCTTCTTCGTTGACGGATTGCAAAAGACCTCGCAGTCGCCGTGCCAGCCGGGCGAGTTCCAGTCCTCTCCCGCTCAGGAATCCTGCATGGATACGAATCCCGGGTACTACACGGACGCTGAGGGCTCTGCTGAACAGAAACCCTGCGAGTCCGGGAGCTACCAGCCCGATTCCGGCCAGACCTCATGCATACTATCTGATCCCGGCTACTACTCGGATGCTGGGGCAACGGCACAGTCCCAATGCGAGAACGGGACCTACTCCTCGGAGTCAGGCCAGCCATCATGCACCCCTGCCGAACCCGGATACTTCGTCGACTTGGACGGTGCTACCGGTGCCACGCCCTGCCCACCAGGCGAGTTCCAATCTGAAGCAGGATCCTCGGGATGCGAGTCTCCGCCACCCGGTCAAGTGGCTAGTCCGGACGGCTCGTCAACCTCGGCCTGCCCCCCAGGGAAGTACCAGCCTGGAGGACAAGCGAACTGCATGGAGGCATCGCCTGGTAACTATGTGAACCAGTCCGGAGCGTCCTCGCAGACCGCATGCGAAGTTGGGACATTCCAAACGCAAGCCGGACAGGCGTCATGCGATCTCGCAACCCCCGGCAACTTCGTAGACTCACCCGGCTCGACCAGCCAGACTCCATGCTCCAAGGGGGAGTTCCAGTCATACGGAGGGCAGGACTCCTGCCTTTCGGCCATGCCTGGGAACTACGTTCCAGAGGAAGGGGCCGTTTCCCAGACCACCTGTAAGGCGGGTAGTTACCAGCCAGACGAGGGTGCGGAGAGTTGTATTCCCGCGGACCCAGGAAGCTACGTCTCCTCTTCAGCCGCGATTTCGCAGAATCCATGCCAACCAGGTACATACCAATCCACGGAGGGCAGAGTCGGCTGCCTCCCTGCTAATCCCGGCAACTTCGTTTCAGAGACCGGCGCAACCGAACAATCAGCGTGCCCATCCGGGACCGAGCAGGAACTGAGCGGGCAGACGGGATGCATCGACATCGAGAGGCCGATTTGGATGTCCATCCTGATTTTCGGAGTACCTGCAGTAGTCCTCGGGACCATGGCCATCCTCTACTTCTCAAACAAGCAGAAATCCGTCGATAATGGACGCGACAAGGCGTATATGTACTCAGAGGACATGAGGAAGTAGCGCAGTATAGAAAGACACACTAGTTATGTGAAATGCCCCTCTGCGGGGTCTCATGAGGGAGTACCCAGGAGACCGAGTCGACCTACGGAGTGACACAGTTACCCAACCAACTCCGCCAATGCGGGAGGCCATGTCAAAGGCCGCAGTCGGAGATGATGTATGGGGGGATGACCCCACGGTGATACAACTCCAAGAAATGGTCGCCGGGATGCTGGGAAAGGATGCAGCCCTCTTCGTCCCCTCTGGGACCATGTCGAACAACATTGCAATAAAATCGCAAACTAACCACGGCGATGAGATTGTCACACATCGTAATAGCCATATCTACCTGTGGGAATCCGGGGCATATGCCTCCCTAGCCGGTTGCTCTATTTCACTAGTCGACGGAGACTGGGGCCAGATGACTCCCGCCGGCGTACAAGGTGCGATCAGGAAAACCGCTGGGAGCAACTACCACTTTCCGGATTGTAAGCTGGTATGCGTAGAGAACACCGCCAACGT
>QQSB01000060.1 GCA_003602515.1 Candidatus Poseidoniales archaeon | reverse complement strand
AGACAGCTGAACGGCCCTCTTAGGCCCTTTACATTCGGCAATATTCGATCCTTCGGAATTTTACAGTCCTGGAAAACCAGCTCACTGGTCACACTCGCCTTCAGCGAGTGCTTCCCCTTCATTTCAGGGGCACTGAAACCCTCATCATTCTTCTCAACAATGAAACCACGGATCTCCCCATCGAGCTTAGCCCAAACAACCGCCAAGTCAGCGAATGTCCCATTCGTAATCCACATCTTCGCCCCGTTCAGGAGGAAGTGGTCTCCCTTGTCTTCCGCTCTAGTGATCATGTCACCCGGGTTGGACCCATAATCCGGCTCAGTAAGGCCGAAGCACCCGACCAAATCCCCTTTGGCCATTCCTGGCAAATACTTCTCTTTCTGCTCCTCGCTTCCGAAGTCCCAAATTGGATACATCGCTAGAGACCCCTGGACGCTCGCAAACGAGCGAACGCCACTATCTCCACGCTCCAATTCCTGACAAATTAGTCCGTATGCAATGTAAGAGAGGCCAGGACAGCCATATCCCTTCAAAGGTGCTCCGAGGATCCCCATCTCCCCAATCTCAGCCCGCCACTCGTCCGGGAAAACCCCATCTCTGCATGCATCCTCGATATTTGGCAGGACTCTGTCCTCAACCCAGTCTCTCACCATGTCCCTAACCATCCTCTCTTCCTCGGTCAGCAGGGAATCGATATCGTAGAAGTCTAACGCCTCGTATGCCATATTCTCAAACCTTCGCGAGCAAGTTATGCACATGAATTTATGCTCGTCGTTTTTTCCTTGAAAGTCGCCTTTCTTCTCTAATCACGCCTTTGCGCTCTTCTTCACTCCCGATTCTTTTTGTAACCCATCTGCTAAGTCTTGGGGAAGAACTGGTCAGCAAGGAGACGATCATCAAGGCAGTACCCCCGAGAATAATTACACCAATCCAGATTTCTAGCATAGTTCCTCCTTCGTCAGGCGTAGTCATTGTGAAAGAAACGATAGTCCCTCTATCCGTTAGTATCCACCCATCAAAGGTCCCAGTGCCCCAAGTAGAAACAATCCTCTCTCCCGAAATCGAAGTATCGAAGTCTACTGCGTCATTATTATCTAACCAGTGGAATGATCTACTTTCCTCCAGATCATGTTCAATTAATCCAAAGGGTGCCAATGAAATCAGAGAATTGCCTTCTTTCTGCATGTTTACCCCAGTCATAATCCCATCAAATCCTTGCAATTGTACGATATCATTGTCATGAATCGTTGTCTTCGAAGGATCTTCAATGTTCATCCTGATTCTGGCAATCGTCAAGTCGGATGAGACAACAACACATTCCATGGAGGTACTTGAGGGGCAAGTGGCATCAATCCAAGGATTGCCATAGCCTCCGATCCAGAATAATTCGTGATCTTGATTTATCACGCCAATTCCATCGACACTGGATGAAACGATACAGACATTGTATCCCCTAAGGCAAGAAATTGCGTTAACGTCACTTTCACCTCTATTTTCCAGAGGAATCGCCTCAACACCGCCTCCGTCCAGTCCCCTGAACCTCCAAATCCACCCACCTTCTCCACCAATGTATGCCCAGCTTCCATCTGCGTTCCACGATACTGCCCTTAGTTCGGTGTTCCCGAAATTCGAAGCACCACCTGCATTCTCAATACTTCCATTCCCGGATATGAACCTCAATACCAGTCCCTCCTCACCGACCAGAAGTGCGGTATTGCCACTAGTGTGGAATGACGCATCCAGTAGTTTTCTGTCCCCAGTAAAATCAACTTTCGAATTATTTTCTGGTACATAGGAATCTATTACGAATACCGCAGACTCTGCCCCATGAGCTAGGATTGAATTTCCATCCGGAGAAATCGTTGCTCCCTCTATACCAAGATCAAACTCGCCAAGAATGACGACTCTTTCCATGGTTACCGCTGAATCCGCCACTACCAATGTAGAAGAAAGTAGGGCAAAGACTCCCAATATTGCCATGAGAACACCCTTACCCATGGATGACGGAAGCACTCCGTCCGTTTAGCACTTGTACTGGTTCGAGATGTCTTTTGGTCGGCAGTATTGAAGAGACCCTGTTCATTCGGAGGGCCATGGAGCGATTCGACGTTCGAAGGGGATTAATCAAGGAAGTAGAGGGCAGCGGTGGTCTTGGTGCCCTAGCAAAGGAGTTCTTCGATCATGTCGAAGGCTCTTCTAGTGATTCATTTGAGGCTACACACGGAGTAATGACATCCATTGAAGCCAGATATGAAAATGGAGCAATGATTGTCGATGTCACAAATGTGCCGCCCGACTTCGAGAACAAAGAAGCAATGAAGTCAGCCATGGAAGACAGGAAGAGGTGGACTGCATTCTTAGACAAGGCCACTGGTTACAATTCTAAGCAACGAGGTGATAAGGCGAAGGAGTGGGCAAAGAAGGCCTCTAAAGCAAAGTCAGCAATTTCCGCAGCAAAGCACTTCATGGAAATGTCAGAAAGTATATCGGAGGTCAAGAAAGAACAGGCAGAATCTCTGATCAAGGAGATTGAAGCGCTCCTCGAGGCCAATGACAATACTAAGGCGAAGGGCAGGGCTGAGAAACTCAACAAACTGTTCAACTAGGTGTCCAAATGTCCGAGGCAAATTCTTTGGAAATAGACTCGGAATCTCGGGAACGAATCGAGAGAATGTTCTCTGAGTGTCAAGAGGTCATAGGCATAAATCACGTAGAATCAGTTCTATCTGGGGGATCAAGTCACTCGGGGAATGGAGAATTGACGGCTTATGTGGGTCTGGAGCCGAGCGGCAAGGCCCACCTAGGTTGGATGATACTTGCCGACACAATTAGCAACTTAATTGGAGAAGGCGTCAATGTAATCATCTTACTCGCCGACTGGCATGCTTGGGTAAATGACAAATTCGAGAGGGACATGGAGAAGATTGGGATAGCTTCTGAGTACATGTCTGAGATGTTTAGGTCGATTCTCGGGAACCCCAGAGAAGGCAAGGACTCGGGAGAGATACAATTTGTACGCGCCTCCGAAGTTATGGACTCGGGAAAGTATTGGGAAAGGGTGCTAAGGTGCTCGAAGAACATGAGCCTCTCTAGGGTTCGCAGAACATTCAGCATTATGGGCCGTGATGAGGATTCTTCGGATCATGATCTGGCTGCATTCTACTACCCAGCTCTACAGGCTGCAGATATCTTCGAGTTGGAAGTCGATATCGCATTAGGAGGGATGGATCAGAGGAAGGCGCACATGTACATGAGAGAGGTGGCCGAGAAAAATCACTGGATCAAGCCAACTTGCATCCATACTCCAATGCTATCCGGGCTAAAGGGACCTGGTGGGAGGATGGACTCTTTCGATCATAAAATGTCTAAGTCCGATCCGGGAAATGCAATATTATTGGATGATGAGCCCGAATCAATTAGGTCCAAGATGCGAAAGGCCTTCCTAGAGGTCGGAAATCCAAACTCTCCAGTATTCGAAATCTCCAAACATGTGATAATTCCTAAAATAGGAAAGATCACAGTTTCTCCCGATCCCAAGTATGGGGAGGCTTCTGAGTGGGTGGATTCTCAGTCGTTTTTGGACGCGGTCTCAGATGGCACTATCCACCCATTGGATGCAAAGATGGCGGTTGCCGATGCCCTCTCAGAAATACTATCTCCTATTTCTGACCATTTCTCTGGGAAAAAAGACCTCCTGGACTCTATCAACAATATCACCGGCTGTAACTAGTTACAGGCCTAATGTGCGACAAAAGAGGAGTAATTCCACAGGTATGATAATGTAGGCCAATGCCGAAAGGGAGGAATAAACGTGTCAGAAGTGGGAATAGATGACATCGCCCTGCACTTCCCAAGGCTATACTTCGCCATGCAGGACTTCGCTGAATTCAGAGGAGCAGACTACGGCAAACTTAGCAAAGGATTGGGGCTGGAGGCAATGGCAATCCCAGATGTCCACGAAGACACTGCAACCATGGGAGCAAATGCTGTTTCTCGTTTGATAGACAGAAATTCTCTCGACCCATCTTCAATCGGCCGAATTTATCTCGGAACCGAATCAGCTCTCGATGGGGCAAAACCTACTGCGACCTACATCATGGATATGCTGGAACAGAGATACTCGCCAAAGTTCGGTGAAAAATGCTTCAGAAACTGCGACGTTGTCGATATGACATTCGCTTGTATTGGTGCAGTGGATGCCATGCATAATACCCTTGACTGGGCGGCTAGGGGGGGTGAGAGTAGAAATCGAATAGGAATAGTCGTGTTCGCTGACAATGCAAAATACGATCTCGGCTCTTCTGGAGAGTACACCCAGGGAGCAGGAGGGGGGGCGATACTAATTCGTCACAAACCCAGATTGCTGGCAATTCCAGACATTTGGGGGGTTTCCACAATGCCAGTTCATGATTTCTTCAAGCCTCGGAGAGAGGTCGAAACGAGAACGGTAGTTGAGAACGTACTAGAACTAGCAGAGGAATCAGGAGCCAGCATTACCTCAAACCTAGCAGAAAAGATCCTCAAGCTCCTCCCTCGCTCCAAGAAGAAGAACGAAGTGATATTTGAGAATGAGAAGATAATGATACACAAGGATACCCCTGTTTTCGATGGACAGTTCTCCAATAGGTGCTACTCTGAATCGGTCAAGCAGGCTTTCATTGATTTCCGCAGTAAGGCGATAGATGAGGGCAGATATGACCCAGATTCTGATGAAATTTTGACCAACCAATGGAGTCGGATAATAGTTCATCTTCCATACGCATTCCAAGGCAAGAGAATGTTCCCCGATGTATTCCGGCATGATCGTCGAGAACTTCCGATGTGGTCGAAGATTGTAGAGGAAATAGGACCCGAGCCGTTCCCATCGGACTATGCAGACACTCCAGAGGGGATAGAGGAATTCGAGAAAGCTAACGACTACTACCGCAGACTCATCTCAAAGACTGATGAGTTTCGCGTCTTCGTCGATGAAAGGATAGAGAAGACCCAAAGAGCTTCTAGCCTGATTGGAAACCAGTATACTGGCTCTATCTTCCTCGCATTGATGTCAGCCATGGAATCCGACTACTTGGAGGGTGTAGAAATTGAATCCAATAGAATCGGGCTGTGTGGATACGGTTCAGGTGCAAAGGCCAAGGTGTTCGAGGGGATCGTCCAACCCGGATGGAGGGAGATCGCCTCTAGATTCCACCTCTTTGAGCGCCTATCCACGCGGCATGCCATCAACAAGACAGTCTACGAAGCATTACACAAGGGGAAGAGGAAGCGTTCTGTGGTCAAACCCAGCACCGAGTTCGCTTTGGTTAGCATAGGTTTGGATGGAGATTTGGAAGGCCAAAGAAGATATCAGTGGATAGAGTAAGTCAACCCAATATTTCTGCAACAGACTCTACGAAGAAATCCACTTCCTCTAGTGAGTTGTAATGAAGTAGGCCTGCTCTGAGAACCCCTTCTGGTTCCAGTCCCAGTGCCTCCGTAAGCTCGAGAGCGTAGAAATTTCCAGCCCATACGAAAACTCCTCTTTCAGCCAACCTTCTCCCCATTTCTTTTGCACTCATCGAGGGATGAGTGAATGAAACTGTTGGAGCCCTCTCTGAAATCCTATTTGGTTCGGTAATTCCCCAGATCTTTACGCCCTCGATTCTCCCTAGTCCTTCTAGCATCCTTAGGAAAAGGCCACGCTCGTAATGCTCAATTGCATCATATGCTTCTATTAGGGCGTCTCTCCTACTTAGTTCGGGATTTCCACTACTTTCTCTCCCAATCCATGCAATGTGTTCTATCGCTGCCTTGGTTCCTGCCATGCCCTCGTGGCTCTGAGTCCCAGTCATCCATCTGAATGGCAACTCTTCAGTAGCAACTCTCAATTTTGCTACAGGGAGCTCCTCCAAACGATCCTTCTTACCCCATAGTATTCCCTGATGCGGTCCGAAGAACTTGTACGGCGAACAAAGCAGGAAATCACACCCCAAATCAGAGACATCTATCAGCGAGTGTGGCGCGTAATGGACAGCATCCACGACTACCTCGGCTCCAACACTATGTGCAATTTCTATGATCTTCCTCACATCGTTGACCGTTCCCGACAGATTGGAAGCCGCACCCACTGCGACCAAAACTGTTCTTTCCGTAATCACCTCATGAGCTGATTCCATGTCTAAGGTGCAGTCTTCTGGCCTAATCCCGATCTTTCTTAGTGTAGCCCCAGACCACTCTGCAGCCAGAGACCAAGGGCCTACGTTCCCATCATGATCTAGCCTAGTTACTACAACCTCGTCCTCTGGCCCCCAAGTTCTACTAAGGGCACCCGCTAGTTGAAAGTTCAGACTTGTCATATTTTGTCCGAAGACAATCTCTGTGGGGTCATCGCAACCAATGAAATCGGCACATGACTGTAATGTCTCGGAAATTAACTCATCAGTCTCCAATGATGTCTCAAAACTCATTCCAGTATTCGCATTGCTCCTCAATAGGTAATCGCTCATTGCCTCAGTTACCGAAGATGGGACCTGGCTACCCCCGGGCCCATCAAAGAAAACCGCCTTCCTCCCTCCAACATTTCTTTCCAACGACGGGAAGCAACTTCTGATTTTCTCTATTGGAAACACCCGATAAACCACTACTCCGGGGAAATGGCCCTATTGATCACTATCCTCTGGACTTCTTGCGTCCCCTCGTATATCTGAGTAATTTTAGCATCTCTGAAGAACCTCTCCACTGGGAAATCGGTAGTGTAGCCATATCCCCCAAGGACTTGTATCGCTCTCTCAGAAACCCACATAGCGGTATCGCCGGCGAACAGTTTTGCCATACTCGCATCCTTCGTGTGCCTCGGGGCTCCATCGTCGTAATGTCTTTGTTTGGCTAGTGCTGCTTTGTAAACCATCAGTCTTGCAGCAGTAGTTCTTGTGGCCATTTCTGATAGATAATTTCCGATACTTTGGTGATGTGCGATTGGTTTTCCGAAGGCTACTCTCTCATGCGCATAATTTAGAGCTGCCTCGAAGGAACCCTGTGCGATCCCAAGAGCCTGAGCCGCTATACCTATCCTCGAGTTGTCTAATGCATTCATCGCGATTGGAAAACCTTCCCCTGCCCCCTTGAGAACATTCCCAACTGGGACCTTGCAGTCTTCAAGGACCAATGAGCAAGTATCACTGGAACGGATACCTAGTTTGTCCTCTTTCTTACCAACCGAAAATCCTTCGAAACTCTTCTCAACAATGAATGCAGTTGTCCCACCGTGTTTCTTCTCTCCATACTCCGGATGATCTATGTCCTTGGCAAAGAGCACGTAGATATCCGCGCTAGATCCATTCGTAACCCACATCTTCTCGCCATTCAATGTGTAGTGACTGCCATCTTCGCTTATTTTCGCTTTACAACCAAGTGCTGCAGCGTCCGTCCCCGCTCCAGCCTCGGAAAGTGAGTATGCACCGATTTCCTTTCCTGCCAACCTAGGCAGGTAACTCCTCTTCTGCTCTTCATTGCCATGTAAAGCAATGGTCATTGAGCATAGTCCGACATGGACGCAGTACATCACCGAGAAAGAGGGATCAACTCTCGCCAATTCTTCAACGATGATAGATTCTGAAACAGAATCTACCACACTTCCCCCATATTCATCAGGAATTGTGACTCCCTGTAGGCCTGTACTTTCGCAGAATTCCATCCATTCTTCGAGAGGTGCACGCTGTTCCTTGTCCCTTTCTAGGCATGTTGGGGCCAGAGTTCTCTCTGCGAAATCCCTAACCATACTTCGAATCATGCTCTGCTCATCAGTCTCTTCAAAATCCATGCTACCGGCTTCTCCGATGAAGAAGATATTGTTAATCCCTCTGAAACCATAGTTTTCTCTTAATCGAATAGTTCAAATCAGAAACTATCACGCGGCCGGACGATATCAGATGAATAGCGGCGATTATTTCGAATTTAGTATAGCCCATGACCGGAAATATACGCTGGACCACCTTTGGATCCAAGCACTCGACGACGATGACGAAGAAATGACAGTAAAGATCGGAATTAGTGAGTTCATTAGGGCGGAATATGGGGACATTGTCCGTATGGTACTTTCCAAACCTGAGGACGATAGTGAATTCCAGATGGACGTCGGAGAAGGTGAATCGCAAAACGATGACGATGCACCTCCAGCCCTGCTCTCGAGGGGAGACGAATTGGACGTGGATGATCTGATGATTACCATCAGGACGAGCGAAGACAGGGTTTTGATCAATGCTCCATTTCCATGCAAGATAATCGAACTAAACGGGGATGTCGAGGATAATCCAGACTTGGTAAACGAGGAGGCATACCAAGACGGCTGGTGCATGATCGTGCAACCTCATGATTGGGACGAGGACATGTATCTGGATCAATCTGAATACATAGAATACCTAAACGAAATTTGACTCAAGGCCAGCTGAGAACAGGCCAGTCCTCGAACTCTTGTTCTTCCCAGGGGATTTCGTCCATCATAGAGATCAGCGACTCCCTGTTTTCTACATCCTCTTCCACTTGTATTCTATGCAACCAGTCTTTCAATCTGCCAAGCTTCCTCCCAGGACCTATCCCAGTGAGGCTAGAAAGTAGGTTTCCATCTATCAATGGGGCGTTTCCAGCACGCAACTCTCCAGCACTTTGGTAGCATGACTCGAACTCTCCAGTCTCCACTCCAGCGCCGGAAAGATATTCGAGGATCATCATCCTGCTCGATTGATCATGGTGTGTGGCCATGAATCTCCTGACACTTTTGATGGAGTTGTCCAATTCCAAGCCTCTGAGGTCATGTAGGAGAAATAGGGTCGAAGTCTCCTTTTTAGAGAGCCTAAGATATCCTGCAAGCCTCTCTGATAACTCCGATCTGTCCACATTTTCAGAACTGCACATTAGTGCCAGATTTACCATATGGTCACGAGAATGATGAGCCTCAAGATTCACAGAAACTCCCGGGAGGATCTTATCCAGGACTCCATGATCGTGCATCTTTTCGATAATCTCCTTGGAGTGATGGCCTCTTAGAATCTTACCCAACTCACTCCAAATCCTCTCTTTCGACACCATTTCTAACATTTCCAGGTTCGAAGAAATCGCATTACTTAGATCCGAGTCTAGATTCCTGAGCCCAAATTCGCCGCTTTCTAGAAATCTGAATGCCCGCATTACTCGCAGACCGTCTTCACCAATCCGCTCCTCAGCATCACCAACTGCCCTTAATACTCCAGATACCAAGTCCGCCTCTCCTTCCCAGAAATCCAACAATTCTCCGTTAGCCTTATCGTTCCCAACCATTTTCCCATTGAGTTCTATTGCCATTGCATTGACTGTGAAGTCCCTTCTTGCAAGGTCATTCTCTATTTCTTGGCCAAAGACAACATTCTCTGGCCTTCTGCCATCTGAATATCCGCCATCTTCTCTCAGTGTCGTTACTTCGCACTCGTAATCACGATTATAACGCCCGTCAATCCTAACTATTACGGTCCCAAACTTCTCCCCTACCATGATTGATCTTGGGAAGATTTTCTTTACCTCATCAGGAGTTAGATTGGTTGCAATATCAATATCGGCAATCAATTCCGGTGAAAAGCCCGAGAGAACATCTCTGACCCATCCCCCAACAATCCACGCATCGCCAAATTCCCTCAGTCTGTCGAGAACAATCCTGTCTTCATCCTTGAGGAGACTCAGGCTAATTTGCCTACGCGCGTCTTCCATGAATCATCTTCCAGAGGAGCAGATATATTGAACCACGGCCCTTCCGAGGTCCGTGAAGGTAGATTTAGTGCCAATGGAGATTCTACGACCCCACGAGTTAACCCGCCCGAAGAAGGTTGATGAGTTAGAAAAAATGACGAACCGGTGGAACGCCTATGTCCTGCCTCTAGTTGTTGACAAGAATACAGGAGTGATATTGGACGGCCATCACCGGCACCAAGTAGCTCTGAGGCTTGGGCTACAGTGCCTTCCTTGTGTCCAAGTTGACTACATAGGCGATGAAACTGTCGAATTAGAGGCGTGGCCAAATTGTGGAAGAGATTCGATTACAAAGGAAGAAGTTGTCCAAGCGGGATTGAATGGCGACCTATTCGATCCCAAAACCAGCCGTCATAGGCTCTCAGACCACCTTCCCCCTATCTCTGTGTCACTTTCCAGACTCGAGCAGCCTGCGGTATGATTCAAGACATGATCTCAAGGGACCAGGTCTTCGTGACCGCCTAGGAAATCCGGTATTTCTTCTGATGACCCCGGGCTTGCTATGTCGATTGACATAAACTCACTGAAAATCGGCCATAGTGGGCCCAACCAGTCTATTTCGGACATAATCAGGTCAACCACCGGATGCTCCATTATTTCCTCCTCGGTTGACTCCTCGTCAATGAATGGAAGGTCGGTCGGAAGATCTCGCAAAGCCCTAACCAGTGCCAGAACTCTTTCGGATGTCACTTCTTCTATTTCCATAAGACCCCCAACTAGGTCAAATGCATCCTCGATGTGATTCGCAAGTGAATCAGGATCTAGAGGGCTAGATTCTGACTCTCCAACATCCATTGGGCCGAAAACGACACCTCCTAGATCTGTGTCAAACCATAGCTCACCTTGTTTTTCCTTCTTCAATAGCCTTTGGTGGACGGGGCCACCAAACGGCCCTAGGACAAATCCGCCGTCGACTACCATGTGCTCAATTGTTTCCGGAATCTCTCTCACCGATCCAGTTATGATAATTCTCCCAAATCTCCTTGATTTCTCATCACTGCTCTCCAGGTCTTGCGGCCGAAGCACACGAATTATCCCAGAAGATCGGTGTATACTCAATCTCTCCTCAGTGTACTCTCTGACCTCTTCGTGCGGCTCAATTATCGTCACTGTGCCATGCTTTCCCACCATTCTGTCTATAATTGCAGCCAGATACCCGCCCTTTGAACCAATCAGCATAATGTCTTGGCCCTCGAGAATCTCAAGGTGATGAAGGAGAGTTGCAATCATATGCGGTGCTGAAATGGTCCTCGCCGCTCCAAAGCCAGTAAACAGGAATGGAACCGGCCTATCATTCCAAAAGGGATCTAAATCGAAATCGGTGAATTCTGCCGGATCAACGTCCTCCATTGCGACTTTGACCAAATCGTTCACAGGCACTCCTGCTGCCTCGAGTCTCTGGATCAACTCAGTCATTGTCATAATCAAACCCCCTCTAATTAATCATAACCACCATAGAGGATTTGAATGCATTGCCTCTCGGACCTCCCGGGGTCCGTGGTCTAGGGGTTATGACGTCGCTCTTACAAAGCGAAGATCGCAGGTTCAATTCCTGCCGGACCCACCAAGAAATACTAACATTGTTAATGCTAAAACTGATTTTTCCCCTACTGAAAAGGTCAATAGTGTGTGCTGGAACAGAATTTCGTGGTAGAAGAGGCTGCAGCCTTGGCTTCTAGGCTGAAGCATCGCCTGAAAAAGAAGGATTGGACAATTTCTACCGCGGAATCTTGTACTGGTGGCCTAATATCATCTCTGCTAACTGATATTTCAGGAGCAAGCTCATGGTTTAAACAAGGCTGGATAGTATATTCGAACGAATCAAAGATGAGAGAATTAGGAGTCGAAAAATCTGCTTTCGATGATGATGGCTCTGGGGCCGTCTCCCACAAGGTCGCTGTTCAGATGGCCAGAGGTGCAAGATACAAGTCTGGTTCAAACGTCGCTATTGCAGTCACAGGGATAGCCGGACCTGGTGGGGCGACAGAGGAAAAAGAAGTCGGAAGAGTTCATGTTGCAGCTATTGCTGAGGACTATTTCCTAGTCAGAAGGATGGACTTTGGTGAGAATGATCGTTTGGATAACAAGAGATCCTTCGCATCATTTGCTTTGAGACTAGCTTTGGAGGCAATAGATCGGGCCGAGGAGGGAGCAAAAAGAGAAACATCACTCAGCAGCGATCCCATAGAGGCCGGCAAGGGCGAGGAGCCACGCGGGAAGGCATCCTTGCAGGGAACTGAGGAGTGGGAAGGTGGAATTTCATGGGGCTCGGAAAAGAAAACAGTATCACAGTCATTAAAGAAAATAGATCTAGCATCTCTCACGGATTGGGACAAAAAATCGTAAAATCTCATTTTACTTATCGATACCATCAAGGGCGTCCACATACGACGTCCAGCGCATGCACTCGCCTAGTTGGGAAGAGACATACAATCAATTAGTCTCAGCGGGACTAATTGTCCAGTCCAGTGCCGTGGGGAAATTGGAGAAACTCAATAGCGTACTCCCTCTGATTGAAGCAGCCAACTCATCCGGAATCAGGCTCTTAGACGCAGGTACGGTTGATGAATTATTGGCAATTTCTCCAAAAGAACCAGTTTCTTCTATCGAGCATAGCAACAGGAATTCTCAGACCACTCTTCCTAGGTCCGAACAATCGTCACCTCATGGGAGGATTTTGGCCCCAATTCGCACTCCTGAGCCCTTGCCACCTCGACCTAGGGTTTCATCCGGATTCAATAACTCCGACTTCCCCATGGATGCTTCAGAGGTAGAGTCAGATGTGGAAATTCATTTTGACATCACTGGTAACTCTTCAACTGAAGGAAAGCTCTCCGATATCCAGTCTTGCTTCAGGAGCCGTCTTGCGCAGATTAGGGGCATGATGATCTCCAATGGTGTTCTACCAAGGCGGCCAATTAGCAATTCTGAGGCTTGGCATAATAGGAAGAGATACAATAAGAAAGACTTCGAGTTCACAATTGTTGGACTTGCTAGCGATGTCAGGTGGACGCAGAATGGATGGATGAGGTTCGTTCTGGAAGATGAGAGTGCACAAATTACATGCATGCTCAAACCACCTTCTGATGCCTCCCCACTACATCCCTCACTTGATGGTCTAATGAACGATGAGATAGTAGGTGTCAGCGGAACCTTCTCATCTGGAGAAAGGGATCCAATCATGTGGGCCAATGACATTCACAAGCCCCCCCTAGTTCAGCACTCTAAATCTCAGGCGGGTGAGCATTCCGCGGTTTCTGCAGCATTCCTGTCCGACGTACACTTTGGCAGTAAGACCTTCCTGGAGCCTCAATGGGAGAAAATGATACATTGGTTCAAGAATGATCCCTTAGCAAGGACCGTGAAATACTTCGTTTTGAGTGGAGATGGGGTCGATGGTGTGGGGATTTATCCAGGTCAAGAAAGACATCTGACAATTACAGATCTCTTCAACCAGTACGGGGAACTTGCACGGATGCTAGAAGAAGTCCCCGACTGGGTTGATGTTGTTATGCTCCCAGGAAACCACGATGCAGTGCGACCAGCAGAACCACAGCCAGCACTAGATCCAGAGATCCAGCAGGATTATTCCAACACAACATTCGTTGGGAACCCATGCGACTTCAGCCTTCATGGGGTCAGAATATTATCGTACCACGGAAAGAGCATTGACGACTTCGTAGCCACGCTTCGTTCGGTAACCTACTCCAAGCCAGAGATGGCAATGCGAGCCATGCTTGAGAGGCGTCATCTCGCTCCATCTTGGGGCGGCAAGACCCCTCTTTCCCCAGAACCCGAGGATAGGTTGGTTATCCCAGTAGTCCCCGATATTTTCGTTACTGGACATGTCCATGGACACTTCATTGGCGATCACAAGGGGACATTGATGGTACACAGCTCCACTTGGCAAGACCAGACAGACTTCCAGAGAATGTTGGGTTTTCAGCCAAAGCCCTGCATCCTAACCGTGGTTAACCTTCACACATTCGCCACTGAGTCGATCAGCTTCATCTAGTCAGACAGACTCTCTCCGGGGAAAATTAAGGGCCAAATCAACCTCAAATCTTTTTCCTCAACTATTGGAACACCAGCCTCTTCGAATGCCACCTTAGCCTTGGTCCTTCTAGGATTAAAACCGATGAAACGGGAACCATCAATCATCATAGATAGGTCGGAACTGGAATCACCCACGGAGATGATTTCTGAAGCATTGAGGCCATTTATCCTTGCAAGCTTCTCCACCATTAATCCCTTATCGTGAGTTAAAACCCTCGTAGGAAGCCCCTTCACTAGCCACCCATCTTCATCCCATTCGAATCCATTTGCCGCCCAATCATCCACTTTCAGCATATTGGCAATTGTGCCTACGAAAATATCTACGCCCGACGAAACGATAGCCACGAAAACACCCCTTTCCTGCAAGTTCTCAACCACTGCCCTGGCTCCCTCAATTAGGCCTACTCCACTATAGCACCTCATGATGTCATCTCTGTGGATTTCCGGACTAACTCCTTTCCAAAGGTGAATGTCATGGGCGACAAACTCCTCCTCGGAGATTTTACCATCGAGAAACATCTCTAGTTTCTCTTGGTGGTCTCCCTCATCATTTTCTCCCGTTCCAAAATACTCGTGAATCAATTGCCACGACGAACCATTATCGGACAACACCCCGTCACAGTCGAAAACAACAGCCCTAATCATCTGAAACGTCCTAATTGCAGGAAAGACGGCTAATAATTGGGTAGGTGGCTTGATTTGCCAGATTCCATTGGACTAATCATGGGAGGGGAAGGCGAGTCCAATCGTGCTATCAAGGTGAAGATGCTAATGTTTGGCCCACTAGCTGAAAAAATGGGCACTAGGGAGATAGATGTGTCTCTGCTAGAAGGCACTTCCGTGAATGATCTAGCCATGCAGTTTGAACTAGTTGACATGCTCACATCCGGACTCAGAGTTGCAATTGACGGCAATTTCGAGACGGATCTCACACGATTACTCCATGATGCGGCCGAAGTTGCCTTCCTGCCCCCAGTTTCTGGTGGTTGACCGATTAAGATGCCAAAGCATTTGAAGAAGAGCCCCACACATCGCTCTGATAGTATGGCAATCGGCTCAACAGAAATCGTTATCCTAGTGGTTTTCGGAATATTTCTTTTCGGGGCCAATAAGATACCACAGCTTGCAAGAGGAGTTGGACGAGCTAAGGGCGAGTTTCAAATGGGGATGAAAGAGGCTTCAGAGATGGCTGCTATTGAGGACATGGACAGGATGGGTATGACTGAAGAAGTATCCTCCGAGCAAGAGTGATTACTTCTTCTTGACCACTCTCAGTCCCGATCCGCATTCGGCACATGATCCTATTTCCTCGCTTGCAGGCCTAGTATTTCCTGTCCCAGACGCCAAGGCCCCACAACCCCTGCACCGGATCTCCCAATTCCACACCTCTGAGATCCCTTCCGATACTACGGGGGACCACTCAACTCCAACAAAGTTACAGAGGTTCTGTAGTCTGTAGTCATCGGTGTGCATGTGCCCATCCAACTCGATTGCAAGTGCAAATAGGTGCAAATCAGTCTCCGAGAGGCCATCTATATCTCCCGTTTTTCTTGCGATAACGNTGGATTCTTGCACAGACTCCGGGGAAGGAGAAACCCAATTCACGCTTGCCGTTTCTATCGACAACATTCTTTCCGGAGCAATTCTTTCTACCTCTGACCTCTGCCCGTTAACCACAAAACCCCCATCCAATGAACCTATTGGCCAGTTAATTAGTGCAGACGTATCGAGAATTTTAGGCATAGACACGGATAGTCCACCAGAGGGGGTAATGCCTCTGTTATCGGTTTTACCCATTGGAGGTGAAGTAATGGTTATGCCATCACCTTCCGGCGAATCATCATGCTCGAGCAGATAACTGACACAGTAGTTAGTTGGGGGAGCGGTTTTGGACTCGTCGGACTTGCCGTGGTATCTGCTACAGAGGCAGCACTACAACCAGTACCACCAGACCTCTTGGTCATCCCCATGTCACTAGATGCAAATAGTGAGTTTGAGCTTCTGGCGATATTCCTAGTTGCCACATTATTCAGCGTCATAGGGTCATTGGG
>QQSB01000006.1:98812-108346 GCA_003602515.1 Candidatus Poseidoniales archaeon | reverse complement strand
ATATACGATGGGATTCAGAGGCCTCTACCGAAGCTAGAGGAGACGATGGGCGTTTTCATCACCAGAGGGGTCGATGCAGACGGTCTCGATCTGAATAAGGAATGGGAGTTCGTTCCTACAGTCAAAGCAGGGGACGAGGTGTCGCCAGGACATGTGATAGGTACGGTTCAGGAAACCGAGACTATTGAACACAGAGTCATGATGCCACCCGGAAAGGAAGGGGTCGTGAAAACCATAGAGTCGGGCTCCTTCAATATCACCCAGACCGTGTGCAAACTGGAAGATGGATCTGAAATAGCCATGATGCAGGAGTGGCCAGTAAGGCACCCTAGGCCATTCGTTCAGAAATACGCACCGGATGTACCACTCATGACAGGTCAGAGGATACTGGACTTCCTCTTCCCTCTTGCCAAGGGTGGGACTGCAGGAATCCCTGGGCCGTTCGGGTCCGGGAAGACCGTCACCCAACAGCAACTTGCAAAGTGGTCCGATGCTCAGATAGTGGTATACATCGGATGTGGAGAGCGCGGAAATGAAATGACTGAGGTCCTTGACGAGTTCCCCCACCTTATTGATCCCAACACGAACAAACCTCTGATGAACAGAACTGTGATGATTGCAAACACATCGAATATGCCAGTCGCAGCCAGGGAGGCATCTGTTTACACGGGAGTAACTATTGCCGAATACTTCCGAGACATGGGTTACAACGTAGCCCTAATGGCTGACTCGACTAGCAGGTGGGCTGAGGCGATGAGGGAGATTTCGTCGAGGCTCGAGGAAATGCCTGGGGAGGAGGGCTATCCAGCATACCTCTCGAGTAGACTGGCTGAGTTTTACGAGAGGGCAGGAAGGGTTGAGACCTTGGGCGGAGAGGATGGTTCAGTGTCGGTTATCGGAGCTGTTTCCCCTCCTGGTGGTGATATCTCGGAGCCGGTTAGCCAAGGAACTCTCAGGATTGTTAAGGTATTCTGGGGACTTGACGCTGGTCTCGCTAGACAACGGCACTTCCCTGCAATAAACTGGTTGAGTTCCTACAGCTTGTACCCGCAGGCTCTAGACCAGTGGTACAGGGACAACATTGCGAGCGACTTCCCTGAGGTTAGGACTGAGATAAGCACTCTTCTCCAAATTGAAGCTGAATTGCAGGAGATTGTCCAGCTTGTGGGATCTGATGCCCTACCAATAGATCAGCAACTCACACTAGAAGTTGCGAGAATGATAAGAGAGTTCTTCCTACAGCAGAATGCCTTCCACGATGTAGACACATATAGCGATCTGAAGCTACAGTACGAGATGGCCAAGGCAATAATGAATTTCCAAGAAGAGGGGAAGAAGGCAATTGCTGGGGGCGCACAACTAGAAGACGTGGTTAACGTACCTGCTAGGACCGACCTAATGAGAGGAAGGTTCGAGGAAGGCTATGACGGTAGAATCGAAGGACTCGTCGCGGAGATGAGCAAGCAGATTGCTGCTAGTATGGAGGATAACTGAGGTGATAATATGAGTGGAAAAGAGTACAGAACAATTACAGACGTAAAGGGACCTCTCGTGTTCCTAAACAAAACCGAGCCGGTTTCGTACAATGAGATTGTACAGCTGAGGCTCAGTGATGGATCGATCAAAAATGGACAGGTCCTAGACACATCCGATGACCAAGTGATTGTACAGGTCTTCGAAGGGACTGCATCTGTCGACAGGCAGACGGGTGTAAAGTTCCTGGGTGACGTATTCAAGCTCCCGGTAAGTAAGGGGCTAATTGGAAGGATTCTAGATGGTGCTGGGAGACCCAGAGACGGAGGTCCTGAAATCGTTGCTGATGACATGGCAGACATTATCGGAGCCGCAATTAATCCCTATTCGAGACAGAGTCCGGAGTCATTCATTCAGACTGGAATTTCAGCAATCGATGCTTGTACATCTCTTGTCAGGGGCCAGAAGCTTCCGATCTTCAGTGCCAGCGGATTACCCCACAACGATATCGCTTTGCAAATCGCGAGACAGGCCAAATTAGTGGGTAGCGACGATGACTTCGTGGTAGTATTCTGCGCAATGGGAATTACCGCAGAGGAGTACAACTTCTTCGTGCACGACCTAGAAAGGACTGGGGCACTTGAGAATGCGGCACTATTCGTAAATCTGGCCGATGACCCTGCTGTCGAGAGGCTGATCACTCCTCGTCTGGCGCTAACCGCTGCTGAGTACCTAGCTTTCGAACACGACTATCACGTGCTAGTGATATACACGGACATGACAAACTACTGTGAATCATTGAGGCAGATTGGGGCGGCTAGAGAAGAAGTGCCTGGAAGGAGGGGTTACCCGGGCTACATGTACACGGATCTAGCGATGCTTTACGAGAGAGCAGGGCTAGTCAAAGGGAAGAAGGGTTCAATCACCCAGTTCCCCATCCTCACAATGCCTGGAGACGATATCACCCACCCGATTCCAGATCTCTCCGGATACATCACAGAGGGGCAGATAGTTATCTCGAGAGAGCTTCACCAGAAAGGAATATACCCTCCGATAAACGTACTTCCTTCTCTAAGCAGATTGATGAACGCAGGGATAGGGCCGGGCAAAACTAGGGAGGATCATAAGTCAGTTTCTGATCAACTCTACGCGGCCTACGCCCAAGGAAAGGAGCTACGAGGTCTGGTAGCAATTGTCGGAGAGGACGCCCTAAACGAGAGAGATCTACAACTTCTCAAATTCGCAGATATATTCGAAGACAAGTTCCTCAGGCAGAGCAGAGACGAAGACAGAGCGATAGACGAAGGAACTCTGGACTTGGCTTGGAATCTGTTGTCAAATATAGACACAAAGTTCCTGGTCAGGCTGGATCAGAAGTGGATCGACAAATACCACCCTGGTGAAAAGAAGGGAGAAGAAGAGTAACGAATTCAGGAGTTGAGTGAATGGCCCTAGACATCAAGCCAACCAGGTCCGAGCTGATTAACCTGAAACGCAGGATAAAGCAGACCTCCACGGGATATAACCTTCTGAAAATGAAGAGAGATGGTCTATTCCACGAGTTCAGAACTCTGCTATCGGAAATGATTGAGGCCAGAGAGGGCTTAGTGGGGACATACAGAGATGCACTACAGGCAATCAATCTAGCCTCATCGATAGAGGGTGGTTTGGCGGTCAAGAGTGCGGCCATAGCCTCTTCAAAGCATCCCGAAGTTCAAGTCTCAAAGAGGAACATCATGGGAGTGGTTGTTCCAAAGGTCGAGGGTCAGAACCTCAAGTTGTCAGTTGAGGATAGGGGTTTGGGAATGGTAGGAGGTTCCCCCTACATCGACGAGGCAGCAGACGCCTACTCACTCCTCGTTGAGAAGGTAGTCAAGGCAGCAGAGATGGAGGCCACTCTGAAGCGTCTTCTAGAAGAGATTGAAGCCACGAAAAGAAGAGTTAATGCTCTTGAGTTCAAGGTAATTCCAGAGATGAAAGAGGCGCAGACTTTCATCCAGCTAAGGCTTGAGGAAATGGAGAGGGAAGAGACATTCCGCCTGAAGCGCTTCAAAAATAAGTGAGTTGGGCAAGAGCAGGGGTCAAATCTGACACCCCTCGAGAAAGGTCGGAGAGTGAGCATGGTGGCCGAAGAAATCCTGGTCGATTCTGAAACTTGGGGTACTCGTGAGCTTCTGGAAGTAATTGCTTCAAGGTTCTTTGACCTAGGCAATGAAGGTGCTTATCCGAATTCATGGGAAGTACAGGGAAAGGACGATCTGGAAGTCGGAGGACAACTACTAGAACTCAACACACACTTGGAACCAATGGGCCTGGTAGGTTCACTAGAGGACAGTAACCCTCCAATAATGACAATTTCAAGAGCCCCTATGGGAAGTTCGGTCATGAGAGGTCACCAGCAAGTCGCACTATGGATCGTAATGGCGGGATTCATGACTCTGGTTGGGGAACATTGGGTTTCCGAATACGATTATGGCAGTTCTGGGCTTAGCGAATTCGGGTGGTCATTCTTTTTCTTCACTACCCCTGTAATGCTCGCATTGCTCTTAGCCAGTTATTGCAGAGTAATTGTGGCAAGAAAGTTCGGAGTCGAAGTCGGGCACATTTCTCCAATTGTCTTCCCAATCCCTACGTGGTGGCCCTTTGGGATAGTAGGATTACTGGGGCAGAGGAAACCCGATCTAATTCCAATCCCAAACAGACGAGCGCTAGGCTCAATCGAAGTATCGATACCCCTCGTCCTATTCTTTTCAGGAAGTGTTCTGACGATTTTCGGACTAATGATGACTCCGAGTGATCCTCCAGAACTCACAGCGGCTCCAACGGTGTTCGATACAAACCTGATCACTGAGTATTTGGTTGAATCTTGGATGGGTGGAGAATCAGAAATTAGGCTACAATGGTTGCATCCAACTGGGATTGCAGGAGTCGGGCTGTCAATTGTCGGTTGGGGGTTGATGCTCCCAATCCCGGGACTACCGGGAGACAGGTTGCTGCATGCAATTATTGGCCCATCTGAGATGAGGCAAGGTAGCACGCAGACATCGATCTTCCTCATCGTCCTATTCATCATGGTGATGGTTTTCGCCACTGCAAAATGGACTCCCTGGATTTTCCTTGCTTTCGTTGCAGCATGGCAGAGGTTCAACCCAGACAATCTGCCTCAGCCGATTATTTTGGACGAGAATTTCGGACTAGAGGAGAGGTTTAGAAGTAGGTTCGTAGCAATCGCATCCGTTGTTCTACTAGCTGGAATGCCCGGAACCGTCCCCTCATACGAGATGAGCGCCTATGACGTCGGAGTTTCCACTGAGACTTGGCCAGAAGAGTTAGTTTTTGAGACGGATGAGACGGTGGAACTGTCCCTAGTTCTAGAACCGCAGGGGGTGATGCCGGTGTCAGGATGGCTACAGTTCAGAGTCGAGGGGGCGGAACCTGTTGAGTGGGGGTTGAATTTCTCGTGTTCTTCGTCGTCGGACATCTGTAGATTCGATGGACTTACTCAGAAAGAAACCCTTGAATTGTCAATTTCAATATCTCCTCCGCAAAATTATTTTTCACCTCACTTACTAAAGATCCTTGTCGATGTTTCTGGCTTCGAAGTAGAGCATGTGATTAAATTATCAAGCATAAGAAATGATAGTTTTTCCGAGCCTTTCTGGGACCTCAGGGAAGAATCCGATACCCCAATAATATGCAATGTAATGAATTCTGCAGAAGGAGGCACAATTATCGTTGATAGTCCATATTGGGAATCAACTAATGATAGTAATTTTAGTGAAGGATCTCGAGAAATCTGCCTTCAAGGGCACGAAGGCGCCATACAAAATTCTGATTCTTTCGATGGCCAGGGTAGGGCATTTGGCCCTATGTTATACTTGACTAGGGAGAACGAAACTATTGGCCCTTGGACGATGCCAATAGACGGTTCGGAGCGATCGATCCAAGTCAGTGAGGGGTCGTGGACAATTCCAAGTGATTTCGCCGAGGCCGGGGATACACTGGTCCATTCGGACTACGGTTCTCCCTTCTGTCAATCTGGGGATGTCGCAAAGCAAGTTAACACCGGGTCAAACTGGTCTGAAGAGATGGGTAACTACTCTGCTATTCGCCTAATGGGAAATCTAAGTGGAAATGGTTCCATTGGCGTTGGAGACGGAGGTTGGCTTGCAAAATGCAATTTCGAAGGCGAAATGGAGGTTTTCAGAATCAAAGACTCTGTGGATGTCTATGTCCAGCCAGATGGTTTGAGTAGGGGGATAAATGCAGAGGAATTCGTGATTTTCAACAGAGAGAGTGTGAGGATGGATTTATCTCTAGAGTGGCATGGAGATTCTCCGCAAAGTGAAATCTGGGAAGTCACCATGAACGACTGGGTGGAGTCTGGCAATAGCACTGTAATCACAGCGAAAGCAGTAGGGCTCTCAGGTCTTGAGAGGGCTGTTTGGGTCACGGCGGACAAATCTGGCATCACCGTCCATCTCTCGGCCAGATGTCCTTTGGGGGGATGTTGATTGAGAGTAGCAATACTCGGAACTGGATCCTTGGGGGGCGTGATTACTGGTAGCCTAGCCGATACTGCGGCAGAACTAGTGTGTGTATCCAGAGGAAGGACGGTGGAAATTCTTCGAAGTGGGCTAACCATCTTCACTCCCGAGGGAACCGTGGAAATGATCCCAGGGGATCGCTATTCCCTCATAGACAGTGAAGGGGGTCCAGTGGATGAGAGCATGTTCAATTCCTGCGATGTTGCCATTATTGCTGGCAAGGCGGATTCGACATCAGCACTTTCCTCCATTGCCGAGGACATTTTGTCAGATGGGGGGTTTGTTGTAAGCATCCAAAACGGCATAGGAAATGCTGGAATTATCGCTAGTAGAGTTGGTTGGGAAAGGGTAGTCGGCGGTACCACTACCCACTCGGCATGGAGAGATTCCGATGGCGGAGTGCATTGGACAGGAAGAGGTTCATTTTCCATAGGAAGTATGGATGGATCAGACCCTAGTCCAATCGAGTCTGAGTTTGTTTCATTATTGTATGAATCCGGACTGAATCCAGTATGGTCATCTGATATCAACAAGGAGATATGGAGTAAGCTGATGGTCAACGTAGCAATTAATCCAGTTTGCGCAATTGCTGGCATCAGGAACGGGGGATTATTGGAAATTCCCGAGCTCTGGAGTCAATCCCTTGAGGCAATGAGGGAAGCGGAGTCAGTTGCAAGGGCATCAGGAGTGGACCTGGGGGCGATGGATATCGAGGATTATCTCAAGAAAGTAGTTACTGCTACTGCTGATAATAGAGTCTCGATGCTGCAGGATCTGATGGCAGGTAGGAGAACCGAGATTGATGTGATCTGCGGTGCGGTTATTTCCAAAGGCGAGGAGCTTGGGATCCAGACTCCGCGAAACGAGATTCTTCTCGCGCTTGTCAAAGGGATAGAGATGTCCCAGAATCATGATTAGCCACTCAGCGTTGGCATATGGGGCAGAAAAAGGTAGATCTGTTTGACTGGACTATTCTCTCGATTACGCCCGGGCATCCTTCCTTCATGCAATTATTTCCTTCCTTTCCATAAACCTGGAAATTATGGACGAAATAACCCATTGCCTCTTCTCCGTCAACACCTCTGAAATCCTGTAGTGTTGAACCTCCTGCATCAATAGCCTCGGTGATAACATCATGGGTGGCGGCAGTAATCCTCTCCACTCTATTTGATACACCTGATTTTCCTGCTACACTGTTCGCCTTTCTCCTAGGTGAGACTGCTGCTCTGAACAGAATCTCACAAACGTAGATATTTCCGAGTCCGGCGATAACTCGCTGATCCAGCAAGGCGGACTTGATTGGGGTTCTCTTGCCCCTTAGCCTGTCACCTAGTTCTCTTGGAACAAGATGATTTGGGGTTGGTTCAGGACCAAGGTTAGAGAGTAATTTGTGCCTGTCTTGTTCCGATGTCAAAAAACAGTCCATGAAGCCAAATCTTCGATGATCGGAATAGACAGCCTTACTTCCATTGTCTAGGTGAACGACAACCCAATCATGAGGACCGTCTCCGCTACCTACTGGAGCTCCATTCGAGAAACTACCAGGTCTGCTCTCAATTCCATCTCCGATTAGCGTCCACCTGCCACTCATCCCAAGATGGCAAAGCCACGTAATACCACCTTCAAGACGAATTAGCAGATACTTTGCTCGACGGTCGACTGACACAACCAGACGATCCCTAAGAGAGGTGACGAAATCACGTGGGAATGGGAATCTAAGATCACTTCGCCTCAGATCGATTGCCGTAATCTTTCGACCAAGGAGATGCCTCTCCAAACCAAGGCGTACAGTCTCGACCTCTGGTAACTCAGGCATGTTTTATTGGCCTGAGAGGTAGACCATTACCTTTCGGAGGCTCTCGACAAAGTTATTTCCCAGTGACTTCACGCACATGCAATGGAAGAGAGTGACGTGCCAGAATGGATTTCGAATGAAGTAGAGGTCCCACCTTCTGAGACAGTTGTTCTAGAGGGGAGTCCGAACGTAACAAGTCAGGCTCCACAGCAAATCTTCGTGCAAGGGCAAGGAGGACCAGGGATGATGATGATGCCGACGACAAATGCGGTTCTGGCTCTAGTTCTGGGAATCTTGGGGATTGTGATGTGCTCCGTTTGTACGGCAGTTCCAGGACTAATACTGGCAAATGGCGCTTTGGCTACTACCAGTCAATATCCGGGCCATCCCGATCAAGGAATGGCGAAGGCTGCCCAGATTATTTCCTGGATTGGAATTGGTCTATTCATCCTTCTAATGTTGTTCTATGGTGGTATTTTCGCAGCAGTGTTAGTCTCCGGTGCTTGAAGAACAAGTGAAAACAACGTGTTGCTCTTCCAAACCTTTCAAGTCTATTCTCTCTTGAAGAAGAAGATCTGATTCCATTAGTATTCGTTCAGCCTTCTGGAACCTTGTGTTATCGTTCCCCTCTGATGATCTCTCGCTTGCAGCCTTCAGGCTAAGTATCCCGATTCCCCCTGGGACGAGAAAGGATGTAGCAATTTTTACGAATGTCTCGGCTTGATCTGCTATACTGAGGTCCTGATGAATCCAATTTGCCTTTCCTCTCATGAAGGCAGCAACCTGTTCAGGCTTTCTTGCATCCCCCAATACCGGTACAAGCCCCGGTCTCCCGGCTGATAGCTTGACTAAATCTCGAACCATTCGAGGTGAGATCTCAACTGCGACCAAATGCCCCCCATGGTGGTTATCTGCACCACAAACGAAATCATGGATATGGCTGACTGTTCCGCCACTGGATGCCCCTAGGTATAGACAGGTAGAACCGGGAGTTGGTAGCAGGATAGATGGGTCTTCCCTTGTCCTAAGTATTGCAGCAGCAACCTTGGATCTAGTGGGATCCCACCTTCTCCACTCTATTCTGCCGTCTCTTTTCCTTCTCTCACCTCTAACTGAGACTCCCTTCACTGCATTCCTAGTCCAGAGGTTTCTCCCCTGCCTCTTGACTCCCCAAACAATTGGCTTTGACTTATTTGCCATCCCTCAACTCCTCTTTGGTGGTTTGGGGAACTTTGCCTTGATTGCCTCAATCTCACTATTTATCTCATCAATCTGAGATTTACCCCAAGGCTCTCCATCGAAGTGATCTACTCTGACGGCAATGCTTGCCTTCCCTGCGAGATATCTTGCAATTTTCCCCCTGACCCATCTCGGGGACCGGCTCACTTGTGGCATTGAGAAGAGCACTGCTCCGTGTTTTGGAGGTGGGGCACCTCGCCTGTGCGCAAACATCGCTGCATGAGCACCAAGAACCTGTAGAGAGCCAGATGGCATACGAGCGAGCCTTTCCCTCCCTCCTGCAAGAGAAATCATTTTTGCAGCTGATACCGGACCCAATAGTGCGCTTAGTGATGGCACGTGAGTGGTAGCAATTTCCCTTATCGAATCCTCCAATTGTTCCAGTATTATTGATGAAGAATTTACTGAAGAGGCGTGTGAGACCATAGATGACCATTCGGAGTCAGAGGGCATGTGTTTTGGTGGTGAAACTCCAAGTTT
>QQSB01000006.1:93035-98730 GCA_003602515.1 Candidatus Poseidoniales archaeon | reverse complement strand
ATGAAAAGACCAGCCCATTCGATACAACGAGATTCTGATGTCGTCCAAGTTGATCGGGCCTCCATAGTTGCTGAAACTAGCATGTCCAGCCTCCTATCCATGTCTTTTGATGAGTCAGCAACTCCCATCTTTGCTAGTAGCAATGTGGATCTGTGAAAGACTTCCTCTGATTCTCCCCACCGGGGCCAGTTTGGTTCTGAGAGAACGCCAATAGGGTCTACTTGCGCATCTGGAAATCTCTCAGATAGAGTCATCACCTCGGGAAGAAGACGTCCTTGTTGAATCTTTAACAGTCTTTTTGCTACACTAGATGGCGACATTGTGCCATCCCACATTATCTCGTCAACAATGTTATCTTGATCATCGATGACACGCGAAAGTCGCCAATCAAAGATTATTTTCATGGCCCCCCCAATCGGCATGATGGCTTGAACGGTGCGGCAATTTATGGGAGGCTAGACGAATAGTTGAATAGTCGGCAGGCTCAGCGTAGTTCGGTTCTCGTTAATACGACAATGGTGATAGTGATGTTTTGTCCTGTGTGCGGTGCGCTTTCATATCCGGATGATAAGGGTTGGATTAAGTGTCCAGATTACAAATGTGGATACGAGGGGCCGCTATCAGGAGAAGATGGAAAGGGCTCTGAATTTACCGATCCTATGACGGGGAAGACCATCGACCTTGCCAATACAATGGCTACAACTGATTCGAAGTCTCTGAAGCACCTGACTGAGGTAGTAGAGGAAGACGGACCCCAGGGAACTCTTAGGGAGGGCGACTACATTTGCCCAAAGTGCAATGGTAGGAATGCTTACGTCCACTTGCAGCAAACTAGATCTTCTGATGAGCCAGAGACCAAGTTCTGTACTTGTGCTAATCTCGAGTGTAAACATAGGTGGAGGGAGTACCAGTAGTTAATTCTGGTTTGGTGCCAATAAGCATCAAGAGCCTCCGATGAAGTAGGTAGTATAGAGGTGAGTGAATGCTGAGAATTACAGCCAAGCAACAACTAATGAGGGAAATAGTGGATGTCCTGTCTGTTCTAACCTCTGAGGCTAAACTGGTATGGGGGGAAAAGGGGCTAAGCGTATCAGTAGTTGATGGTTCACACGTAGCACTACTTTCAGCAACAATTGCAGATGAGTGCTTCGAAACATATGAAGTAGAACCAGTAGAGATTGGTCTTGACCTTCAAAAAATGCGTGATCTGCTTACGTTAGCGGGACCGAGTGATCTTGTTGAGATGGATTATGACGACGCGGTTGGAGCCATAAATGTCAGAGTAGGGGAGGTTCTAATGATACTAAGAGGGATTGATACCAGTACAATGGATAATCCCAACCAACCAAACCTAGAGTTCAAGTCAAAGGCGACTATTGACTCTGAGAAGCTTTCAAGGGCTTTGAGAGCTGCAAAGTTTGTTGGAGGGGAAGTAGATCTCAGCATGGACAAGAATGAGTTAGCAGTATCTGTAACAGTTGAGGCGGGAGAGGGCGTTAATGTGAAGTTTGAATCAGGCGAGTTGAGTGAGTTAACTTGTGCATCGCCGACACATTCTACTTATTCTCTCCAGTATCTTGGTGAGTTGAGCAAGAAACTTGCTGGCGGCTTCACCAATGAAGTATCACTTGAGTTTGAGGAGAAGTATCCCCTTAGACTAACGTGGATGAGCAACGAAGGCGGAGCAAGGTGGACTTACTTCCTAGCACCGAGAATTGTCAATGACTGACCCGTGAACTCATCAATGCCCCCCTCTCCGGACTTCTCGTGCCTAGCAGAGTATGCGTCATAATACCCACGGTGGATAACTCCACCGAGCTTGCATTGGCGTTAGACGGACTTTCGAATCAAACATTCCAAGAAATGGACGTGGTAGTCGTAGGACCTGATCAAGACAAGGGGAGGCAGATTACTGAGGAGAGAGGTTTCAGATACATTGATGATAGGGGTTCTGGGAACAGAGCGGATGCCTGCAATATAGCCATTGAAGAGACCGATTCTGAAATAGTCCTATTCACCGATGATGATGTCATCGTACCCCAGGACTGGGTCGAGAAATTGGAGAGGTGGTTCGAACGCCCAGAGGTTTCCGGAGTAGGTGGACCAAACTTCGCACCTATTGAAGAGTCAGATATTTGGCAGAAATCGATTGATGTTGCTTTCTGCAATAAGTTCCTAACGGCTGGAACGAATTACGGTAAAAAGTCAGAAGGTACCCTTGAGGAGGTGGAACAACTCCCTGGGGTGAACTCAGCATACAGGAGAGAGGTTTTGGAAGAGGTTGGGGGATTTGATCGCGGGGCTATAGGTGCAGAAGACGTGATGCTGGATCACAGAATCAGACAATCGGGGTATCGTCTCTGGTCTGATGGGAGTGCAACTATGTGGCATCGTAGAAGAGGAATCGGAAGAGTGAGGAGGCAGATTAGGAACTACGGCCTTGTTAGGACATTAGCAAGTAAGAGGTACCCCAGTCTTTGGGGATGGAGTCATAACTTGGTTTCTGCATTCCCTATTCTAGTTTTTTTCTCACTAGTGACTTTCATTTGGGGTTGTCTAAATGGAGGTCTTTCTTGGCCAATATTCTGGGATATTTCGACAGACTCAGTACCAATGGGCATTGAAAGAGCATCGGTGCACCAACTGCCAACTTTGGCTATCTTGTTCAATATCATTGCATGGTTCGGGGCGATACTAGGGCCATCACCCAGCAAGGGACCACTTACAGTAATTATTTCCTCGATGGTTTCATTTATGCTTTTGTGGGAATACGGAATCGGGATAAACAAAGCCAGAATGAGTATCCTAACAGGGAGTACGAATTCACAAATTGATGATAGAGATAGGAGTTAGGTATTCCTTCTTTTTTTCGTTCTTGAAGGAGTCATTCGGCCAGATTCAATGCGCCAAGTTGGCTGTCTCGGACGCCAAAATAGCATTGTGAACAAACCGAAGAAAACCCCTCCAAGAAGTAAATTCAGCCAACCTTCTCTAATATAGTCTGGACTAGCATTGAAGAATGCCCAGACAAATGAAGGCAGAATACCGACGATGGTGCAAATCAGTATCTCTTCAAAAATGAGATTCGATATATTTCTTCTATTGGGGATGCACGGAGGATTCTCACTCCATCCGGATTTTTCTCTCAGCACCAGTCTAACCCTGCTTGTAATAGGTTCTCCGATCCTTCCCGAGGAGTAAACAGTAAGCGTTTGTGCCTTTCCTGATTTCCATCTTCGTATCAAAGTCGGACTATTGCCATCATTTACGAACGGCCTTCCATCACATGCCTTGCCCCAATAGTCAATTGCAGAATCTGCTAATGATTCGGAAGAGCCGTCATCTCCCGATAGTAGCCCTCTGGAGTATGCCAACTCCCATTCTGAATCGGAAACTATCTCCATGTCAGAATTCTGTTCAATGCTGGCTATTTCTTTGGGATCAAACGGCTTTCCCGATATCCTAAATGGATATTCTATACTTACCTCGTGACGTGGACCGATTCCACCAAAAAGAATTGAGCGATTATCGGAACCGACAAGAACGGAACCTGGCTCTATAGAAACCCAGTCAATCTGGGTTTCATCCAACATTATCCCTCCAGTGAACCCAGTTCTCCAGTCTGAATAGACCACTGTGATGCGTAGACGTTATCGTTTTCCAATAGATTACTATGAGTTCCACGCTCCACTATCGCTCCGTCAACCATTGCAACGATCTCGTCGGCATTCCTAATGGTTGCTAGACGGTGCGCTACTGCAATCGTTATCCTCTTCTTTCCGCCATCTGAACTGCCGAATAGGGACTCCTGAATTCGCTTCTCCGTCTCAGCATCAAGAGCTGCACTGGCCTCATCCAGAATCAATAGATCAGGATCTTTCAATAGTGCCCTAGCAAGACTAATTCTAGCTCTTTGACCACCTGAAAGCATCACACCCCTATCCCCGACCATCGTTTCCAAACCGTCCGGGAGACTGGATACAAACTCAGTTGCTCCAGCTGCTTCTAGAGCACTGAGAATCTGTTCATCATCAGACTCTCTGGCATATGCCACATTCTCACCAATAGTCCCAAAGAATAGAAATGGATCTTGTGAGACAAAACCTATTCTCTCCCTAATTGATTCTATCTGGTAGTCGTTGATATCCCTGTCATTGATCAGTACCTGCCCTCCCTGTGGTTCGTAGAACCTCTCTATCAGTTTCAGAATGGTACTCTTTCCTGCCCCAGTGTGACCCATTACACCTAGGAACTCACCCGAGGAGGCAGCGATGGTGATTCCATTCAGGACATTGGTATCCGATGTAGGGTATGAAAATGAGACATTTTCAAATCTGAGTGATTCTATTGGTCCGTCCAATGGAACTGCCCCGTCCTTATCGAAGATAGATGGTTCCAAATCAATAATTGCGAATACCCTCTTCGATGAAGCCTCTCCTTTCTGGAGTTGGTTGAGCAACATTCCGAGAATGAACATCGGCATTGTCATCCTAGTAGAAATTAGAAGGAAGGTAACGAACTGTCCGACAGTAATCTCCCCAGACGCCATGACCCAACCCCCTGCTGAGGTTAGCAAGCCGAATGAGATTCCGGCCACAACGTAAATTCCAGGTATGAAGCGATTCCTGATAAATGCGGCTTGAATGGCAGCATCGCGATAGTCTCCACTCTGCCTACCGATCCTATCACTCTCAAATTCCTTAGCGTTATAGGCCTGTACAACAGTTACGCCAGTAAGCACGTTTTCTAGGATCGCAACAATCCCGCCGGTGCTCTCTCGTTGTTTCCTATACTTCCTCTGAACTCTAGTAGAGAACCAAATCACCATTGGAACAATTATCACCAATGGTGCAAATAGGATTAGAGCCAGTTTTGGGGACATCCAAAACATAATCACGAAAGCAGTAGAGAATGTTATTGTGATTCGAATCATACTTGTACTTGCATCTGAAATGATATCCTCAAGTTGGGCCACATCTGCTGATAATACGGACATCAGATTCCCAGTCTGTCGGCTCTCAAAGTATGATGCTTCCATATTCAATAGTGAATTAGTAGCATCCATTCGAATATCGTGTTGCGCCATATATGCGGTAGATTGCCAAAGTTGATTACTCAACCCTTGGAAAATGGCCAGGAAGGTAAAGGATACCATAATTAGAAGTCCGAATCCAAATTCTACAGAGTCTATT
The DNA here is from genome assembly GCA_003602515.1 of Candidatus Poseidoniales archaeon. Lineage (GTDB taxonomy): Archaea > Thermoplasmatota > Poseidoniia > Poseidoniales > Thalassarchaeaceae > UBA36. Next base: position 93,538 of record QQSB01000006.1, on the reverse strand, counting down.
GGCCCTAAATCAGGGATTGGTCCCCAATTCACTATCCTCTCAATTCTAGAGTTGGTGAATGTATTGGATTGATAATAATCTGCAGCCATTCCGATTGCGATGAAGGGTATTAGGTCGAAGGCACGAGCTCCGGCGTTCGCCAGAATCCCACCAAGCGCCCTTTTCCAATATCTAGTGACATAAGGAACGACCCTCCAGATCTTCCTGCCGACTACTTGGTTGACATCTTCAAGCTCTGACATGTCCTTGCTCAGTGAAGCTCCGGCGTCCATTACCTCTTGCTCGCTTTCTGACACAAGCTTTCGCAAAGCAAGAGGCGTTTCAATGCTTCAGTCCTAATTTACGATTACTGAGTCATGAAAGTAAGTGGTGCGCCCGCCGGGATTCGAACCCGGGACAAGAGGTTGGAAACCTCTTGTGATAACCCCTTCACTACAGGCGCTTATACTCAGCGAGTACATATCATCCCTAAATCGATTCGGTGTACTGAATGATTTGAAAAG
>QQSB01000006.1:0-92872 GCA_003602515.1 Candidatus Poseidoniales archaeon | reverse complement strand
TTGTAATTGGACTATTGATGATTTTTACGCCACCACTAAAGAGATTCAACTCATAGCCCATAGAGTGATTCTGGCCAATCTGAATGAATATTTTGCAACAAAGACTCAACCTTGGATTCTTTCCATCCAGAGGAAAGAAGGCTTGATGCCAATTCCTGGGTCCGCTTTGGAACTGTCTTTGGGCCCAAAACTGCTCCTGGCCTATTCTTATCATCAAGGAAATCCGTCTCCATGCCCCAAGGGGAAATGGCCCGGTTAGCAGTTTCAGTCAGAGTTGCAATACTTCCCTTTCCAACATTGACGGTGGCTGAGAGGCCATGTGTGAATTCTGCGCTCACATTTGGAGGAGCATAGTGTCGTATTGCACGATCTAGCGGAAGACCTGCCGATCTACACAGTTGACTCAATTCGTGACAGGTAACATCATCGTTATCCTCAACATGAAGTTGGACAGAAGTCTTTGCAGAAGATGCCATGGATAGAACCTCGAGGAGCATTTCGTTTGCCTCTTCCCAAACTTCTTCTGCGACAGGATAGTGTGGACGGCCTACTTCTCCTAGGCAATTAGCGGTTCCAGAATCGATATGCTCTAATGCCAAGGAAACTGCTTCTAAATGAAGTTCTGTGGACTTTTTTAGACCCAGATTCGCAATCTGAGTTTCCCACGCGACAGGGTGTGGGCCGAGGGCCACTCCCACTTCTAAGTCGAAATTTCTACGAATTTCCTCCGCCATTGAGATTGTTTCTGAGTAGACTTTCTCGTATCCTTGACGATCGGTAGGAAGAGATCTGGAGAATTCTGGCTTATGGACGAGCATGATTGCTGTTCCTCCTGATTTTGAGAAATCAGAAACCGCATCAAGGAACCTATTGTTCCTATCTAAATGCAAATGCTGGTCGAAGATGGGACCGATCCACTTCCCATCGACGAGCATTTTCTCACGCCAAGGCACCTTCTTCGGACAGTTCTGTTAACCAGTGAGATACGGCCATTTCAGCAACCTTTCTGGAAGACTGCCCCATCACAATACCCCTGCCGTTACTGAAAAGAAGTATCGTACAGTTGTATCTCTTTGCAGCGATCCTCAGTGCATCGAGTCTCAAGTCGTGATTTGCATCCTTGAATCTATCTGCCGCCAAGTCTATCAGGACGGCCCTCCCAACTGAGAAGCTGGCAAGAACTTCACCACTTTCAATCACAAGTCCCTTCTCGGAGAGGCCGATTCTCAGGAGTGTCGCCTCAGCAATTAACGAAGCAGCCTCGGGATTGGAGATTCCATGAATCAATAACGAGCCATCGGTGTCTACAACAATTAGGGCCCTTGGATCCTCGTATTCTATCACCCCAAATGCGCCGTTACTCCTCGCTTCGGCATACTTCACAGCATCGGCTAGATTGACTGGTTCGGAAGGGATGACTCGATAAGACTGGGATTCTATCTTGATTTCAAGGCCGCTCATTACTCTCTCTCCAATGTCTCGACGGAATCACAGGCAATTAGGCTATTCTGTAATGATGATACTTGAGCCTGCTGAACTGGGACTAGCAGGGTTGGTCCGTCTTCGTCCCAATCACCGCCTTGCTCATCTCTTAGGTTGGATAAGGCACCCCTTATTCTCGAGGAAAATCTTGAGTCTCTCTCAAAGACCAGTTCCGTAGTCAAACACATCGACTCTTCGGCCCACCATGCAGCGCAAACAGTTGATGCTGCTCCAAGATCTGGGCTTACAAGTTTTGAATGCGAAACCCTTGCTATTGCCTCCTTTCTAGCCTTTGACCATCTTCTCGATCTACCAAGTGTGGCTAGTAGGTTTCGGAATCTTACCTGTTCATCCGCCCATCTAGATTGCCAATCGGCCCATTCAGGGTCATCTATTCCGGGTTCGATTGCATAAATTGGCATACCACCTCTTGAATTTTCAGCATGTCTCAGAAGTCTAATCCTTTCCGGATCTGGTATTGATGGCCCCTCTATATCTAGTTCAGAGAGATCTCTTACAAGCATCCCCAGAGTAGTTCCGGATGCTAATGCTGACTCCATATGAACTCCCGGGCTGGATTTGTCCTGCTCCTCCTCCTCCTTCAGAGAAATTAGCTCATCGGCGGATGAAAGGAGCGCTAAACCATCCCAGACTCTCGGTCGCATCTTAGCAGGCATCCGAATGCATGGCAGGTATGGCCAGAGAAGTACTGATCCGCCATTTGGATCATGAAATACTGATGGTTCCCACCTAAGTTCCGGCACCCTCATGTTTCTCCGAGGTGGTCGCTCGATTGAAGTAAGCGGTAAATCGGCATTTATCTTGCTCTGAAACTGAAGTATTCAAGGAGTGTGGCTCACTGAGAGCGATTATGAAGATCGATCGACCATTCTCTGAAGAACCCGTAGTAGTACTGGACGAGGTCTTTCCTGGCCATACAAATGCCCTGAACACACTGTTTGGCGGGAGACTGATGGCCATCATGGATACCGCCGCGGGAATGGTTGCCTCAAAGTTCGCACACAGAGTCTTCGTAACAGTCTCCGTAGATGCTCTTAAGTTCAAGAGACCAGCTTTCCAAGGGGACATAATTAGGACTACAGCCAAGGTAGTCTGGACATCTCCTAGAACCGTGGGCGTCCATGTTACTTCCTGTAGACTTTCTCGTTCGGAATGGGTCGGGGAAGAAATCTGCTCTGGATTCTTCTTCATGGTGGCAATTGACGAGACGATGAAACCAGTTGAAATCCCCCAGTTTGAACCTAAAACAGATGATGAGAGGGAAATGTGGAGCATGGCAGATGAAGCAAGGAACGCAATGCGTTGAATGAAAACGGCAAATGAAGAAACGTTTCGAAGTATTGAGATTTCAATAGTGGATTCCCCATGAACTTATACATTGGATAATACGCTCGGCAGACTGGATGGGATTAGCCGGGCCAAATGGCCCGACTAAGAAGAGGGATGCCGAGTTGATCGGTGACCTCTACTTGGTCGGAGCGAGGGGGAAGTTTTGTGCAATAATTACAGAGCGTCAGCTGACCATAGAAAGATTCGACGGAAAAGGAGTGAGACTCGACTTAGGTGCCATTGAAAGAATGAGGCATCTCAAGATCCCTATGCTTCCTTCCGGGACAATACTTCTGGGAATAATTTCGATATATCTGGGAATAACAACTATTTTATCACCTATGAATTGGTTGGCGATTGGATTGGGGTCAACCATAATTATCTCTAACATTGTATCTCGATATTCGATCTTAGCGGTAGAAACAAGTTCTGGTGACAGGCACTTAGTCTCTGGAAATGAGTCGAATCTACTGAAACTATGTCTGATTGTTGACAGAGTAAGACATGGTAGCGATATGGAAGAGGCAGTGTTGGGGCTAGAAAATCTAGATTCAGAAGTTCCAACATTCCCCGCACTAAGAGATGTATCAAAGCAGTTTGAGAAAACACCAGTTGCTGCATTGCCAATGGCCACCAATTCCGATATTAATGAGATGAGGGGAAGTGATGGAGGCCATAATTCACTTCCCGTATTTGGCATCATTCCTGATTCTGGGAAATATATTGAGAAAAAAATACCAGAGGCGCAAGAATTCCCATTTGGGTATGCCTCGGAAGGCGACAATCACGATGATGGTCAAATCAAACAGAACGCCTATGAGAGAGCTTGGGGGGTACAAGAGGCGCCGAATTGGTACCAGGAGAAGGATGTCGATCAAAGAAGTGAGAGTAGGATTGATTCGGCTTTCTCAGATGCTGCGGAGAGTCTGGATATGTTTGCTCCGGGAGGTATTTTCGACTCCAGTACACCCTCAGATATTTCCGATTCTAATGAAATGGATCTTTTCGACTTTGATTTCGATGGCCCTGCTAAAGAGTCAAACGAGCCGCAACATTCCAGTTCTCAGATGATTAAGCGTGCTCATCGGGAGTTTGGGGCCCCTTCTGATCCATTCCCGGGAACCTTGCTTCCACCCCCAACGGAGGAAGCGGTCAGAGATGAGTGTAGGGCAGGAGTAGTAAAGCAAGCAAGGGCTAAGCAAGAGTTGCGATCACAAAAATTGAATGGTCCAAGGACAATTCGTACGGCAAATTTGGATGATTACCCAGCCTTGAAGGGACTTGCCTCAACTATGTCGGGTAGCAGCAAGACTGTAGCGTCGTCGGCGGGTGGAATGTCCGGTGGTTGGCTATCTCGTCTCCTTAGACCTGGCAGTTCTGTGAGAAGTAGAGAGGTGGGCAGTTCGGGACAAATCGATGAAATTGAAACTGAGAGTTTCCAGACTACTCAACATATGAGATTGAGGAGTGATCAAGACCACCAAGCAGATATCTCATCTCGCATACGTGCTATGCGAAAAGCAAACCATCCTTCAACGGCTAGAGATAAGCTCGATTTGATTGTAAAGAAGGTATCTGGGGAAGAAAGAGAGGATACACTCCTACCCGAAAGATCAAACGATTCATTGAGATTCAGTCAACTAAATCCAACCTCTTCGAAAGAAGACCCAAATCCGCTTCCAGGACTAAGAAGGCTAGGGTGATTACAGTCCGACTATTCTTCTGAAACTGTCCATTCTAGCATGATAGAGACCTCTTTCCAAACCTTGTAGTTTGTTCGTTCCCAGTCCTTGAATTGTAAACGAAGAAGTTACCGTTGCGTGGACCATTGCGTCCCTCATTGACTCGATATCGTTCAAGATTCCCTTCCTCTGAGACATGTTAGCCAAGAGTGCGCCTGCGAAGGAATCCCCGCAACCCGTAGGGTCCACCACTTCTGAGATTGGGAATGAAGGGAGTGAAATAATCCCACATGGAAGATGGGCAAATACTCCTGAAGACCCTCTCTTGATGACCAGACCACTGGGCCCACTACCTGCTGATTCGCCCCCATGAAGGCAAGCACCAGACAAAATTGGCTCTATGGCTTTCATAAAGAAATCCTCTCCCGAAATTGCACAAACCTCTTCTTCATTCAATATTGCCAAGTCGGCCTTCCTGAGGGCTGTCGAGAGAGACTCGAACTCAGTCTCTATCCACAGCATGAAAGTATCAATCGCCGTAATTTCCGAGCTTGGACATTGATCAAGAACGAGGACCTGTGAAGCTGGATGGGTATTGGCACAGAAGAGTACGTTTGGTGCCCTCCATGAGTCGGGTATTTCAGGGGAGAAGTCACCAAGAACGTTAACCTCAGTTGAAATCGTCTCCACATTCTCCATAGTTCCCGAATATCTTCCAGACCATCTGAATGTCTTTCCTGAGAGTTTCTCCACTCCAGAGAAATCTATCCCAAGATCTTCTAATTTTGATTGATGAATGACTGAGAAATCATTGCCGATTGGTGCAACTAGACCGACTCTCCTGACGCCCTCTGGAGTCTCTGGCAGATGGAATGAGGATGAGACTCCAGCATGTACCGCAGAGCCCCCCAGGATATCCGAACCCGTGGCAATAGGGGTCTCAATGTCATCATAGCCGATACTGCCTACAATCACTAATTCCAATTACTCACCAGCCAGCAAATCTGTATGGATGTCTAGATAGTCGGTATTAATCTTCTTTTCTAAGAAGTCAGATTCCTGCAGAATGGCTCTATGAAGCGGGATCAGTGTATCTACTCCAAGAAGAATAGTTTCTTCCAAAGCAGAGTCGAGTCTCGCTATTGCTTGGTTTCTTGTTGGGGCCCAAGTTATTACCTTGGCAAGTAGCGAGTCGAAAGCCTCTGGCATTTCATAACCTGAGAATCCGTGGGAGTCGACTCTAACGCCCGGACCACCTGGCCAGTGGCATTCCCACAATTTACCTGGAGAAGGCTCGAGAGTAATTGGATTCTCGGCATTTATTCGAGCCTGTATTGCATGTCCTCTCAAACTAATATCTTCTTGCTTTATTGGCAATTCGGCGCCAGAAGATACTACTATCCCAAGAGATACAAGATCGATACCCGTTAACATCTCTGTTACTGTATGTTCCACTTGAACCCTGGGATTGACCTCCATGAAGTAGAATTCTCCGTCGGAGTTTCTCAGGAATTCAAATGTCGCAAGACCCCTGTAACCGATCGCTTCGGCTCCTGCCACCACCTTGGCCCCAATGTCTTCTCTTTCGGTCTTGCTTAACCATGGCCCTTCTTCCAAAATCTTCTGATGCCTCCTCTGAATGGAACAGAATCTTTCACCGAGATGTATTGCTTTGGAACCGTCTCCAACCACTTGGAATTCGATATGCTCTGCGGAGCTGACATATTCTTCGATGAAGACTCTGCTATCTCCAAAAGCTGATTCAGCGCGGCCTTGACATAACCTCAGAGCAGACTCGAAATCAGATTTTTCGTTCACTACTTGCATTCCTATTCCCCCTCCTCCCGAGGCTGCCTTTATCATCAACGGGAATCCAATCTCTGAGGCTAGTTCTAGTGCCTCCTTAGAATCAGAAATTGGTTCATTTGTACCCTTTGCCACTGGTATTCCAGCCTTTGACATAGCCTCTCTGGCTGCTATCTTGTCCCCTAGCAGCCTAAGTGAGTCTGGAGAGGGGCCAATGAAGGTTATTCCTTCCTCGGCGAGGCGCTGTGCAAAGGTCGCGTTCTCGGAAAGAAAGCCATATCCCGGGTGTACCGCATCTGCACCGATCTCTTTTGCAGCTGAAATAATCGCCTCAATGTCTAGGTAAGACGCTAAAGGATCTTCTCGATGGATAAAGAAACCCTCGTCAGCAAGTCTAACTGGAAGGGACATCCTATCCTCACGACCATGGATGACAACAGATTCAATCCCCATTTCCCTCAATGATCTAACTATTCGAAGTGCTATTTCACCTCGGTTAGCAACAAGGACTCGACGGAACACAATACTATGGCAGATGCACCGCCGTTTGAGTGAATCGGCTTATCAATACACGTCTCGCAAGTATCTCTTCTCTGATTTCATTAGGCCGTTCTCAACAAAATCCTTAGAATCTTCGAGAGACATGCCTCCGTAATCTGAGCAGATTTTGATAAGGGTGGAGTGTACGTCTTTCGCCATGTACTGTTTATCGCCACAAACGTAGAAATATGCTCCACCTTCAATCCAATTCCAGATCTCTTCTCCATTCTTCTCCATCAAATGTTGAACGTAAACCTTCTCAGACCCTTGGCGTGACCAAGCCAGATCGTGTTTCGAAATTATCCCTCTTTCTTTCCAATCATCCATCTCATCTCGATAGAGGTATTCTCCTTCCTCTGTCCAATCTCCGAAGAAGAGCCAGTTTCTACCCGAATCCTTGTTTATTTCTCTCTGCTGGAGGAAAGCTCTGAAGGGGGCTATTCCGGTTCCCGGTCCAACCATTATCGTATCCTTAGTACCATCCTCTGGAAGTACAAATGATCTAGTCGGAGACATGTAAACTCCAATCTGAGTTTTATCGGTCTCACATCTATCTGCCATGAATCCAGTGGTAAGGCCAGCCCTATCTCTTTCATGGTGGTTGTACCTGACAATTGCCACGGTAAGATGAACCGTACCTTTCTCAAAATCGGGACTACTGGCAATGGAATACAGTCGTGGTTTTAGCCTATCCATACCCTCGAGTAATTGCTGTGGAGTGAAACCAAAACCAATGAAATCACCCAATGCATCGACATAGTCCCTAGACCAGATGTAATCTTCCATTGCATCATTGTCCGAAATTAGTTCTTGCAACAGTATGGCAGAATTATCCCCGACTTCCCCAATTTCTACATAACCCTCTGGTACATCTTGCTCACTACTGGCTTCCCAGTCGACAATCATCGTCCCGTCTGTAGATGAGAAACGCTTTCTAGAGACGATTCTCATCTCTATTTTAGCAGGAGAGTCGCCGATTCTTTCTGCGATTCCCTTGAGCCACTTCTTTGAAACTCGATGAATCTCGTACCTATCTGTCAATGCTTCCCTAAGTGAGCATGGCCCCAGGTTTGTTTCAACTTCTTCCTCCCCAGAGTAACCACAGATCTCCAATAATTGCTCAACTATCTCGGGAGGACACCTAGGAACCACGCCTAATGCATCTCCCGCTTTGTACTGCAATCCCGAATCTCCTAGATTGAACACAATATGGCGAGTTTCCTTCTTCGAAGACTCGCCATTAAGAACATAATTATCTGAAATATTTGTGAAAAATGGATTCTTTGCCGACCACTCAGATTTAGCCGACTTGCCTGACATCAATATCTCCAATTTTTCCGACTTAACTGGGATATATGAACAAATGTGTATAGAAATGACTCTTGCACTACAAACGATGAGGTCAAGGCTGAAGACTCCTGTCGGAACATGTGGCACGCATAGACTTCCTCGGCACTGGGAATGCATTCTCACCACATGGAAGGATGCACGCTCTTGCACTGATTGATAATCGAATCCTAATTGATTCCCCTCCGACCGTTGTCACTCAACTAAGAAGATCAGAGATATCGCCCGGGCAATTGCAGCATATTCTTTTCACACATTGGCATGGCGATCATGCCTTTGGATTTCCATTTTTACTTCTTGATAGGAAATATCTCTCAAAACCCATGGGAGAAGAGAAGTTAGAGTTGCATCTTCGTCCAGGGGGAAAGGAATATCTCTCGACACTGTGTAAAATGGGTTTTCCGGGGAGCTTGGATGATTCTCTTGAGGAACTAGTAAATTGGAATGAAAGCGAGAAGTCAGCCATTGGTCGAACAGGATGGAAGTATGACAGGTTTCCGGTACATCACACTCCCGAAACAGATCCTCATGGGTATGAATTGGAACATGAAAGTGGTTTTCGTATTCTACACTGTGGTGATTCCGGGCCATGTCCTGAGATTGAAAGAAGGGCTGAAAGGGTTGATGTGGCGATATTGGAGATGGGGATGCCAGACATTGGTGATTTCCCTCATCACCATAGACCTTCAGATGTAGTTTCATTCAATAAGAGGTTTCCCGAAGTGAAGGTTCTTGTCACTCACAACTATGCAAGGTCACCCAATAGTGAGTCTGGTTTCGAAATTCCAGAGCTGCCAGTTGACGTGATCCAATTGAATGATGGAGATAGTATCGAAATAGATATTATGGGAAATTTTACTGTTAATAATTAAGATAGAAAAGTTTCAGTTATATATAACAGAGTAGTTATTGGGACAACGACAAAATGTTCTGATCATTATAATCCAATAATCAATAATTAACTCGATGGGATTAAGTGAAAAAATATTGTTTGCTTGTTGCGAGGTTTCTCTTTCACCCTATCGATGTGGAAAAAACACTACATAATAATACTGATAAAACTGATACTGAAACGAATATCGATCCAAATTTGATATAGAAAAGGGAGAACATTAATTGTCCGCGTATTTGTTAACGAATCATGGTATAAATTTGAGAAACCTAGTCACTCTTATTACCAGAAACATAGTCGCTGAGAAAACCTTACGAGAAGCAAACATACCAATTCAGGTTTGGATTGAGTTTCGTGATGGTTTTACCGAAGTGAAAAAAAATGAGAGGAAATATTTTCGAAGAGATTCTGGGGCAGGATAGTCTGTTTGTCGACAGACGGGCCTTTGATCACGCATTCGAACCCGCTCGTCTACCTCATAGAGAGCATGAAGTTGATTCCTTAGTACGGAATCTTGTTGACGCGTTAAATGGACATATTCCATCGAATATGCTTCTCTACGGGGTTCCCGGTTCGGGGAAGACAGTGGTAACGAGATTCGTACTAGGTCAACTCAGAGAGAAGGGGAAGGAGATGGGTCAGACTGTAAATACCTACGAGATTAATTGCAGGAATGTGGACACTAAATATAGAGTTGTTCAGACTATTGCAACTCAATTGGCCCAGAGAGGAGATGCCCCGGTACCATTCACCGGGTGGCCTACGGATCGTGTTCTCGAGACGGTTGTTTCAAGGATGAGCAGGATTGGCGGAGTACACATTATTGTACTTGACGAAGTTGACAATCTAGTCGATAAGGGTGGAGATGATCTCCTTTACGCACTCACCAGTTTGAACACATTACTAGGGGATGGAAGGTGTTCCATTATAGGAATAAGTAACGATCTACACTTTACTCAGCACTTAGACCCACGAGTTAGCTCAAGACTAAGTCAGGAAGACATTGTCTTCCACCCATATGTGGCAACTGAGATTCAGAATATTTTGAATGAGAGGGCGACAATGGGAATCAAAGAAGGTGTTCTCGATGATGGAGTAGTCAGGCTCTGCTCCGCTCTTGCTGCTCAGGAACACGGTGATGCAAGAAGGGCTTTGGATCTTCTGAGAATCTCTGTCCAGAAGGCAGAGCAAAGGGCACAGGTCACTGTTGATACCAAGCATGTTAGATTGGCACAAAGCCAGTTAGAATATGACCAGGTCACTCCAGTAATCAAGACACTACCTCTTCATCAAAAATTAGTTCTTTTCTCAATTTGTCTAAATGAAGAAAACGGATTAAGGAATATTTCTACAGGCGAGGTGTACAGAACATATTCCGAAGCCTGCTCAAAGATTGGAACCGAGCCGCTGACAACAAGAAGGGTTTCTTCGTTACTTAACGAGATAGATACAATGGGGCTGATTATGGCTAGGAATGTAAGCAAAGGTAGAGGGGGGAGGAGCAAGCAAGTTAACTCAGCAATCCCTAAAGCGATTGATGCAATTAGTCTGATGAGTGAGAGCGAACCGATGGTGAATGAGGCGTCAATGGGCAAGTACAATCTTCAGGGCCATCTCTAGGTTCAGTCCCGGCAACGGTTAAACCGGGGCTTCAGGACGGCGGTTCGATGTCAGAGGCTGATCAAGAATGGATGAGTTCTCTGATGAGACCCAGTAGCACGCTATCTGCTGGGGCATTTTTTATCGGAGTTTGGATGGCCTTTCTAGCGATAATCAATATCTTATTTGGGGCCTACTCAGATGGAAGAAGAGTGAATTGGGTTGATTTCTTCACAAACGGCGCTAACACTAATTCTGCACATGATATTGCGTTAGTTTTTCCAGATGATATTGTATTCATTTTACTAAGTTCTCTACTCATTGCTGCTGGGGCAATGGGCATGGGTGCAGCCAGGAAAGAGGGTTTNCGAGGTTGGCTATCCGGAATGCTACGAGAAAGAGTTGTTACAAGCATTTATTCCACAGAGAATGGAATTGGAAGAACTTTCGCTAGTTGGATGATCGTTGCTGGAGCTGCATATTACTTGATTTGGAGTTCTTTGGAATCGACATGGGTCGATCCAGGAGTTTACTCGGTGATGATTTCCTTCGTCATGGTTGGAATTGGTCTGAATTGGATTCAGGATGCGAAATTAGAGAGTTAAATCACTTCGAAATCCGATAGTAGATTTCTGCATCTGGCCTTGGAATCCTCATCGCACCACCTAACTACAACTCCCTTTCCAGGTTGGCCGTATACCACTACTGACCCAATAGGGGCCAAGGGGTGTAGAAGTAATGGAACTAGGTCCTCTTCTCCTGTTACAACAATTAGACTGCTATGTTCATTTTCCACCCATGATGACAGGGATTTACTGCAAGCCTCAAGTAGTGAATTTGTCAACGATCCTGCTGGACTGGTGCACTGGATGATGTTATCATACATATCTCTGTCAATTTCTCCACTACTAGGCCAGTGAGAACGCTTAGTTTGGCCATCAATAAATGCCAGATCTGCTGTCCTACCTGCTTTTTGGAAGCCAAGAACAGTGACATCTCCAACTGCGATCAGCAGACCATTGAAATCGGAACTTTTCGAGATTATCGATAGTGCCTCATTTATGGCGATTGAAGTGTCTTCTTCGGGGCCCTCAATTAGTAGGCCAAAGGGAGTCTTCAGTTCAGCTTCTACTAAGGAGGTAAGTCGTACATCTGAACTACTAATCTTCCTAGGTATCCAAGAGTTTCCTTTTCTGTCCATCAACCCTGCCCTAATTTGAGAGCTGGAGATAATTTCTCCGTTCCAAGATAGGACACTGTCCGCGATAACTAGTTCCAATGGTTCGAGTCCTCTTTCCTGTCTGTGCGAGTTTATTTCTAGGCAATTTGACATAGTTTCATTAGAACAAATTATCGCAGTGGCCTGACGAGTTTCTAGAGAGGGACCGAAATCATCACTGAGTAAATGAACAGATATTCGTGAAGAGTACGCAGAAGTGGCAATTTCCAAATCTGACTTTCTTTCTTCCCAATTCTTTATTCGAGCATCCTTCGATTGGGCTATCTCATCGCTAGTAATCCATACCTGAATATTTTCACAACAAGATAGCCCAGCTTCGATGAGGGACATGTGTCCTGAATGAAATCGGTCGAAAGTCCCGCCAATTAGTCCGATTCCGTGCATCGTCTTCCTACCTATTGGATCCATTGTATCATAGTGTGCCCCGGGGCGTAACGGCAACCTTCACTGCTTCACTCAGGCGCCTGACCCACCCCGGGACGTCTGTCGGACTGCGGGGTAGTCCCTTGATTCATTCTATTCCGTCCTCAGGGGACCTACGCAATCCGGCCACCCGATTTGCGCCAACGATCATTCTCTCGAAAGAGTCTCGATGGTCTTCGACGGGTGGTCACCCAATCTGTGGTACCGTGTTTCATCCTCTACCTCCGGCGAGGGGGTTTCGTCCACACGGTGTTGCCAGTTGGGCAATACTCCGCAGGAAGATTCGCTCAAGAACCCAACGGTTTCACTGAATCATCTATTTCTATCAACTCTGCATGGAAACCGGACTTACCCAAAATTAGTCTTTCTGAGATACTGATATCTCCATCCATCATCATTTTCATTGTGAAGTCTGGCCATTTCTCTTTGGGTTGTGCTAGCCAACCAGAAAATTTGTGGGCCCTTCCTACCAAAGGTGTTCTTTCTGCTCTAGCGGCTTCGATAGCATTGATTAAGTCCAAAATATGGTTGAAAGAAGTGGAATCAGGGATATCTGGGATTTTTCTTATGAAAGAGTGCAAGTGCGGCAATAATCCCGAGGAGCACCCCTTATGAGTAGTTGAGGAGAGTCCTGGTGCATCAGAAATCTCACCAACAGGACGAAGAATTACTGAACACCATGGAATTTCTAACTCTAGATAATTCTCAGGTTCAGAACTATTCAGAATCTCAATCAAAAATTCTGAGGAGAATGGTGCCCACCAGGAATTGGGAAGATCATGGATGAATAGAGCAATGTCATCTAGATTGTTTTCCCTATTGCCCGAAGAGAAATCATAGAGCCTGGACCATGTGTTTAGATGGTGGCCTTGGGGGAGTTCAGAGCCAACATCCCTGATTCTCATCATCGCCTTGTCAAGTTCTTCTTGAGATTTGTTTTCGAACTCATATAGCCACTTGAGGCCAATAAGGGCTTCGAGAGACTCTCTTGGAGGATCTGAAAGCCAAGCCTCAACAGCCCAGCCAAGAATATCTGAATAAGACTCCTTGGGAAGCCATGCTGAGTTCTGGATGAAATGTGAAGCTAGCCAAGCCGCACCACTATTTGCATGGGTTGGATCGATTGCAGGCCACGATCTAAGGAGATTGTCTGGATCTGCCCTTAGTATTGAGGTGATTGTTTCAGAGAAAACCTGCTTTACTGATTCTGGAGCTTGGTCTGCGAGCTCTGAAATTCTCTCTATTGGCAGAAAATCCAGATCCAAGAGCGCCATCCATTCTGAATCTAATCGTGATGAGACGCGTTGCCATCTTTGCCATCTAGTCTCCTTAGGGGACGCGATCCACGCGGCAAGTGGATACCTGGCCTCCATTTGGTTCGCCCATTCTTCATCCCCATGAGGGAATTGTGATAGTGCCGATCTAACTATCGATTCAGAATGAGGATCGATTTCATGGTGAAATTCGTCATTTGCTGAGGGGGACCCCAATATTTCCCAAGGAGAGATTTTGGTACTCTCATCATCTTCGGGGTAATCTACTGTCGAGCTGACCTGCTCTTTCATTCTGACTGGAATAATAGGTCCTGAAATTGTTTGAAAACTCAACCAAGGAAGAGTCCTGATTTTATCGATTTTCAAGATATCGAAGGAAGAAAAATGATTAGAAACATTATTCATTATTATCAATCTTAGATTTGAATCAGAGGAGATTTGAGACAAAAGTGAATCGGGCAATTTATGCTGAAGTTCGATTACCAGAGGCTTGTCATTCCTACCTATTGACCACCTGATTAGGGACTCTGTGACAGATTTTCCAAGGCCTCTCAAATCGATTGATTTGATATTTGACTCATCGCTTGAGAAGGATCTGCTCCCCCATTCCTTCCTAAATTTCCTAAGTGTTGATTCCGCGACCTTAGTTCTCCTAGAGGTAGAAATTCTATCCCTAAGGGATGCTAATCTCCTACTCCTCTCTGCCTCTGTTAACCTTGGATGAGCGATCGCAATCCAATAGTCCAGAGCCCCTATCGGATACTTTACCCCCTCCATATCCAAACCGCTTAAATCTGCAAGTAGAAGTGAATTTACCCTGGCTGATCTCAGTAGAACAGAGCGGGGGAGCCTCTCCTTAATCGCGGCAGCAACTGGCCGAGAAGGCCTGATATCGGGAGATTTGCGGTGTGGTGAGCCTAAAATCCAGTCGCCCCTGTGATAAGTAGGCTCATCCAGGGGTGCACGTTGGATTTGATCGGGTTGTGTGAACCAAACCCCAGGGGAAATGATTGGAATAGCGTTTGAATCTAGTAGCTTGGCCCTAACTACACCTATGATTGGGGATTTTTCGGAATAGGCGTCAATACTTCCCGGTCCTGCTAATTCTGGTGGAGATTCTAGGACCTCCACATTCCTACAATCAAACCATCTAGGCGAGCTTTCTGAGAGAACGGCCCAATTCCATGACACCCCATGATTTCTGGTGGACTTTTCGTTCTCCGACAAGGACTTCTGGATACGGTTTGGAATCTGCACCATTGTTTCCCTTGGAGTAGTCAAAAAACACAAAGTTAGATTTTCTTCGTCCCTAGATAGTACACAGCAGCTATGCATGTCCAATGGTAAATCTTGTAATTCCAATATTTTCGACCATTCGTCATCCTCAAGAATACTCCATCCACTTTCTGTTAGTCTAATCCTGGCCCCCCTTGAGCCGGGTGGTAGATCGCTGGTTACTAGACCATCGTCCCTCATCCTCTTTATCTCTGCAGATACGTGAGGCATCCTTAGATTAGACTTGAGAGAAATTTCGGAGACTGTCCCCTCCCCCTGAGCAAGAATAGAAAGTACCCTTCTTCGATGCTTACTCCTAATTCTTCTTGGTGGTTTTTTCCGGTCGACGAGGGAAGTATCTGACATCAAAAAACACCTACAGAATGAGACTAACTATTAGATAGTAATAAATTATTTGTTTTTGTTACATTTAGTTATAAGTTTCCAGTGGAAATCTTCCTAAACCGATGAAGATACAATTACAACAGAGAATAACATGGAGAAATATGTCATTATTTGTAACCAAAGAGTGGAAATACATACAGAAGCATTATATTACCATCCGCCATCCTGTAATTATCGGACAATGTGAGTGTCCAGAAAAGAAGTAGAGTGAAATTATGAGGACTACCAGACTAAGGCAAAAAATCAAAAAATTCCTGGACGAAAGAGGCGAGGCTAACACCACTGAAATTCTGGAGCATGTGAACTCAACGATGAGACATGGAACTACACCGCAACAGCTTGGAAATGTACTTTCCAAAGACAAGGATATCCTCAAGGTTGCTACTACTAAGAGAGGTGGAGCACTTTCGGGCAGATACGAAATATGTGTTTGGCAAGTTAGACCTGGGGCATTGGAAGAAAAGTCCTGATCAACCTTCTAGATCTTGACTCCAATCACCACTTCTGGCTAGGCTGTTCATTTTTGCCCTATGCAAGAACGCTGCTTGGCTGGCGGAAGCCGAGTCTCCACCATCGCCTGACCACTTTATCAGGGCATCCGCCTGAAGGGCCCTACCGTAAGAGTAGGATAGTTGCCAAGGATGTTCGACCCCCATATCATTCATGAGATTGAGATGTGCTGTCGCGTCTGCATCCGACTGCCCCCCCGAGAGGAAAACTATCCCTGGCAATTCATGGGGGACATGTTTTGATAGACAATCCACAGTAAGTCTAGCAACTTCCTCTCTAGAAATCTGATCTTCACTTTCCTTTCCAGCGATAATCATGTTTGGCTTCAATAGAGCCCCTGGGATATGGACTCCCTGTTTCTCACACTCTGCGAAAGTGGCGTCGAGAATCGAAGACGTGACGTCGAAGCAAGTCCTAGCGTCATGGTCACCATCCATTAGCACCTCCGGCTCGATAATTGGGACTAGTCCCTGTTCTTGGCAGATAGCGGAATATCTTGCAAGAGCATGAGCGTTTGTGTAGAGGCATGCAGTGCTTGGAATACCATCGCCAATCCTGATCACTGCTCGCCATTTTGCGAATCTGGCACCCATCGAAAAATATTCTTTGCACCTTTCCCTGAGGCCATCAAGGCCCTCAGTTATCTTCTCACCTTCGAATAGGGCCAGTTCCTTTGCTCCTGTATCGACTTTGATCCCTGGAAGGACTCCTCTTTCTGATAGTTCTTGAGTAATTTTCTTGCCATTATCCATAGATTGGCGGATCGTTTCATCGAATAGTATCACTCCGCTAATCGCGGATTCGTATCCCTCGGTGGAGAATAGGTTTGTGCGATAAGCTCTTCTTGCCTCGGGAGAGGGTTCGATGCCTACCGCCTCAAGTCGGCTGGACATTGTACCATTGCTCTCATCCGCAGCCAGTATACCTCTTCCTGGCGATACCAATTCTCTCGCATTTTTCTCTAGTAATTGTCTATCCATCCTCTTCCCCGAATCTGTGGAAAACGTTCTGAGAAAAGAAACCATCGACTTTGGTATTGGTTCCCTGGGTTATAGTTCCGGGCTAAACAATCGTTGAAGAAAAGTAGTGATTTTTCGATTGGACATCAATAATCTCTGAAGATACTCTGTGAACATTGTCTCCGATATCCTCAACCCCCTTTGTCCTTCCATCACAAACACCAGTTCCAATAAAAATTGAGTCATCAGAGGAGCATAGCTCATCTCGACCCCATATCCTCTCGATATCTCCGTCAATCATTTTCTCTGCCCTCTCTCTGTGGCCATCATTCTTGAAAACTAAACGACCTTCGAATGAGGATCCAAGGCCTCTCAATGCGGTAGCGGTAATTACTCCCTCTGGGGCGGCACCAATCCCCATTAGCATGTCTATCTCCGAATTTGGATCTGCTGCATTAAGAGCGGCAGTAATGTCACCATCACCAATTAATATTGGTTTTATTCCGAGATTCTTCAAATCTCTGATTAGTTCATTGTGCCTAGGTCTATCCATCACTACAACTTTCATCTCTTCGGGCCTCTTTCCTATGGCATTTGAGGCCCCTTCAATGTTGTAATCCACATCCGCTTCCAGACTAGTTACACCTGAAATCTCTGCTGGGCCTGCAATCTTGTCCATGTAACAGTCAGGGGCATGGAGAAGTGAACCCCTTGGCCCTGCAGCGAGAACTGCCATAGCATTTGGCAGATCAGAAGCAACGTGATTTGTGCATTCGAGAGGATCTACAGCGATATCGATGGACATGGCATTGGGATCTCCTTGCTTCGAACCCAATGGCTCTCCGATCCAAAGCATGGGAGCATCGTCTCGCTCCCCCTCTCCGATTGCGACCCGTCCATCGAATGGGATCGAGTCGAAGACTTCACGCATTGCTTCCACGGCTGCTCCATCCGCAGCCTTTCCATCGCCTAGCCCCTTCCATTTTGAGGCAGCAATTGCTGCTGCCTCAGTCGCCTTCAGAAACTCTGGAGTCAGATCCGCAGTTGGCATGTCCTTGTGAAGGGGTTAGGGAAATCAAACCTATGGGTGTATCTTTTTCTTCCGTAGTACCCTTATCCCTTCGATAGAGACAGTTGGATACTGGCCGTTTTCGTCCTTCTCAATGGGTTTGAGCATATCCCACGCACAAAGTAATCCAGCACTAACTCCGCAAAGAGCCTCCATCTCAACTCCAGTGGTCCAGTGAGTGCGAACAGTAACTGTACAATGCAGTTGCTCCTCGGCAACATCCCATTCAACATTGCAAGCCTCGATTGGTATGGGGTGGCAATGGGGGAGTGTGCGAGGTGTCTCCTTGACAGCCTGGATTGCAGAGATGGTGGATGCTTCCCTGACGTCCCCCTTGGGGGATTTTCCATTAATGACAGAGTCGATAGCCTCCTTGGAGAGACGAATAGACCCAGTAGCAGTAGCTTCTCTCTCGAGTATTGGCTTTGATCCCACATCCACTATTCCCAAGGAGTCATCCCCCACATCATATTAACTCCGAGGAGGCAGTCCCTATTCAGAGGCTCGGAAGAGGGGATCTGGAGTTATTGTCGATCAACCAAGACCTGCCTTCCAGAACTCTCCATCCTCTCTAATCTCCTTCTTCCATAGTGGGGCCTGCTTCTTTAATTCTGAGATTAGCCACGAGCATGCGGAGAAACCCTCTGACCTGTGGGCCGATCCTACGTGGATGCAAACTATGTTCTCTTCGGGTTTAACCGAGCCTATCCGATGGGCCATGACCACTGATTTTACTCCAAACTTGGATATCGACTGGTCTGCAATGCTTCTAAGCACATCTTCCAGTCTGCCTTCCCAAGCATCAAATTCGAGACTCTTAACCGAGAAGCCATCTTCCATCCCCCTAGTAATCCCTACAAAACTAACTATGCTGCCGCATCCTTGTGAATCAACCAAGCCCCTTAGTTCAGCGGTGTCGAGGGGACCTCTGGCTATCTCGATATGCACGGTCACAGTGCGCCATGAGATTACTCGCTTGAAATCGACGGATGACCCAACTGTTCAAGCGAAAGCAATGATTCGCGATATTGTGAGCGATGAAGTGCATATCCTTGGGGCTGGACTGTCTGGTTTGGCTGCAGCCACAATTTTGGCCCGATCCGGCAAGGATGTCCACGTCCATGAGATAAGAAAGGATAGTGGGGCGAGGTTTGATGGTGACTTTCAAGGAATAGAGAATTGGACTGGTGAAGTAGACTTCTTTGACGAGTTAGCCGAATGGGGATTTGATACGAATGAGTTCAAATCCGATGCATTTGGGATAATCGATCTGATTCATCCAGATGACGTGGTCACCCACCCAGAAACAGATGGAGTGGCATTCAGAGTGGTCGAAAGGGGAACATCGGGACACACAATAGATCAGGGTTTCAAGAGGATGGCTTTGGAATCGGGGGCAAAAATCCACTATGGAACCAGAAAACCGCCAGAAGAATGCGACATTGTGGCCGCTGGGCCAAGAGAATCCAGTGCTGTCGCATACGGAGAGATCTTTGAGACCAGTCATCGAAACATAGTGGCATTCCAACTAAATGATAAATTGGCTCCAGGGGCATATTCTTACTTGATCATTATTGACGGAATAGGTCTGATTTGCACATGCCTTTGGAGGAAGCAGAGGAATAGCGGTCGTTATCTTGACGAGACAATTGCTTGGTACGAGGAGAACTACGATCTGAATAGGAAACCTATCAAGAGGGTTGGAGGCAAGGGAGATTTTGGGCTGCCGACCAAATACGAACACGAAGGGAGGTTCTACGTCGGAGAGGCGGGCGGATTGCAAGACTTCATGTGGGGTTTTGGAATGAGATACGCAATTACTAGTGGGGTTCTCTCCGCCAAAGCCATACTAGGAGAGTTAGATTACGAGAAAGAAATCAGGGGACGACTGGTTCCGCTAGTTAGAGCGAGTGCGATTAACCGATTCCTGATGAACAGGGTCGGAGACAGAGGATTCAAGATTGTGGCTAATCAGTGGATGAGAGACCAGAGAAGGAAGGGGGATGGTTTGAGTTTCATGCGTTGGCTGTACAAACCTGGGCTGATTCGGAGAGCACTCTGGCCGATAGTGAAAATTGGAATGCTTAGGAAAAAGATCCTCTCCGATGGGAGAGTAGTTCACAGAATGCCATTCAGGAAACCCCTAAACAGAGACATCTGGGAGCCCAGCGAAAGGGCTAGGAAAATACGGGAAGAGTGGGATTCGGTCAGGAAAGGCGGTGGAAAACTTTCTTTCCAAGAGTCGGATAGTTAGCCTAGTTAGTCCTCCGTTTGGTTGATATGGCGGAACTCGGTCGTGTGAGCATGACAACATGGCCCGAGTTAAAGCCCATGAAAAACCACCTCGTAAACTACGGGGTGACAGAAAACGGAGTAGCGATAATCGAACTGGCATCCGATTCCGATGGAGATCCCCTTGAGGGAGATAGGACGGCTGTTAACACCTACACGAGGGAGATGTGGCACGACATTGATGATGCTATCCTGAGCGCTAGATTTGATGATGATGTCTCAGTAATTCTTCTAACTGGTCATGGCGAGAAGTTCTTTTCTGCTGGAGCTAGCATCAAGTATCTGAACAAACTCACTCCACGATACAAGTATTTCTTCTGTCTTCATGCCAATGAGACTCTGTCGAGATTGGAGCAAACGCCAAAGATAGTTATCGCGGCTCTGAATGGACATACTGTTGGAGGAGGTTTGGAAATAGCAATGGCTGCTGACATAAGAATCGCGAGAAAGGGTAACTTCCAGGTCGGACTACCTGAGGTCTCACTGGGCGTTCTAGCTGGGACCGGAGGTACTGCTAGACTTTCACGTCTTGTCGGAAAGGCTAGGGCAATGGAGATCATGGTTACTGGTAGGAAGTTCTCCTTCGAAGAAGCGAAGGACATGGATCTGGTTCATGACATCTATGATAGCATGACTCTGGAAGAGTTCCATCAGGATGTCCTCGACTACTCTGGACGCTTCACACTCCCATTCGCTGCAGCAAAGGCGATCGGGAATATCAAGCGAAGCGTGCAGAGCGGACTGGAGATCCCGCTGGAATATCATCTGGCTTTGGAGCGCGAGTTGCAGTCCGACCTATTCCAGTCGGATGATGCTAAGACTGGCATCAAGGCATACGTCGACAAGCAGACGCCCAGGTTCGAAGGAAAGTAACCAGAGAACGCTGTGTAGTTGAGAGAAGCAATCTCTGAAATACCCGTTTGTACTGGGATGCTCAATGGCTGATACAGAGGTAGTAGAAAGTTACCCCACGAACTTTGAGACGTGGATTGAAGAATTCAATGAATGGCAGACTAGGATTGGGTTCGATCCCTCTTGGCTTGGAGACTATAGATTCGATATTAAGTTCGACTGGGACACTGCTGGCAACGAGATTGAGTTCGGTGATTTCGAGGGTATGCCCAAGTGGGACCGTAGAATGCAAATCCCACAACAGAACATAATGGATGCGATAATCACCATGGTAAGTGTCCAGGGCGACACTGAGTTCGCGAGCGTCGAGCAGCAGAACCATCTTCTGGAAACGGCACCAACCGAGTACGACAAGAAGTCTGCTCTCAGAATCATGTGTGAAGAGCAGCGGCACGGATGGCAGATGGCTTACCTGCTTTGCACATTCTTCGGGGAACAGGGAGTCAGAGAGGCTGCGAAGCTCCTGGAGAGGAACGCACAGGAGGGGACGAGAATCCTTGGGTCGTTTAACGAGCCAATAGACCACTGGCTGGACTTCTTCATGTTCACACACTTCATCGACAGGGATGGAAAATATCAGCTGAAGATGCTCAGCACTTCCTCCTTCAAACCGCTTGCAGCAAGCATGGGCCCGATGCTCAAGGAGGAGTCTTTCCACCTAGGTACGGGGGCCAATGGCCTCAGGAGGATAGTGAAGCAGGGAGTCATCCCATGTGCCCTAGTACAGAAATACGTAAACAAATGGGTCAGTACCGGATTAGACCTGTTCGGGACCGATGACTCGACGAGCGCGCAATGGGCCTACGTCTATGGCATAAAGGGCCGTTATGACGAGAGGGAGGCGACTGAGTCTGCAGACAGGGATCACCTCAACGAGGCTAGCAGAGATCTATATTTTCAAGAGCTTAGCGAGGAGATGAGGAGGATCAGTAAAGCCCGTAAGGAAGGAGAGCCGGAGCTTTTCATCCCCTCTGACAAATTCAAGAGGGGTATCGGGAAGTACGCTGGGAAGAATTACACTGTGGAGGGGGAGCCTTTCGACGGTAGCGACCAAGAGTGGGAGGACTACCTGGCAAGCGTCCTTCCGACCGAGGAGGACGAGGAAAGGCTGGTTAACGACTACATGAAGCAGGATTGGATTCAGTACAGGGAATGGAAGGGGAAATAGACCAGGGGGATTTCCATGCAACACGTCGCTCTATCCATTTTTGACAAGGAACTCTGCCTGCCATTCTTCGACAGGCTGACCGAGCTATTCCATGAGCATCACCACTCGGAGGAGCAGGATCCGGACGAATACGAGAGTCTGCTCTACCGAGTCAGTCGCCCCTACACCCCAGAAATGCTCGATATGATTGACGGATGGATGGGACTTGAGGATAGAGCATGGAGGGCTGAGACGCAAAGGGAGGTTCTACTGTCGCTGTATGCTATTCGCTATCCGGATACGCTTCTGATCGAGAGTCTGACTGACAAGGCTAGATCCGACATCAGAAGGCTCTCCGCATACCTGCACTTCACCCATCATACATACTCAATATGGGATGATGACACCAGAAAGGGTCTAGGAAAACTAGGCATTGACATCCCCGAGATGAAGGAGGCAGACCCATTCATCTATGGGGCATACGTCTCTTCCATCGAGCTTCTGAAGGATGTAGCCCCCTTCACATGCTTCTTGGAGCATGACGTCCCTCGGCAGAGGCTGTTCCAGTCCGCTCTAGCAGCATATGGTCGCGAGAGTTAGCACTGCTTATTTCCCAGCAGACCTTCCGACACTCGTGACAATACGCACGATTGCAGTAATCGGAGCTGGTACGATGGGATCGGGAATTGCCCAGGTCTGCGCTCAGACTGGTTGGGAGACTCGTCTCTTCGATGCATTTCCCGAATCCCTAGAGAGGGGAATGAGGACTATAGAGGATTTCTGGGAGAGGGGGATCTCCAAGGGCAAGACCACCGCCAAACAGAAGGAGGAATGGAGGTCCAAACTGATTCCGACCAGCGAGATGTCTGAAGCTGTGGATGAATCGGATATTGTAATAGAAGCAGTGCCAGAGAAGATGGAACTGAAGAGGTCTATTTTCCAAGAGTTAGAGGACTTGGCATCTCCGAATGCGGTTCTCGCTACCAACACATCTGGTCTACCGATTTCTGAGATTGCTGCACACACTAGTTGCCCCGAGAGAGTGATAGGGATGCATTTCTTCAATCCAGTACCACTGATGAAACTCCTGGAGATAGTGCGTCACGACGCAGTCGACGAACGCACCGTATCAATTGCAAAGGAAGTAGGAGAAGCGATGGGGAAGACCACCATTCTAGTCAGGGACGTGCCTGGGTTTGCGACAAGCCGACTTGGAGTTGTTCTTGGGAACGAGGCGATAAGGATGCTAGCAGAGGGTGTGGCCTCTGCGAGTGACATTGACACTGCAATGCGCTTGGGATACAGGCACCCCATGGGCCCTCTGGAATTGTCGGACCTAGTTGGCCTTGATGTGAGGAGGGACATCCTGAACAGCCTTGCAGAAGCATTCGATGATGATTCATATCGGCCGCATCCACTCCTGAATGAGATGGTAGAATCCGGGCATCTCGGAAAGAAGTCCGGGGCAGGTATCTACGATTGGACCTCTGGGGAGAAAGAAGAAAGAGTGAACTATTGAATTACTACCAGGTACCATTGAAGTAGCATTTTCCGGAGCATTCATCGGCAATAGTTCCACTTTGCAGGAAGCCTGATGCTAAGTCAATCGCAGGTTCAAATCCTAGAACCTGATTATGCGCTAGGGAGTGGTAGGCCATTGGCCCCTGTATGTTTCCTGAAGGAACTGCCGGGAAGTTACCATCGAAGTAAACGATTGCAGAGCCCGTGGTCGGAGCATCGGCAATCTCCAGCCCGTGAGGGTGATACGTGGAGTTGGCAAGTACTGGGATTCCAGAAGTCCTTGAGGCTCGGTCCGCAGATAGGGTAGTGACTTGCGCATCGTTAATTGAAACCAGGTAAAGGACATCGTAAGGATACAGTTCACCATCTAAACCCCCGTTAATGAATGGAAGATAGGTTTCTGGTTCGGTAGTGTCCCACATAGACTGCATCAATGCAATCAGTATGGATCGGTCCATTGTCGATTCGTAAGCAAGAGGGGATGAGAAAAGTTGCTCGAATTGGGTATACTGAGTGGATCTCTCGGCAATAAAACTGAAAGATGACCCTGCCACCCAAAGAACTCCACGGTCAATTTCTGGGATTAGAGAAAGCATTGATGGCCCTCTTATTCCCCCTAGAGAGACTCCCATGTAATCGACATCTGTAGTGTCCACCAGATTTACCCCATTGTGGTAGAATTCAGGGATATCGGAGCAAATCCCTTTGATGGTAGTGATCATTGCAAGGTGGTTGATAACAGATTGCTGGAGTCTCTCAGACTGATGCTGGAGATAGTTCACATTCATCAATCCAAATGTGACAGCATCGAAGTCACCGTCTGAACTCCATCCCTTGAAGTCGGTCCCTATTGTCGCCATTCCCGAGTCATTCGCCCATCCTCTGAATCCCGAGACCATACCCTCCCCATTTCCTAGGAAACCATGCCCCAGAACTACAAGTGGTGCGGGTTGTGAGGA
The DNA here is from genome assembly GCA_003602515.1 of Candidatus Poseidoniales archaeon. GTDB lineage: Archaea > Thermoplasmatota > Poseidoniia > Poseidoniales > Thalassarchaeaceae > UBA36. The sequence goes on along the minus strand of QQSB01000006.1, from coordinate 68,188 downwards.
CTCTGCTGCGGACATTGGGATAGTCACAGTGAAGACAACCTCTGACAGGAAGTTGAATTGGGGAGTCCCATCCTCAGAACGAATCATGGGAGTAGGTGGGTAGGTGGCTTCCAGATAATGAGGAGTTGTGATTGTACCACTTATTCTCCTGAGAGTAGTATTGTCTTCAGCATAGTTCTCTATCACTGATGTGACATTACACCCTATGCCATTGTCACCTAGGCGTTGTGTTGCATCGTCCCTCATGGAAATGATGTCTCCAGTAATTGATTGTGTAGATGCTGTGTGAAACCACCACGCACTAATCAGATCATTCCTTTCGTAGCCAACCTCGGAAAGCGAAGTGAACATTGTTTCGTAGCTGGATCGAAGTGATTCAATCTGTTGGTTATCGGTAGCTATCTCATCCCTTAATGCCTTGAATCCTGGAAATGGTTCGATAGCATCTCCATTCTCATCTGAAAGTCCCCTGAATGCTACTGCGTACTGTGTGTTGTGATCGAGCCCCCTAAGGGATCGGATGTGAACGAGGGGTGGTTCGTCTTCCTGTGTTCGGGAAGAGATTTCCACCCAATGTTCCTCTATCTGACCCGTGTCCACATTAAGAAGCAGACTATTGTGATCAGGGAGAATAGACAGGTCAATGGTTTCCTGAGAAGCTAGTCCAGAGAGTTCTGGAAGGCTACTAAATGTTGTAAATATCTGCGTGGATGGAGAGTGTCCATCCTTGTAATCAAGCATATGGAAATCTTCGGATGGTGCGGAGGCTGAGTCAGGTATTGCTTGACCATCGATATCCAACCTATATCCAGTAGTTGTTCCGGAGTCGGAATCAAGGAATGCGGAGGAGGGGAATGGTAGAAGGCAATGGTCTGGATTGGTGTTATCGCAGAAATTTGTTCCGGATATGGGGATCTCTTCCTCTAAGATCTCTTCTTCCACAACTGAGTTTTCGTCTTCACAGGATTCACCGGTACAATCTTCCGTTTCCTGACTTCCCGGAAGTGCTTCATCACTTAGGCACCCAGATAGCAAAAATAGAGAGACTATCAGAGTTGCAGTTATTCTTTGACTAGACATGGTAAATGTCACGAATAGACGATTAGTTATGAATTGAATCTAAGAAGTTAGTATTCGATGGAAATGATGGACCCCTGTCTCCTTTGTTGGGGAGTAACGTCCTCTTTCATAAGCTCCTGATGACACCCCTCTCTGTGTGAATTCTACAATGTGCTGATCTTCTGCCTCAACCTTGTCCAAGTCACCCCCTGCACCCTTCCCGAGGAATTTCTTGTCCCATACAAATCCGTAGTACTCTATCCTAGTGCTCTCAATTGACAATGGGGAGACTAAGTTTACAGAGAGGCCCCATGGGTAGAAGTTGAGCATTAGACCTGGATAAATCCAGTAGTAATATGCTGCCACATTTAGTCCGAAATCTGGTGACGTCTCTGGAATATCGAAAGTTGGTTCTCCCTTACTAGCGATACCAATCTGCAGGACTCCACCATCGAAAATCTCAGTTCTGTAATTGTCGTAGTCCAGCGCCATGTTGAGGTCATCGTGGACGAATGGAATGTGGAAGCCCTCTAAGTAGTTGTCAACGTATAGGGCCCAATTTGCTCTGATATCATAGCACCTATTCCTGGAAAGGTCGTGTTCGAATGTCTCGATTGGCATCCAACCAATCCTTTCTTCCATCTCTTCTAGGCAGGCTTCCATACCAGCGGGTTCTATTCCTGTGAAAACCAGTCCCTTCCAGAACAGGGATGGGAAGATGCGCAGGTCATCTTGGATAGTAGGGAAACCTTCGACTTGGTCGAATTCTGGCATTGATTTCATCCTCCCATCTAATCCGAAGGTTCGGCCATGGTATGGGCACTGTAGAGTATTCTTGGAGCAACTGCCATCTACCAATAGCATCCCTCTATGGGTGCAAACGTTCGACATGCACCTGATTTCATCCCCAGCCACCATTACTATTGATTCGCCTATCATTCTCTCCAGATGGCTCAACTCTATTGCTGACTTGCCCGATAGTTGGCTCTTGTGAGCTGCGAAGTGCCAATTTTTGGTAAATCCTTGCAAAATCTTTTCGAATTTTCCTTCATCGGTGTAGAATTCTGACGGAAGGGTGCGGGCCTTTCGAATATCTGGATCAATTATTGCAGACAAGGTAAGCGCCGATCACTCCTAGACGCATTCTGATGTAGCCATTTCGACGTTTATCATATAGTCAGAGAAACTCTCGATACGCGCTTTGTTCACACCTAGGTCAGAAATACCTAGACGTGACTTTGAGTAAACATGCAGTACGCTGTCACCATCGTCGCAGAAACCTCTTACTACGAAATCATCGGGAAATCGCATGATTAGCGTTCTAAATACGGCATGGGTTTGCTCTGGCCAATCTCCTATAGTGGTTGTTCCAGATTGAGAATCAACCCATTTTCTTACTTCATCCATCACTTCTTCTAAACTGGCATTGATTCTAATCTCAGTAATATTTCCACTTCTATGGTGATTTGGACCAATCATTGAGCAATTGAGTGAATCATCAGGGCATTTGGTGGGGAATTCCACCGGTTCAATTGGGTCATCGGGGGCTGCAATATGGATTGATAAGATGGAGAGCAGATATGCCGAGACTAGCCCGACTGCGAAAAGCGGAAGTCGTCCTTTCATGGTCACGACTAGCCCTCGGCTACAATGACCCTGGATGCTCGAAGGATGCGATCGTGCATCCTATAACCACTCTCAATGACTTCAATCACGCTACCCGGTTCCTTGTCCTCCGGGCATGGGATGGTTGCGATTGCCTCCATGCATGTAGGGTCGAATTTCTTCCCCAATGCATCGATTTGTGATATCCCCTCGGATTCCAGAGAGGACCTCAAGCCATCTAAAGTCAGCCTAACACCCTCGATTAGAGGCTCCGAACCCTGCTCTCCTTCGGAAGCTTCGACGGCCTTTGACAGATGGTCGATTGCAGGGATTATGCGTCTTGCAAGTGAAGCGCCCCCATACTTCAGGGCCTCTGACCTATCTCTCACCGCCCTCTGAACTGCGTTCGCTGTCTCTGCCTTGGCGTACTGGATTTCCTTCTCTAGTTCAGAAACCATTGCCTCAAAGTCAGGCTCCTCTTCGTCATGAGGAGATGTTTCACCGTCTGGCGCCTCTTCTGTCACGTCAATGGGCTGGAATGGCCCCTCAAGAATCCAATGGTCAATGCTAGTCTGAGTAGAAGTATTCTCCGGATGACTTCTGTTCGCGATCCTTCCTGCTCGATGGTTTGTTTATCCTTGGCCGGTGTGATTCCACGTCCCTTCGGAAAGTGACGTCGGCATCGGATAGGAAGAGGTTCATCCCCTTCCTCAGGGAAAGGGGGCCGACAGCAAGGCCATTTTTGCCACCTTCACCCTGGAAAACAAGGATGGAGTCGCTTACTATGTCGAGGAAATACGTATCGTGATCGATTACCATTGCAGCCTTCTCATTACTTTCCATCGTCCGCCTGATTGCCTTTGCTGCCTCCATTCTTGCATTTGCATCCAGATGTGCGCTGGGCTCGTCGAACAGGTATAGATCTGCCTCCTTGCCTAGGCAGATGGCTATACTGACTGCCTGTAGTTCCCCACCAGATAGTTTCGTGGTCTGAAGATCCTGCATCTTGTCGACTTGAAGTGCCCGGATAACCTGGGTATGGAATTCGCCGCTTCGCCATTTACTCCCTAGTTCGTAATCGAGCCAGTTCTGGACAGTTCCCTCGAAGTCAGCCCTAACATGCTGAGGTTTGTATGAGACCTTGGAATCCATAGTACACCATCCCTCGTCTGGATCTATTTCGCCAGCGATAATCTTGACGAGGGTCGTCTTCCCAGTTGCATTGGGCCCGACTACGCCAACAACCTCGGCTGACTTCACCTCTCCTTCTCCAGTCTTTAGATTGAAGTCGCCGAGATTTTTCTCTATCGATCCCCATTTGAGAACCGGTGTGCCAACCTCCTCCCCACGTGTTCGACCCCTTAGGAATCGAATTGGCTTGTCCCTTATCCTGACATTCTCCTCAGGAAGATAGCCATCGAGATATGCATTGATTGCAGTCCTAGTGGATCTGGGTGGGGTGAAGATTCCGTATGCAGATCTATCTCCATAAATTACGTGAACTAAGTCACATAGAACGTCGAGAATTGCCAGGTCGTGCTCCACTACGAGTACTCTCTTGCCCCTCTCGGCCAGATCCCGAACCACTCCCACCATTCTCATCCTCTCGTATATGTCCAAGTAGGAAGATGGCTCATCGAAGAAGTAGACGTCAGCCTCCTTTAGCAGGGTGGCACAAATCGCAACTCTCTGCAATTCCCCTCCAGATAGATCGCCCAACTTTCTGTCGATAATATGGGATATCCCCATCAACTCGGAGTATCTGTCCATCTCCTCCCTATCATCCACCCTAGTCAGGAGTTGATTGACTTCTCCTTCGAAAATGCGAGGTAGTTTGTCGATATACTGTGGCTTCACTGCTATGCTAACTTCTCCCTCTGCAACCAACCCCAGGTAATCTCTTAGCTCCCCTCTAGGGAACGTTGAGATCACCTGTTCCCACTCTGGTGAAGGGTCGGTCCAGTCCCCCAGATTTGGCCTGAATGTACCTGACAGCAGATTGATTGCAGTTGATTTACCAATTCCATTGGGGCCCAGTATTCCCACTATCTGGTCTTGTCGAGGGGATGGTAGCCTGAATAGTCTGAATGAGTTCTCTCCGAAAGAGTGTGTCAAATCGGTGTCCAGTTCCTCTGGGAGATTGATGATTTTTACCGCATCATCTGGACAGTGCTTTACCCTGGTGAAGCAAACCGGGCATGCAGTCTCCAGTATCTTACACTTTGACCCCTCTACCTGAATGCATTCCCTGTCGCACATGGCTGAGTACTTCTTCAGGTAGGCGAACGCATTGCTGTTGGGCTTGCAGCGTTCCTCAAGAAGAACTGCCACCCTCATGCCTCATCCTCCTTACCATTGACTAATACTTCTTCCATGTGTTAGGCATCGTGCACTCGTTTACTTTAGAAGCCTAAGAATCTGTACCTTATGTACACGTATCCGGCTAGCAGAATCTTCTCGGTCTTGGAAAGTTGGATCCTCTCGGAGAATACGTCGCCTTTCTTCTTGGAAATCTTGGCCATGATAGATTGGTAGAATGAAGCCATTGCGGCGGGTGAGTATCTAGCGGACTTATCCAAGTGGGTGAGTAGTTTGAATGCCCTCTGCCGGTATCCATCTGCCCTCTCCAAGTACTCCTCTACAAATGGTGCCCAACCAGGGTGTTCGAGAAGAGTTTCGCCGCTCTTGATGTCTTCCTCCGAGATTCCCCAGCGAGCGAGATCGTCTAGAGGGAGATAGATTCTGTCTCTCTTTGCATCTTCGGATACATCTCTGATGATATTGATTAGTTGCATGAAGACGCCCCAAGACTCAGCATATTCCTTTGCTTTTGGGTCATCGTATCCGTATATTTCTATACACACCAGACCCACTGTGGAAGCTACTCTGTAACAGTAAGAGTATAGTTCTTCGAAGGATTGATAACGATTCTTATGGAAATCATTTTCCATACCGCTGATCATATCGTCCAGTAATTGTCTTTGAATTCCGTACTTCATCACAGTGTCCTTCAGAGCGATGAAAATTGGATCAGTAGATGTATAATCGCCATATGCAGTTGACAGTTTCTTACGGTAGTAGAACAATTGGGACATTTTGTCGTTGTATGTCGATCGATCCAAGACCGGCCCTCCCGGGCTCAATCTTTCAATGTCTGATCTGTAATTTACGGATTCTGGGTCATCTGATGAGCCCCCGGGGAAGACGTCTTCGAAGTCGCCATCGGCAATATCATCTGCTCTGCGACAAAAGGCGTAGTATGCCATTATTGAACGACGCTTTTCCTCTGGCAGATACTTGAAAGAGTGGTAGAAATTTCCTGCTTCTCTACGAGTTAGTTCCTCGCAGAATTCATATGATGTTTCCACCATGTGACGAGGTATTTCTGGTTCAGTCCAGATTGGTGCATCAATGTGTATGAATGGGTCCAGCAATTCCCCTCTCGATCCAATGACGCCCATGAAAAGAGCACTTTCTCGGACTGCCTCTATGGCTGTGATGCTGATTGCTCTGGCGGCTTCCTTAGTAATATCAACAGTTGCTCTGACGATGTCTATTTGCTCTTCCATACTAGTTGTTGGTTCTGTATACGCTGGATCGTCGATCTCCGCATCGAGGATGGTCTCGCTTTCGGATTCTCTGCCCTGAGTCATATCTCTTCAGAAATGGGCGACATAAGGGTCCACTTGAATGTCTCCCGACTACGACTGGAGCGAGCATCGTTATTTTTGGTAGAGAAAAACGGACTTTATCTGATTAGTTATTCTCTTAGTAGTCTCTTGCTGGAGCCCTTGAATGGCACTGCCATGATGACTTTTTTTACTACTTCTTTGACCTCTGATCTACTGATCTTGACCTTCTTCTCGGGGTCCAGAACGTTTCTTCCTCTGAGGAGGGAAACGGTCTTCTTCCCAATTATAACTGGTAGCATGCAAGAACCACGAAGACGAAACTGTGAGTGTGGCAGCATCTCGATGTACTGGACTGCGGAATCGAGATGCTGGTCAGTCAAATCGAGATATTCGTTGTATAGTGGTCTGAAGGATTCCATTTTGGATGAGTCCAGCAAATCTGAGGGAGACATGCCATGCTCATCCAGGCTTCTCCTCGGGATGTAGCAGCGGCCCAGCTCCAAGTCCGCTGGTATATCTCTCAGGATGTTAATCATCTGTAGGGCCTTTCCGAATCTGACTCCATTCTCGAAAATCTCCGCCTCATTTTCCTCTTTAATTTTGAATAGATGGTCGAGAGACATCTGCGTCCAGAATTCGCCAACACTTCCGGCTACTCTGTACGCATAGTCGTCTAATTCATCATTTTCTTCGATGGATGGGATTCCATCTACTCCGGAAGAGAATCTCTTCAAATCCAGTATCTGCCCCCCTATGATGGTACCTAAGCAATTACGGATTGACTCCTGGTCGGATTCCGAGAATTGACTGATGTTGGAGGCTACTTTGTCTACATTCTTGAGGAGCAGTCCCTCGGAAATGTTGCTCTGGAATTCTGAGAGTTCTTGTAGGTCCGGAGCCTCGTCTGTATTCCCCTGGGTAAACTCATTGTATGACTCCAGGGCCTGCAGAAGATCCTCCGGTTCTCCACCCTCGGAGTCAGCAATTGTGTCAGAGGTCCTGGCTAACATGTAAAGGAGACTGACTTGTTTCCTAATTTCTCTTGGAAGCTCCTTCAGTGACAAGTAGAACGAGCGAGATGTGCCTTCCAGTATGGAGTCCAAATCGGAGTTGAAAATACTCGACATGGTTGCCAACCTGATCTCGCTAGAGGTTTCTGTTCCTAAGACTCTCGCAGGCCTGCTTCTACCAGGGCCGATACCAGGGCCTCACCAATCTTTGATGGATCACGAGCGATGTGGATTCCCGCAGCTTCGAATGCGGAGAACTTCTCCTCCGCAGTTCCCTTGCCGCCTGAAATGATTGCTCCAGCGTGCCCCATCCGCTTGCCTGGTGGTGCTGTAGCTCCTGCGACGAATCCTACAAGTGGCTTGGAGAAGTTATTCTTGGACCATGCTGCTGCTTCCTCTTCTGCAGTGCCACCAATCTCTCCAATCATTACAACTGCCGCGGTGTCAGGATCATTCTCGAAGGCTTCCAGGCACTCGATAAATCCGGTTCCATTTACCGGGTCGCCTCCGATTCCAACACAGGTGGTTTGTCCTTCTCCTACGCTCATAGTTTGTGCGACTGCCTCGTAAGTTAGGGTCCCCGACTTGGAGATTATTCCAATCCTACCCTTGGCGTGTATGGAACCGGGCATTATCCCTATCTTGCACCCGCCATCGGAGCCAGGCGAGATTATTCCGGGGCAATTTGGTCCGATTAGCCTGACACCGGGTCTTTTTTCCAAGTGCGATATTACCTTGACCATGTCAAGAGTTGGGATCCCCTCAGTGATGCAGACGATTAGCCCTCCTCCGTTCAATTCGTGGAATGAGTCAGCAGCCTCGATTATTGCAGGAGCTGCGAATCGCGCTGGAACGTAAATCACACTGGCTACTGCCTCGGTAGTGGAGACTGCTTCTGACATCGTATTGAATACTGGAACTGATCTGCCCGATAGTTCCACGACTTGCCCTCCCTTTCCTGGAGTGACTCCGCCGACTATTTCAGTACCGTATTCGATCATCATCTTCCCATGAAACGTTCCTTGGCTTCCTGTGATTCCCTGTACCAGGACCCTCGTCTCATCATTAATCCAAATACTCATGTCTAGTTCCCCCCGATTGCTTTGACTATTGCCTCGCCAGCATCCCCTAGGGTGCTGACAGTAATCACATCGAGATCTGATTCTTCCAGTACCTTCCTACCTTCGTCGTGATTAGTACCAGAGAACCTGACTACTAGAGGGATATTCAGACCTGTCTCCTCTGAGGCCTCGATGATACTCCGAGCAACCATATCGCATCTGATTATGCCTCCAAAGATATTGACGAGTATCCCCTCCAGACGCGTGTCCTCAAGAATTATCTCGAAAGCGGCGGTGATTGATTCGCTATCTGCGCCCCCTCCAATGTCTAGGAAGTTTGCTGGCTCCCCCCCATACAGCTTGATTACATCCATTGTGGCCATTGCCAGGCCGGCACCATTGACCAAACAGCCGATGTTTCCTTCTAAGTCTACATATGATAGACCGTGTTCATGAGCCCTTACTTCCACATCTGACTCTTCCGATCTGTCTCTGAGACCTTCCCTCCATGGATGCCTGAATGTGGCATTCTCATCGAAGCTGACCTTTGCATCCAAAGCCACCATGAGTCCATTACCGTCTCTCACAAGGGGGTTAATCTCGATCATAGAGCAGTCCTTCTCGGTGAACAAAGAGGCCAGACTGACCATCATCTCTGTAAATGAGGTGCAGGAGTTTCCCGACAGGCCGAGGGAATCTCCGAGAGAGTTTGCAACCTCCTCACTCAAACCATCGGATGGGTCAAACCAAACTTTGTGAATGGCTTCAGGAGAAGTCTCGGCAACCTCCTCAATATCCACTCCGCCCTCGGTGGAAGCCATGATCAGGATCGCGTCCTCCTCTCTGTCAACTAGCATTGCAAGATAGTACTCGTGAGCTATTTCGCAACCAGATTCAACGTACAAGTTACTTACGATCTTCCCAGAAGGGCCTGTCTGCTTGGTTACGAGTTTGTGACCCAGGATGTTTGAGGCATAGTTTTCTACTTCCTCCCTGGAGAAGGCAACCTTCACTCCTCCCTGCATCACTAACTCTCCAGAGTCAGGGCAGAACAAATCTCCCTTGCCCCTTCCACCAGCATGAATCTGGCTTTTTACCGCGACAACATCTGAGTTGAGAGAGTCGTAAGCGGATAGTGCTTGTTCGACCGTAGTGCAGTGAACTCCACGTTGGACAGCCACTCCCGACTCTCTAAACATGGACTTTGCCTGATACTCATGAATGTTCATTGGTCGACCCAGCCGAGGTATGGTCTTGAAAGATGCGGAGCTCAATCTTCCGAAGAAGAGTCACGAAGCGATGAAAGGCAGTGAGGTGCTGGGGGGTCCGTGGATGTAATCGTTCTGGCAGGAGGATTCGGGACTAGGCTAAGGCCATGGACGGAGAGCGTTCCGAAGCCCCTTCTACCGATTCTGGATAAGTCAATGATTGAGCATGTAGTAGACGTTCTTCCGGAATCCCTGGTCGACAGGGTGCTAATCGCTGCTGGCTATGGTGTCGAGAAGATGCGTTCCCATTTCGCCAACACCCCGCTTCCGTATGAGGTGAGAATTATCGAAGAGACCGAACCCCTCGGGACCGGGGGTGCCATTGCAAACTGCAAGAGTCACCTCTCTGGTGGCACTTTCTGTGTGATTAATGGCGATTTGATCACCAGTTTGAGAGTCGAAGAAATGCTAGATTTCCATAGAAGTAACGAGGGTATTGGAACCATTGCGCTGTGGGAGGTAGAGGACCCATCGCGTTTCGGAGTGGCCGACTATCGGGAAGAAAGTGGGAAGATTATGAGATTCCAAGAGAAGCCTCCGATTGAGGAGGCGTACTCAAACCTCATTAATGCGGGAACTTACATCCTAGAGCCTGAGATCTTCAATCTAATGCCGGAGGGTGCCCACAGCATAGAGAGGGATATCTACGAGGATCTGGCTGAAACTGGTGGACTGAATGGTTTCCCTTACGAGGGGTGGTTCGTGGATGCAGGCACCCCGGGATCCTTCATCGAGGCGACTCAGGTTTGCATAGTCGAGAGAAAATTCGACAGCGGCTCGGTTAATGGGGACTCTTGGTTCGGCGAAGACTCGGAGAGCCTAGGCCTGGTCTCTGGTAGTTCAGTGGGCCATTCGTCCGTCGTAGGGGAGGGAGCAACTGTCACGAACTCTGTAATCCTCGACTATGCTGAGGTAGGAGCTGGTAGTATTCTGGATGAGTGTCTAATAGGCAGAGGAGCAAGGATACCTGAGGGGACGGAAATGAAAGGTAAGATTGTGGGTCACGACTCCCACTTGGGATGATTGGCAATGACTGATGAATTCGGAGGAATCCAGTTCTCTGGAAATCTCAGACCATCCCAAGTCGCATCATCAAGCGTAATCAGGAAGGATCTGAAGGGTGGCTCAAAGGAACTCCTAATCGTCGCTCCCCCTGGCTCCGGAAAGACAGTACTGGGACTGTATGTCTGGTCTGACCTAGTCAGGAAGCCAACACTAGTGCTCAGTCCAAACTCGGCAATACAGGCGCAATGGATCGAGAGGGCGAAGGAGCTCTTCCACCTAGATGGGAGGGAGTCTGAGATCGGCACGGACCCGAAGAATCCTGGGATCCTGACTTCGCTAACGTACCAGTCGGTAACCCTGCCCAAGAGAGGGGGAGAAAATCTGGACGAGGCAGCACAGGAAATGTGGATCTCGAAACTGATGGCTCCCTCCGACTCCGGAGTGATAGAGGCGGATGATATGGAGAGCGCCATGGCATGGATAAACGATCTCGAAGAGAAGAACCCAGAGCATCATGCGGAGACCATGGGCCACTATCGGAAGAAGGCGAGGGATTCCCTGGCCGATCACGGCAATGCGCTATGGGTCCTTCACGAGTCAGCCAGGGAGAATCTGATGAAACTCGCCGATGTTGGAGTGGGCCTGATCATTCTCGACGAGTGTCATCACCTAATGGATCACTGGGGCAAGGTACTCATCGAGGCGAGGGAATTCCTCGGCAATCCGATCATCCTAGGGCTTACTGCCACTCCTCCAGAGGAGGGTGATGCCCGTTCAATAGGAAGGTATCTGGAACTCTTCGGAGAAGTAGACTACGAGGTCCCAGTACCCGCATTGGTCAGGGATAGCAACCTTTCCCCATATCAGGATCTGGCTTACTTCGTCCGTCCATCCTCTGATGAGTTGAGTTACATTGCGAATGTGGACCAAGACTTCGAATCATTGGTCAAGTCTCTTAGAAGAGGACCCGCTGATGTTAGTGGTAGAGTCCCTCGTCTCGAGGTCTGGCTGGCAAGGGTGCTTGACGAGCTGTCACTGGCGGGCCGTAAGGCCAAGGACTGGAATTCATTCAGGCGAAGCGACCCGTCTCTGGCGGATGCGGCTAGGGGATACCTGACATCTGGGGGCCTGAGTCTACCAGATGGAGTCCCAAATCCATCTCCAGAGCTGGTCGCTGCGGGGAACAGTATGGACACGCTCATCACGCTACTCGATCGATACATCAGGAACGGGCTGATGAGGTCGGAGAGCAAGGAGGACCATGCTCTTGCTGAGGATGCGAAGAAGAAGCTCAGGATGCTCGGAATCCAGATCACCAAAGGAGGAGCTAGGGCCTGTGCCTCCCCGGTTGGGAGGGTGATGGCATATGGGTCCGCGAAGTACGATGCGCTGCGAGACATCCTGCAATCGGAGATGCAGGCGCTGGGTCCTGAAATCAGGGCAGTGATAGTCACCGACTTCGAGAAGACGTCGGCCACGGCACTTGTTAAAGGGGTCCTGGACAAAGAGGCGGGCGGCGCGATCGCAGCATACAGGGCGGTCCTCGGGAGCGAGGCTACTGACAGACTGGATCCCGTGCTAATGACGGGGACGACGGTGCTAGTCGATGACGACCTGTTGGAGAGGATCTTCCCTAGATTCGAGCAATGGGTAGAGGCAAGGAGCCTGGAAATCAAATTCGACTATGTCGAGAATGAGGGTTACTTCGAGATCAGGGGCAAGGGTAAGGACTGGCTGCCTCGCTACTACACGATGATGATCACGGAGATGTTCCAGGAGGGGGTGACGAAATGCCTCGTGGGAACAAGAGGGTTACTGGGGGAGGGATGGGATGCAAGCAGAATCAACGTTCTCGTTGACCTGACCACAGTCACGACCAGCATGAGCATCAACCAACTCAGAGGGAGGTCTTTCAGGCTGGACAAGCATTGGCCGGAGAAGGTTGCAAACAACTGGGACATCGTTTGCTTGGCTGACGAGTTCAAGAAGGGTTTCGACGACTACCTGCGATTCAAGAGGAAGCACAAGCAGCTCTACGGAGTCTGCGACGATGGTGCAATAGAGAAGGGAGTAGGCCATGTCCACGCCGCCTTCACCGAGGCTCGTCCGGAGGGAGTCTCCGAGGCGATGGACGTTTTCAACGAGGAGATGCTGATGAGATCCAAGAATCGGGAGCGCACCAGAGACCTATGGGGCATCGGCGAGCCCTTCAGCGCGGTTCCCAGGGAAGCGATAGAGATCAAAGGTAGTGGTCTTGGAGGTGGTTTTCCTCCTACAAACAGGATCGGGATGGCCCAATGGTCCGATGAGTCACTTATCCTGGCGATTGCGGACGCGGTCGCCTCCTCGCTGCAGTCCCTAGGACACATCGGGTTCGACGTGAACGTTGGAGGCGGCAGCAGAGGCGGGGGCTGGATGAGGACCTACCTGGAGCAGGCATCGGAAGAAGAGTCGGCCATCTTCGCAGAGGCCATGGAGGAGGTACTCGGACCTCTGGAGAATCCCAGGTACGTGATACAGAGAGAGGTCAAGGTGGTTAGCGAGACGTGGCTAAGCGACTTGCTACCTGAGGTTGTTGGCAAGTACTTCAGGAGGAAGAAGAACGTCCTTTCAATGTTCCATGCAGTCCCCAAGAAGCTCTGTCGCAACATGGAGGATGCGAAGGTCTTCGAGCGGCAGTGGAACTGGAAGGTGAGTCCAGGCGAGGTTCAGTATGGACACAGCAGGAGCGGGAAGGAGATGGTCAGCGAGATCAAGCGAGCGGGGCTTTCACCCAGATCCTCGACCCACAAGAAGAGCGTTTTCCTCTAATCACTTCGAGCACTCGCTGCACTCGATGTTTGCTCCAGCATGCTCGCTGCAGAACCTCCTACGACAAGTGAAGCACCGGAAGTCAAAGGCGGATACTGGATTAGAGCATTGTGGGTCTCCACATGAATCCCCAGAAGGGTCTGTTTTCTGGGTTGATTTTTCTGTTCCTTCTTCGTAACCCTTCTCCCACCAATCGTCACCTTCAATTTCAGAAAAATCTCCTGAGTCCTTTCTTTCTGATCCATTGGAGGCACCGCCTCCAGAAACATGTGACTGTTTTTTGGAGGTAGATTCGGAGGCAAGACCTAACGTCTTGATAACGTAAGGGCTTGAGAAGAATCGTTCCGCATCGAAAGATCCCAATTCTTTAAGCCTGCGAATTCCGTCATCCCGGGATTTTATTTCTCCCCCCCTGGCTTGGACATAACCAATCAATCTGTCATAGGCACGCTTGTAACCCGGTGCGAGTTTGCGATTCAGGTCCTTCTTCTTTCTTGGACTTGAACTCGATGTAGCCCATGTTCTTGCTGATGAAATTGAGTTTTGGCCACCCTGATCGAGTCCGACAATTATCAGCATGGCAATTATTGGTCCGAAAGCGAAGAGGAAGGCGAAGAACACAAAGCCCTCTCCGATTCCAGTAAGAAGGAACAGAGACAGCACCGCCGCTGGAACGAAGAACACCAATCTGTTGTCTGTGTAATCGTCCACGAACTTGATTGCAGACCAGACACCACTGAAGAAGAGGACGATGATTCCCAGGACAATCTCAGCAGACATAGGTTGCACAACCTTGAGGCCCGGGCGCTGTCCCGGCGCCCGGACCGATGAGGTACCGGCTAAGGTTGCGGTACGCAACAGCAGTCATTGCCCATTGGGCTCCTTCTTCGGGACGAAACGAGGTTGGATCGACGGGAAATAAACTCAGCGGTGGACGGCTACTCTGATGGATGCCTTTGGTTTCCCTGAGATATCGCCTGCACCATGCCTGATTGGTAGGCCGAGACTCTTGCAAAGGTCGAGATGGGGAGCGGACCAAGGGTGCATGCATCTCTCACTAGAGTCGTAGCCGAGCACTGTAATTGGTTCCATCTCGGCCTCCCAATCACCCTCGACCATCCTACCAGAAATCCTGACCCAAGAGTGTTCGAACCTCCTGAGATCATTCTCTAGTCTCCTAATCCCCATTCTGCCAATTCTACTCAGAAGGAAATCTCGTGGTATCGCCCTTGGGATGATTGCCAGAACCCTCTCGCCGTCGTGCATGTATGCCACGGGTCCTAGGTCTATGGAGTCAAACTCCATTTGGGCCCTATCAATCGAATCAGAGGCGTTTCCCCATCGAATAGGGAGCCATGCAACCAATGCGGAACGGTCCTTCGTTCCGGGGACATGGCTGCTTACCTCTAGGCTGACAAACTCATGACTCCCTGCCATGACTGTACGTGTCCTAACCGCTGTCTTCTTTCTGTGCTTAAATCGGGGAATCTTGATCGGAGGCCTTCTAGGCATCGAAGAGGCCATCTCATGTTTCGGGATGTCAGATATCCACCCTCTTACTGGCCTCTCGAGTAGCCCTTCCCCGAGGATCGAGCAAGCCCATCCGGTTGAGCCATGCAATGTCCCTGGCACTCGGATTATCCTACGCGTATCTGCAGTAACCACAGGGTCGACATCGTGACCTGCTTCAATCACCCTTCCTAGCAGAGCCTTCCTGTTCTCCCTTATCGCTAGCTCCCTCTTTGCTGGGTCTGGCTCTTCGAAAGGCGACCTGTCCGGATCAATTGCCACTATGTGGAAGCCCTTGCTTCCGGAGAAAGAGGCATGGCGAATTTCCAAATCAGTATTCTCGGTGATCCATTCACTTAGGCTGAGGGCCTCTTTCCTCGCCATCTCTAGCCTACTCCTGCAGAATGGCCTCATATCGATGTCGAAAACGACCATGTGATCTATCAAAATGGGCGGTGGGCGCTTGGAGTCCTTCAATTTAGGGAGGTTAACTGGGTCTAGCCAAGAGGAAGTGGACACATACACATCAGTGGGCATCGAGTCGAAGGACTTCACTAGTGATTCGCCTGATGAAATCCTCTTCCTCGATGTAACCCATGGTCCCTTCAGAGTCCTCCATCGGAATTGGTGCCTGGTTGGCTTATCCAACCACGAGAGATCGATCCCAGATCCATCTGAGTAGTACTCGGAGAGGATCCTCTCTGACCAATCTGGAGCATCTGTCATAGGCCCCAGAACTAGTTCTAGGTATTGGACTAATCCCCAACATGGTCAAAGAGGCTGGGCTACTCGGGACACTGTGAGCGACCATCTTGTAGTTGTGAACTTCAAGACATACCAGACCGCTCACGGTACTTCGGCCGAGGATCTTGCTCGGGCTATGGAAAGCATAGAAACAGATGCCAGGATGATTGCAGCCGTATCAGCTTTTGACCTGTCCTCTGTCGTGGCTGCAGCCCCAAATCTAGAGGTCTGGTGCCAACACCTAGATCCAGTTGGATTTGGCTCCAATACTGGATGGTTACATCCCTCTACAGCAATCGAGAGGGGGGCTTCGGGCACGCTCATCAATCATGCAGAACACAAGGTCAGTCTCGAGCATGTGGCAATGCTGCTCGAACAGGTGCCGGAAGGATTCGAGGTCTGCGCATGTGCTGCTGATGTGGAGGAGGCTAAGGCTCTCGCAGCTTTGGAGCCTGACTTCGTCGCTGTGGAACCGCCTGAATTGATTGGCGGGGATGTCTCCGTTACTAGTGCTGATCCAGAAATTGTCAGTGGGACTGCTCAAGCGGTGAAGGATG
Organism: Candidatus Poseidoniales archaeon; assembly: GCA_003602515.1. Classification (GTDB taxonomy): domain Archaea; phylum Thermoplasmatota; class Poseidoniia; order Poseidoniales; family Thalassarchaeaceae; genus UBA36. Next base: position 51,927 of record QQSB01000006.1, on the reverse strand, counting down.
TTTCAGGGTCCGTTGGGATTCTTTGTGGGGCTGGCGTGAAGACCGGTGCTGACGTTGCCAAGGCGAATGACCTTGGGGCTTCAGGGGTTCTTCTGGCTAGTGGGGTGACAAAATCAGGCGATCCAGTCGCGTCATTGAAGGATCTTGTCAGTCTCCTATAGACGAGTAAATCCTGGAAAATTTTGACCAGAGGGCTTTTGTCACAGACGGTCATGGAAGACTGATTACAATGGGCGACAAGGGGAGCGAGAAAATCGAAAGAATTGGCAAGAAGAAGTATAGTGCGGAATTATTCAGACTACAACTTGAATTGATCAAGCTGCAGGAATGGGTGAAGGCAAAGGGACTCAAAGTTGTGGTTGTCTTCGAAGGCAGGGATGCTGCTGGCAAGGGGGGCGTAATCAAGAGGATCTCACAGTACCTCAACCCAAGAGTTGTGAGAGTCGCTGCTCTACCTGCACCGACAGAGAGGCAGAAGACAGAGTGGTATTTCCAAAGGTACGTCAATCATCTTCCTGCAGCTGGAGAGATAGTAATGTTCGACAGGAGTTGGTACAACAGAGCAGGAGTCGAGAGAGTGATGGGTTTCTGTGATGAGGATGAATATGACGAGTTCATGAGATCATGCCCTATGTTCGAGAGGATGCTCATGAGGTCAGGTACGATTCTGATCAAGTACTGGTTCTCAGTATCCGATGACGAGCAACTGAAGCGATTCAAAGCAAGGCTAGCCGAACCTCACAAGAGGTGGAAGCTGAGTCCAATGGATTTAGAGTCGCTTACTCGCTGGGAAGACTACTCCGAGGCGAAGGACGTGATGTTCGCTCATACGGATACCAAGCAGTCCCCATGGTTCGTAGTAAACTCGGACATCAAAAGGCATGCGCACTTGAATTGCATCAGTCACCTTCTCTCTGTGATTGACTACGAGGACCTCACACCGGAGCCTATTGAACTCCCAGATAGGAAAAGCGCAAGAGGTTACGTCAGGCCACCAATGACCGAGCAGACCTTCGTTCCGAATCATCATGAGGATATGATGGGCTAGTTATTACTACAGATCGATATGAGGGGTGCATGGAATGCAGAGGAAGTTGATTTCCTTTGTTTTGTGCGCCTTACTAATCACTTCGGGATGCTTGGAAGACTCGCCCCCTGACATGGATGGGGATGGCATTCAGGACTCAGAGGATATCGATATCGACGGCGATGGTTGGAGCAATTCCGAGGAGTTGAATTGCACCTCGGATCCAAATGATGGTGACGTGGTCCCCACCGATACTGATGGCGATTCTGAATGCGACCCCATGGACATAGATGATGACGGAGATTCTTGGAGTGATACCTCTGAAGTGAGATGCGGCACTGATCCATTGGATCGTGACTCTGTACCAGGCGACCTAGACGGAGACATGGAGTGCGATGATTGGGATGATGATGCAGATGGGGATGGACTTCCGAACGAGTGGGAGATACAGAGGGGCTTCGACCCAATGGACCCAAATGACTTCATCAGTTGCCACGGAGAGGCAAGTTACTGCCTGCGGACATATGACGACTTTACATTCGCAGAGACTCACAATGCATACTCCACAATCGAGGATCAGGTCCTAGTGGGGGTGAATCACTACACAGGTCTACAGAGGCAGTGGGATGACGGGATCAGGGCCTTCATGGTGGACTCACACCACAGACACTACGACAACACAACTTCAGAGGATGTCAGGTTCTGCCATAGTACTGGACAGTTCTTCCATCCTTGCAATTTCGGAGAGGTTGATGCGTTCGTATGGCTGAGGTTGCTAAATTCCATGATGAACAACTCCAGTGGGGATGTTGTCACCCTACTGATAGAGAACTACGTCCCGGCCTCGCACTTGAGTTTCCTATTCAACGAGACTGGCATGGCGGATAGGATCTATACGCATTCTCTGGGAGATGAATGGCCGAGCCTTGGAGATATGGTTCTGATGGGGAAGAACCTGGTTGTCTTCTGGGAGCAAGCGCAGAATGACGAATTCCCGTGGCTGCATGATTTCGGAATGTTCGGCTGGACAACGAACTACGCAGAGGGTAGTAAGGAGGAGATGTCGTGCAGTGTTCATCGTGGTGATGGAACGCAGCCGGTTTGGCACCTGAATAACTGGCTTTCGAGCATCTATGGGCTCCCAGACCCTATTTTAGCAAACGATGTGAATGAGTATGATACTCTGCTCAACAGGTCTTTGGAATGCTGGGAAAAGATGGACAATAGGCCGACATTCGTAGCAGTAGACTATTGGGAAGAGGGCGAGGTTACAAACGTGACAATCACGCTGAACAAGATGTCTCACTGGTCGGAAGAGGTACCGGCACGGCCATGACTACTGGATCTCCTTGGGACGGATAACTTCCTGGACTTTCCATTCTTCTCCAGATTCAACCAATAGTACCGCGGTCGCCGTTGGCATCACATGCCATTCTCCAGATAGGTGGTTGACCAGTATCTCTGAACCGGGGTTATGACCCAGTACCATGGTTGTTCCCTCTTTATCCATGTCCTCCAGTACTAGCAACAGGTCATTCACTGTGGCATGATAAATCTCCGATCTGATTTCTGATAGCACTCCCTCGAACCTATGGGACATCCCCGAGAGGGTCTGAAGTGTCCTCTTGGAACTGCTAACCAGAATCAGGTCTGGCGACCATCCCCTTTCATGGATGGCATCTGCCATCTGTGGAGAGTCCCTGAACCCCCGCTTGTTCAAAGGACGGTCATGGTCTTCTACATCGGTCTCTTTCCAACTGCTCTTCGCGTGCCGCATTACAATTAGCCTTCGGGACAATCTACTCCTCCTCTTCGACTCCGAAAGATGGCTCTCTCTTTTCCTTGAATGATCTTACACCTTCGGCGAAGTCTTCGGTCTTGGAAGAGGCTACCATCAGCGACTGTTCGAACTGAAGTTGCGTTTCGAAGAAAGTCGAGGTTGATGCGTCGAGCAACTGCTTAGTGCCCCTCCTGCTGTTCACTGACCATTTGCCCCACTCTCTGGCGACTTCCAATGACCTCTCGACGAGGATGCTCTCGTCCACTAATTCATCCACAGCGCCCACCTCCATTGCCTTCTCACCGGACCAGACCTCCGAGTTGAAGAGGAATCTCTTTGCCGCCTGATTTCCAACCAAACGCGGTAGTAGCCAAGTCATACCTCCGTCTGGAGAAAGACCGAGTCTGAAGAAGGCTGATGCTAACTTTGCCTGAGGTACGCAGACTCGATAGTCAGAGGCCAGAGCTAACCCTAATCCGCCACCAGCAACAGATCCGTTAATCGCGCAAACGAATACTTTCTCCGATGTCCTCATTCTCAGCAACAAAGGATGTAGCTTGTCTGTCATCTCCTGGACCCTGTCTCCAATTTCTCCATTCTCTATTCCATCGGCGAAATCGTCAATATTTCCACCAGCGGAGAAGAAGCGTCCGGAACCGGTAATCACAACTGATCTGCATAATGGATCGATCATTATCTCATTCAATGTGGAAAGAATGGGCTCGAAGTTAGCGGGAGCGAAGGTGTCTGCGGAAGCTTCTGGAGACAGAGTAACCAATGCGACCCCTCCATCCATCATGTCGGAAGAAACTGGCATGACACTCGGGCAGGGCACACTCTATTGAATTTGCATGAATATCATAAGATGGTGCAGTCTGGGTCAGGCATGCACGAACGCCCGCACCTCTACATCGACGGAACTTGGGTCGAACCCAATGGCGAGGGCACAATAGAGGTGATCAATCCGGCTAGTGAGGGAGTAATTGGATCGGTTCCAGTAGGGAGCGAGTCAGATGCAAATGCTGCTGTGGAAGCTGCTAGAGCCGCATTCACTGGTTGGTCGGAGTCAACGATTGATGAGAGATCGAATTATCTCAATCTGCTTTCCTCTGCTTTGAAGGATAGAGGAGAAGAAATAGCGGAGTTGATCACCTCTGAGGTGGGTACTCCGATAGAATACTCACGCATGGCAATGGTCGGAACACCCAGAGTTGTCTCAAGGTCTTATGCCAAGATCCTTGACGGTTTTGCTTGGGAAGAGGAGATCAGGAACTCTATCGTAGTAAAGGAGCCAATAGGAGTGGTGGCAATGATCACTCCCTGGAACTTCCCCCTACACCAGATAATCGGTAAGGTCGCACCCGCGATAGCGGCAGGATGCACAATGGTTCTGAAACCGTCCAAGGAAGCCCCGCTGAATGCATTCGTCCTAGCAGATATTCTGGATGAGATCGGCCTTCCGAATGGGGTTTTCAATCTGATTTCCGGACATGGCAGAGAAATCGGTGAGACGTTGGCGGGCCATCCCGAAGTGGATATGGTCAGCTTCACTGGATCGACAAATGCTGGTGTTAGGGTGTCAGAGTTAGCGGCTCCCAGCGTAAAGAGAGTCACTTTGGAACTCGGTGGGAAGAGTGCAAACATCATCCTGGACGATGCCGATATACCAAGAGCTGCGTCCTCTGCGATTTACTCCTGCTTCGCTAATTCCGGGCAAGAGTGCTCGGCACTGACCAGATTGTTAATTCCAGAAGATTCCAGAGAAGAGGTAGTGGAAGTTATCGCGAGCAAAATCGGCCGATACACCGTTGGAGATCCAATGGACGGAACGAGCAAGTGCGGTCCGCTAGTGTCAAAAAGGCAGCAAGAGAGTGTTTCCAGATACATCTCAACTGGAATCGACGAGGGTGCGACATTGGTTGCTGGTGGAGAGGGGATGCCAGATGATTTGGATTCGGGGTTCTACGTCAGACCCACCGTCTTCGCCGATGTGACTCCTCAGATGACTGTGTTCAGAGAGGAGATTTTTGGCCCAGTTCTTTGCATAACCACATATTCCAACGAAGAGGAGGCGATAGAACTAGCCAATGACTCAGAATACGGCCTTTCCGGAGGCGTTTGGTCTGGCGACGAGAGCAGAGCGATGAGAGTAGCCAGGAAGTTGAGGACGGGACAAGTCAGCATTAATGGTGGCGCATTCAATGTCACTGCCCCTTTTGGCGGTTACAAGAAGTCGGGACTTGGGAGAGAGTTGGGAGTTCATGGGATGGAAGAGTTCCTCGAGACAAAGTCAATTCAGCGTTAGGTGATTCAATGGTAGTCCCCAGACTCCTGATCATTGTCGGAACCAGCGGTGTTGGGAAGTCTACAATGTCTGCAAAACTTGCTTCGGAACTCGGTTTCAACAAGGTTGCCTCGACGGATACAGTCAGAGAGGTACTCAGAACACAACTCACATCTTCGGAAAAACCACAACTTCACAGATCGTCATTTGAGTCGGCTGGCGGATCGGCGGTTGGAGACTGGAAGGAAACGGTCGAAGTTGTTTCTGGGGGAGTACAAGCAGTCATACAGAGAGCACTAGAGAAGAGGGGCGACCTGCTTCTAGAGGGGGTTCATTATTTCCCTAACAAAGAGATAATCGATGAATGGCGTGATTCTGGTGGTATTGCCACGGGTGTGGTGCTCTACGTGACTAGTGAAAATATGCATAGGGGAATGATTGCGAATCGAGAGAAGCACAATGGTAAGCAGGTTGATCACTACTTGCAAAACTTGGATAGAATCAGGGAGATACAAGAAAATCTTGTTGTATCTGGCTCTCAGTCAGAATGGCTACTCGTAGACCCTACGAAGGAAAGCGACGCTGCGGGAATAATCTCCAATAGCCTGGGTTAGTACTATGGCGGATTCTATCGTCCGAGCCAATGAGCTTCTGTTCGTTCCAGGAATGCTCTGACTCCGATCTCCTTGTCCTCGGTATCGAACAATGCCACGAACTCTGAGCGTTCCATTAGTACGCCCTCCGAGAAGGGTAATTCTAGTGCGCCCCTAACTACTCGCTTTGCAACCCTGGTCGTGTATGGTGACTTCCTAGATATCTCCTCTGCAAGACTCATGGTTTCAGACTCAAGATCCTCGGGAGAGACCATCCTGTTGACGATTCCCATCTTGAGAGCTTCCTCGGCCTTGACCATCCCTCCGGAGAGTACAATCTCCATGGTCCTCCCATATCCAATTAGCCGGCACAGTCTCTGTGTCCCACCGCCTCCGGGTATCAGCCCGAGATTGATCTCTGGCTGTCCAAATGTGGACCTATCAGAAGCAATGCGGATATCACAGGAGAGTGCTAACTCAGTCCCTCCACCCAGTGCGAATCCGTCTACCATTGCGATAGTTGGCTTGCAGATGTTCCATACCGCCTCCCAACCGTTGTCCTCGAAGAGTGGGAGGGCGGCGTCCGAGTCCATCTCTGCGAATTCAGAGATATCGGCTCCTGCTGCAAATGCATGAGGCTTTGTCCTCTTTCCCTCCTCTGCCTCTGGTGGAGGGGCACCTCTGATTACGACGCATCTGACTGAGTCATCCGAGTTTGCTCTTGCCGATTCCTCCTTGATGGCTCTGTGTGACTCCGTATTGAGAGCATTGAGTTTGTCGGGCCTATTGAGGGTCCAAACTGAGATTACACCGCCTTCTGGACTTGATCCCTCAACGACGATGTCCTCGACCGTCATCACCTCGTCTGACATGGTACGCCGAACAAGGCATATCGCTTCAACGTATCATCGGACTAATCTTCTGGCCCAATGGGAGGTGGGATGTCTGGTAGGGGAGGGGGTGGAATCGGCATCCCTGGAGTGGGAGGGAGGGGTGTGGAGGCATCGTCTTGGGATTCGCTCATTTCTTCATGGGGAGTATTGTATTCTAATCTAGGAACGTCTAGTGAAACTCTGACCTTGAGGACTCTCTCATCATCTATCCTGACATAAGAAATACCTTGGGGAATTGTGGTGTCGGGTTCTTCTGGTTCGTAGAAGACCGCTAAGCCGTGTCCAGGGATACTTGTGATCTTGGACAGATCTTCCCCGTCCTCAACCTGGGCCCACTTTCTGGCTTCTTCGGATACTCTCTTTGACATTTCCATTCGTCTTTCACGATGAAGCCTGGCTCTGAAGACCTCTCTTCTCTCTCTCTGCTGGGCGAGATAAAAATCAACTTCTGCTTCTGCTTGTAGTTCCGGGTCCGAACTGGCGATGTGGACTCTAGCCGTACCTTCTACATCAACATCTGATTCGGCTGTGATTACCGAGGATTCGGCGGGAGTACTGCTTGCCGGGGCCATAGTGGGTTCGGGCATATCTGGTACCGGAATATCATGTACGTTCTTCCTCCCCCTACTCCTTCTGATCTTCGAGGAACGGACCTCTTCCAACGATTCCTCCGAGTGAACAGGTGGTGGCAATTCTATGTCGCCGAAGTCGGACTCTGATTCGATGAAGGCGGGTTCTTTCTTCTTGGCCGAGGGTATCGGCCTCCTACCGGTGAAAAGTATCATTGAGACCATTAGAAGGATCAACACTGCCCCAGCAGCCTGCATGATGAGGCCCTCTGGAACGATGAACACAAGGTAAATTGGCACTGAAAAAATACTCATTGTAATCAGAAGAAGTCGAGTTGCCGTAACCATTCTGGTACTGCAAGGAGGACAGCGTCTATTCACTTTGACGGGGGATTGAGGAGTTCTGAGACCTCCTTCAGGGCCCTACCCCTATGCGAAATGTATGATTTTTCAGTAGAAGACATCTCGCCGCAAGTTCTTCCATCGCCATCATGTGGAATGAAAATTGGATCATAACCAAAGCCCATTTCTCCTGATATCTCTCTAGATATCACTCCGCTGCAGATTCCAGTTCCAGTTAGGATTTCACCTTCGAAATATACTGCTGCTATAGTCCTGAACTCGGCCTCCCTTCCAGACTCTGGAGGTATAAGATGCAGGATCCCGGACAATCCGATAGTCCCCTCGACATATGAAGAGAAAGGGCCTGGAAAACCTCGTAGTGAATCGATGAAGAGCCCCGAGTCCTCTGCTAGGATGATAGAGTCCTCCAGCTCCGTCCCTATCACCAAGTCTCTGGCTTGCATGACCTTCGAAATTGCAACTTCCTCTATTCCTTCCGCCTGTGGCTCAATCAATTCCGGGACTTGTCCGTGGATCAGTAATTGATCCACCTCATGTCCGAGATGGGAGAGAATCTCAGATGCCTCCGATACTTTGTGTTTGTTCCCTGTGGCGAAAAGAATACGCATATTTCCAACCCTAGCCGTGATATCTGACTCTCCCTGCGATTTTGCGAAAGCGGTCTAACACATCTTTAGCACTCTCTACATCTTCGTTAAAGGACTGTTTGTCCATGTATCCTTCACATACTCTGTCGATGGCGTCATCAATATCAGAATGGCTGGCTCCGAGGCATTCCCTGAGAACCTGTAGGTCTAGGCCCAAATGTTCCAATTCTGGAGACTGCCTGGACAAACCGAAGTCGATAATATGGAGTTCTCCCTCTTCTGTTGACATTACGTTATGAGTGGTCAAATCGCCATGAGATATTCCAATCTCATGGAGTCTACGGATCAACCCACCGAGTGAGAAGAGCTCGTCACCAGAAGACTCGTCCGACTTGAGCAATTCGTAGAGAGTCCTTCCTTCGATTCTGGATAGTAGCATGGAAGAGTTACGCTGATCCAAGAACATCAGTTTCGGGGACGGGAATCCGACCGAAGATAATCTGGATAGGACTCTTGCCTCAACTGCTAGTCTTTGTCTAGTTAGTCTACGATCGAGGTCAGGGTGCCTGTAAGACCGTGCTCTTCGCGACTTGAGGACAGCTTTCCTGCCCAGCCAAGAACCACTGGTAACAGTTGCCTCTGCACCCTCGTGAAGAACGTTCTCGGGCTTCCACATTGGAATATCCCCGCTCACCATGCAAATCCGATGCCAGATGACTTGAAAGCGGTTGCACTCGGACGATTAGTCGTTCGACATGGTTCTGGACATGCCAGCTGCCCCCATCCCGCGGGTTTTCTTGGGTAATTTCGGATATTCTGACTCGGAGATTGACAAGGAAGCGGTTAGGCTACAGTATGCAATCAGGCAACCGATGCGATGGAGTATGGAGGTCTGTAGATCTCTGGCCCCACTCACCCTTGAGATAAATCGTCTCAAGGAAGAGAAAGACGTGTTCCTTATCGCACATTCGTATCAGACTCCGGACATCACCTATGGGGTAGCGGACTCTGTTGCCGATAGTTATGCACTGTCCAAGGAGGCCCGAGACGCACCTCAACAGACAATTCTCTTCTCCAGCGTTCGATTCATGGCCGAGACGGCAAAGATTGTCAGCCCGAACAAGACTGTGCTGCACCCATCCCCCGATGCTGGTTGCTCGCTAAGTGATAGTATAGAGGCAGAAGACGTAATCAGGATCAGGGAGGAATACCCCGGGGTACCAGTTGTCTGCTACATCAACACTAGTGCCGCTGTGAAGGCCGAGTGTGACGTGTGCGTAACAAGTAGCAACTACCTCAGTATTTGTGAGAGGTTGCCAGGTGATAGATTGATCTTCGTACCTGACAAATTCATGGGAAGGCACCTGCAGAATTCACTCAGGGGTAAGAAGGAAGTGATACTCTACGATGGTGAATGTGAGGTTCATGCAGAGTTCACTGGACCAAAAATAAGGAACTGGAAGAAGAACATGTCAGAGAATGGAATCGACCTGAAGGTTCTAAGTCATCCTGAATGTGATTCGGAGGTATTGGAGGAGAGTGATTTCGTTGGAAGTAGCGAGTTACTGATGAATGAGGCGAAACGCCTAGCTAGCATCGGAGAGAGGGATATGATGCTAATTACCGAGTGCGGAACTGCTGACAGAGTGCTAGCCGAGGCTGAGGATAGCCTGAATCTGATGGGGGCATGCGTGATGTGCAGGCACATGAAGAAGACCCAGTTGGAGGATATACTTCAGGCACTAATTGATCCCTTTCCAGAGCAGATTATAGACGTACCAGAGCAGACCCTCAAGAGAGCTTCGAAAAGCCTGGATGAGATGTTCAGACTCGCTGAGTAATCTTCTCTATGCTGTATGACTGTAGCGTCCATAAGAAAATCAGCGGAATCATGGCTAGAATAGAGGCCTGTAATAGTAGTGAGTTCCTAGGCTCTATTGTGTCGGTGAACGAGAATAGTTGAAGCTCCTTTTCCCCATCATCATTGATTTCGATCCAAGCTAACCTCTCAAACAATATCTGTGGCTGAGTCTGTGATACTTCTTCATCAAAGGTGTATTGCTTGGTTTCTCCTGATTTCAACTCATGCACATAGACATCATTGTTCCTTTGAGAGGAGATTGCGGTTGAGAGGATATCATCCCTGGTCACTTGAAGGAAGGCAACTCTGCCATCTCCGATACTGGGGGATGAGGAATCCCAACGAGGATTGGAAATGAGTGTCTGATTTATCGAGAGTGTGTCGACTAGTACGGTTCTGTTGAATGGGCCGACGTCAACAGTGGCTACTAGCCAATTGGAGTCCATTACGAGGTCTACGATTGTGGAATTTTGGAAATCAAGGATGGTTCCCGCGTTCATTATTGAATCTTCTATTCGCTCCGAAGACCTAGGGTCTAGTGGGATGGATATTGTGAGGTCCGAGTCAATTGAAGTTATATTGACCAGTGGCCCTGCTTCCGATTTTTCTGAGATTGCTACGAGAGCGCCTGATGATGCCAGCACAGAAGAGTTGGTATTCAATTCTAACAACTCGGTTGACTTGTCAGAAGTATCAACTAATTGGAGGTCATTTGGCGAGAGTATTGCGAGGTGCTCAACACCGTTTGAATCGGATAGGATTGCTATGTCGACAATGCCCTCGTCCAAACTCTCTACGAAAATCGGCTGAAGAACTCCTGATTCCTGGTTGTGCTCGAAATACTCTACGCTATGGTTATTGAAAATCACGAAACTTCCTCCTGAGGATACGACCTCAGGGGTTTCTATCCATTGCTGCCCCCCCACTGTCCGGTTGGTCAGTGAAGTCACATTTCCTGCGGTAATTTCTACTCCATCTTCTGATTCTTCGATCCAAACAAGCCATTCACCAGAGCCGGATGCAGATGTGGGAGAGTCTGCCTCTTCAATCGATATCTTCTGGTGTGTTACGTCCCAAAGTATGACCGAACCGGTCAAAATGATGAGGGACATGATGATTGCACCAGTCTGGTTCTTGCCTGGTTCCCTAACAGGATCAAGTGCACTTATCCAAGAGCGCAGAGTTCTCTGCAAGGATCCTCGTGGATCTTCGAGAGTCCGGGCAAGCCTCCTTGTGAATAGTCGCTCGTCGGCGATTCGCCAAATTGGTTCATGCGTCTTTGAAGTGATATTCACTGCTAGGATTGCAATGATCATCCCCCCAATAATGTCAACGAACCAGTGAATACCCAAGTATACAATCGAGACAGAAGTCAATCCTATGAATAAGATAAGAAAAGTCCTGAACTTCTTCCATCGCCCATCCTCGTCCCACCTGTGCATGGAAAGCCATATTGCAAACGGTAGACCAATGTGCAAACTTGGCATCCCATTTGTAAAGGGGTCAATTCGATTGAACCAATTATGAATCTCTGGAGTTAGATCATATGCAATTGTCTCCATTCCTTCTACATAGTTACCGGTAACCTTGACGTTAAGGAACAAGTAGAATGGAATCGCCAGAATATACACCCAGAACATCGAAAGAGATACTCTGTCTGCCATGTGTCTGTCATCGAAGAAAATTGGATAGATGAATGAAGAAAATGTTGCAGTCATGAATCCCATTACATAGAAATGGGTCATGAAAACGTCCAGCAGTTCGCTTCTTAGTCCTTCTTGGACCCATAGAACAGAGTCTCCCTCAATTGCATATACTAGGAAGGTCATGTCTAGTTGCGTATTGGCCATCAATACCCTGTCAAGACCATCGAGTAAGTCCTTCCAAAGATACACCGAGAATACTACGATCATATGTGCCCAGTATCTTCTGAACATATCAATGAAGCCATCAGCGCTGATCCTTGCAAAGGGTGGTTTGAAGATTGGCATCATTGCTATACTAATCAGAATAGCCCCCGTCACCCAGGTGATGTAGATACCTGTTTCAGCAACCATTACGACCTTGTGGGAATGAGACTATGTCATCAAGCCAACGCAAAGATTGTAGTGTCAGATTATCCTTAGAGTACGCTGAGAGCCCTTGTCGAGTTGCTCTAGAACGCTTTCCACTATCGATTCGAAAGCCCTTGCCGTTTCCCCGTCTGGCTCGGCGATGATTCTGTGGACTCCATCGTCGCCCCCTCTGACAATTCCAGGGTCGAATGGGAGAGATCCCAGGAATGGCACCCCCATCTCTTTCGATGCTTCCTCCCCCCCTCCTGACTTGAACACATCAAGGGTGATTTCCCAGTTTCCATCCCCATCAGATTGGCATTCAATCGGCACCCCTCCGGGCCCCATTACTGAGATGTTAGAGTTGGGTGTGGATGTTCCTCTCAGGTTATAACCCCTCATATTCTCTACCACTCCTAGAACGGGGATAGAAATCGTTTTGGCGAAGTTAATCGATTTTCGACTGTCTAGAAGAGCGACTTCCTGAGGAGTCGTGACTATCACCACACCATCTATTCCTGGAAGGCTCTGGCTAACAGTAAGGGGTTCGTCACTTGTCCCTGGAGGGAAGTCGATAATCAGAGTGTCCAACTCCCCCCAAGCAACATCTCCAATGAACTGCTGGATAGCTCCGAGTTTGATCGGACCACGCCAAATTACAGGTTTATCCGGATCCTCCAGCAAGAAAGCCATCGAGATTACCTTGAGTCCGTTTGGCCCATCAGCAGGATGAATCTGACCTTCCTCCACGTTCAGATCTGCTTGCTCCAGCCCGAGCATCTTTGGGACGTTTGGCCCAGTAATATCAATATCCATCAGGCCGACCTTCTTTCCCTGACGAGCCAGTGAAAGGGCCAGTCCTGTGGCTACGGTTGATTTTCCGACTCCTCCTTTACCTGATAGAACCATGATCTTGTGCTTAATACTCTCGTCCATCTTGCTGATTCTCATCTTCCTCTGCATCTGTTGGTATGCCTGCTCCATCTGAGCCCTCTGCTCATTTGATGCCTCTGGGTCTGGTGATTCAGGTGGCGAGCCAGCCTTATGGTGGGACACTGGGGAGTCCGACATATCACTCCGTTTGAAGGGATATTATTGAAACCTATTCTGAGCGATTTCCTATATTGTCTATAGGTCAATTGGTTAATTAGTGCCTCTCGTATAGAGTATTTGTGCGTCTTTTATTCGTTTGCGTAGGGAACACCTGTCGGAGCCAAATGGCTGAGGGGATTGCTAGGGATCTCGGACATGAGGCTGCTTCGGCTGGAACTCATCCTCCAGAATCTGGTCGGGTCGCCAAATATGCAATAGAGGTTCTCGAGGAGCTCGGAATAGATACCTCTGGACTTAGGCCGAAAAATATCAACGCAGTGTATCCGGGGGAATACGATGCGATAATCAGCATGGGGTGTGGAGTTAGTTGCCCAACTATTCCAATAGATGTGGACTGGGGTTTGGAAGACCCCCATGGAGGGGAGAAGGGAGTCTACAGAAAAACACGAGATACCATACGATTACTAGTCTCAAATCTTGTCGAGGGGCATACCGACGCTTAGAAAAGCCAGTCTGGTTTGCAGAGAGTGCGCGAGTGTAGTGTAGCGGTTATCACCCCACGTTGCCAACGTGGGAACCCGGGTTCAAATCCCGGCACTCGCACCAATACTACTCAAGTTCGGAATTCCTTACAATTTGCACGAAAGCAACAACACCTACTGACAATAGCAAGAACATGGATGCTAAGACTAACTCCGTAGAGTAATCCGACAGCCAGGGCGTTCCCTGTGAACCGGAATCAGACTTTATTATGGAGACATTGTGCAATTGTTCGGAAGCAGGTGTCGTGGACAAAAATACATCCGTTGCTCTAATCAATAGGGACAACTCGCCCTCGCTCAATGATGATCTAGCGGAGAAAGAGAGGGAGAAAATCCCATCTTTAGAAATCCTGTCAGGGCCAGTCCCATCATCTACCAACAAGAGCCATTCTTCTGACTGCCCGATTGGGGCCAAGCGGCCGATCTTAGCTTGGACCGAAGATATCCCATCGTAATCATGTATCCCAACTTCCATTGTATAATCCTCCTCTCCTCCTGATGCCAAGGAAGTGATTTTTTCTACCTCATTACCATCCTTGAGGAAAGTAAGATTTGTGATCGAAGGTGGTTGGTTTCCGACTAGGATCTTCGTGGCTTGTTGGCCAATGGTACTTGTGTGGACGCCACCAATTTGTATCGTCGAGATCGACGCTCCAGCAATGTCTTCTAGTAGAATCGGGATGTTTTGCCTGCCTGGAGACATACTTGCTGGAACTTCGAAAAGGCCCGACCAAGTGTCGATTCTGGAGGTTCGTTGCTCGCCGGCAAGTTGCCAGTCCCAGTCCTCTTGGCCAATGTTGCTCAATTGTACTAAGCCGCCCCCAATTGACTGTAAGTTCACCGCCACTGATTTGATTCCATGGCCATCGTATGCACCTACTGTTACTACGATCGACTCCCCCCTGAACGTACTTTCTGGAGTGAAATCGACGTGTATTACTCGAGGGGGGGCGTTAGAAATCTGGATACTAGTATTCTGCTGGACCGTTACCCAGTAGTCTTCCATGATGATGGATATAGGGAGGTCCCCACTCTGGAGTCCATTATGGGTAATTCTGACCGTCCAGATGTCATCATGAATCACCTGATCCCCCTGCAGACCAGAGTCAGAAAGGTCGACTATCCCCAGACCGAGCGAGGATAGGTCTACGCTAACGGATTTTATGTCCGTGTCAACGTCATTCACTACGACCTCCAGATGAGCCACGCCGCCCTCGGTCGATAAGGCGGATTCGCGGAACCTTAACGAGGAACCAGATTCGTCAGATAATGACGGAGGGGTGTTCTCATCGAATGTAACTATCGATGGAGAAAGTATCCTATCCATTCTCTGGTTCTCGATCAGGGATATTTCTGAGTCCTCTCCTAGATCTATTATGAGTAATCTACTAACTTCGTTCAGGAGTCCTGATAGCGGCCCTTCGTTGATGATGCTGCCATTTGCTGAACTCATTTCTCCGAAGAAACCCTCCCATTCAGCAATAGATACGGTGTGACCATCGATTGAGTCGGTGCTAGTCCCATGAACGGTTACATCCAGGATCATATCTGTATTTCCAAGTAAGGAGAATGAGTCCCCAATAGCCAGGATCTGGGGGCATACTCCTGTCTCTCTGGAGATGTGTGTGGAGAAAATCGAACTGGCCTCCGGTGCCTCGGGATTCTGAATTATTGGGGAGTTTTCCGGGTATTCGTCATCAGTAGAGCCATTGTCCTCTACGAATGTATAGCGGATTGTTCGATTTATCCAGTCATCTTGAGGGACTACATACTCGTACGTGAGGTTGTGTTCGGCTCCGAACTCCTGATCGATTGGTCCGAAGGGAGTAGCGGAAACATTGAACCAAAACTCATTCCTGATTTTGTCGGCCTCGAAGACAGCACCCGTTGCATTCTCGTAGACTCCTGACTCAACTATCTGGCGAACTAGGCCGAAGGATCCCTCTGCATCTCCATCATACGTACCATCTACAATGAGAGTATCAGCGACAGTTTCTCCACCCTCTGATTGGAAGTGAATCAGGGGGATCGTCCCATTGGCTTCGATATATGGAGAATCCTCGGATGCGATAAAGTCGAACTGCCCGCTTCCGAATATCCTCGAGTACTGGTCAGTCCTAATGCCCTCTTCCCATTTCTCTCGGAAGATTAGTTCGTCCAGTTCGAAAGAGAAGGCCTCTCCTACTGCGGACACTCTTGCTGAAGCATTTGCCTCGACCTGGATATCCTGTAATCTCCGGAATCCATCCTCGTCCCATATTTCAAAGTATAACAAGAAGACCTCACCGTAAACGCCACCTGAACTCTCGTTGTCTCCTCCGTTGATGGAAATCCACCCGTCCCCCTCAAACATCATCCTCTCAGTGACTTTGCCATCACGGAACGATCGGAGGACGTAGGCGTCGTTTACATCAGCGTTGATTGATGCTCCCTCGCCTCCTTCATCTGTGTTGAATAACAGCCCTCCCGATCCCATCATCTCAAAATCCTGGCTCATCAATTCGGTTCCGTCATATGACTCATTGAGCCAAATCCTATCTAGCACGAGATCAATGACTGCTCCTTGGGAGCCATTTGACATGTCCAGTAAAAGAGTCCCATTACCAAGTTCGTTTGACTCCAGAATGCTTCCTGATCTCTTTTGCCATCCCCTTCCATCGAAGGTAACTCCTTGTTCTTCGCCCCCCATTTCAGACAGCGACCAATGAGTCTCCCTAGTAACCTCATGATCGGATATTGGTTGATTCCAATTTGTGATATTTAGAACACGGCTGCAAGAAGCCTCTAGGGTTTGGACATGAATAGAAAATGAATCTCCAAATTGTGGTTCTTCTTCTATGATTATATCTATTTCTCCACCAGCAACAAATACCGAGCTGTTTGCTACTGGAATTTCCAAATCACCTCTGAAGTGATTGATAGTGGCATTGACTTCTGTAGGTGAAGAACCGTTGGTAAATGATGGTTCGAAAACAACCCTATACCTGTGAATCAGTGAAATCTCCGAGTCGCCTTCTTCGGTCCAATGCCATTGCTGACCCCAATCAGCAATAATCTCACAACTATTTGTCTGACTATCTTGAGTCGAGGCAATAGATGAGGGGATGTACGAGGCTAGCATAGACAGGACGACTAAGGCGGCCAATCCCCTATTC
Organism: Candidatus Poseidoniales archaeon; assembly: GCA_003602515.1. Lineage (GTDB taxonomy): Archaea > Thermoplasmatota > Poseidoniia > Poseidoniales > Thalassarchaeaceae > UBA36. The sequence goes on along the minus strand of QQSB01000006.1, from coordinate 35,166 downwards.
ATGTACGACTCCACCCACGGAGGCATTTCAAACAATTCCCGACATGCTGACTGGAAAAACTAGAACAGGGGTTCCTCGTAATCGTCATCGACCCCTGACCTCTCCCTCCATAGGCCAGCTGGCATTCCATCGTAGATGTGGGCATAGGGATCTTCATCCCCCTTATCCTTCTCGTTCTGCATTACCAGATTTGCGAAGTTCTCAGCATTCGGTTTGAACTTCCAATAGTGAATCCTCCACTCGCGCCCATCCCATAGGGTGGTCTCCTCGGATTCGGTTGTAAGCAGGTCATAGTCCTGCAATTGGTAGAACATGTTCCTATCAGTTGGTTCCAGTGCATTGTCGATTATTCTGTTTGAGAAGCCGAAGAACCCCAAAGCATGCTCAGCGATGGACTCTGCGACATGGGTCTCCATGCTGGTATCGACCTTGCTCTTGATTGCCTGAGTTAGTTGCGCCAAGGTCAGTCCCATCTTCCCACCGGGTCACGATAGGTGCCGAGGTTATTTCAAACATCTTGCTAATTGCTCTGATAACACAGCTGAGAGTCCCGAAGCGATTAATCTTGACGTGCTTCTCGAAGCCCCATGGATGTGTCCGGTTCCACCAATTTCCTTGGGCTCAAGGAATCTGATTCCGGACCGTGGGACATCGTCATTTTGCAAATTCCCCTAGAAATGACATCAAGTTACGGAGAAGGTACCCAGCATGGACCTATGGCGTGTGTAGAGGCTAGTTTGCAAGTCGAGCTACGTGACTCGGTTCTCCCGGAGGAGCTACCGTGTGGAGCAGCAATCCACACCGCTGAACCTTGGGTATCGGATGCGCCGAGCCTAAGGGATCAGTTGGACTCGATCAGAGAGTACGTCAGACCATGGATAGCCGGCGGCCAATTCCCATTGGTTCTTGGTGGAGAACATGGGATTCTTCTCCCCATCTTGGAATCACTATCGGACCACCGTATGATTTCTACACTCTCTGACCTAACAATAGTCCAGATAGATGCTCATGCAGACCTGAGAGACCAGTTGAATGGTGAGAGATTATCACATGGGACCGTCATTCGCAGGGCTCTCGATCTTGGAGTTGGGAGGGTGATCCAAGTCGGAGTCAGAGCTTTCAGTATGGAGGAAGAAGAGTTGATGAAGTCTGAGGATAGGATTCAGACATGGCTTGCAAGGGACCTGCTGTCCGTCTCAGACGGCAATCTCGAGTGGAATAGGATGGTTGGAAGTCTTTCAGAAATCTCAGGACCGGTGTGGCTCACATTCGACGTAGATGGCCTCGACGGTTCCTTGGTTCCATCTACGGGAACCCCTGTTCCAGGAGGTTTGAGCCACTGGGGTGCAGTTGAGGTGATAGAGAGTCTTTTCTCTTCCGAGAGTTGCGAGGTGATTGGAGCAGACGTCAACGAAATCGTTCCGGGCACAGATAGTTCGCTAACACAGTTCAGTGCCGCGCTTATTGCAACCAAGATGGTAGCCTGCCATATAGCTGATTTTTCGAGCAAAAAAGGATAAGGGTTGTATCTTATTCCCCGCACAGCGGCGCTATGCGCCGCTTACTGGCAGTAATAATGCTCGTCCCGCTGATGGTTGCATCGGCATCTCCTATGGCCTCGGGCCAGATTAGTCAGCCGGACATCATCCAGGAACACTGGTACCACAGTTATGCCACACTGACGCTGGATGTGAATGCATGGGAAGACGAATACCCTGAAATTGTCAACCTGTTAGTAGTAGGCCAAACAGAAATGGGTAGGAATCTATGGATGTTACAGATTTCTGATTGGAGCCAGGAAACCAAACCGGATGGAACTGCCAAAGAGGTGATTTACATCGATGGGGGGCATCATGGTAACGAGCATTTGGGCACCGAACTAGCTTTCCTTGTTGCCGAGTATTACATCGACGGTTGGGCAGATGGCGAGAAAGCGATACTAGACATCTTGGCAACAACTGAATTGCATATCCTCATCATGCTAAATGCCGATGGCAATGACTTTGATACAAGGTGGAACATTAACCAAGTAGATCTGAATAGAAACTACGACCACTACTGGAACACCTGTCCAACGACACAGCCCGGGAGCGCAGCGTTCAGTGAGTCAGAAACTCTTGCGAATTCTGTTTACATGAACGAAGTAGTGCCTCATGCGGACCTGTATATCACAATGCACACAGGAGTCTGGATCATGCTCTACCCGTGGGGGAAATGGCCCGAACAGCCATCAGACTGGGAGATGTATCACTCCATTCGCGATGAGGTAAATACCAACATCTCCGAGATACCGATCCGTAATGCAAACCAAGGCCTCTACCCGAACTGTGGGACCAGTCGCGATTATGGATACGGGGTAATGGGCTATCCAACTTTCACCTTCGAGACCGATGACGAACAATTCCTGCTAGGAACAGTAGAGGCCCTCTCGGATAGATTGGAGGAGGAGCTCGATGTGATGAGGTATCTAATTCAGAATGTGTGGTACTGGAGAGCTCGTCTTGTTGTCGATTCCCTAGAGATGGAAGGAGGGAAAGTGCATCTTAGTGTCTCGAACTTAGGGCACGCGAGTACGTCAAATGCGACGCTGTTATACTTCGAAGATGAGGAAGATTTCTCAGAGTTTTGGTTTCCTGGATCAGATGGGGCAGCCGAACTTATAGGGGAGCAAAAAGGAGGGATTACACAGGTTCAGTTGGGTTCAGACTTCAACTTCTCAACCACTGGGTACGGCTTCGCAGTCAATGCCACAAATAGCACCGTAACTACCCTCGATTTCAGGAGCGCTCCAATTTCCAGCGGCGAAGGGGTTTGGGCTCTGTACTACCAGAAGAGAGTGGTAGATTCCTCCATGTGGGTTTTCGAAATTATCAATGAGAGTATCTTGGAGGTGGGGGCTGACAACCCGGGCCTTCTGCCGGCTCCTTCGATGATACTGGTCCTCATCGCCTTCGCTCTAGCGACGATAAATGAAAGAAATAGTAGATATGAACTGTAATTTATCTTATAATACTACTAATTCTGACTCCAAAGTATGATTCTTCATGGCAATTCTTTGTATATTACTACCAAATCGCAGGTTCGACGATAAGATGAATTGGTCCAATAGCGAATTCGATGAAGCCTACGAACAACTGCTGATACCCCTCTTCGAGGGAGTCAGAAGAGCCCCTAACAACGCACTTTCAGGACTCGGTAGGAGCCAGCGGAATCTGGTCAAGGAAGCGATTTCATCCGATGAGTTCGATGGAAAGAAGGGCCAGAGGATGGTCATTTGGACTCCCGATTGCAGAGTCATGCTCATCGGCATGGGTGAGAAGGATTCACTGGGCCACCGTATAGCGCGCAACACTGGAGCGCGGGTCATGGCTTCGCTATCTAAGAAGAAAGGACTCTCGGTATGCGTGAGATTCACGTCAGGGTGGACGGGGGAGCGCATGCTTGACTTCGCAGAGGGCATGATGCTGAGAGATTACGAATTCCTCGAGCATCAAGAAATCGATAAAGAGCATATCTCAGACCAATGGTCTGTACAATTCCAAGCGAGTCCGAGACATCAGGAGGCCCTTGGAGAAGGGCTCAGTAGGGCTCATTCAATTGCAGGTGGTGTGCATCTTGCACGTGACCTAGGAAATGAGCCGGCCAATGTTCTGTACCCAATGGAGTACGCTCGTAGAGCCGAAGAGTGGGCTGCGGGCAAGGATAATGTCGCAGTAGAAGTCTATGATTGGGATAAGCTGCAGGAACTGGATATGGGCGGTCTGATAAATGTTGGAAAGGGCAGTGACAGGAAGCCTTGCATGGTTATGTTCACACTCAATCCAGACGCCGATGAGGGCATCCAGAGGCCTTGCATTGTTGGCAAGGGCATCACATTCGATACAGGTGGAATCTCAATCAAGCCGACCGGAGGGATGTGGGATATGAAATACGATATGTGCGGTGCTGCGACAGTATTCGGATTGATGGAAGCACTGCACGCCACCGGCTATGATCGCAGGGTGAATGGAATCGCCTGTTTGGCTGAGAACATGCCCGGCTCTGGGGCATACCGTCCCGGGGACGTGTTCAAGACATACTCTGGCAAAACCATAGAGGTGTTCAGCACAGATGCTGAGGGGCGCAATGTCCTCGCTGATGGATTGTGGAAGGCGGGCGAGTTAGATCCAGAGTATATCGTAGACCTGGCCACTCTGACAGGAGCCATCGTAGTCGCTCTGGGCAACCAGATTACCGGGATGTGGGCCAATGATGATGACATCGGCAGGAGGCTCAAAAAGGCAGCAAAACGCTCTGGAGAGACAGTGTGGAGGATGCCTCTCAACGCTCAGTTTAGGAAGTACATGACAGACTCCGCCTTCGCAGACATCCGCAACGGATCGATAGGTGGACGTGCCGGTTCCTCGAACGCAGCTGCATCATTCTTGGAGTTCTTCGTACCTCACAGAGGGTTCGACAAAGATTCAGAGAAGATCCCCTGGGTTCACTTGGACATAGCAGGGAGTGCATGGGGCCCGGGTTCAAAGGCTCGCTCTGAGGGAGTCAATCCCCTCTTCCAGTACGGGACCTCAGGGGTCCACGTTAGGACTCTTCACAGACTTATCACTGAGGGTTAGTCAGTCTTGGTCCTCGTCATCGGAGTCAACGACCTCGAAGTCTGCGTCCACTACCCCATCATCATCGCTCTCTTCCTTTTCCTCTGCCATCTCAGCTGCTGCTGCTTCGTAGAGCTTTGTCGAGATCGCGTGCATTGATTGCTCCAGTTCCGCCATTTTTGCCTGTATGGAAGCCTCATCGATGTCTTCCAGTGGTATAGGGGTCTCTTCCTTGACGATCAGGGACTCGAGTTCGTCCAGCTTCTCAAGGACTGGCTTGGTGTCATCCTCGGATAGCTTTTCCTCGTTCTCCTCGATCATCTTCCTGGTCTGGTAGACTACACTATCTGCTGAGTTCCTCATCTCGACCTTGGCCTTTCTCCTCTTGTCCTCATCGGCGAATTTCTCGGCATCCTCTATCTTCTGCTTTATCTCGTCCTCTGAGAGTGAGGTCTGACTCTCTATCCTGACGGATTGCTCTGTCCCTGTTCCAAGGTCCTTAGCAGAGACATTTACTATGCCATTTGCGTCGATATCGAATGTAACCTCGATCTGAGGGATTCCCCTTGGGGCAGCTGGTATACCCATTAGATGGAACCTTCCCAGGGTAATGTTGTCCTTCGCAAATTCCCTCTCTCCCTGGAGAACATGAACCTCGACTGCAGGCTGGTTGTCTGCTGCGGTTGAGAAAGTCTCGGACCTCCTTGAAGGGATCGTTGTGTTCCTCTCGATCATGGTAGTAGTTACGCCGCCAAGCGTCTCAATTCCCAACGTAAGCGGTGTGACGTCCAGAAGTAGGACGTCGGTAACGCCCTCGTCACCAACGATTATTCCAGCCTGCAGAGCAGCCCCCATTGCAACTGCCTCATCGGGATTTATACCCTTGAAGGGTGCCTTGCCGACCTCCTTCTCGATCTCCTGCTGAACCGCTGGAATCCTGGTCGAACCACCGACTAACAATACCTTGTCCACATCGCCCTTCTTTATGCTGGCATCCTTCATAGCCTGGCGAGTAGGGGACATCGTCCTCTCTACCAATGAGGATGTTAGTTTCTCAAATTTAGAGCGTGTGAGGGGCATGTCCAGATGCTCCGGCTGACCATCCCTCATGGTGATGAATGGGAGGTTTATCTGAGTAGATGGAGTCCCAGAAAGCTCAATCTTCGCCTTCTCTGCTGCTTCACGAATCCTGCTCATAGCCTGGAGATCCTTCTCCAGATCTATTCCAGTAGACTTCTTGAACTCGGAAACAATCCATTCCATTACAGCCTCATCGAAATCGTCACCTCCGAGTCTGTTGTCTCCGCTGGTTGCCTTGACCTCAATCTGTGGTTGGCCATCGACCTGGTAAATCTCCAAGATGGAGACATCGAATGTCCCTCCTCCCAGATCGTAAACGAGTACGGTCTGATCCTCCTCCTTGTCTACACCATAGGCCAGTGCTGCGGCGGTTGGTTCGTTGATTATTCGTAGAACCTCCAGTCCTGCAATCCTTCCTGCGTCCTTGGTTGCCTGTCTCTGGGAGTCAGAGAAGTATGCTGGACAAGTCACTACTGCTTGCTTGACCTCTGTGCCCAGGTACTCTTCAGCGTCGGCCTTAAGCTTCTGAAGGACAAATGCAGAGACCTCCTGAGGGGAATAGTCGTCCCCATCGATGTCCTTATTCCAGTCGGTGCCCATTTCTCTCTTTACTGAGATGATCGTGCGCTCCGAGTTGGTTACTGCCTGCCTCTTCGCTGTGACTCCTACCAGACGCTCTCCATCCTTTGTGAAGGCAACCACGCTGGGAGTGGTCCGAGAACCCTCGGAATTTGGTATTACTACCGCCTTGCCCCCTTCTATTGTCGCTACGCAACTGTTTGTCGTTCCTAAGTCAATTCCTATTACTGCAGATCCCATTTTCATTTCTCCTGTTTTTTCCAAACTACTTCAGTTCGAATGTGATGTCGAGGATGCCGTTGTTAATCTCCCAATTGGCGACCCCCGATGATGCGTTTGGGAGTACGAATGTTCTGAATGGTCTGATCTGATTGGTCCTTAGCATCTGAAGAACGACTCCTTCTCCGGTAAGACTCAATTCAAGATTGTCGGAAGAAATATCATCGAACTTTGATACGTCGATGGTCACGAACATCTGGTCATTGTCTACGTACACATCCTCCTCTGGGATTGAGTCATCATTCGATTCATGCTGACTCTCGTCTACATCGACTCTGACCTCTGAGACAGAGGGTTTGATGTGTATATCGACACCCATCTTCTTCAGGAAATCACCCAGGCCCTGGGGCCCGCTAATCATAGACTCGAAGTTCTTCATGAATTCCTCCGGGTCCGAGTTGAGTCCGAGTTTGACTTCACTCATCGAGACCTTCTCGGGATCTATTCCCATTTCCTCGAATTGGCTTCTGACTTGCTTGATCATCGATTTCAGAGTATTTATGTCGACTGGCATCCCCATTTGTTCGAACATCCTGGCCATTTCCTCGATGGCTTCTTCGTCGAAATTGTCCCAATTCTCATCAGTCATAATATCACTAATCAACCTCTAGTTGTATAGTGGGAAAGATGGGTGGTATTTGAATGGAACGGATGCACTTCGAGATTAATGAGGTTGAATGGGTATGAGCGTATTGAAAACAGAGGCTTGGTTGGAAGGGCACAGATGGTCGAGTCTGATCACGATGTAGCTCTGGAGGATACGGATAGAATCCATGGTAGGACAGCTCTGGTGAACAACGTCAAGGCTGCTTCATCTCTTGCTGGGGCGATTCGTTCAACCCTAGGTCCGAAGGGGCTGGACAAAATGCTTGTTGACGGTGATGGGTCGGCGTTGGTTACAAATGATGGCGTCACCGTTCTAGAAAAGGCAAATGTGGAACATCCCACAGCTAGGCTGCTTATCGATGCCTCATCATCTCAGGATAGGGCTGCTAGGGACGGGACTACTACTACTGTCCTGCTTGTTGCAGAGATGCTGCAGAACGCTCTGGAACTAGTTAGAATGGGGGTTCATCCCTCAATTATCGTGAACGGGTACTCGATTGCACTGGAGGAGTCGATAAAGGAGACTGAGAAGGTCTCGAGGGAATCGGATGAAGAGCAAAAGTCTCAGGTCGTTAGGACTTCTCTCCAAGGGAAGGGGGACTCTTCAGTGTGCGGTCTGATTGCAGGCCTAGCTGTCGAGGCGGCAGATGGTCTGGTGGATTTGGAAGGTGGGGACGATCTGGAAAGGATGGTTGTCAAACGTCTCCAGATTAGAGAGGGCAACGTCATGGACTCATCCTTGGTCAATGGATTGATGCTTCTAAAGTCAAGGGTCGATGCAACCAGTCCAGAGAATTCCGATGGAGGGGTTGTTGCGATCATTGACGGTGGTTTGGAACATGCCAAGCTGGAGACTGATGCATCGATCGAGGTAAGCAGCCTCGGAATAATGCAGGAATTCCATGAAAGATCTAGGGAGAACATGCAAAAGCAAGTGACGCACCTCTCATCACTCGGTGTCGACCTTCTGGTAGTCAGGGACGGGATCGACGACGAAGCGATTTCTCTAATGACAAAGGCGGGAATCGTGGCATACCGAAGATTCGAGAGGAGCGACATGGACCTATTATCCAGGATAACTGGAGCTAGGCCGGCAAGAAGCGTAAGTGCTCTGGGAGATGAGGACCTAGGGACTTATTCGAAGAGAGGGGAAGAGAGAATTTCAGATGTTAAGCACACCCTGATAGAAGGTGACGGCGGGGGGATGACTCTGGTCGTCAGAGGTTCCTCCCCAGCGGTTAGGGAAGAGGCGATCAGGATTTTCGACGATGCCATTGGCGTGGCGCATCGGCTCAACAGCAGACCTGGGGTCCTTCCTGGCGGGGGTGCAATTCAGTCCCATCTTGCAAGGCACCTGAGGTCATTCTCACAGACGCTGTCGGGTAGAGAGCAACTTGCCATTGAGGCGTATGCTTCAGCGCTTGAGTCGATTCCAAGGATTCTTGCAGAAAATGCCGGTAGAGACCCTGTGGAGGTGATCCTCTCACTATCGGCAGATCAGAGGGAGTCCGGCGCTTGGATTGGTTTCGATCTCCAGAGCGGGAAGAACTGCGATATGGGGGAGATGGGAGTACTGGATACTGAATTCGTAGTTAAGCACGCTCTTTCTGGTGCAACCGAAGCCGCAATCGGCGTTCTTAGAATCGATGATGTACTCTGGGCCCGAACTGACCCGAGCACCCCAGATTGGGAAGGCGAAGAAGAGATCTAGCGGCCAGAGATTCCACTTAGCATCTCATCAACCAAGGATATGAGGTCGAACTCCGGCGTCCAACCCCAATCCTCCTCTGCAATAGAGCCGTCTATCGAGTCTGGCCACGAGTCGGCGTATTCCTGCCTGACGTCTGGAACGAAATCGCAAGTGAAACCCTCGACCCTATCTGAAATTGCATCCACTAGTTCCCCGGCTGAGAAAGACAGGCAAGGGATGTTGTATCCTGATCGGGAATCGCCAAGATCCCCTTCGTCCGAGTCCATCAGAGATAGGGTGGCATTGATTGCATCGTCCATGTATAACATCGGAAGCCGGGTGTCTGGACGGACAAAACATTGGTAGTGTCCTTCATTCAAAGCGGCATGGAAAATTTCCACAGCGTAGTCAGTGGTCCCCCCTCCAGCGGGAGCCCTGTAGGAGATCAAGCCGGGATATCTGATACCACGTGTATCGACATTGAATCGTTCAAGGTATTCCCGGGCTAGGGCCTCTCCGGTTACCTTGGTCTCGCCGTAAACCGTTGTGGGGTTTAGCGGAGAATCCTGAGTGGCATGCCTAGGAGAATCTGGTCCGAAAACAGCTATCGATGACGGCGAGTAGACTCTCAGATTGCATTCCTTGGCAGCCTCCAAGACTGAAATTGTCCCGCCCACATTGATCCTTCGACACAAATCTGGGTCACGCTCTCCGACTGCAGAGAGAAGCGCAGCGAGATGGTAAATCGTACCGACTCCATGGTTCTGGCAGATTCTGGAAATCTCGTCGGTGTCAAGGACATCTAGAGTGACGAATGGACCTTCTTCTACTGATGGGTGCCCTTCCGCATCCCTGATATCAGAGGCGATTACAGATTCACTTCCGTGTCTTTCTCGCAGAGCCTGAACCAAGTCAGTACCAATCTGACCCAAGGCTCCAGTGACGAGCACTTTGTCTCCCGATGTACCCGGCATGTGCGACGGTAAATCTGACGCTACTTGAAATTAAAGAAAAGGCAAACAGGTTTTTTGTAGCCAATGTTGATAGGGGATGGGTGACTGATTCTGACCCCGTTGATGAGATGAAGTATGTCGTAGTGACGGGTGGGGTGCTCTCCGGATTGGGGAAAGGAGTGACTGCAAGTAGCATAGGTGTTTTACTCAAAAGCGCAGGACTGAGAGTGACTGCAATCAAGATTGATCCCTATCTGAATACGGATGCAGGCACTATGTCGCCATTCGAACACGGCGAGGTATTCGTACTGGATGATGGTGGGGAAGTTGATCTAGACCTCGGAAACTACGAGAGGTTCCTCGACGTGTGTCTGACGAAAGAGAACAACATCACCACAGGAAAGGTGTATGAAAGCGTGATTGAGAGGGAGAGGAGGGGGGACTACCTGGGCAAGACTGTCCAGGTCATCCCCCATATCACAAATGAGATCCAGGACTGGATTGAGAGGGTTGCCCACACCCCCAGCGATGGCAACGGGAAGGAGCCGGATGCCTGTGTGATTGAGTTGGGAGGTACTGTGGGGGACATCGAAAGTGCTCCTTTCGTCGAAGCTTTGAGGCAGTTCCAATTCAGAGTCGGGCAGGAGAACGTTTGCTTCGTCCACGTTAGCCTAATTCCGGTAATGGGCCCAGTCGGAGAGCAGAAGACCAAGCCGACGCAGCACACGGTGAAGGACCTCAGAGGCCTTGGGATAAATCCCCATATGCTGGTTTGCAGATCGAAGAGTCCGTTGATTGACGAAACACGTCAGAAGATCTCAGCATTCTGTCATGTGCCTCCTGAGGCAGTGATATCAGCGCACGATGTTTCTAATATCTACCAAGTCCCGATTATGATGGAGTCTCAGGGCGTCACAAAGATGCTCTCGGAGAGATTTGGCTTCAAACTCTCGTCAAACAGGAGGTTGCTGGAAGACTGGAAGGATTTAGCCGATCATGTCGACTCCTTGGAGGATGCAGAAGAAGTTCACATAGCAGTTGCGGGTAAGTACACTGATCTCTCGGACTCATACCTCAGTATTATCAAAGCACTTCAGCATGCATCTTTCAAGGTCGATAGGAAGCTTGTCATCGATTGGATCGAGTCTTCGGTACTAGACGAAGACGCGAAGAAGACAGATCTAGAGTCATATGAACGGGCGTGGGACCTGCTCAAGGCAGCGGATGGTATCCTGGTACCTGGAGGGTTCGGAATCAGGGGCATCGAGGGGAAGATAAAGGCGGCAGAGTATGCTAGGGAGAATAGCGTTCCATATCTGGGCGTTTGCCTAGGATTGCAGGTGGCGACAATAGAGTTCTGCAGGAACGTATTGGGCCTCGAAGGTGCGAATTCAACAGAATTCGATGAAGAGCCCCCTCACGCGGCTGTAGTCTTCATGCCTGAGATATCGAAGACGCATATGGGAGGCACGATGAGGCTGGGGACGAAACCGACCCCATTCCTTGTGGATGACTGCAAAATAAAGCGCCTTTACGGAGGAGCTGACCATGTTGATGAGAGGCACAGGCACAGGTACGAGGTGAATCCTGATCTGATAAAGGAAATAGAGGAGTCGGGGCTTGTATTTGTAGGCAAGGACGAGACCGGAGAGAGGTGCGAGATCATGGAGCTAGAAGGACACCCGTATTTCGTCGGCACTCAGTACCATCCTGAGTTCAAGTCGAGGCCTGGTAGGCCGAGTCCCCCTTTCCTGGGACTCCTGATGGCGGCTTCGGGGATGGAAGTCTAATCGACTGAAACTGGAAGTATCCTGGTCGTCCTATACCCCTGAAGCACCTTCATGTACCTCTTGGCACTGAATTCTTGATCCAGGGAGTCGTCTCCTGTCTCAATCCTCAGCGATCTGACAGTGAGGAGTTTTGCGGGAGTCACCACCCCGATGATATTGTCAATCCCGATCGAACTGAGGACTGTAGGAGATAGTTGCAGATTCCCCCTGCCGATCAGGAATCCTTGGCCACCCATAGGAGAGAGCAGGAGAGTGACTGGCCCCTCATGGGAATCAAGAATCTCGATGAGGCCAGATTCTGCTAGATCCGTCCCAACCTGCTCTGAACCGATTGTCGCATCGATCCCAAGTGTCGTCAATTCGAAGCCAATATTTCCGCCTATCTCTCTGAGAGTCCCCCCCGAGCCCCATATCACTAGGCGTCCATCTTCCACTATTGATTCCCTGATATGATCTGAAAGTCCGATGATTATTTCATCCTCGGATTCTGTCTGAATCAGCTCTTTGGAGCCCTGCATCCATCTAGGGGAATTTGGAGAAAATGCCTCGGCATAGAGCCTCACTACCCATTTCCCCTTTCTGTAGAGGTCCTCGTCCAAATCAAGGACTTCGGTGGAAGAAACTAGTAGATCCCCATGGATCCAAGCTGAGAGGACCTCGGCAGCTGCCTTCGGAGAACTGGCGAAGCAACCGGAGTGCATCTTCACCCCAGAAGGAACTCCTATCACCGGTAGTTCGGGCGTTTCTGAACCTGATAGTGACGCGACAATGTCCCTTGTTGTTCCATCTCCGCCAGAGTATACTAGCAGGTCAATCCCAGCCTCAAGTAACCTTGCAACCGCATCTTGGGTATCGGATGCTGAGGTCTCCCCCGGGGATTGATGAACCTCGGAAATTGCCCCGATCTCGAGATCGACTGGTATCCACTCAGTACCCATCCTGCCCGAACTGGTAATCCACTCTATCTGACTTGATTCTCCTCGATGGATCCTGGAGAAGTGCCTAAGCATGGATTCTAGGCGTGGTCCGGACCTATCCTCCGCTCCCTTTGAACGAGCCAACTCAGCCTGTCCGTCCGATCCTTTGAGACCGAGTCTTCCGCCCAAGCCTGCATCGGGATTTGCTAGAATTCCGACGCGCACCATGCATGGCCCAGAGGGAGCGTGTTCTTATCGGTTCACGCTCGGGACACTGTTCAATGAGGGTCGTGGTGGCACTAGGTGGAAACGCGCTTCTCAAGAGGGGGGAGGAGCCAACCTCGGAGAATCAGAGGAGGAATGTGAGATCTGCTTGCAAGGCCCTTGCCCCCCTGGCAGAGAAGTGCCAGTTAGTTATCACGCATGGTAATGGCCCCCAAGTGGGTCTTCTTGCATTGCAGTCCGCATCGTACAAGGAAGTTGAGGAGTACCCATTGGATGTCCTCGGTGCTCAGACCGAGGGGATGCTCGGATACTACATCGAGCAGGAGCTTGGAAACATGATGCCGACGGAGTCTGCTTTCGCGACAATTCTGACAATGGTGGAGGTAGATCCTGACGATCCCGCATTCCAGAATCCCACCAAACCGATCGGTCTTGTTTACGCTGAGGATGAGGCACGGAGAATCTCCAAGGAGAAGGGGTGGTCGATAGCAAGAGACGGTGCGGGATGGAGGAGAGTTGTCCCCTCTCCCGAACCTCACAGGATTTTCGAGTTAAGGCCCATTCACTGGCTTCTGGAGAAGGGGGTTGTTGTAATCTGCGCGGGTGGTGGGGGAATTCCTACTGCTTACAACTCAGAAGGAGTTCTAGAAGGGGTCGAGGTAGTCATAGACAAAGATCGGGCAAGTGCGCTGCTTGCAAGACAGCTGGGGGCTAGATTGCTGATCCTCGCCACTGATGCAGATGGCGTTTACGACAATTGGGGGAGCGATGAAGCAGTGCTGATCCAACGGGCTACCCCGGAGGAAATGTCTGGAAGAAAATTTGAATCAGGCTCTATGGGACCAAAGGTCGAGGCTGCATGTGATTTCGTGCATAGGACTGGTGAGCGAGCCGTAATCGGCTCTCTCTCTGAAATATCCGGAATGGTGGAAGGTACTTCGGGTACGCAAATCGTCATTGAATAATGCCCCCGTATCCAAAATCCTGCCAAGGCCTTCATATCGACTGGACGTCGGCGAACCGAAGAGGGATGCCAGTGGGGATGATTTCTGTTGACGTGGGCGACGAGGGCGCGCATGAGTATGCGAGTGGAATCAGTGCTGGAGAAGTTATCAAAAACGTACACGGTAGGAAGTCCGGAGCCGTAGCTGCGTTGGTAGACGGAGAAGAGAGGGACATGTCCTACTCTCTTGAGGGAGACTGTAAGGTCGAGCCAATCCTTGGGAGCTCGGAGGAGGGTTTGTACATCCTGAGGCACAGCTGCGCCCACCTACTTGCTCAAGCCGTGACTCAACTTTACCCGGAAGCAAAGCCAACAATTGGCCCCCCTATAGAACACGGATTCTACTATGACTTCCACATGGACCCTATTGGTGATGATGGGCTACGTGAGATAGAGAAGCGGATGAGAGAGCTGGTCAAGCAGAACATCACCATAGACAGAGAGGAGCTTGACAACGAGTCCCTGAGGGATATGTTCTCATCGAATCCGTTCAAATTGGAGATCATGGATGACAAGATTGGTCATGATGTCGGCTCATCCGCATACCGTCAAGGTGAGTTCGTGGACCTGTGCAGAGGACCTCATGTTTCCCGGACCTCCCAATTGAGATGGTTCAAACTAACAAGCACTAGTCAGGCCTATTGGAGAGCGGACAAGGAAAGAGAGGGATTGGTCAGAATCTACGGCATGTGCTACGACTCCAAAGATGGCCTGAGAGAGAGGGAGAGGCAGATCGAGGAGGCTTCCAGGAGAGACCACAAGAAGATCGGCAAGGAGATGAGGCTCTACATGATTGACGAAATGATAGGTAAGGGCCTCCCTGTTTGGCTTCCAAATGGTGAATCGCTCAAGTCCGAAATAGAGAATTTCGCAATCGAGACCGAGGAGGCCTATGGGTACGTCAGGGTGACGACTCCTGTCCTTGGTAAGAAGGAGCTGTTCGAGACCAGCGGCCACCTTCCTCACTACGCTGATGGGATGTATCCCCTAATGGAAATGGATGATGGATCCTATGCATTGAAGGCTATGAATTGCCCATTTCACCATAGAATATTCCAGAACGAGAAGCGGTCTTACCGAGAGTTACCGATGAGGATAGCAGAGTATGGCACAGTATACAGGAACGAATTGTCCGGAACTCTCTCTGGCTTGCTAAGGGTCAGGATGCTGTCGATGAATGACGCCCATATCTACTGTACTCTGGACCAGGTGGCTTCCGAAGTAGCCGACAATGTTAGGATGGTGCAAGAATACTACTCAGTCTTCGGTTTTGACGACTATCACTTCAGACTCTCTCTGTGGGATCCTGACAACACGGAGAAGTATATCGATCAGCCTGAGAACTGGAAGTCCACCCAGGACCATCTTAGGGAAATTCTCGATGACCTCGGGGTCGAATACGTCGAGGCTGTCGGAGAAGCGGCTTTCTACGGGCCCAAGATAGACATTCAGTTCAGGACCCTTCTTGGCAGGGAGGAGTCGATGTCGACAATCCAACTAGACTTCGCGGCCAAGGAGCGCTTTGGGCTTACCTACACTGATGAGACTGGAGCCGAAAATGGTGAGGTCTTCGTCATCCACAGAGCACCCCTTTCCACGCATGAGAGGTTTGTTGCCTTCCTAACCGAACACTGGGCAGGGAACTTTCCAATCTGGCTGTCTCCAGTTCAGGTGCAGATCATCACTATCTCGGAGAAGCATAAGCAGTACGCCGAGCAGGTAAGGGAGGCTCTTGATGTGGCTGGAGTCAGGGTTCAAGTAGACGACTCAGACAACACAATCGGAAAGAAAATCAGGACACACAGGAAGACACGTCCCGCTTACATGGTGATCCTTGGGGACGAGGAGGCCAGCGATCGAACCGTCTCCATCAGGGGCAGGAGTGGCAATCAGAAGAAGGGGGTCGTCCTGGAGGAGTTCGTCTCAGACGTCTTCGCCGAGATTTCGAATCGCAGCAGGGATCTCTCACTGGACGAGTGAAGTATCAATACTGGACCCCATCTAGGGATAGTCACTATGGCCACCAAGGATGGCAGTAGAAGTCCCGAAAACTCGGAGGCGATGCTGTCTACAGCAAGATCGGTGATTCGTACGTGTCTTCAAGTCCGGAGGGAGGAGGACGTCCTGGTGATCACCGACCCGGATACGGCAGACGTGGGTCAGGCATTGTACGAGGAGGCTTCCAGAGTGACAGACAGGATCCTCCTGGTAATGATGCCCCCGACCCAGAAAACTGGGAAGGAACCGCCGTTACCGGTCTCCGACATAATGAGGAAGAACAGGGTAATCATCATCGCTACCAAGGACTCGATGACTCACACAAGGGCAAGGGCAGCAGCCACAAGGGAGGGAGCCAGGATTGTCTCCATGCCTGGAATCGGGAGTATCGCATTCGAGTCTGGTGGGATGACTGCCGACTACAACGCCCTACAAAGGGAGATCAGTGGGATGGGTGCAGTATTCAGGAGGAAGAGGCGTGTAAGCGTCAAGTCGGAAGCGGGCACTGATATCGAGTTCGTTACTGGTGACAGGTGGATTCTAGAGGACACTGGTATTTGCAACCGTCCCGGGCAGATAGCCAATCTGCCGGCAGGGAAGGTATTCGTCCTACCCAAGGAGGGGAGCATGAATGGTACTATCGTCATCGACGGTTCATGGGAAGGAAGGATGCTAGAAGAGTCGCTGACACTCAAAGTAGAAGACGGGGTTGTAGTAGATGTCTCAGGCGGTGAAATAGCTGATCAGATTATATCTGTTTTCGATGTTGCCCGATTGGGATTGAGGAGTTCCAAGAGGGATCAGTTGTGGACAGTTGCTGAGTTCGGATTTGGCATGAATCCAAAGGCAACTGAACTGGTGGGGAACAAGGTCGAGGACCTTGTGGTGAGGGGCTCATCGTACTTCGGGTTCGGTGACAACACGCACATCGGAGGTACTGCGAGGGTCGGGATTCACCTACGTGGTTCCCTGATTGATCCCGAGGTTAGTTTGGAGGGGTCAGTTATTGTGTCTGAAGGGAAGATTTCTACTCGGTAGGTGAATTAGTGCGGGCGTTTCTGTGGTGCAACGGTTCAACTCCCCCTTCATCTGTCATTGACTTGGTGATCTCGTCCGACGTACCCGTTTTCGGGGTTGACGGGGGTGCTGACAGGGCCTTTGAGTCGGGCGTCGAAGTTGATGAGGTTCTAGGAGACCTAGATTCAGTTGATGCTCGTGAATGGGAGGGGAAGGTTGTGGAGATGATCGATCAAAACACCAGTGATCTGGCAAAATCACTCGCCCTTCTGATCCATCGTGGTTTCACTGAGATCGACGTAGTCGGAGTGGATGGGGGGAGGGCCGATCACATCCTCGGAAACTGGGCAGCAATGCTCGATGCACCCCCAGGTGCAATCATTAGGATGCACCATGAGAGTCGGGTGACGACTAGAGTCCATCCCGAAGAAGGCGAGTTTTCAGTTGAAATCCCACAGGGTGAGCCTTTCTCTGTCTTCGCCCTCGAACCTGGAAAGGTATGGATATCAGGTTCCAAGTGGGAGATGAAAGGGGAGTCCCTCGCCCTGTCAACGAGGGGCCTCCACAATGAGGGAGTGGAGGGTTTTGTTTCTGTAAGAGGGGAAGGGGTTCTGGTCGTCATATCAAGACGCTGACTACTCTTCCTCGTGAACCTTCATGGCTAGCATCAGGGCGATTGGGCGAGTCCTCTCGTCCTCCTCCAGGGCTATCCTAGCGATGATCATGATTGGGACGCCGATGATCGCACCGGAAATGCCCCAGACCGAAGCACTGACCATCACGGTTAGGAGTAGGACCAATGGAGAAATCCCTAGCCTCTGACCAGATAGGTTTGGCTCTATGAATGAGCCGAACAGCTGTTGGTTGGCGATCATTAGTGCTCCGAGAAGCAATGCCTGTAATGGATCGAGCACGATCAAGGCGATCATCATCGGAGGTATGGTGGCAAGAAGAGCCCCGAGAATTGGCACGAAGTCCAGAAGGAAGCATAGAACCCCGAACAAAAACCAACCTGGGATCCCCATTGCCCAGAGTAGGAAGGCCAGTACGATTGCTTGACCGGCGCTACAAGTTGCCTTAGAAATCACATATGTGGAAATAGCCTCTGAGGAGTTTGAAACGATAGCTCGAACACTTCCATAGGAACCTGGGAAGGCAGCCTTGAATCTCCCGGGGAGGCTCTTCTCCTCTAGGATGATGAATATGACGAAAATTGCAACGGTGACCATGGTAGTCATGAATGAAGCCAGATCGGCAAGGATGTTTGTGGCGAAATCCTGGATGTTCTGTGGGTCGAGGACGTTCTCGATAGTCTCCTGGCTTGTTATCACGTCTTCCAAACCATAGAGGTTGGCCTCTCCAAGGTTCGTCCACTTCTCGTCGAATTTGTCAATCAGTCCACCGTCCTTGTTCATCTCGTCCTTGAATTGGTCGATATTCCGATACAACAGAATCGACACCCCGTAAGATACCAATGCACCGAATGCGAGTATAACCCCATAAGCCAGCATTGGCATTCTAGAGACGATATCGAACCTCTCGATAAGGTACTGCTCGGGCGCCCTGATCAGGAAATAAATCAGTACTGCAATTGCAAGTGGCATCAGGATAGCCTTCAGATTGACCAGAACTAGGTACCCAACTAGGGTTATAATACCGAAATTAGCTATCGTGGCGCTATTCGATCTCCGAACTGAGGAAATACGGCTCTCCATAATGAGCGGAGGGTGGATTAGCAATCAAGAGTTTCCCCGGACGTTATTGTGATATGGCTCGGCGATAAACCGTCAAGAAGTCCTCTGCATTGCCATCGAGAGTGAATCTTTCTAAGACCCTATTCCTTCCCTCTCTACCTTTCTCGAGTAAGGAGTCCATAGAAGACGACTCGTGACATATGGACTCGGAAAGTGACTCTACTGAGCCTATTTCAAAAAGTCCTCCAACGCTTTCATCAACCATCTCGGGCAATGGTCCATGGTTGACGGTCACCACAGGTGTACCAGAACTCATTGCTTCCAATGGAATCAGCCCCTGGCCCTCGTAGTATGACGGGTAGATCACCAAATCAGATATCCTGTACATCTCGGAGATCTGCTCGAACCCCATCCCGGACTCTATTGTGACTCGGTGGCTAATTCCCAATCTGGAAGCCAACCGATTTAGCTTCCCTCGCAGAGAGCCGCGGCCGATTATCACAAGATGTGAATCAGTTGATTCAGCTGACACGGCGAAGGCCCGTAGAAGGAGTCCATGCCCCTTTCTAGCGGCCAGCCTACCCACAGCAAGCAACAGGAGAGTTTCTGGTCCGAGTCCGTACTTAGACCTGATCTCGTTCTTCTTGTGAGAGTCTTCCTCGCTGTCAAGGTGCATTGGGACAAACATCCCTGTGTCCACCCCCCAATGTATGACTTCGCAGTCCCAATCCGAGGGTGCGTCGTACCTAGACTCGAGATCCAACTTCGTTGCTCTTGAGTTTGGGACGATCACTGCAGATTTTTGAATGGCTGATTTCTCGAATCGAGCATATCTTCCTGCCATGAATCGAATAGCGATGTCATTCGGATTTGCCCATACTGCTGGCTCCCCATATCTGGCTGCAAGGGTCAAGCCGTCCCTCTCCCCTAGCCAGGTCCCATGCATCGATGATACGACTGGGGCTATCTCCCTTTGACATCTTTCGAATTGCTTGGTTGACCAAGAAGCCATGGGGCAATGTAGGTGAACGACGTCTACTGGCTCGACTGCGTGTATGCGAGTCAATTCCCTAAGAGCCGACTTTCCGTAGGAGCGAGTGAATTCGAGGGGGAGCTTTAGCCATGGCACCTGTATTACTCGAACACCTTCCAGATGCGGAGGGGTATCCTTGGAGCTCCTAGTGATGACAGAAATCGTGTGTCCCATAGCCGCTAGCTTGGATGAAAGGTGGAATACTGTGGAGCCCATTCCCCCCCATCTGGGTGGGTATTCTCCCGATATCATCGCTATGTGCAAGACCTCACCAATTAACCGGTCTAGGGAGGCGTTATTGAAGAGAGCGGGAGAGTAAATTCCTCTACAATGGTTCAAAAATAGGGTCATTGTAGGATAATCACCATGGAAGGCCCATTGCCAGTACACGTTACAGTAGTAATTCCAACGAGGAACGAGGAGGAGGCCATTGTCGATACCATCAGATCGGTTCCAAATGACGGTTGGTGCGAGAAGCTAGACTTCCTCATAATCGACGGCAATTCTGAGGATCGGACGCGAGAGCTAGCGGAGCAAGAGGGAGCCCTGGTCTACCTTGAGCCGAGGAAGGGGTATGGTAGGGCCTACAAGACAGGATTTGCCATGGCCCCTGGGGACATCATAGTAACCATGGATGCAGATTGCACATATCCAGGGGAGGAGGTCCCGGGACTAGTTCGAAAGCTAGTCGAAGAAGATCTGAAGTTCATCACATGCGATCGCCTCAAGAGGGCTGAGAAAGGAGCCATGTCTGGGCTGCATGGATTCGGAAATTGGGCCCTTTCATTCACCGCCAGGATGCTATTCTTCTACGGCATCCACGACTCCCAGTCGGGGATGTGGGTCTTCAGAAAGGAGATCATGGAAAACCCAAGGATGCGCCCAACTAACGATGGCATGCCCCTCTCAGAGGAGATGAAGATCAATGCAAGGAGATGCTTCGGGAGGAAAGAGGCAGTGGAAATCTCTGTACCATACAGGACCAGAGTTGGAACAGCTGAGATCCACACTTGGGGGGATGGTTGGAAGAACTTCAAGTTCCTATTCTCCAAGAGAATCGGGATGAACAGAGAGAGGACCCCCTGGGGCCCTGAGAACTAGTCCTCCGAGTCGAACTCTTCGTCCATATCCCTGGGGTCGAATGACGACCACGACTCGATTACTTGCATGTCCTTGGCCATCTCCGCCATCTTCATCCGCCTGTAAGAAATCCCAGCCACAGTCAGAGAAGCCATCGTGATCAGAAGCAATGGGATCCCAAGGGATGAGACCCATGACTCCAGGCCTCCGCTATCGGAGTCGACGATTGGGACCGTATGAACCGCACCGGGCGAGACCAGGTCCGAGTCCATTGCCCATACCTCCACCCTGGCCCAAGATCCCCCAGAGACCAGCCAGGAGAATCTTGACGTCCAAATTCCGTCGCCCTCAACAGAGTCTCCGTTTGTTCCATCGTCGTAGAAGTACATCGCTACCGATGACCCTCCTGCGATTAGCTCCCCTCTGACGATATCGGTAGTGCCATCCTCATCCAGGACCCTTACTGTAGTTGTGACCAATGTTGGGACTCCGTCTTCTACCTTGTTGACCGAGACCATCAAGTCGAATACCTCTGGGGCACTGGATCCGACTGTCAGGTTGACCGAAGCCACCGAGGTGTCCCCTCTTGAGTCCTTGACCAGCAAGTCCACCCTTACTGGCCCTGGCTGGAATGAGATGTTCAGAGCGGTGCTGTCGCTGACCAATTGGCCGTCTATCCTCCATTCGTAGAGTACTATGTCATCGTCGTAGTCGAATGACTGCATGGCGCTTAGTACTGCTTCTTGCCCTGGAGGGAGGTATTGGCCATTGTCCATCCCGGAGATCACCGCCACAGGGCCGGTCTCCAGCACGGTGATGACCTGGGAGTGGGTTCGTTCCATTCCGTTCTCGTCCGTGAGGACGAAGGTCAGGTTGTGAGTGCCATGAGAGAGGTAGTCGTTGTACCAGTAGTCTGTGGTCCTGGAGTCCAGAATGACCCCATCCAGATCAGAGGTCACGGTGACTGTGAAATCATCTCCGTCCATATCGACTGAATCCCTGAAGTCGAAGAGTACGGGTAGGTTGGAGTATACTTGGGCATCTGGGACAGGTGAGTCGAGAATGAGCAATGGTGCTGACTCCGACACGATAATCTCGATCTGATCTGAAACCGGACCGCTCCCGTCATCCAGGGTGAGTGTGATGGTATGATCTCCGGCAGGGAGGCGGGTCAAGATATCCCAATTGCTTCCAATTGGCTCGGTAATCTGATTCGACTCCCATAGCACCGAGACTAGATCGCTGCTAGACGTTGCTAATGGATTACAGAGTAGTCCGCTTCCATTGTCCGAAAGCTCGGAGCAGGATAGGTCCCAGTCCCCAGAACCTGTGGACTCCAGGGAGACCAACTCTGACGAGTCGGTGAGAGTTCCGGAGATGGGCCTGGAAATCATGGCATCTGGAGCTGAGTTGATCACCTCCAGCGTCTCAGTTTGGGTGTTCCACTGATTGGCGTGATCGCCCCTGGTGTCACTGGCCTTCATCGTGATGGAGTGAGTCCCCTTGCTGAGAGTTCCTGACCACTCAGGTAGATCTGGTGATGAGCCCATCCCTAGGAGACCGTCTATATCGCTGTGGAACTCGAACCTGATGTCGTCCCCTTCTGGGTCGAAAGTCTCGAAGCCCGTCAAAGCCACCCAGTCTGCCGAAGTCTGCCCATTCCTGGATATCTCCATCACTGGTATCGGGAGCTCGTTGTAGAGTTCCACATCGAATGTCCACGAAATCACATCATTGACGCTGTCCCATGCCTTTACTGAAACGCTGAAAGTGTCATCTGGAGCGCCGATGAAGGACCTGATGATCTCCGTAGGACAGCCTGGGTTCTCGATATCTGGGCCGGGGTCTTCCTCGAAAGACGCGGTTGCCCAGCACCATAGATCCCCTCCTTCGGGATCGTATGTCCCATCCAGATCTATGGTGACGTTGGCCGTCTGCCCCAGGAAGAGGGTCCCCCACCACGAGATGGAGGGCGATGTTCCCACAGTGAGTACCGGAGGAAGATTCACCAATTCCAACTCCCGTGTCTCGTTGACGCAGTTCCCCTCGGAGTCGCATACCTCGAGGATTATGGAATGGCTCCCATCAGAGAGGCATGGCTCGGACCCGTTCATGTTCGCGACGAAGAACGAGTTGTTACTGGATTGGAGATTGCATGCTGACCCGATGTCGCCGTCTATACTGCTAGTCCAACTGTAAGTGAGGGTGTCGAAGTCAAGGTCCCAGCTCTCCCGGGCATCGAAAATGATCTCGCTCTCGCTTGAGTATTCCATATCGTCCAAAGGAGTCTCCCAGAGGATGAATGGTGGTTGGTTGGCTAGTTCCATCCTGCAGTAGACCCGCATATCACCATCAATCTGCATTGGCTCCGAATCATTGTGTACTCCGTCGTAATCGCATCCGACGTATGCTGTATTGGTGGTCGACCAACCCTGGATTGGCGTCCATCTCTGGCCGATGAATGGCCCGTAATCGAACATTCCCTCGTATGGCTGGGTAGCCAGGACCTCGCTCTCAAACTCATCGAAAGTGATGTTCACCTCCGCAAGGGGGATGTTGAGGAGGTTCTGGTTGATGGTATGGACGTCTACCATCCACATGACGTCAGCAATTACGTCGTCCTCCGAGCTCTGTGGCGTTAGGATGCCCCCCGAGGAAATCCAACGAAGATGGGAGTTGTTGCTCAATGAGAACGTGCTAGTAGAGCCCGATCGAGTTGCCAAAGACGAGCCAGTGAAGTTGACTGAGCTTTGGTCTATTTCAGGAATCTCGTCGCATATTAGGGATACACCATTGGCTAGTAGCTCGGTATGCGAGACTAGTTCGATGCAGTCTGACGGGCTGTCCCATATCACGCTGTTAGATATCCTGGATGGCAGCGACCCCCTGGCCCCCCAGTACATTCCGCCGCCATCTCCGCTCAGGTCGAGACCACTAATCTCGGCATCCACGCCCTCTAGTATGACTGAGTAGTTGGATGAGGTGGAGTGGATGGAGATGTCATCGAGTATTACGATTCCAGGGAACAGATTCCCGGTGTTGTCGATGTCAAGGGCCGGTTCTGATAGTGATCCTGACACGGTAGTCGAGATCAGTTGCAAGTCGATGCTGTCCCTGACAACTATCCCCCTCTGGTCCCCGTCTGAGGAGCATGTGTGGCATGAGACGTTCTTCCCGCCGCTCATTACGTAGTTAGACTCCTGGAAGTAGAGTCCGATGGCATTCCCAGATGTGTGGACGTTTGAGAGCTCCACGTTGCTGGAATCGATGACTGAGACGCCGTTGCCGGTGTTGTCCTCGCTAGCCAGGTTATCCACACGGGGGTGGAACTCTGAGAATGAGACGCCGTTTGCAGCATTCCCAGTAATCGTCCAGTTACTGCCAATGACGCCTCCCTTGGCCATCACAACACCGGATCCCGTAGAGTTCTCGACGACTAGGTCCGAGACCTCCGCAGGCCCCTTGCTGGTCCAACTGCTGCTACGGAAGAGGATACCAGCCCCTTCGTGGGAATTGAGCGGAGACTCGGGGCCGTTATTGCGGATGGTGATATTCGAAAGTGAGGTTGAGGAATCGGTCGTGTATGCCCTGAAACCAACTATTGCATTGTCCTCGATCACTGCATCGGTTACCTTGGCACCTGATGTGTTGACGTCGAAGGCCGCGCCGATCCCGAGCCCGGGAGTCTTAGCATCGGGGCCACCAGTCCCTCGTATCTCTAGCCCGGTGAACACTGCATTGGTCTGTAGATTGGAGTAGTTACTGTGGTCGAGGCGCTCAACGAGGATCCCCCGGTACTGGCAGTCCTCTACCTTCGTGTTGAGAAATGTGGGCCTGGTCGTTGTTTCCGATATGTGCCTCACGATTATCCCGTTGTCTGAATTGGAAATGTTCGAGTTCGTGAAGAGGGGGATTGAGTCCTCGACCCACACTGCCGCTGCTGCAGCCAAAGTGGCGCCGGTGACATTGGCAATCGAGATGTCGTTCCAGAGCCCACCGGAGTTGTACCAGAGGTTCACCCCCCTTGTCACTAGTCCGTCAATCGTGGCACCCTGCACGATCGGTGCTGAGGAGGCTCCGGAGGAGATTCCGATACCGTACCTCCAGGTGGTGGAGGAACCGTGCAAGTCCTGCCCTCCCCCGTCGATCACGATGTCCCGGAGTATCGGCGATGCGCCGTCGAAGAGGTCGATCGCAACCCTATCCGCATTGTTCACAACCAGGTTGGTGATCAACGGGTCGCTTCCGTAGACTGTGATTCCGTACTCGCCCTCGGATATAGTGAGGTTGTCAATGGTTGACCCCTTGTTATTGGAGGTGGAGTTGAAGACGACGCCCTGGTGCTTCCCGGAGATCGATTCGATCACTATGGGCGAGGTCTGTGTCCCCTCCATCGTTATCCTGCCATCCACTCCCAGCCTCTCTCCATCCCCGAGGAGTATGGTAGTTCCAGCCTGGACGACTAGGACCTGGTTGGACTGGACCAGGTAGCCTTCTTCCAGCGAAACCGATCCGCTCCAGACGGTTGTGGACCTGGGTGAGACAGCCGATACTGCTGACAGCATCGGTGCCACCAGGAGCAGTAGAACCAGCGTGACCCCCAATCGCATGGGCCCTGCCGTTGGCAATCAGCGTTAATGACTTGCGTGATTTGACCCATGCTGATTTTGTCACAGTAGGAGTCATAAACGTCCATTCGGGCCCACGGTACGAATGACGTCACTGGCGTGGATTCTGATTTCATGCGAGCCCGGGAGAGAGAGGGATGTGTACCTCCAGCTCCTGGATATGCCAGTGGTGTCGGAGGTCTCCGTCGTGTACGGGGAGCTGGATCTGGTCGCGAGGATCGACTTCGAGAGCGAGAAGGACATGTCAAGGACTCTGATCGAGGACATGAGGCACGTTGAGGGCATCAGGAAGACCGAGACCCTGATCGCCGTGGAGGTGTGAGCAATGGCAGTAGGATTCGTTCTGATAACAACCGAGCCCGGTATGGAGGTCAGCGTCAGGGAGAAGGTCGCCGAGATCGACTGCGTCAAGGGCATCTGGGTAGTATTCGGGAACTTCGACTGCTTCGTCAAGGTCGAGGCGGATGAAGAGTCCGACCTGACTGAGGCGATAGTCCAGGGCATCAGGTCCGTTCCCGGCATAGTCGATACGAGGACCCTGATAGGGGCAGAGATCTAGAGCTCCCTGCTGAGCCTCTGGGTCAGTTCCCTCGCTGCCTTGCCGCAACCAGTGGAGCGGAGTCGGACGATAGCCTCCTTCCAGCTGGAGAGCCTGTCCTCCCTGTTCGTCACCCCCCTCCAGTACCACCAGTGCGCCTTGGCACGGCGGTGCGGGGCAAGTGACTCGCCCAGGGACTCGGGGTCGAAGGAGGAGTGGGCCTCGATGAGCCAGGTCGGCGGTTCGGAGCACGCCTCTAACGACAGGTGGATGGAGCGAAGCCTCTCGAGCGGGTCTGTGGATGACTCGATGTGGGACCTGGCTGCCTCTAGAGCCTCGTCCAGGAACTCCTCTGCCTCGGCCCCTGCCGATAGCCTGGACCTGAGGTCCAGGAAGGGGATCCTGGGGTCCTCAGCGCCAATCCTGCCCTCGATCGAGTCTCGGGTGCGAGATGCCTCCTCGAGGTCGCCGGAGTCCAGAGCCAGCGAGTGCCGGAGGAGGTCTAGCACCAAGGATGCCAGATCCCTGTCACCTTCTTCCAGGTCGGAGAGGGTCACCGAGTCAGCCCCTGTCAGGAGTGCCTGCGCATCGGCCCTGCTATCGGACCCGGGGAGCCTGTCGTCGTAATTGCGGACCAAGGATGAGATCTCTGCTCTGACCCGGTCTCCAGGATCCAGACCGGATATCGCGGAAGCCTCCATCTCGTCGGCACGGTCCCATTCCCCCTCTATCCTGGCTAGCCTGGCCATCCTGAGGTCTCTTCTGGGTCCGTCTTCCATCGATTCGATGTATTCGGAGGCGATCTTCGACTCACCCCTCTCCAATGCGATGTCCGCGGCCAACTCGTAGAGCCCCTCCTCCGGATTCGTCGAGATCGCCTGCTGGAGGACGACTGCGGCAGCGGCCGAGTCGTCGATGACGATCTCATTGATGCTCTTGGCCACCCACTCCGGGTCGACGTCCGTCCCAGACTCAAGTCTGTGGTGGGTCTCAATCCTCCTTGCTCTGGAACCAACCCTCTTCGACCACATCTCTGCGAGCTTCGAGTGGATCTCCTCTGCTCCTCCGTCCATGAGCGAAGCCCTCCTGACGTTCCTGACCAGGTGATGGGGCTCGACGAGCGTCCCAGCCCAACGAAGTATTGCAGACTCGTCCAACTCCTCGGTCCCTCCGGGCTCGAGCATCTCCTCCACCTGCAGGGGGAGTGGAGAAAGAGAGAGCTCGTCCAGTGAGGATGCCCCGGACTGGCTTAGCCTCCGGAGAACCTGTGCCTCTACGTACTCCTGGACTGCACCGGCCCCTGGTAGCTCGTCATCGGGGGACCAGAGCTTGATACCCAGGGGGTGCCCATCCATCGCCTCGCACACCTCGATCGCCTGCTCGTCATCCATCTCCAAGGGGAGGAGCTCGCGTGCTAGGTCTGTCTCCAGGCCCTCTAGCCTGATCGATTCGAATCCCGAGATGTCAGGGAACGGGTTGGGTGCCCTGGTCACGGCCAGTATAACGGCCGAGGTCTCGGAGCAGGCCTCTAGGATTTCCCTGATGCCCTCGACCAGTCGTTCGCTCGATTGCTGTGCCTCGTCGAGAACCAGGAGGGTCTTCTTCGAGTCGATCCTGGTGACGACGGCCTCCTTCGAGGTAGGTGCGCGGCCGCCGAGCCACATCCTCGCTATCGATGACGAGTCCGAGTCCGTCTGGCAGGTGGCCCACCTCACTAGCCACCCATCGTCGATCAGGGAGTTGGATACCGCTGTGGCGACGCTGGTCTTTCCTATTCCGGGGAGGCCCTCGAGCAGGAAGTTGGACCCATCGGAGAGCCCGGAGGATATGCTGCTGACGATCTCCTCCCTGCCATGCAGTTTCGTGGTGTCGGGGACTGGTCCCACGGACCTCCCCTTGGACTTCCTGGTCTTCTTCTCGCCTGATCTAGCCTCCTCCCTGCCCCTGTCGGTGACGTGGAACACCTTCCTTCGCCTGGGGGCCCCTATCACGTGAGCCGACCTGGAGGATACCAGGCCGTCTGCCTCCAACGACTTCAGCGGGGGGTGGAGTGCCGATCGGACCACCCCCAGGTGCTCGGCTATGCCAGCCAGCGAGATGGCCCGGGGTACGTCCCAAGACTCCTCTAGGTCCCTGCCGAAGCCGGAAAGGTGGACGATGATAGCCAGTTGGCGCTGGTTGAGCACGGTGGTCCGTCTTGCAAAGTGTAAATCAAACCCGGCGGCCGTCGCTTCACTGGACATGGGCATAGATCACAGCAAACTGGAGCTCCCCAAGCAGCCCGGAGTGTACCTCTTCAAGCGATCCGACGATCGGGTCCTGTACGTAGGGAAGGCGACCGACCTCAGGTCCAGGGTCAGGTCCTACTTCGCGAAGAACCCGGACAGGGAGATGGTCCCGAGGCTCGTGGAAGAGTCCGTCAAGGTCGACTTCATAGTCACTCAGAGCCCATCCGAGGCCCTGGTCCTCGAGAGGGAGCTGATCAGGTCCCACCAACCCAGGTACAACTCGATGCTGAAGGACCAGAAGTCGTTCCCGTTCATCGCCATGACCGCACACGATAAGCCTCGGATCATGTACACAAGGAACCCCCCCAAGGACTCCAAGATATGGGGTCCGTTCCCCGACGCTGGGGCCGCCAAGCTGGTGGTCAAGCTACTGCGCCGCCACTTCGGAATGAGGGACAAGACGGACAAGGCCCCCTTCGGGTTCATCGAGATCGGCGGGGACGAGGGGTATGCCGAGAGGGTGAGGGCGGTCCGGAGCGTGCTGGACGGGGATGCCGGATTGCTGATCGAGAGGCTGCAGTCCGAGATGGACGAAGCCTCCGGGAGGCTCAACTACGAGAGGGCTGCACTGGTCAGGGACATGATCGGGTCGGTCCAGGGCGCCATGTCGGAGAGCGTGGTCTCCAGNAGGTTCTACCAGGACTGCGACGCGATCGGCTTCTCTTCGAGCGGTGACAGCGGATGCATGGTCATCCTGCATGCGAAGGACGGGATCATCCGCGGCCAGGTGGAGTACCAGCTCATCCATCGCGGGGACGTCTCAGACTCCGTATCCCTAGTGCTCTCGGAGCACTACGCGAACAGGCGGCCCCCGAGGAGCCTGCTGGTTCCCTCGCCGCTGGGAGACTCGATGGCGGAGTGGCTGTCCGAAAGGAGGGGGTCCTCGGTGGAGGTCAGGGTGCCGATCAGGGGCGAGCTCGCGAAGCTCAGGGGGATGGCGGACAGGAACGCCGAGATCCACCTCGTCAGGAGCGCCCGGGCTGGCAACCTGGAGAAGGCGGCTGCCGACGAGGGGGCCAAGCTCCTGGGCCTCGAGACGCTCGATCACGTGGTGTGCTTCGACATGTCCCAGTCGCTGGGAAAGGAGAGGGTCGGCGCGTCAGTCGTCCTGAGGAAGGGCAGGCCTTCCAACCAGGATTACAGGACCTACAGGGTCAAGTCAGATGCGCAGGATGACCTGAGGATGATGGCGGAGGTCGTCTCGCGATGGGCGAAGAGGCAGGACGAGTGGCCCGACCTGCTGCTGCTGGATGGCGGCGAGACCCACCTGTCGGCCATCGAGCGGACCCTCGAGGGCATGGGCCTCCTGGGCAAGTTCCCCGTCGCAGCCCTCGCGAAGAGGGAGGAGACGCTGTTCATGAGGGGTCTCGACCCGATACTCCTGGACAGGAGGGGGAGGACGCTGGTCCATGCTCGCGACGAGGCGCACAGGTTCTCCAACACGTTCCACAAGAAGCGCCGGGGCAAGGGCGCCCTGGCAGACCCGCTGGAGGAGGTCGAGGGACTGGGTGCGAAGAAGATCCAGGCCCTGCTACGACACTTCGGCGGGAGGAAGGGGATCGAGCACGCCAGCGTCAGGGACCTGCGTGAGGTGCCGGGGATAGGCAAGGAGATGGCCGAGAGGATCCGAGGCCACTTGCAGAGGTGATCAGATGCCTGAGGGGGACCCGCACTCGATTCTCGAGGAGGCCGTCAAGGAGATCTGCGGGGGGAGTCTGCCCGGCGACCTACCGAGGCGCTGGGAGAGGTTCTCCGACGTGGCGATAATGCCTCGAGGCTCCTTCGAGGGTGATGGGTGGCCCTCGGACGAGCCCCTTTGGGAGGCGGTCGCCGGGGCACTCGGCGCGAAGCGCCTCGCTCGGATGGGCGAGGTGAGCGGGGATTTCCGCGAGAGCGGGGTGGAGATGCTTCTGGGGGACGACGACTGGGTCGTGCGCAGGGAGAGCGGGGTGGACTACGGCTACCCGATGACCAGGTGCATGTTCTCGGCCGGGAACGTCAACGAGAGGCGGAGGATGGGCGAGGTCGCCTCGGAGGGGGAGGTCGTCGTCGACCTCTACGCCGGGATCGGCTACTACACCCTGCCAGCGCTCGTGCACGGTGGGTCGACGGCACACGCCTGCGAGTGGAACCCGGAGGCCGTCAAGGCACTCAGGTGGGGCCTGGAGGCCAATGGGGTCGAGGACCGGTGCACCATCCACGAGGGGGACAACAGTACCACCACCCAGTCGCTGGGAGGGGTGGCCGACCGGGTCTTCCTAGGTCTGCTGCCGAGCTCCGAGGAGGGTCTCGAGACTGCCCTAGACGTGCTGTCGCCGAGCGGCGGCACGCTGCACGTCCACGGCCTCGCTCCCTCGAAGGACCACGGTTCCTGGGTCGAGGAGGTCCGTTCGTCCGTCGCCACCATCAGGCCTGGTTCCGAGCTGTCCCACGCCCTGACGAGGGTGAAGTCGTACGCTCCCCACTGGGACCACGTGGTGCTGGACCTGATGGTGGCGTAGCCTCAAACGCGACCACGCCAGCGGCAAATCATGAGCGACTGGCTCCTGGGGGCGGCACAGGCGTACAACCTGGACTCCCACGAGCAGAGGGAGAGGTACTCCACCCACCTGCTGATCCCGATCGAGACCATGAGGACGGTCATCCGATGGAGCATGGAGTCCATCCCGGACGAGGTCCTGATAGGGTTCGACCCGGATCCCGAGCGACCCAACCCGGAGTGCGTGGAGGAGGCCTTCGGCCCGTCCCAGTCGACCTTCTCGGGGTACGGCTACCTGCTCGGGACGCCGCACATAGTCAACGTCGGCGACTCCTACTCGGTGCACCACGTCCCCGAGGAGTGGACCGACGGCGTGTTCTCCAAGGAGAGGGGGGCGAGAGGATCGAGATTCGCTAGCTTCCTGCACAGCCACCCCAACGCCTACGCCCACCCCAGCGAGGCCGACGCCGAGGCGGCGGACTGGACCGAGGGCGTGGAGATGATCCTAGGCGTCAGGTTCAGCCCGGCACCGCTGGGCCTCGAGTGGTACGACCAGGAGGAGGGGCACCGTAGGGACCTGAGTCCGGAGCACGAGGGGGATCTGCCCGTACTAGCGCGGGTCGCGGGCAGGAAGGTCCACGGGTTCGAGCTGATAGGCTACCTCAGGAACGGCGAGGGCGTCAACCTCCTGATCACCGATGCAGAGGGGATGCCGATAGGACTGGACTTAGGTAGTTGACTAGCTACAACTTGGCACCACAGCTCATGCAGAAATTGGGGGCACCTTCGATTCCCTTCCCGCAATTTGGGCAGAACGAGGCATTCGTGCTGCTGCCTTTCTCGATCATCATGCGCTTCCTCTTGTTCTCCTGGACGATCTGGAATGCATCCATTGCATCGGCCAGATTCTTGCCCTTCCTCACCTGGGCCCTGTCCATCATGTCCTGATTGTGGGCGTCTTTCTTCATCTTGATTTCCAGTTCCCGCTCACTAGCCTCCAGAATGGACTCTGTTGCCGATCTCTGCATTTCTACCTCGGACTGCCTCTCCAAGAGACTCCTCTCGATTCCCTCCATCTTCTGCTTGTGCTCTAGTTCGATCTCGTTCATCCTGCGAGCCATCTCCCTGTTCTCCAGGTTCTCCGCCCTCAGCGAATTGACTCTCTCCTCATGCTCGATATTTCGGAACTCACGCTCGTTCTTTGCCCGATCGAGTTCCGAATCTGACTTCTGTTTCATCAGCCTGACCATGAATTCTGCGTGCATTTTGCTCAGCTTCTTCCTGTTCCTGCTGCTCTTGAGGATCTCAAGTCCTTGAGACTTTGACTCCTCCTCCAATGTGGCGAGTTGGAGCTCATGCATTGCCTCCATGGCATCTTTACGCTCTATGGCAGTCTGACCCCATTCCATTCTAACGCTTCTGAGGTTCAGTCCATGCTCCTCCAGGACTCCCTTGAGGGCGGACTTTACCTGGTCGCTTATCCTGATCTGGCTGGACGGATCCCTGAGTTTGTCTTCGGTAAGCCCCTCGAACATGACGCCACGGATTCCCGATGTCCTGAGTAGTACTAGTTTGCTGACGGCGAGAATGTCGATCTCGCTCATCCCTGGATAGTTGGAGACTATCCTCTCTTTGATCAAGGAGGGCTGTGATTTGAGAATCTCCACATCTAGGTGCATCAGACCTGCTAGTGGGAGCGGCGATGATTCGGGCTTGAACTCAATGGGGACGGGGACGGGGAACACACTTCCGCTGTAGAATAGGATGGATTGGTTCTCTCTTCGAAATGCCCTCTCCCCCAAGGGGACGGTGCTCCCGCCCAGAATCGGCTTCCCATAGGCGTTAGTGGAGAAAACCAGGGCCTCGTCCTCCGGCCTTAGACTGACCTCCGTCCTGAGCCAACGGGGGATATCCCCCATGTCGTGATGTCGCGCTATCAGAGTCTCACTGTTTCTCCAGTAAACGACCATGTGCTCGCCAATCTTCAGATTTCCTCGTCCGAACCAGATATCACGGAGTCTTTTACAGCCGTATCCCCAACCTTGCCAATTGAGATATTCACATTTTGTGGCCCGTCATTGCTTTTCTGGGTTTTTTCGGATTCGGCAATCGCCCATGCCACCCTCTCTGCCTCGTCGAACTCTTCGGCCAGTTCGTAGGCCGTCTTGGCACCCTCTAGATCACCGCGCAGCTCCATCTTGAGAGCGCGATCCATTTGGGCCTTCTTTCGCTGTGCTGCGAAGTCCCCTCCAGGTGATGATTTCGGAGGAGGGGCTGGTGCCCTAGGGGCTGGTGCTGGTCTGGGCGGAATGTATTGCTGCTGGGGTTGGACCTGTTGGTTGTTGATGACCACGGTCTGAGCTTGTTGCTGCGGGGCCATCATGATGTAGTTCGCCTTTTTCTTCCCTGTGAAAAGCGCGAGCCCGAGGGGCACGAATGAGAGGCAGCAGAACGCGGCAGCTGCATCTTCAAGCGCTGTATTAGTTTCACAGTTAGGATCGAGGTCGTCGCAACTTTCAGGCATCAGGAGGAGGGACAAAAATGCGAGTACTCCGAATGCACCCCAGTACTGCCATTTCGAAGCCATCGTATATCCGAGTCTGGCCTGATGTATAAAATTCCTGACGATTATCGCCCAATCGTGGGAACGAGGGGCTAATCTGATTCCGTGCTCATGTACTTCTCGACGTAGAAGCGCAGCTCGTCGAGGCTGCCCTTGGCGTCCGCCAGAGCGGTGTGATCGCTCCGCTTGTAGAACCTGGGGCCGTCGGGGGCGACCCTCCTGAGGAGCTCCTTGATCGAGCTCACGTCGATTATCCTGAACGTGCAGAAGTCAGCCACCATGGGCATCTCCCTCCGGATGAATCGCATGTCGTGATGCACGGAGTTCCCGCAAATTATCGCCCCCTGGGCCATGTGCTCCCTCAGCAGCTCCATGACCGCGTCCTCGGCCTCCCTGATCGATGCCCCGTTCTCCCTGATCCTCTTGACCAGCCCGGACTCGCCGTGGGTCCTGGTGTTCCAATCGTCCATCGAGTCCAGCACCCCTGGGTCCTCCGGCATCACCGCCAGGCACATCTCCGCGCCCGGCACCGGGGTCAGGTCCGCCTCAACCACGAAGCACGCCACCTCGATGATCCGCTCGCTCTCCGGGTCGAGCCCGGACATCTCGAGGTCCAGCATGCAGATGCGCGATTCCTTCACGGGCCCGCCATCGGAAACCCGCACTTATTCATGTTGGCCGAGAGGTGACAGTGATAGCGCAAGTGGCCTGCGATGCGCGTGACCAGCCCGGGGTACGTCGAGCTCCTCCGCTCGAACAGGACGTTCGGACGCCTCTGGGGGTCGAACATGGTCCTGTACATCGGGGACTGGTTCACCGTGCTGGCCATGTTCCTGCTGGCGGGCGAGGCGTCCGACGACTCCCCCCTGGCGATCGCGGGCGTGCTCGCGGTCCGCAGCTTCACCTTCGCGCCCCTCGAGCCGATCACCGGGATGCTCGCCGACAGGTACCCCAGGAAGACGCTGATGGTGATCGCCAACCTGTTCTCCTTCGTGACGCTCACCTCGTTCATCCTGCTGGGGCTCCTCGACAGCCTGCTGTCGATCTACGTCCTCGCCATGCTTCTGGTCATCGGCAGGGCGACCTACGACCCCTCCCAGACCGCGTACCTCCCCAGGGTGTGCGACGAGGACGAGCTCCTCACCGCGAACGCGCTGATCTCGGGGGGCTGGTCGGCCTCGATGGGGATCGGGGCGGGGATAGCGGGCTTCGTGATCTCGCAGTACGGCGTCGAGACCGGCCTGATGATCGACTCGGTGACCTTCCTGGTCGCGGCGGTCGTGATCTCCACGCTACCCCATGGCGGCCCGGACCCGGACGAGAGGAGGGGGGGAGGCGTGGTTGACATGTTCAGGGACATTTTCGCGGGCTGGGGCTTCATCCTGAAGAGGCCCGAGATCAGCAGGATCGTGCTGGCGAAGGGCATGTGGGCGACCGGTGGCGGGGCCCAGATATTCCTCCTGATCATCATAGGCATGGAGGCTGACTTCGGAAGCATATCGACCGGGGCGGCCGGCATAGGGATCCTGTACATGGCACGCGGGTTCGGCAGCGGGTTCGGCCCGCTGGTGACCCGCCCGCTGATGACCGTCGAGAGGTACATGCCCTACATCATCGGGCTCTCGCTGGGCGGCGCGGGCCTCCTCTACGTCGGCGTATCGCAGGCGGAGTGGGGCATCCTCACGCTCGTCCTGGTCTTCTTCAGCCACGGCTGCAGCGGGATATCCTGGGTGTTCAGCACGACGCTCCTGCAGCGCCGGACGGACAACGACTGGATGGGCAGGGTCGCTGGCACTGACAACCTGATCATCGTCATGGTCATGGGGGTATCCACCATCACCGCGGGCTACATCCTCGAGGAGGGGCTCGTGACGCTGAGGGAGATCCTGCTGGTCACGGGCTTCGTGCAGATGACCGTCGGTGCGCTCTGGATCCTCCTGGCTTCGCCCAGGGAGAAGCGCTTCCTGGCCTAGAGCAGCTCGGGCAGGCCGAGCAGGACGACCAGCGGGAAGACTGCGAACAGCGTGCCCACCATCATCGAGCGCTTCGAGGCCTGGACCCTCTCCTGTATCCTGGACTGGATCTCCGAGTCGATCCTGTCGACTGCCTCGCCGGCCGGTATCCTGACCTC
>QQSB01000059.1 GCA_003602515.1 Candidatus Poseidoniales archaeon | reverse complement strand
TGGTGGGGGCACTGGGATTTGAACCCAGATCAGCGGGTTTCTTCCGCTTAGCGTGCACCCGGCTCGCGCACGCTCTCGGTTTGCGACGGGTCGGTGCTCCAGTTGGTCATCAAAGCCATCAGAATACCTCCTCGTCGTCATTCCCGTGCAACTGGAGCCCGCGGTACTACCAGGTTATACTATACCCCCAAGGGTGGTACAGAGAACGGTTTCCCGCTTATGATGCTCTCGGTCGGGGATTTTGTCAGAATGAAGACGCAAGAGGGCCCATTGAGATGCTCATTAGCGTCCATAGGCCCATGATTGCGATAGAGACGCCCCATGCCCTCGGGCGTACGCCGACGCTTAGTAAACCAATAATTGTGGCGTACTTTCCGAGCAAAAGAGGAACAGAACGCAATATCGCTACTACCAATCCTGCCGATACTCCGAATCCGAGCAGCATCAATGGCGAGAGGGATGCTCCAAGAAGTCCCGATCTGGCCATTGATCCTACTCCTTGTGCTATCATCGAGGGGTCGATGAGCCATGAAAGCCACGCGAGCCAAAGTCCTAGGTATACGTCTTCGGAGAATCTCTTGTTATCTCTCCATTCCCTGTATTTTTGCCCCATCTTAGAATGTAGGAAGCGGGACAGGTGATCTATTTCGAAAACTCCCCCTCTAGTCAGCATCGAAACTCCGTGGTAAACTAGGATTATGGACAAAATCATCTCGATGGCAATCCAATGGGCCCCAAGTCCCAATGATGAGAGGATTGCGATGGGGATAGCCCATGCCAAGAATCCACAGGATGAGGCCCACATGGTCATGAAAATTCCAACACCAGGAATCAGTGCCTCTTCGGGTGCCTCGTACTTCCTCTCACTAGGCATGGATAGGACAAGCAAAGGAAGAAGCGAGAGGCCTGCAGCCATTGAGAGTAAAACAAGAGGTGATTTTCCTGATCCGAATGAAGCATCCTTGGAAGACGATTGGATGTCCGAAGGGGACATCGACCCCGGTGACCAAGCACCAATGAATCCAGCGGAGTCAATGACGAAAACCGAATCAGTGGGGCCGCTGGGTAGAGATTTTCCAACAGTGCCGTCATCTAGTAGCAAGGGCCATGACCCATTTACCTCCTGTGAAAAGTCATCCAGATTGTAAGCCTTCACATCCTCCCCAGTAGCTATCTGCGCAAAGGATGCGGAAAGTCCGTCGATGGAAAGGAGCTTCTCGGCCGACTCGAAGTCGACCATCTGCCTCTTGGCATTCGGAGAACCGGGTGTGAACAAACCAATCACTGCCACGTCTGAGTCGTCCAAAAGGTCTGACAGAGATCCTGCTCCAGAATCTGGGTCATGGGAAAGGAGAATGAAATTTGGTGCCGCGCCCCCCTTTCTGTAGTTCTCCGAGTCTATGTCCGGGAGGCTGAATGCGGTCACGGATGATGCCAGCGCAAGGAGAATTATCGCGCCATAGGCGGGAAGTGGTAGTTGTCCGCCACTTAATGACGCCCCCATCCATGCTAGCATCCCCATGAAGACGATTGCAGCAGCAGCAGTCGAGCCGAGAATTGGAGATTTGTCAGCGGGGACACTGAATCTCAAGAGTACCCACGAATGGCAAGTCTCGCCGGGATCTTGATCTGAGAGTATCAAGCACGCGTCGAGCATATAATCTCCGGGAACTAGAGGTTGGTCCGTGATCCAATTGAGCACGGTTCTGTTCCCTTCGCCCTTGGAAAAACCATCAGGCAGCTCAAAGTGATCCACCCAAGTGTCTTCATAGTGCTTGCCATGCCTCATTTCCCCCCATGGCATCGGCCCAACAAGTTCAATGGACTGGGCCGTGAAGTCTGTTGCACCCCATGGGGAGAAGGGGGTGAACTCGATCCTGGCCATTCGATTCTGGTCGACTATTACGTCCAACTCTGTCTCGACAATGTGGCCATCGAATATCACCCCAGTTCTGGCATCATACGTCCCCCACCATAGGGTCCCGGAGACCGCACACTCGTGTCTGACCTGGATGGATAATCGAATTTCCTCGCCGGAATTCATTGAAATGTTCACATTTTCTGCTCTGATCTCAAAGATGTGCGGGTCGGTACGATCCTTATTCATCACAATTGGTTCCGTAAAGGTGCTAGAAATGGCAGATACCCCTCCCATTGTAAGAGATACTGAGAACTGCGTCTCGGATCCTAGCGGGCCGCCTAATGGGAGATCCGAAATGGAGCATATGTCACTAGCCGACTCGAGGGAGGCGAACAGTCTAACGGAAATGTTACCTTCGAAGTTGAATGGCTCTTGGGTGGGGGACGAAAAAGCATCCACGATAGTGGGGAGCGTCAATGAGCTGGTCTTGGAAAATGATGCACTTCCAGATGGGAGGCCGGTGATTGTGGTCCAGTTTCTGTCTAGAAAGTGGTTTTCCTCCACCCCCTTGAGGAATAACATGTGTTGTTGGGGGTACTCAAAGTCAATTCCAGGACCCTCGTAGGCCGTTTGATTCTGAGCGATTCCAGAGGACGAAGCCATCAGCGTCACCACCAGGACGATGGAAGCCAGCAGTGGTGCCCTTGCCGAAAGAGTCCTTTCCATCATTATATTCTGCCCCAACTGAATGTTCAATCCTTCGTCTCCGTGTTACAATAGCCTCGTAGCTATGAATAGCGCCAAAAGTGATCCCGAAAGAGTGGAAATGAAATTAACACTGTGTTTCCCTAGGAATCCTCGATTCTCGAGAATTGCCCCCAGAATTGAGTCTACTTGGCATCCGATCCAGCCAATCAATATCACAGCCGGGAAGAAGATTGCGAGAGGTGTTCGATCGTCGTTAATTGCTCCGAGAATCGAGGATACTACGGCAATGAGTAATGCCCCGTAAAATGCAGCAAGAGTACCTGTTGGAGACATCCCCCCGTTCGTTCCTGCAGGAACTGCCTCCAATGTCGTGATAATTCGGGTCCGAGGATCTAGGCTTCCAATCTCAGAAGCAAGCGTATCAGAAGCTGCAACGGAAACTGCTGAGCAGAGTAGGAAGTATGCCCATTCGTGGCCACCGATGAAGAAATTCCCAATTGCAACAATGCTGGCCATCCCACCGTTTGCCAGAACGTTCTTCCAACCTCTGACACCATCGTTAGCTTCCTCGGCGGAGATACTTGCCTTCTCCTCGAATCTCCATTTGGTTGCCAGGGATCCGACAATTAGGAATGTCATCAGTACCACTAGCCAGGTCCAATGCCCAAGTAAGGAAATCGTCAGACCCACCACTAAGGCTGCTAGTAGTCCGCCACTGTCAAGGAGATCTTTCGTCATCGAGACTAGAAGGAGCCCGGAAACCAGTGCGAGCGAGATTAACAGATCGTCACCAAGTTCCAGCATATTGACAGGACGTCGTTCACAACTGCGGTCATGAAAGATTCGGAACAGTCGTGGGACGGGGGTGAATTTTCTAGCGATTACACTACTCGAGGGAATTTACGCCCCTGATTACGCCTCGGGCTACTAAGAGGACTGAGCAAATCAGGAAGAATATCCAAGAGAAGACTGCCAAAGTAGATCCCACCTCCCCCAGTCCAAGTAACTCAGCCGCGGATAGGGACAAGAATGAGCTGCCATTCCAGAAAGAGTGCCCGGCTATCGAGAGTGCCAATGCTGGGGCAATCCCCCGGGGAGTGCGGAAACCAGAGCGGTTTTCGTGGATGAGTTTCTCATAGGTTAGAGAGAAGTTGTCAGCCACTAATTCCGATTCAGTTGGTTTTCCCCCGTATTCTTCCTGTCCAAGGATCAACCAAGGCTTGCTTTCGTCTTTTACTTTGGATGCATGGCTCATCGCCTCGTTCATAGTGGGCCGGAGACCATCAAAGCCCGAGAGATCTCCGTCCCCGTCAGTATCGATGCCGATCCCCTCGGCAATATCGATTGCAGAAATTGCCACCGATCTGGCCTTCCAGGATAGTTTTGCCTTGAGTTCCTTGTCTGTGGCCGCCCAACCAATGGCAATTCCAGAAATTCCTGTCCAA
Organism: Candidatus Poseidoniales archaeon; assembly: GCA_003602515.1. Lineage (GTDB taxonomy): Archaea > Thermoplasmatota > Poseidoniia > Poseidoniales > Thalassarchaeaceae > UBA36. The sequence goes on along the minus strand of QQSB01000059.1, from coordinate 14,886 downwards.
ACCGCATGTCCGGGGATTGATCCTATCCCTCTGACCAGGATCGTGAAACTCAAGCCAACAGGACCTCCGAGTAGTGAGAATCCAATGTATTGGAAGTTCTCAATCAATGCGAAGCCCAATCCCACTGTGAAACCAACTTGGAATCCGTGCTTGGGCCCTTTGATGTACGGTAGAAAAAGAGCAACTGCCATTGCTTTGAAAATCTCCTCACAGAGGGGCGCCCCTACTGCCAGAAGTGAGAACTCAGTCCAGTATTCGGAGTCGAACGGTATGAGTTCGGGGGCTATTAGTGAATTGAATATGAATGCTGGGAATGCGGAGGCCATCCCTGCCATAAGCCAGGCCTCGGCATCTCTCCTCCTCGTTGCCAGACCTAACAACTTGTTCGAGGTCCCCCACCATGCGAGAACAGGGAGGGAGAAACCGACGAACCAAATTGGTATGCCCGCTAGGATGAATGCTAGCACAGCAATAATTTCCAGAGACTCGACTTCCGAATATAGCATTGCGCTTAGTGAGGCGCCCACCAAGATAACTACCGAGAAGATACCCCAAAGTTGCCCATTGGGGGGGACGTCCAATATCGAGTCGTCCTTAACCAGGAATCGTGAGAACTTGGTCTTCATAGGAGTCCTGAGAGAAACCCCGGGGGATATGGCATGAGCTTCAGAGCCCATTTCATCCGGAACTGCTAGTTGAACGTGAACGAGCCGCGGCTTGTGTAGGCTCAAAATGAAGATTACCAGAGGGACACTACAGAGGCCGGACATTAGGACAGTTACGGGTTCGAGACTGATCAAACCAATTACCAGGAAAAGTAGGACATACATCAAGAAGAAGGCGGGAATTACGGTACCTAGCATCCTGAGATAGGTCGACCATGGTTTGCTAGTTCTTGCAATCCTGAGGCCCTTTGGCGGTTCACTAAGTGGGATTGGTTCCTTGATTCGGTACATCCGTCCAATCTCATCGACGTACACCCTCTGGTCTTCCATTAACTCACCCGGTGCCACTCAGATCGCCCATCACTCGCGGTGCCCGAAGCACCCGGTGCGGTTCCTCATCACTGTGGCGTTTCACGGAAGTAGGGGTACGATATTGGGGTTTGCCATTAGGATATTACTCCGCATGAGGTACAGAAAGACTCACTTCTGGATTCGTCCCTCTTCATGCTCCATTGACCACAAGACGGACACCTAGGGAGTCGTCTTTTCCTTGGGTCTTTTGTTCTCGCCGGTCTTGGTCTACGAGACTTTGGGACGACCCAACCCTTCTTCGGGCGTCTGACCTTGGGCATACCCTTGGAAAGGGGTCCTAACTGAAGAGTTTGACTGATTACGAATAGAGTGTATTTCTGGAGTTTAATCATAAGCCAGACGCGTATCGGGTCATGCGATGTACAATAGTAGGGGCAGGGGTATCTGGTCTTTCTTCCGGGATTAGACTTCTTGAGAGTGGTCATGACGCTCGCATCGTTTCGGACAAATTCAGTCCAGAGACTGTATCTGATGTGGCTGCAGCGATTTGGTATCCATTCCTTGTGAAGCCTGCAGATAGGGCAGACACATGGGGCATTGTGACTTACGATGTTCTCGAGTCACTTTGTGATAGCGATCCCGAAGCAGGTGTGAAAATGATAGACGGGAGAGAGTACCTGAGGAGCGATGTTGACCCGCCCCCTTGGAGTGACGACATAGCAGCATTCAGAATTCTGGAGAGCAGTGAGATTCCTGATGGTTATGTGTTCGGATGGGAATTCAGGGCACCGGCGATCGACATGCATTACTACATGCCATGGCTAAAGAACAGGTTCGAAGATCTCGGGGGAACGTTCGAGGAAGGATTCGTAGAAGATCTTGGAACCCTGGGGGGCGACGTAGTGGTAAATTGCGTAGGCTTGGGAGCAAGAGATCTCTGCGACGATCAAGAAGTCAAACCAGCGAGAGGTCAGATCATCTTCATCGAGCAGGATCCTGGAATTGGTCATTTTGATCAACAGCCGGAGACGTTGACATATACGATTCCCAGGACTAATGTCACAGTTCTCGGAGGGACGGCCCAGGTTGGTGATTGGGGATTGGAAATTAGAGACGAGGACAATGATCTGATTCTAAGCAAGGTAGAGGCGATTTGGCCCGACTTGGATAGAAGCAAGATCGTAGGGGGGACTGTGGGCCTGAGGCCATCTCGAACTGAAGTTCGTCTTGAAGAGGAGTTTATCGGCGATACTAGGGTCATTCACAACTATGGCCACGGAGGTGCAGGGGTGACTTTGTCATGGGGATGCGCAGATGAAGTGGTTTCAATTGCTGGGACTAGAAAGGAATCCTGATGTCAGAGGAGATTTTCGATATAGTGGATGATTCGGACGTAGTTGTAGGAAGAGCTAGCAGAGACGAAGTGCACAGATCTGGACACCGCCACAGGTCTACTCACTTACTTGTATTCGATTCCGGTGGCAGAGTCCTGCTGCAGAAGAGATCTATCCAGAAAGACACCTTTCCGGGAAGGTGGGATTCATCTGTTTCGGGGCATGTCGATAGTGGAGAATCGTATGACCAGTGTGTAGTAAGGGAGGCCAGTGAGGAGATTGGGATTGACCTTTTTGAGACTCCGGAGAGACTGTTCAAGATAGACGCATGCGAAGAAACGGCACAAGAGTTCACATGGGTCTACAGGACCTTCCACGATGGCCCCTTCCAGGTTAACGAGGATGAAATCTCAGAGATTGGATGGTTTGCAGGAAAGGACCTATCGCGCCTCCTCAATAACAAGCGCGAGGAATTCTCACCAGCATTCGCATTAGTGTGGGCCATGACTCGCGATGGGGGATTTCTAGAAAGCTGGACTAACTAGTATGCAGCCTTAGTAGTGGAAATAACCACAGCACCGATCTTGTACGGATCTCCGTTCGAAGACGGCCTTCTGTCTTCCAACCTCCCGCACCATCCGTCTTCGACCGTGCCGATTGGAATCCTGATAGAAGCGCCCCTGTCAGACACCCCATACGAGAATTCGTGAATCGACTGAGTCTCATGAAGACCGGTGAGGCGTTGCTCATTATGAGCACCATAGACGTCCATATGTTTCTTGATGTTCTTTCCGAATTCATCGCAGACCTTGTTGAAAATAGCCTCGTCACCACAGGTCCTGAGTGTCGTATCTGAGAAGTTAACGTGCATCCCCGATCCGTTCCAGTCGGTTGCACCCAGAGGCTTTGGGTGCCACTCTATTGCTAGGCCATACTTCTCGGCATTCCTCTCCGCTAGGTACCTTGCCACCCATACCTCGTCTCCTGCATTCTTTGCACCCTTGGCGAAAATCTGGAATTCCCATTGTCCAACAGCCACTTCCGCGTTTATTCCCTCGACGTTTATTCCAGCCTCTAGGCACATGTCCAGGTGAGTCTCGATTACCTCCCTCCCGTATGCATTCTCAGCGCCGACAGAGCAGTAGAACTGGCCCTGGGGAGTTGCGTCACGTGGAAACCCTAGAGGGAGGTCGGTCTCCGGATCCCAAAGGAAGTACTCCTGCTCGTAGCCGAACCAGAAGTCATCATCATCCTCATCGATGGTTGCACGGCCATTTGTGTCGTGTGGAGTTCCATCCGCATTGTTAACCTCACACATCACAAGATATCCGTTCATCCTATCTGGATCGGGATAGATCGCAACGGGCTTCAGAAGGCAGTCTGATGCTCCTCCCTCTGCTTGGAGGGTCGAGCTACCATCGAATGACCACATCTTGCAGTCTTCGAGATTTCCCGAGAAATCCGTCTCTATCATTGTCTTGCTCCTCAGACTCTGTGTTGGTTCAAAACCGTCCAGCCATATGTACTCTAATTTCGACTTAGTTGCCATATCCCCCAGCCGGGAAAAGGTAGTTTATAGTCTGAACGATTGAACATTAAATTAGTAATAATATGATTATTTTATTTACACATTATCTACTAATTAGTCAAATGTTTCATATTTATAATAAAAATTTTACATTTGACTATTGAATCTAATTAGATGTTGTTTATTTCCGCTCAATTGAACATCTCGTAAAGTTCAGTTTTCCCCCAAATAGAACGAATGGCATTGAATAGGATGGTTCGTGGAAGAGTCCCCATGGGAATGTCAGAGGCATGGAGGGTGGCCGATTTCAGGAGGCTTGTCATTGGCAACGGAATCAACATGCTTGGGACTGCAATTTTCTTCATTGGGATGGGGTGGACGGTGGCGCAAATCGGAGGTCCCAAGGAATACGGTTTGATTTTCACATCGTATTTCCTCGGCCATCTCCCTCTGCTACTATATGGTGGCATGGTAGTCGATAGGATGCCCAGAAGAACGGTTGCCCTGGTGGCTGATATCGCCCAAGCAGTATTGGTATCAATAGCTGTGATATTTCTAGTACTGGGTTTTGGGGAAATCGAGACCCTTCTTGTTGTCGCTTTCTTCACAGGGGGTGCGGGAGCATTCTCAATCCCAGCCATTGGGGCCCTGGTTCCAGACCTTGTCGAGGAGGATTTGCTGCCTCAAGCCAATGCCATAAGAGGCGTGGCAATGACTAGTGCATGGATGCTAGGGCCCTTGATTGGAGGTTTCTCAGTTGCTACTTGGGGGATCGAAGTATGCCTTATTCTCGATGTCATAACATTCGGTTTCAGTGCGTTGGTCCTCTGGACAATTCCTGAGGTCCCAGTCAACAGAGAAGAGGGTGGTAATCTTCGCGAAGAGGTCACGGAGGCGTGGTCGTTCGTGAAGACCCAGCCATGGCTTTTCGCAGGAATAGCGATGTTCATGATTTGGCATATCGGCGACTCCGCTATCGAAATTGGAGTCCCCTTCATCATCGAGAACAATGGCCTTGGTGCCAAAGAGTTCGGAGTCTTCGGGGCCGTGGGAGCGGCTGGTGCTATGATCGGTTCCGTCATTGGCGGAATAAGACCAGTTCCGAAGGAAATTAGAGGCCTAGTTTTCTATGTACTAATTGGGGGGATAGCATGGTGCATGCTGATGTGGGCAATGCCTATCCCTTTCCTATTGATTCTTGTTTTCGTACTTCTAGAGGGCGTGCTTGGCGGTACTCTTGGGGTAATATGGCGGACCACGATGTCCGATAGCGTAGACCAGCACCTAAGGGGGCGAGTTAACTCCCTTGACGCAATAGGTTCTCTGATTTTCATCCCTCTAGCCCCGCTAATGGGTGGTTGGATGATTGAGGAGACTAACGTCCTCACGACATTCTCAGTTGCAGTCTCTTTCATGGTTCTAACTACAATGGCTGGATTAATCGTCCCATCCTTTAGGAGGTTTGAGAGGGTCGATTCGGATAGTTTCCCTATTGTTCCGAATTAAATGAAAATTGACTGGTATCGACAGAAAATATCTGATCGTAGGTTTTCTTCTGAAAGCTAACTACAAAGTACAGAGCGGTAAAGTAAGCGATCCAAGCCCATGCTGACCTATCTCCCAGTCGAACTATCTCAAGCATAACTGGCCCGTCAAAAAGAATGCATCCGGACAGAAACAGGGGCCTCCCTAATGTCAGCCAAATAGACTCTCCCTCCTGAGCCAGTATTCCATTTACCCTATTCTCTCTCCATTTATCGAATGCCTTCTTCAATCTCCTGAATGAGGCCTCAGACTCCTCCTTTTTATCGATGAATTCATTTTTTTGAGAAGTATCCTCTCCCATCAGAGTCCCTCGGTGCAACAGGGGCATGGCTGGACCCAATGACCCGGTGAAATCTCCTTCAGAGTAAGATCTACCCTCGTACTCTCCTCCCACTTTGGGTGGTTCAGTCTATGTCCGAAAGAGCAACCGGGCGGGGGATCGATTGGGGACGGTACGTCTCCCTCGAGAAGCTCTTCGCTTCTCTCATCGTTAGGATCTGGAGTAGGGATTGCGGAAATCAGAGCTTTGGTGTATGCATGGATTGGATTTTTGTATATGTCCTCGGCATCGGCCATTTCGACAATCTTCCCTAGATACATAACCGCTACCCTGTCCGAAATATGGCGAACTACTGCCAGATCATGAGCAATGAAGACAAAGGTCAAATCTCGTTCTTTCTGAATGTCGATTAGTAGGTTCAGGACCTGGGCTTGTACTGACACATCAAGAGCACTCGTTGGCTCATCCAATAGAATGAATTCGGGATCCAGTGACAATGCCCTTGCCAATGCTATCCTCTGCTTTTGTCCTCCTGAAAATTCATGAGGGAATCGAGTCATGTGACTATCCTTGAGCCCTACAGAAGCAAGCAACTCCCCTACTTTCTTTGTGAGCTCCGCGCCATCAGTGAGGCCATTGACGATTAGTGGCTCACCAACTATAGAGCGGACTGAAAACCTCGGATTCATTGAACCCCCGGGGTCTTGGAAAACTATCTGCATTTTTCTCCTTAGTTCCCTGTCGTTGATTTCTCTGATGTCGTCCCCCCCATAGCTTACCGATCCAGATGTGATTGGGATGAGTCCTAATAACACCCTTCCCAGAGTTGTTTTCCCACAGCCAGACTCGCCTACTATGCCGAAAACCTCTCCTTTCCTGATTGAGAAATCTACACCATCGACCGCCTTAACGTGTGATTGAACTTTAGAAAACATTCCAGATTTTACTGGGAAGTACTTCCTTAGTTCCTTTACCTCGATAAGTGGAGTGTCCCTCTCTGGCATATCATTGGGATTGTCTTCAAGTTCTTCAATCATATTTTCAACCCCAATTGTCCTGCTCAATATCCGTGCATATTGGGCACATATCTACCCAGTGTCCCGGTTTAACCTCCCTAAGGTCTGGAGGGGAGGAAAGTGTTTCTCCCATCCTTTCCATTCTCTGACAGAACCTGCACCCAGAGACGAATTCTGAAGGGATTGCTACTTGCCCCGGAATTGCTGGAAGTGTTGATTTCCTATCCGAGGAGAGACTCGGAGTACAGGAAATTAGCCCTCTTGTATACGCATGACGTGGATTTGAGAATAGGTCGGAGATTGGAGCCCTTTCAACTACTCGTCCAGCATACATAACTGTGACAGAATCGCACATCTCTGCAATTACTCCCAAATCATGAGTGATGAGCATTATGGAAGTACCCTCCCTGTCTCTCAGATCCCTCATTAGCTTAAGGATCTGAGCTTGAATGGTTACATCAAGAGCTGTGGTCGGCTCATCCGCAATGAGTAGCTTAGGTTCACACGCCATCATCATTGCAATCATCACCCTTTGCCTCATACCTCCTGAAAGTTCATGAGGGTACATACGAGCAACAGTCTCTGGGTTGGGTATCTTAACTTCGCCGAGAATCTCAATTACCTGCTTCCTGTGAGCAGGATCTAGTTGGAAATAACTTGAGGCTTGGAGAGGGGGAATGGCTAGCATAGAACAAATCAGGATAACGCTAATCAGAGCGCTGAAAGGAATCCACAGTATAATGAATAAAACGATCGGGATTACGAATGCCAAGGGAATTGACGCGTAAGCATCGTCAAGTGGCGAAGTGATCCTTTCATTATCTGAACTAGAGGAAAATTTGTAATGAGAGAGGAGGAAAACAACGAGCGGTATTGAAGGCATTAGTACGAATGAATAAATGTCGAATGTGGAGGCAAGACCACCCAGGTGTAGTGACATAATTGCAATACTTGCAAGCACGAAAATAGAAAAATTCAGTTGATTTCCTCTAGACGATTGGTAAATCAAAGAGAACGGGTAGATCAGTGCATCAAGAATCCGAATGGATCGTGTCTTCTCTGCCTCATGCGTTTTTCCATGCTCCTTCAACACCTCACAAATCTGTTTTTCCACGGTGTAAAGGGGATTCAATGCAGTCATAGGTTCCTGAAAAATCATACTTATCCTATTTCCCCGAATTGATCTCATGAAGGACTCATGGTGATTATTTGGCCTCTCTTTGAACCAAATGAAAACTGATGATATAGCAAATAAAATCAGTGAGAGCGTCGTTACCTGTGATCCAATTATTGGATCGAACAGAGTCCATATTACACCAAAGATGACAATCAAAAGCAGAGTTGAAGAGACCTTCTTGGCCGCCTGGATTTGGGTCTTGACCTTCTCAGGCATACTGTGGATTAGTTGCTTTCCCTCGAATAGGACACTACCAGAATCCACCTCGCATGATGCTAAACCAACAGTTACCAGTGAAGTGACCGATTTGCCACAACCTGATTCCCCCACTACCCCCATAATTTCCCCCTCCCCCACAGAGAATGAGACGTCATTGAGAGCCTCTATGGGGCCATCCAAAGTATCAAAATGGACCTTTAATCCTTCAATTTGTAGTATTTCCTTCAGAATCTCAACTCCTATTCTTCGGGTCGACGACGTCCCTGATTCCGTCACCTAGTAGATTGAATCCCAATGTTGTGAATGCTATGGCCAAACCAGGGAAGAGGATTAGCCACCAATCCTGTGGAAAGTAAGTCCTGCCGTCGGACACAAGCCTCCCCCACTCTGCAGCATATGGCTCGGCACCAAGGCCAATGAATGAAAGACCGCTTGCCGAGAGTATGGTACCGCCGATATCTAGTGTAAAGGCTACCAACAACGGTGCCCAAGCATTGGGCAAGATATGCCTGAACATAATCCTGCCAGGGGGTGCTCCAACGCTTCTGGCGGCTTCTACGAAAGCCATCTCCTTGACGTAAAGAACCTGGCCTCGAATGAGACGTGCATAGCCGGGCCAACCAGTGAATACTAGCGCCACTTGAACTTTCCAAAGCCTATCAAAGTCCTGAATCAGAGTTATTTCCCCATCGGTATCGCCAGAGAGCCTATGCAGTATCGCCACCGATAGGAAAATCGCTAGGGTCCTCAGAGTCAAGTAACGGTATGGATTACGCCAATCTAAGGCCGATCTTGCCCTACCTAGATAGTCATCGAACGAGGATTTGTCGAGTATAGCTCTGTCTGCGATCACAAGGCCAACCACCAAGAAGATGATAATCAGAGAAGAAAGCACCCTCCATAGCCACGAGTCTGTGACCTCGAAGAGGCCTTCCCAGGGCCCGGCTAGAATTAGAAACATAATGACAGAGAGGACAATTACTGGTTGCTTGAAGTACGAATAGATTGAATCAGAACTCGCTAGTGACTTCTTTTCGCTTGAAGGGAGAATGGAGTCTGCGACTAGTGATCTTGCGGATATGGCAAGGAACGATGTAGGAACCAATATTGCCAGCCATAGGGGCATGGTAAAGCTCTCAACTGCTTGCAACGCTGCAACGAATGCCATCGCAAGAATTAATCCGGGAACTGCGAAGAAGACATCTGTCACCCGCATCATTACCTCATCTACCCTACCGCCATAGTATCCACTTACACTTCCCACCACAGTCCCAATGATTACCGTCAAGGAGGCAACTGTGAATCCTATTTTCAGAGATACCCTAGAGCCATAGAGTACCTTGCTGAAGAGGTCCTGTCCCTCGGTATTTGTCCCAAAGATGCACACATCGTAACCATCTGGAAGCCAAGAATGGTGCATCTCCTCATTATTGAAAACATAGGTTAGTCTGATTGTAGTATAACTTGTATTACTAATTAGCTGATCAGAAATCCAAATTAATGACGAGTTATCCTCATCTACTGATACTAGGCTTAAATCGATATCATATCCCAGATTATCCTCAAGAGAGACTAGCTCGATTACTTCTAGAGTATCCCTGTAGAATGTTCTATCGTCGGGATTCACTTTTTCATGGCTAAGAGCAGTTGTCCAATTAGCATCCCATCTTCGGAGGGTGGTGAGAGAAATGGTCTGCTTGTGCCAGTCACACTCCTCCGAAAATGGAGCGACTCTCTTTGGCTCGTAATCATTCACCCATGTATCCCTAGTATCCAAAAGATCACGGGAAGGATGTTCCACAGCGATGTCATCGGCGAAAATAGAAATCAAGGTCACTGAGACTACCATGGCTAGTCCGGTAATAGCAAGGATTGATCTCCTGAATACCTTCCAACTTCTTGAAGCGTCTATCCTGATTTGGGATAGCCTCTCATTGATTCTTCTGAGGCTCTCTTCCCTGTCCTCTTCGCCTTCTTTCCAACTCATTCTAGCCTCACCCTTGGGTCGATTACCGCGTACAAAATGTCAACAATCAGGTTTGCAATCAAAAATATAACGGCAGTGATTAATGTCACTCCCATAATCACCGAGAAGTCGAGCACAGTGATTGCCTGGACTGCAACTCTTCCCATGCCGTTGAAAGAAAAGATCGATTCTGTTAGGACGGCCCCCCCTATTGCCCCACCTATCGAAAAACCTAGAATAGTCAATATTGGCACTAGAGCGTTTCTACAAGCGTGAACCAAAATGACTCTTCGCTCAGATACTCCTTTTGCTCTGGCTGTTCTGACATAATCTTCATTCAAAACCTCTAGTAGACTTGCTCTCATGTACCTAAGTAAGGATCCGGCTGATGCGATACCAAGTGTGAAGGATGGGAGGAAAAGATGAGATAGGCTATCGTTGAATAGGGCCCTATTTGTCGAATAATCAGGATGCAGAGTAGAAAGTGCATCATCGGTGACGAACCAGCTATCTACTAGGTGAAATCCTGTTCCTCCGGACGGGTAGTACCATGGGTAACACGAAATCTCCGAGCATGTAATAGAAGTGTAGTCTGGGAATGTAAGGGCTACATCGTGCCTCCCATAGATCGGTAGGCACCCCCCTTGGGTTCCGAATAATGGGTCGCAAATTCCTCCAACATCGGGACCTGTTGAGAAAAGTAGCTGCAACATCATTGCGAGCCAAAAGATTGGCAGGGATACGAATGCTATTGCCATGAACCTAGAGATGTGATCGAACACACTGTCCTGCCAAACAGCACTAAGGATTCCCAGAGTGATTCCTATCGGGTAACCTATGAATAGTGCGAAAAACGACATTTCTAGAGTTATCGGAGCTGCGTCCTTTACTACCTCTGAAGTTGGCCTATGATAGGCTGTAGACTCGCCCCAATCACCCTCCAATAGGTTTTGCAAATAAATTGCAAACTGTTCGATTATGGGCTTGTTCAGACCGAGTCTCTCCCTCTGAAGCTCCAGTAACGTCATTCCAGTAGTAGGATCAACGAGGCCGCACCTCTCCCCGCATAGTATGGCTGCTGGATCTGCAGGAATGATCTGGGAAATTCCGAAAGTGAACACAGTTACCCCGATCATTACGGGAACTAAGAGGAGTATTCTCCGAACAACAAATTCGTGTGTCTTCACCCTTAGACCCCCCTATCGCAACTCAGGGAACCTTCGATGTAGTATTTCCTGTTCGGGCATAAAGTTCGGAATAGAAACCCTAGATTATTTCGAAAAAATATTGGGTCCCGTGCCGGGTCAAATTACCCGGCACGGGATTTTCGTAGTCCCTTTTTCACAGATCAGTATCTATGAGCAAGAGCCTTGGTACTGGCCGTTGACTAGTGGGAGCTTGTCCCAGTCGAACCAGTGGTCCCCGCCTATTGGGTCGTATGCTGGTGGGCAAACGTGGTCGGAACCAACACCTACTCCTGCGGATTGGCCAAGGAAGGCCATATTTGGATCCTGGACCCAAAGAGCGAATGCATCCACGTATAGCTGGTGCCTAGCAGTTTCATCAATCTCGCTCCTTGCGTCTAGAAGGATCTGGTCCAGTGCGTCGTTGTGGTAATGCGTATGGTACGCGTCGCCCCCAATGTCAGTACTTCCAGCGAATGGAGACCAGTAGTTGTCAGGGTCTAGGTAATCAGGGCCCCAGCCAATAATCCAGAGGTCCCATGCTCCAGTGACGTAGCTGTCAAGTACGACTGCCCATGGCTTGTCTGTAGCATCGTTAGCGATTCCTATGGACTCAAGTGCAGTTCCTAGAATTCCTGCTGAAGCAATCCTTGGATCGTTTCCTGTGTTCGAAAGAATTCGGATCGTGTTCGGAAGCCTGCACTCATCGCCATCCCTGTCTGCTACTGGGACAACAGTTGGTGCGCCTGTCTGAGTGATGGAAGTACAGTCGTACTGCCTGACAAACCCTGCATCGTCCAATAACTGCTCGGCGTATGGTAGGTCGTAGGTGAACGTCTCGCTAGCTGTGTCGTCGTACGGGAATCCCTGTGGGATAGGTCCGAAAGCAGGGCTTAGCTCGTTGTCGTAGGCCTCGGTTCGAATCTTGTCATAGTCAAACGTGTAACTGAGCGCCATTCTGACCTCTGAAGTAGTCATAACGTTGCAGTCATCGACTCCGTCGCCATCGCAATCATGGTTAATCAGATCGACGAAAGTTCCTGCACCATCGTCAACCTTGGGGTGGACGTTGTAAGGTACCAAAACGTAGACGTAGCTAGACCTGAAAGTGCACCTGAAGCCTTCCTTTCCTACAGCGTTAGGCTTGTCCTCTAGGTTATCGCAGAACTCCTCCTTCTGTGCTGGAGGGATGTAGGCCAAGTCAACTTCCTTGTCCTGAAGTGCTAGGACCCTGGTCTGAGTCTCGTCAACAGTTTCGTAGACATACCTGTTAATGTTGAAGTCTCCTGACTCCCAGTACAACCAGTTAGGCTCGAGTACCGTTCTTGTCTCTCTTGCCCACTGAGTTACGATAAATGCGTTGGTACCGGCACCGAATGGTGCTTCGTCCATGAAACCGTTGCAGTAGTCATCAGAAGTGACGTTGCCGTCCTCGTCAGTCTCGATAATCCTATTTTCCTCACAGAGATCGGAGTTGATCACTGCAGCGACTGTGTATGCGATTGTGGCTACGAAAGCCGCAGATGGCTCAAAGATGTTGACGGAGAATGATGTTGCGTCAATCACGGTTAGGTTGTCCCCGCCCATATCATCGTGGTCACCATTGGCATCGTTGCAGTTGAATGACTGAGTCAGGATCCACTCTACTCCGGAGTTGGGGCTTCCAAAGCCAAGAACTCTACACCAAGAGTATACGACGTCCTTTGCCTCCAACTTGTCACCGTTGCTGAAGTAAACGTCATCTCTTAGCGTGAAGGTGTAAGTCAGACCATCTGTAGACACGGTGTGTCCAGTGGCGAGTCTAGGTACGATATGTGAACCTCCATCTCCACGACCCTCGTATCGGTAAAGAGTATCGTAGATGTTCTCGATAATATTCCCAGAAGCGCTGTCGTATGCGTCAGCAGGATCGTGAGTGTCAGCATCGCCAATGGACATCTCGACCAATTCGCATGGATTGTTGGATCCTTGCTCTCGGCACTTTCTGGAGTCCTTCATGGCGTACCAGGCAGTCTCATGATGCACGGATGCGTTGTCCGGATCAGATGCCATTGAAGCCTCATATGCTGCCATAATGTCAGCCGGTGCTTGACCGTAGTCGCACGAACCGTCGTCAATTTCCGCGGCGGTGTCATGATTGTTTGCACCGGGGTCTGTGCACCCTGGTTGCAGAGTCTGTATCACGGTCTCAGTCACGGTCTCGGTCACGGTCTCGGTCACGGTTTCGGTTGTGACGCATGCGTTGTTGCCGCTGTCTAGCGTGTAACCGTCTCCGATTGCGTCGCAGTCAGCTTGTGTCAGCGTCCTTTCCACATCCTCCCCAGCGCATCCCGCCAGGGCTGATGCAATCATCAGTGTGCATAATAGAAGAGCATTCGCTTTAGCCTTCATCATGCCATTGAGAATATATTGCATATTTAGTATCACCCTAAAAAACTGCCAATTTGGCCGTTTTGAGGAGAAAAATGATTAATTTTAATAATCACAGTATTCGATTTTGATAATCGTATTTGAGATGGTGGACGTGCCGAGATTTGAACTCGGGGCCTCTTCCATGCCAAGGAAGCGCGCTTCCAAGCTGCGCCACACGCCCAGTGACCTAACGAACTGCGACGCCCATTTAAGGGGGACGTGAGGAGGGGTTGATGTGTCATCCGAGGGCAGGGGGGGAAGCACCCCCCAGATTCCAGACGGGCTAATGGAAGAGCTGTCCGGGGAGTTGCAGGGAGAGGACGCCCCATTCGCCAATAGTATGGAAAGAGACTTGGAACTGAAGTGGTCCGATGAAGGCGAGTCGAGGTTGGGATTCACAAGATTCGAATGCGACCACAACGAGATATACCGAAGGCGTAGACTTGGAGTACCCCCCGGACCGGTGACCATAGCCCTGAATCCAATTCTGAAAGATGACCCTGCACTTTTCCGCCACACACTAGCCCACGAGCTGCTACATGCTGCTGGTTTGCTAGACCATGATGATTTGCACGCACGGATAGTTGGCAAGGTTGCACCTGCGCCCAAACTCAGGGACTCGCCAGTACTGATGAGGCTGCGCGAGCAGGTTCTCGAAGGACTTCCCGAGGGACAATGGATCTGCGGCAAGTGCGGCCACACATGGGAAAGGAGGAGGGTGACCAGGCCAGCAAGGTGCCCTAAGTGTGCAAGCAGGTTTGAGGCGAAGTGAGGGTTCATCTAAGTGAGGCTCCCGCAGGGGGTCAAGGGCGATTGGTGTAGTCTGGATATCATGCTGGCCTTCTAAGCCGGTGACACGGGTTCGAATCCTGTATTGCCCACCACCGAACTAGGCGTTAAACGCGAATCGCTCATATACGCGAGGCAGGTCGGAAGGACTCGACAACTGGAGGATGATTCGCTAATGAAGAGAGGTTCCCGTGCTTGGAAGAAGCAGGGGAAGCAGCGATGGAAGTGGCGAAAGAAGAAGCTCCGAAGGCGTAAGGCGGCCAGGAAGAGGGCAAAGCAGCGATAGTTCGATTTCGTCCAATCACCGATGTGGAGGATTTATTCCGCCTTGTTGCTTCGTGGTTCCATGAGGTCTCGTGCCGTCTTGGGTGTGCTGATTCTAGCATCGGTTTCCCTGGGGGGTTGCATAGGAGATGGGGAGACGGAGGACCAGTCCCGTTTCATCGATGACGAGAGCGA
>QQSB01000058.1:3826-6888 GCA_003602515.1 Candidatus Poseidoniales archaeon | reverse complement strand
TCAAAGGAGGTCGTCACCGGCATCAGAGACATTCGTGATGAGTCATCCAAAGAAGGGATTCGGGTTGTAATAGAGGTGAAGAACAATTCTGACCCCCATGCAGTACTCAATCAGTTATTCAAGTCAAGCAGATTGCAAGAGTCATATTCGGCCAATATGATGGGGATACTAGATGGTAGGCCGGTTTTACTATCCTTGCCAGTGATGCTACACACTTATGTCGGCCACAGGGAAGAAATCATCGAAAGGAGAGCTGTTTTCGATCTTGAAAAGGCCGAATCAAGGGCCCATATCCTCGAAGGGCTGGTAAAGGCACAGGAACGTATTGAAGACGTCCTGAAGGCCGGTAGGCAAAGTTCTGGAAGAGAGCAATTTGAGTCGATACTACAGGGAAGCGAGAAGCTGCCAAAAATTGCCAAGTTTGATTTCACAAAACCGCAAGCAAAGGCGATCGCAGAGAGGCGCTTGTATCAACTAAGTCGCCTCGATGTGGACAAGGTCACCAAAGAATTCGAGGATCTAAAAATCAAGATTGCTGATCTGCAAGATATTATCGAATCAAGGGCGAGGCGTTTGGAAATACTGATTAAAGAGCTTGAAGAGATGGTAGAAAGCCATGGCGACGAGAGGCTTTCGGAAATCGATCCGATGCCACTCTCTATGGATAGGGAGGACCTTGTTGCAGAGGAGGCCATTGTAATCTCCCTCACCACTGACAACTACATTAGGCACTTACCTGTAGAGGCATTTAGACTTCAGAATAGAGGTGGCAAGGGACTCAAGGGAGTTGCTACTAAAGATGAGGATGCGCCATCCAAGATAGTCACTTGCTTCTCTAAGGACAGGCTTCTGATTTTCACCGACAAAGGAAGAGTGTACGGTTTGAGGGCATGGGAGACTCCGTCTGCCAGCAGATATGGCAAGGGCAGTCACATCAGAAACCTCCTGGAAGGAATTCGGGATGATGAGAAAGTAATCTCGATACTCCCGATGGAAAGGTCACTGATAGAAAACCCAGAAGGGCATTTCCTGATGTTTGCGACTGCCAATGGAAGGATCAAGAAGAGCAGGCTTTCCGAATATTCCAGAATCAATCGAAATGGCAAGTTCGCATTGAAGTTTGCAGACGGGGATAGTGACAACCTAGTATCGGTGAGACCAGCGACAGATGCGGATCACGTTGTTCTCGTCTCTGCCTCTGGCAATGCTTGCAGATTCATGCCATCCGAGGAGAAAACAAGGACTTCTCCTGAGACCGGTGAGGTGATTACCACCTATGTTGTCAGGGTCCAAGGAAGAATCAGTCAAGGAGTATCAGGAATGAAACTGGCGGACGGTGACAAGGTAATCGGCATGATAGTGACCGATGACTTCGACACCAGTGTCCTTACGATCTCCAAGTATGGGATGGCAAAGAGGAGCAGATTGGGTTCTGGAGAGATGATTCCTTTGATGGAAGACGGGGGCCAGATCATTGACGAGTCGGGGGATCAGGTTTTCGAGAGAGATGGTTACAGGAAGACCAATCGAGGGACAAAAGGCGTTAGAACGATGTCATTAAGAGACGGTGATGAGATTGTCAGCGTGAGGCAGATTCCTGACTTGGAGGACCAGTTGTTCATGCTAACAGGTTCGGGAATGATGATCAGAATGGTTTCAGGACAGACCAAGGAAACCCTTGGCAAGGTGACCAAGGGGACTAGGATAATGGAATTGCGAAATCGGAATCGTACTGGCTACGTAGATGAGATAGTTTTCGTTGCTAGGCTCCCTTCCGAGCTAATCAGCACTGGAGAAAGTACGGGAGAAGACGAGTAGTCGGACCGTTCTGCTTAAGCACGAATCTCTGGTCGTGTAATTACTGCGGCAGTCGCATAGCCTGGCCATTGCGCTGGATTGCTAATCCAGTGGTGTCTCACCTCGGGAGTTCGAATCTCCCCTGCCGCGCCACCAAAAAGAGGGAGGATTCATCCATCTTGGTGCCCTCACAGGTCCGTGGTCGAAGCATGGTTCATTCTTGAAACGGGAGCGGTCCTGATACTGATTCTTGTAGTAATGGCACTATTCTGGGCAATTTTTAGACATCTTAGTCTAAGACCGTCTAACGATAGGTCTTGGGTGAATGACAACGAGCGATTGACTACTGCTGAATTCGATGATGACGAGGTTACCATTCGCAATGTGAGAGACTTCGAATGGCGTAGCAACAGAGATTTCGACGAAAGATGGGTGGATATGAAAATAAATCTGAGTGAGGTTTCCAAGATATGGTTCGTTCTGGAATACTTCGACCCATCTAGGAGACAAATGGCACATACGATAATGAGTTTCGAGATGAGTGATGGGACAAGGATAGCCTGTTCGATAGAGGTCAGGAGAGAGAAAGGGGAGAGGTACCATCCTGTAAAGGGACTCCTCAGACAATACGAGCTGATTTACGTCTGGGCGACTGAGAGAGACGTCATTGGAGTCAGAACTCGTTGCAGGAAGAAGTCAGTGACCCATCTTTTCGAAGCCGTAGTACTCGGTCCAGGAAACGAGAGGAGGATGCTGGAGTCATATCTAAACAGAACCAACAAACTCAGCCAAAGTCCCGAGTGGTACAACACAATCACCAACACTTGCACAACAAATATAGTGAGCCACGTCAATGAGGTATATCCCGGAAGGGTCCCGCGTGCGGTAGCGGTACTCCTTCCCGGCCTCAGCCCCAAGCTACTTCAGAGGAACAATTTGGTGAGGGTAGAAGGGACGATTGAGGAAACACTGAGGAACAGCATAATCGATGAAAAGGCAAAATCTTGGGATGGGGTGACTGATTTCGGAGATTGGATCCGGGAGCAAGGCAGAGGGGAGCATTCAACTGAATGACTCTGATGCGATTTTATGCTAAACATCCATCCTCTGAAAAATCCTGGCAGGATTAGATGGTTCCTACCACCATCGAAGAGTCACATGATTCGCTGGATTGCACTTGCATCACAATCAGAGTCGTGGACAAATCTGGTTTTCCAAGGACGTCCCGGTATGGACATCGAATCGATGGCCGGGTGCATGGAGAA
>QQSB01000058.1:0-3744 GCA_003602515.1 Candidatus Poseidoniales archaeon | reverse complement strand
CTTGATTGCGGCAACTCAGCCACTACGGCAAATTTCGTCTCAGCGATAGCGGCGTGCATGCATGGGTCGGTAGAAATTGATGGCGACCTATCTCTGAGAAGTAGAGATCTGTCGCCTATGACTTCGGCACTAAGGGAATTAGGGTGCGATGTTTCTTCCGATCATCTACCATATACTGTTACTGGCCCAATTACCAGGGGCCATTCCAGCATAGATGAGTCGTTCTCTAGTCAGACTCTTTCTGGGATGATACTAGCATCTCCTGGATTTCCCAAAGAAGTGAAAATATCACTCGAAGGTGATTCGGTTAGTCGGTGGTATAGGGATCTAACACTCGAATCTAGTATTCTGAGTGGTTGGACAGGAGAGTACTCCGATGTTTTGCTCCTATCACCTTGGACCGTTGGAACACCAGAAATTATCGAAATCCCGGAGGAATCGAGCCTGTTCCCTGTCGCACTTCTTTTCGATCGCCTACATGGGACAGAAAGCCTGGATTATAGCAAATTCCAAGGCACTCCGGTCGGTTCTACAGTAGAAATAGCAACCTCAGGGAGGTCTGAAAAGGTCAGTCTACGAGACACTAGTGATGTTATTTCGCCATTGGCGGCATTGATGGCAATGGGGGATGGGGGTGAAATTGTGGAAGCAGCGCATGCACGCAGAAAGGAATCCAATAGAATAGTTTCAACGATCAGAATGCTATCCTCATTTGGTATTGAAGTGGAAGAAAGAGCAGGGGGTTTGTACATTCCCGGTAGTCAGCGTCCGAGGACCCCATCAGGAGCAATTGATTGTGAAAATGACCACAGGCTGGCAATGACTGCCGCTGTTTTGGCCACTAAAGTTGGAGCTGAATTGTCTGGGCATGAAATCTGCGATGTCACGCACCCCGGTTTCTTCGAAATGATCATCCCTGAACTAGCAGGCATGTGATACTGTGTTGGGTGGTTATTGGAAAAAGAACATGAGCACGCATCTTCTTCTAGTTCTGGTTGCAGTAATATGGGGCTCTACTTGGGCCGCGGGAAGATTTCTGAGTTATGGATTGAACGAGGATAACCCTGCCACACTCAGTCCGGCAACTTCTGCTTGGTTGAGATACGCATTCGCGGTTTCGGTATTCTTTATTTGGTCGATTTCAAGCCGGGGCGAACAATCGTTTCGATTCCTACCGCCTGATCGTGAATCTTGGATTTTCTCGATTTGGCTGGGGCTTCTGGGCACTATGGCCTACCAATTGTTATTCATGCATGGGATGAGTTGGACTGCTGCTGGGGATGCGTCCCTAATCATCCCCATGAATCCAGTTTTCACCGTCCTCCTGGCGGCCCCCATGTTGGGGCAGAGAATCTCAGCAAGAATGTCCGTTGGACTACTGATTGGAATCTCTGGAGTGGCGGTCGTTGTGGGTTGGAGCCCCAATTCAGGGATTCCAATAGAGCATAGGGTCCTAGGAGATTTAATGATCCTCTTAGCTGCACTTTCCTGGGCAGTTACTAGTAATCTGACGAAGATTATGCTTTCATGGGGGCGTGACTTCTCATCACTAGAGATTGTGGTCTGGTATTCTGCAACTGGTTGGGCTTTGCTTACCCCGTGGGTTATCGCTGAGAACTGGGGTTCTACGATTCCAGAGCCAAGCTCGACAGAATGGCTTACAATTGCATACCTAGGGATAATATCCACCGTCTTATCCTACGTTCTGTTCGCAAAGGGTATCGAGGTTATCGGCCCCACTGCTGCCTCTTCGTATGTCTTTCTTGTCCCGGTCTTCGGAGTCCTCGGCGGATGGATACTTCTTGGCGAGGAGATTGGTGCTTCAATGTTAATCGGATTCGTTCTTATCGTAGTTGGGGTTACGGAAGTACAGAGGGAAAGCGAACGGTTGTCAGCATTTTCCTGATGCAGGCTGCTGCCTCACCGTTAAATACAGAGGGTCGGTGGCCGGCGAACGAGGTGATTGATTGGCACGTAAACCAGCAAAGATGTATAGGCAGATCAAGGGGCAGTCATTCACCAGGAGGGAATACACAGGAGGAGTCCCAAACAATAGGATTCTCCGGTACCACATGGGCAACAGGAAGAAGTCAGAGACAGGTGGATTTCCAGTGACTATTGAGTTGCGATCTGATAATGCTTGCCAGATCAGGGACTCGGCTCTAGAGGCTGCAAGGCAAGTGGCAAACTCGACAATAAGAGAGGAAGTTGGGGCAATGGGTTACGCACTCAGGATGCATACTTATCCTCACCAAATCTTGAGGGAGAACAAGCAAGCGACTGGTGCCGGTGCCGATAGGGTATCACAGGGAATGCGCCTATCATTCGGTAAGAACGTCGGAACAGCGGCCAGAGTACAGAGGGGGCAGACCATTATTTCGATCAAGACCGAGGCTGAAGGTTACCTTGCTGCAAAGAACGCGTTGAGGAAGGCGAGTTGTAAATTCCCTACACCATGCACCACCAAGGTCGTACAAGGCTCCGAGCATTTGAAGGGCCTAGTGTGAGGCCAAGGACTCATGTCCCAAACGGATCCGCTGACGGTTTTGCAAGATTCACTAAGAGGGGCCCCCATAATTTGGAAGGGCGAGTACCCGTATTTCATACACCCAATCTCGGATGGGATTCCCAGGATGGAAGCAGAGGTTCTTAGAGCGACAAGGGATCTAATCGTTAGCATGGTTGATTGGTCCCAAATCGACTTGATCGTCAGTGTTGAGGCCATGGGTCTCCCTCTTCTAGCAGCGGTTGGAGAGGCTACTGGTAAGCCAACGGTGGTTATTCGGAAAAGGTCCTATGGTATGGAGGGCGAGGTCAGAGTTGATGTTTCAACGGGCTACTCCAGTTCGACGGCCTACATCAACGATATTTCCCCTGGAGAGAGGTTACTGATAGTTGATGACGTGATTTCAACCGGTGGCACGCTAGAGCCCCTGCTAGAATCTCTTGAGGGCATGGGGGCAGTTCTGCAAGACGTTATCGTGGCGATAGAGAAGGGAGAAGGCAGAGTGAGACTCTCGGAAGAGAGGCCGGAGTGGCCGATTAGAACCCTCTCCAGAATCGACATAGTCGATGGTAAAGTGGAGATTATACAGTAGCGGGTGATTAAGTGGATCTGAATAGGCATGAGTTCGAGCTTGATGAGTTGATTGAGAGGATCAAGGAGAACGACAACCGACTTGTTGCGCTCCAGGTTCCAGAAGGTCTGAAGATGCAGGCACTGGAAATGATGGATGCAATCGAAGAGGATACCTCTGCCAGGATAATCCTTGCAGCAGATCCCTGTTACGGTGCCTGCGACCTTGTACATGACAAGATGCAGCGAATGGGGGTGGAGCTTGTTGCCCATATGGGGCACTCACAAATGAATATTGATTCTGGAATGCCCACTGAATTCATCAACGTAACTTACGATGGGGACCCTGCAATAGATCCAGTCCTACCAATCCTGTCTGCACATCGTAAAATAGCAGAAATGCGCCTCTCTGAGACTTTGAATGAGAATGGGATGAGTGAGGAAGAGGCTAAGGAGAGGTTCATGGATGCAGTTGGCAGGGTGTCTCCTCTGAAGGGGACAAAGTTAGGCCTAGTTGGGAGCATACAGCACCTGCATCTCATTTTCGACTACAAGGAGAGGCTAGAATCTGCAGGTTTCGAAGTTGAGGTTCCAGTTGGTGGTTCTAGACTTTCATTCCCAGGTCAGGTTCTAGGATGCAATTATTCCGGAGATAGCGATGATATCGG
>QQSB01000057.1 GCA_003602515.1 Candidatus Poseidoniales archaeon | reverse complement strand
CTGTTAATGATGACTGCAGCCCTAGCAGGCTGTGCGGGATCGGACGTCACACAAGATGACGTGGATGCCGCGAGAGAAGAAGGAAGAGCCGCTGGAATAGCAGAGGCAACACCGGTGAGCACACTGGATACGATCATCGATCGTGGATCCATGAAGTGCGGAGTGAAGGAGTCCCAGTACGGAATGGGATACCTAGACGCAGCCACGGGCGTACGCTCGGGACTGGACATCTCCTACTGCCGAGCTGTCGCCGCTGCTCTAGGACTTAACCCCGCTACGGACGTGGAGTACATCCCCGCATCCGGATCGGACAGGTTCGAGAAGCTAGCCGCCGGCACCATCGACGTTCTGATCCGCACCACGACCTGGACCACCAGCCGTGACGCGAGCCTGAACGCCGACTTCGCTGGAATGAACTTCTTCGATGGACAGGGCATCCTGGTCCGCGAGGACAGGTTCGCTGCAGCCGCTGCAGGAAACTCGGCAGCTGGACTGGACTCGGCCAACATCTGCGTTGGAATCGGTACAACTACCGAGGGCAACATGCAGGACTGGTTCGCCTCCAGGGAGATCGCCTTCACGTCAGTGCCAGTAGCAGACGCCGCTGAGGCAACTGCCAAGTTCATCGACGGATCATGCGACGCTTTCACCGGAGACATGTCGGCCATGGTTGCCAAGAAGTGGCAACTTGACACCGACGGATCGATGAACGGTGTGGACATCTGGATCGCATCCGAGCTAATGTCCAAGGAGCCTCTAGGCGCGGCAACCCGCGACATGGACTCCGACTTCAAGGACGTCGTGGCTTGGGTCTGGTACGGAATGGTAACCGCAGAGGAGATGGGCGTAACGTCCAGCAACCACGGTGCCATGGCAACCTCGGCCTGCGCCCTAAACGATGCAGGCTCAGCAACCGACCCAGGAATGTGCCGCCTTCTGACCGAGAACCTCGGTCTTGGCACCGCCACCAACCCGCTAGCGGGAACATGGATGGCAGCAGTACTTGACGCCGCAGGAAACTACGGCGAGGCGTACGATGACGCATTCTGCGACGGAACCTACGATGGGACCAGCGGATCGGCAGCCATGAACGACTGCCTGATCTCGCGCGCTGGAACGCTGAACGCCCTCGTCTCAGAGGGTGGCATCCAGTACGCACCTCCAATGCGCTGATCCCTTAAGGTTAGCAATTAGGAATTACGAAAGCCCTCGGGGGGGATTACTCCCCCGGGGGCCTCAAACATCAAGTGATTAAGCGATGAGCATGTGGTAGAATGGACCGCCCTCGCAATCTCTCAGAGCTATGGTCCCTGGTCGTCCATATCTCGAGTAGACCGGATCAGAGATCCTCCAATGCAGCAATTATCCTGGGGCTCCTGTACGTCATCCTAGCTGGGCCCTATGTGGGCGTACTCCCACCGCTTCCATTCATTGCCCTGTTCTCCTCCCTCCTAGGGGTCGGGATCATTGCCCGAGTAGTCGACAGATTTGGCATCTTTGAGAACGAGTGGGCAATTCGAGATACGCTAAATCTCGGGGTACTGCTTTCGATCCCGATGCTGTACTGGAGGTACTCGAACAAGTTCCTCGGGATGTCCTCGGATTACCTTGCAAAGATGGCTACTGACATCCCATGCACGACCGGGGTTGGTTGCGTCCTTGATGCCCAGCAAAACCTGGCATTTTACCCAATGGACAAGATGGTTCTGTTCTTCGGCGGCTTGATCCTTCTATCATTCATTCTGGTGCAGAACGAACTCTCCAATATCTCAGATTTTATGGGCAAATTATACAGCGCCCTGAGGAGATTCGCAAGGGACCCCAGAAAGGGATTCGAGGAAATGAAAGACGCATTCCTGCACAAAGAGTCCGACGAGATAGAAGTCGACCAGGAAAAAACAGGGAACTCGCAAACTTATCTCGCGGAAGGGTCACTTGGGTCAGCATTCCAAGGAGTCTCGACCTCCCTATTCGCAATCGCAGTGTTCCTGGTTTGCTACTATATGTTGCCAGAAATGGACCTATCAGCCAGCACCCAGGTCCCATTCCTCTTCCTAGGTACTGGCGTAGTATCCGGTATCCTTCTCCTCCAGAACAACCTCGATGATCTATTTTCAATCAGGCCCCATAACCTTCGCGACTACACCGACGGAAGCGGCAAGTCCATTTCCGCCGCTGTATCTCTGCTAACGATACTCCTCTTCGTGGTGCTCGTACTCAACGTTTCTTTCGTCCCCTTCATTTCCCAGGACATCCCATCCTTCCTGACACTTGTCTCCCTGATCGTCATGATTTGCTGGTCCTTCGTCCTCTCCAAGGAGGGGGCTAAACCCAAAGTTCAGTCTCACAGAACAGCAGCATTGGCATTCCTCGTGATATTCCCATTCCTGATGTACCTGTTCCTGAGGGTGATGTTCCTGCAGAACGACGGCACCAACCCGGTAATGCTGAACCGCTGGGAAGTGAGGTACGAGTTCATGGACCTGGGTAACACGTTCAAGATCAACCCCTGGCCACTAGATGCCGAGCCTAACATCGATTCTAGGTGGATCTTCCTAAAGGCAGCGATAATCAATTCAGTCAGAGTCACCCTCGTTAGCATAATCCTGTGCACAATCCTAGGGATAATTATCGGGGTAGCCCGCCTCTCGAGCAACAAGCTTACCGCATGGGCGGCCACAGCATACGTGGAGATATTCCGCAACCTCCCCCTTGCAGTCCTACTGTTCCTGCTAGCCACGCAGATCGGACTTCAGTTCCCGATGATGCCGGAGGAGAAGAACCTGTTCGGTGGTGCGATATACTACAGCAACAAGGGCATCTGGTTCACTACAGTCGCCTCTTACGGCGCCCTTGCCCTCTCTCTGGTAGGGCTGGCCCTGGTCAGGGCCCTGCTTCGGCACAAAGACAGGGTGGAACCCAGATCCATCTCGAAACCGCCAGGGTTCAGCTTCAGGAGGCCATTCTCTCCGTTGGGATGGAGGTACGAGCCTCTAGCTGCAGATCTGTTCGTCATCCTCTCGCTGGTTCTCCTGCTGACAAGGGTGCAAATCGGAGAGTACCTATTCACCACCTCATCCGGCAGGTTCTCGCCCGGGGTAATCAGTAGTGACCTGTTTGAGGCTCTTTTCTACCCATTCTTGGGCAGTCTGCCAGACGGCCTCACAACCATCGACGGAAAGTCCAACGTGCAGTCGCTAGGGGATAACGCACGGATAGCCATCGGCCCCCTGATGGGTGCCCTTCTGGTGGTGTACTCACTTCTAGTCACAACCAACATAGACGATGACGGAATGAATTCACTGGAGGTGGACGACACCGAGGAAGGAATCAGGCGAAGATTCACACTCTGGGTCGCAGCCTTCGCTTTCGCACTGGGAATAACCATGGCAGGAGGAATTTACGAGGTAGGGGAGGCCCTCTCCATGCCGGACTACACCAAGGACAGGAACAACGACGGGATCCTGGACCAGCCAGGCTCTTGGGGGATAGTGGAGGGGACTGGGTTCGAAATCACCCCCTTCTTCCTCGCAATGGTCCTCGGACTGACTCTATTCACCGCATCCGTAGTGGCGGAGATTGTCAGAGGCAGCATCCAGTCACTCCCCAGGGGACAGGTAGAGGCTGCCATATCTCTCTCATTGAATCCTTACCAGAGGCTGAGGCTGGTCATACTCCCTCAGGCGCTGAGGAGCATGATCCCCCTGATGAACAACCAGTTCATGAACGTCTGGAAGAACTCCAGCCTAGCCGTGGTAGTGGCCTATACCGACATTTTCTATGTCATCCTAGTGATGATGAACAACGTCGGTAAGCTAATCCCTCTATTCCTTCTCCTTCTAGTCACGTACCAGATTGGTAGCCTTACCATTTCTGCGATGATGAACTGGTACAACTCCAGAGTAACGAGCGTGAAAATATGACTGGGGCCAGAAAAGTACTGGATTGGATATGGGCCATGGCCCCCTCGGCACTAAAGTCAGAGTCTGGCATGAGGGAATTGGAAGAATCAATAGTCGGAAAAAGCGGTAACCCATGGATAAACGATGAGAACAGCAGGGCCGCCTCTTGCTTTGTATTTGGGGCATCCATTACTTTGGCCTTGGTCTTCTCGATGGAGTCTTGGAGAGATGCTAGAATGGAGCTCAACCCAATAATGGGGCAGCCTACTGGGGATGCCGACCTACTGGCTGTCTTGTACTTCATGCTGGCGGCATTCACCTACTGGGTGACCATTTCCTCGATAGTGAAGCTAACCTGGCTGAAGTCCACCTCGACTGCCCTTCTTGGGGTCTCGACTGCATGGATAATTTTCACCGTCTCAACATTCCTGATCCACTGGTCGCTGGTGGAGGCTGACTGGGTCGTTGTCTGGGCGAACAGAGATCTAGTGATGATGGGCCAGCTGATGAAGGAGCAGATGACTCAGTCTCCAGGGTCGCACGTCTGCATAAACGAGTCTAACTGCTACGGTATTAACCAGAACTTCCGACTCTGGTGGTCGCTGTACCTGACTTTCGGCATCCTGGGGGCGGCTTACGGATCAAGCGGGGAGAAGCCCGCAAGATTCCTGGTCCCATTCTTGGCAATCATGTCCCTAGTGACCCTAATAGCCCATAATCCAACTGAGGTTAGTTACAAGGCCGAAACTGTCGTGGTCAAGCTGGCAATCGCAACACTATGGGCCATCGTGGGATACTGCCTAGCGTACTGGTATTCCAAAAACAATGAGGAGTACAAGGTAAACCGCCTGAAGACATATCTGGCGATATCAGCCGTGGCCACGTTCTTCTTCGCCATACTGATCATGGATCCGCCTCAGTTCGTGAAAAGTGGGGCAGAGGTCATCGGAGGGACCCCTGCTCAATCATTCTCCGAGGAAATTATTGCAGGCGAAAGGACCCCCTCGACCCTCGACAAGCTCGCTGGGAACGGCATTGAGGCGTCGCAATGGGGAGGTCTGTTCGTGAACCTGATCATCGCCACCGCAGGATGCGTCCTAGGCTTCGGAATAGGGGTCGTCTTAGCCTTCGGGAGGCAGAGTGACCAGGCATTCTTCAGCGTCCCATCGGTCGCCGTGATTGAGTTGGTTCGATCCGGACCGCTGATCTGCTGGTTGTACTTCGCAGTATTCATGATGCCCGATCTAATGGACCCATTCTACAACGCAGAGGATATTATCAGGATGCTTCTGATGTTCGGAATCTTCGGTGGGTGCTACATCGCCGAGGTCCTGAGGGGCGGCCTACAGGCTGTGGACAGCGGGCAGAAGGAGGCCGCAGCCGCACTGGGGCTATCTCCCTTGCAAACCAAGATCCAGGTCGAGCTCCCGAATGCCGTCAGGACCACACTTCCCTCGATAATCAGCGTCTTCATAGGACTCTGGAAGGACACAACCCTCCTCTTCATCGTCAACATCCTCGACTTCTTCAAGCTGGCCAAGGACCTCCCCAACTCGGATCTGAGGTTCCTGGGGGACTTCCTGGAGCCGCTTTACGTCACCGCTGTGGTGTTCTGGGTTTTCGCATTCTACCTGTCTAGGGTCTCGATGAAGGTCGAGAAGAACCTTGGCCTGGTCAGAGAAGGAGGAGGAGAAGCAGCATGAGCGAAGACAGCGATGAAATGATAATTGAAACAGAGGGAGTTAGGGTGAACTTCGGTGACTTCTGGGCACTGAAGGGGGTTGACATAAAGGTCAGGAAAGGCGAGATAATAGTCATTCTCGGACCATCGGGATCAGGAAAGTCAACATTCATCAGGACACTGAACAGGCTACAGCCACATAGCGGCGGAACGATAAAGATCGACGGAATAACAGTAGATGAAGACACATCAGTTTCCGATCTGAAGTACGTTCGCTCGGAGATCGGTTTCGTCTTCCAGCAGTTCAACCTCTTCCCCCACCTCACCATAATGGAGAACATTACGCTAGCTCCGATGAAGGTAAAGAGAATGCCCAAAAGGGAGGCGGAGCAAAGGGCCATGGAGTTACTGGAGAGAGTCGGAATCCCAGAGCAGGCATACAAGTATCCTAGCGGCCTTTCAGGCGGACAGCAGCAGAGGGTGGCAATCGCCCGGGCGCTTGCCATGGATCCAAAGATAATGCTATTCGACGAGCCTACCTCTGCACTCGACCCGGAGATGATCAAAGAGGTTCTAGAGGTAATGATAGACCTGGCAAAGCGAGACATCACCATGATAGTAGTCACTCACGAGATGGGATTCGCCAAAGAGGTCGCAGACCGGTGCATCCTCTTCGACGAGGGTCACCTGATAGAGGAGAACACACCCGAGCAATTCTTCTCAAAGCCCGAGCATGAGAGGACCAAGCTATTCCTAGAGCAGATCCTCTAGGGTCACGAGAGCCAATGGGATACGCCATCAAGAATGGCTCCCCTGAAAGTGAGTAGGCTCAGCTTAGGTCCATTCAGCCCGACCGTGAGGGTGGCGCCCCTGGTGAAGTGCGTCTCGTCCCAACCGTCGCTGACCACGTACCCCCTGTGCATATCGCTGGTGATAACGGTCGGCTCACTGGCCCACTCCCAGTACGAACCGTCCCCTGCCCTGTCAGCGCGAGGGAGGTCCCTGGCCACGTACAGGTAGTGGTCGTCAATCTCGCTGGGTGCGAACTCTGCACCCTCGATGTCAGCTACGTGCCTGAACCAGGCGCCCTGTCCGACGAAGGTCGAGAACAGGCACCCGGAAGAGTGCTGCATCGAGTCGATCTCGCCCCTCTGGAGCCTGTACTTTGACGGCTGGTACTGGTGGGTATTGGCGATGAGGAGGTCATTGAGGGCGGGGTCGGATCGGATGACATTCCCGCTGGTGGTCTCTATCTCGGCCTGCAGCCGAGGAAGGACGTTGACTATGGCATCGCCATCCAGGGCCGACCTCACGTCCTCGGAGAAAGTGCTCGGATCGCTACCCATGAAGAATCCGTACGAACCCCCATTCCCCTCTACGCGAGGGTGGCTGTTGACTCCCATCACGGGGGTGTTCTCGTCGACGGAGTGAGCGATTGAAGTCAGAGTCCCATCGCCGCCCAGCACAATCACCAGGTCGAGCTCCACGAAATCAGCCCTCCTCACGGTCTCCCGAGCGGTATAGCCGACGTTCAGACCCCTCTCGCCGACGAGATCATCTAGGACTTGTCTGACCTCGTCCAACGACCTGTCGTGGACTTCCTCGAAGTTCTTCTTGTAGACGACTAGGATGTCTCTGCTCATGGCTGGCTCCCCGACATTCGCTCCACGTGACTCCCATATAGGGGCCACGCAAACCGTTTCACCCCCAAATACATTGGAGAACGGCTATTTGGGGAACCATTCAGCCATCGACGTGCTCAGGCCTGTGCTGCTGTCCCTCCTGTTCTGCATCCCGGCGCTATCAGGGTGCCTGGAGGTCGAGAGGCCGTGCCCGGAGGGGACATGCTTCCCCCTCACCAGCAGCGCATTCAACTCGATTTTGGAGGAAGTTGGCGAGATTGACGCACTGAGTCTTGCCGATGAGTACGACAGGCTCAGCATCAGCACCCTATCTCGCTTCACAGAATCCGGTGTAAGTGGAGAGATGCAGTGGGAGGTACAGAAGGACGAGGGGAGGAATCTCAGACTAGTCTCCAATTCGGTCGTTGTAGGGGGAATCTCAGTTGTCCATTACGAGATCTGGGACGGTGGTCCCGACACATACACCAGGACTACGGATCACTGGATGAAAGGCAGGGATATGGTCCCGAACTATCAGGATCCATTCCACGAAATTGCGAGCTTGGCGACAGAGGACCCCAATGGTAGGTGGCCACCATTCAGGTATGACGTCTCCCAGTTCTCGGACCTCAGTTGGACGATAACCGGGGACGCATTGGAGTCATACCAGGTAGCCAGGGCTACCAGCGGATCGGATGAGATATACTTCGAGATCCATGGCTTGCCGCCTAGGATAGTGGGACTTTCGATATACTCAGAGGGGCTTAGCCAGGAAGATGTGACATTCTCCATGTCAATAGCCACTGAAGACTGGGATCTAGCACTCAGTATCGACTACTACCTGGACCTCCTAGATGGGGGTTCATACCTCGGATACAGCGGCCTATCCGAGTTTCCGAGGGCACCCGTCCCGTTCATCCCCGTCCCCAGCCAGCAGTCCGTGATCGGGGACACCACGGCTGTCAACGGTACGGTTCCAAGCGAGATGACCCACGAGGTATCGCTTTCGGAGGTCGAGATGCACATTTTCTCAGAAGGGGCTTCCGTTGCTAGCCTTCTGTTGAGCGACGGGCATGCCAACATCACCGGAGAGGATGGCTCTTGGTGGGAACTCACATGGGCCGACGAAGGTGCGCTAGGTCTGCTCTCCGAATTGGATACATTCGCCATCAGGACCAACTCGGAGGTCAACTTCGACATCCGGATGTTCGACCTCTGGGCCCAGTCATGGACCGATCAAGGCTCAGGATGAGTATAATCGAAAACTCATCATTATTAGGTCAAGTATACACCCGCAATTGTGCGTGCGTTAACCCGGGTTCTGATTGCATCCGTCATTCTGACTGCCTTGCCGAGCGTCGCTGCGGAGGGATACACCATTTCTGGAACTGTCACCTACTCCAACGATGTTCCCGCGGATACTATGGAGGTAGTAATCGAGTGCGCAGAGTTCGAGTACGACTGCCACGAGTTCAGAGGGACGAGTTCCCAGACTGATCGAATGGGAGTGTACGAGATATCCATAGAAATCGATGAGACGTATGACGGGGCCGAGCTGTTCCTGACAATCGGAGAGGAGTCCTTCTCGCACATCGTCGACATCGAGGAGTCCAGGAGCCCACCATCGGGAACGGTCTACCAGGACATACAACTTGAGCAGGACTCGCCACCCTCCTCTCTCTTCACGGGAGTCGCATGCGGGGGCATAATCATCCTGCTGGCAATCTTCGCTTCGTTGGACAGAAGACCTATCCGGGACCAGGGAGGCGGTCTGCTGAGGGCTGCTAACATCGACGTAGTCACCTGTCCGATATGTGAAGGCAGGCTACAGAGGCACCTTCTGATCAGGCACCTGATAGTTGATCACGAGATGGATACTGATGATGCACGGGATATGGCGGAAATAGTACAAGTCGAGGAGGAGTAACTTACGCCCAATCATCGTTGGGTGCGGTCAACCCGCTATCCGCTTCTCCGGTGTTGACGACCCCTCGTGGCTCCACCAGCATCACCTTGCACTCAGAGTCGGCGCAGGGCTTGTGCCGCACCCCTCTCGGTACAACGTACATCTCGCCCTCACTCAGTTCAACTAATCCATCCTCGAACTCAATCTTCATGTTGCCCTCGATTACGATGAAAGCCTCGTCCGTGTCATCATGCTGGTGCCAGACGAACTCGCCCTCGATCTTCACGAGCTTGAACTGGTAGTCGTTCATCTCAGCTATCACCTTGGGTGCCCACTGGTCTGAGAAGCTGGAGAACTTCCCCCTGAGGTTTACCTTGCCCATAATGCTCGTTTACCGGAAGCAGCAGACGTATTCAACTGTCTCGTTCACATAATGTAGATATTACTGACGTAATTATTAGGGCGGTCTAATCACAAGGCACATGGAAACAGGACTTGAGGGCAAGACCGTCCTGGTTACAGGCGGTGCCGGCGGTATTGGCCAGGCGATATGTAGGAAGTTCGCCGAAGAGGGAGCCAATGTTGCAGTGCATTTCTACACGTCGTCAGAAGAGGCCGAGTCGCTAGCCAAGGAGATAGGGGGTGTCGCGGTCCGTGCTGATCTACGGTTTTCATCCAAAGCCGACGAGATGGTGGCAGAGGTTATCTCAAAATTGGGCAGGGTAGATGTCTGCGTTGCCAACTCTGGATTATACCCTCCCGATCCACTGCCAATGTGGGAGATTGATGAAGAGAGGTGGAACTCAACTATCATGTCCAATCTGGGAGTCACTGCCAACACTTCTCGTGCATTCCTTTCCCACGCATCAACTAGGGGCACGGGGTCCCTCGTACTTGTTGGCTCGACAGCAGGGGTCTACGGAGAGGCTGGTCACTCCGACTATGCCGCGGCTAAGGGGGCGATAACCACTGGACTGCTCCTGTCTCTGAAGAACGAGGTCTCCCACTTGGGCTCAGTCAGGGTGAATGCCGTGGCGCCCGGCTGGACGCTAACTCAGAAGAAGGTCGAAACAGGTCTCGACGAGGGAGTGATGGAGAGGGCGAAGTCCACAATGGCTCTCAAGAAGCTGGCTACTCCGAATGATGTGGCTATGGCCATAGTCTCTCTTTCATCCGATGAGGTGTCAGGGCACATCACCGGTCAGGTAATCGAGGTTGCTGGTGGGATGGAAGGCAGGCTGGTCTGACTCACTCCGAACGTGACCCAAGCCACCTCCAAATATAGGCTGAGATTGCTAAAAGTGCGATAGCCCAACCCGGGGTGACTATCAGAAGAGCCACTACAGCAGCTACGCTTTCCAGCATGCTCACAGGATGCATTGGGTGTTGAAATCCTTTACTAAGTCAGATTTTCCTGGGTCCAGTACGGGGCCGCTTAGTTGTAATCAGAATCTTCCTCAGAGTAAGCCAAATCTAGGCTTCCCCTTTAGAGCCCTCATTCTCCTGGATGGAGAAGAGACCATCAGACATGTGTTTGCATCCATACAATTGGGTTCAACAATGGGTACTTGAACCAGTGTTTCAGATTTGTTAAGGTGATCAGGAGCATCACTCGGAGTTGGCAATTGCTGTCATGATGTCATTAGCTGACTCTAAGCAGACTTGCATCAGATCGATTGTTGTTATTGAGGACAGCATCTGCTGCTGAATCTTCACAGAACTGGATAGCGAGCCTGCAACCTGCCAGAGGAACAACTCTTGATCATCTGGTTCCGAAGAACTGGTACTGCTTTCATAGTCAATTTGCTGCCCTCTCTGAAGGCAGCTGACTATTATCAGGTTGGCCAATGGGGACACGTAGTCGGTAAAGTCCTCGAAGTCCTGCTGGTCATGGTTGTGGATAATTGGCTGCATTATCTCCGCTTCGCATCTCAGGTACAGCTTCCCCTCTTCCGAGGCCTGGCTCATCAGATCATCCACCGTGGGGAAGTGCGTCCCTACTACGCTATTATCGATGACCGGTTGTATCACTGCCTTGGACTTGAATCTCCTTCCGGAGATCAAATTGATCATCAGGTTGGAACCAGCCTCCTCGTAATCCTCTATCTCCACCAGAACCCCATAGGTCGCAGGTTGAGTCCAACCGCCGACGTCTTCAGTGTCAGGGTCGAAGGAGATGTATCCGAATGGCTTCGATTCCAATATGCAGTCATCCATCATCTGCTTGTATCGAGGCTCGAACACTCTCAAGGTGGTACTGGACATGGGCATGAAGTCTGGGCCTAGGACAAACAGTGGCAGCGTAGTGGTGGGTATCATACCAGCTGATGCCGCCATTAGGACTTAATATTCTGTTTCCAGATTCCCCGTATGCCCCAATTTCGGAGATTCGCAGGAGAGGCAAACCTCGCCCCTCTACCAATTGGAAAGAGTCGTCTGAGTCGACTTCCTCCGGAAATTTGCAGATATCGGTGTGAGATGGAGGTTTGCGACTGCCCTCGCAGCCGAGTCTAATGACGCTCCCGCAGTTCCTATTGGCGTTCCGAAGGCATCCCCAATTACCGAGATCCTGGATTCACTCTTGACAGAGCCCGAGCCGCTGATGGCCCGACTGAATCTCCATCTATGGGCCCTCCATCCTTCTGATGAGACTCCCAGGCGGCTCGTAACCTCTGCCACTATCTCTTCCTTGGAGTATTCCAGGATTTTGTCGCTCATGATGGGGTCCAGCTTGACCATCATCCCCTTGCCCTCTCCATATCTGGAAACGACGAAACCTTCTGGGACCGGCCCATCCAAATCCTTCGACGGCCCCCATGCCACCAAACATGATTCGCTTTTTCCTCTGAGGTTGAGATTCAATCCCGAACACAGCGATATAGCCTGCTCCACAGGTGTCGCGACGATCAACCGATCATACGACTCCACTATTTCCCGACTCTCGGTTTCGACCCTAATCTCAACACTGCCCCCATCTTCTCGAATCTCCTCAACTCTACAGAGGTGGTTGATATTCAACCCCTCTCCGATAACATTCAGGAGGGAAACTAGGGTCTCCTTGGGGAAAATCGCCCCCTCTTCGATCTCAATAATGCCCTCTTCCACCCATCCTGCGGCTAGTCGCTGGAACCAAGGTGGTATGGAGTCTAGAGCCTCGGACCCGATTTTCAATTTCTCTCCACCTCCAGAATCTACGGCAGTAAGCCTACCTCCCGCTCTCGAGCCCTTGTCCCAGACAGTAACATCGTGCCCGAGGTCATTTAGTAGCCTCCCTGCAAAGAGTCCCGATAGCCCCCCTCCGACAATTCCAACTCTCATCGAGCCTCCCATCGTAGCGTTTTCAGTCCAACTCTTGTACTTCGGAAAATCAAGGCGTTTTCTGTGAGACGAGGTAGCCCTCTTCCTTATCTTCCCCAAGACTGGGTCAGGCGGTCCGAAGGCCCTATCGAAAAGACCGAAGCACCACTGCACCCCAGCAATCGAGCTGGGGTCCCTCCCATCTAGTGCGAACCTGTCGTTGAATTCCAATGCCACTCGCATCGCCTCCGCGGGTTCTTCTATCCATCCTGCGAAAGCTTTCCCCCAAGTCATCCTGACATTGTTGTGCATAACACCGTGACGAATGAGCCCTATCTGGGCCGAATCCCACAATTCGTCTCCAGACTCGCCCCTCTCCATGTCAGACACATTGGGGCCTTCCGACTGAAACGCCCTCCCTTCCAATGATTCCCTAGCCCACCCGGGAATGTTGCTCCAGTCCTCCGGGTTGTTCACGGCATGTGCATGATGCTGCGCGTGCTCTCTGAATACCAGCATCTCATCAAGAAATTTCTCCGCTCCTTTTCCACCAATCCTGGCAGCATCTCTGACCACTCTGGTCGGGGCTAACATCCCATAGTGGATCCAAGGGGAGATTCCGCTCACTCCACTCCTATCCGCAGCGTTGTTCCTTCTGGCGTGGTATCTCTTCAGCCCTGAATCGCACCATTCCTCCCAGTGTTCCAGAGCTGCGCACTCCCCTCCACGAATATCGGTAACTGGAACTACCGTTGGATCTATCCTGCATTGAGACAGAAGTCTGGCCCCACCGTCCAATTGGAGCTCCATCCTTGCATCCACTGGTTCGAATGGCGGGTCCCATCCATCCCGTATCCTCTTTGGATGAAATTCCAGATTCGGCCACGTGTTCGATACTCTCCCCCTCATAGCCTCTCCTGTAGAATTCCTGAATCTGAATGGCCGATCTTTGGACTTCCCAAATACAGGTCTCGGCAGTACGCAATGCGAGTCCACTTCGATCAGTTGGCATTCCGAACTAACCGCACTAGTCCACTCATCCCATGGGCTCAGATCTGCCATATCGGTGACGACCAAGGCTGCCTCACGTGCCATTCGCTTGAGGAAAGGACCTCTATTCCCCTCTCTGGAAACGTGTACCAAATGGTCTACTCCAAGACTTTCAGCATGATCAGCAACATCAGCCGCCCCCTCAAGCAGAAATCTGTGATGACGATATGAAGCATAGGGATAGCGCTCATCAATGCCATGGTAAATCAGAAGTGGCAGGTCCAGCGATCTCGCAGCAACCCTTGCAACATCGAATGTCGGGGACTCTTGGAGCCTTATGGCCGAGCGCATCCAGTGAATTACAAATTCTGGCTCCTCATTTTCGGGACCAGGGTGGTATTTGCACCTCTCCAGTAGATGCCCATCCAACTCCAAACCATCGAGCATGACACTGATAGTGCACACAACATTTCAATTGTCGTTCAGGAAACTTACTCCGGTCATACTCTCGCTGACCTCCCACAGTCTTCTCGCCGTATCCTCATTCATGGCCTTGGGATTGATCTTCGCTCTCCCAGTCCATCCCCTCATCTCGATAATCCCAGTCGGCCCCCAATACGGGTATTCCAGAGCCTCATCCTCGGTAGCTGCGTAGAGAGTCGCCTCTGCGCCCCTCTTGGCCGGAATCGCAACGATCACATTCAGGAATCGCCAGAACAGTGAGTACCTCTGCAGGTCAGTAGCAGAGTATCCGGGATGGCTCGCTATCGCCGAGACCCCAGATCCTCTTCTCTCCAACCTCCTGGCCAACTCAAGGGAGAAGATCAGGTTCGCGATCTTACTCTGGGAGTAGAAACCCCACTTGTTGTACCTCTTCCTGTCTCCGTGCAGGTCTTCGAAGTCGATTACCCCTGGGTTGTGGGCGATGCTCGATACCGTGACGACCCTACTTCCTCGGGTCTTCTCAAGGACTGGCATCAGATGCCCTGTCAGAGCGAAGTGACCCAGATGATTGGTTCCGAACTGGAGCTCGAATCCATCCTTTGTCCTTGACTTCGGGGGTATCATGACACCAGCATTGTTGATCAGGATATCCAGTCTATCACTCTCGGAAAAACGTCTTGCGAACCTCTCTATGCTACTGAGGTCGGCCAGATCAAGTACAGATACGGAGATATCGGAGCGGGGGTATTCCTCAACTATCCTCTGACGGGCACTCTCCGCCTTCTCAGAATTCCTGCATGCCATAGTGACGCTAGCCCCCTTGGAAGCAAGAGCACGGACCATGTAGTAGCCGATTCCCGTGTTGCATCCGGTGACAATGGCAGACTTTCCGGTCTGATCCTCGATCATCTCCTCGCCCCACTTCATGAAATATGCCTAGAGTCTGACTATTTCAAGATGGGTTTTGTTCCGCCCCATGCCACTCCAACTCCCAGATGGCACCGGCCTCGTTCTCCCACCATAGCCTTCCTTCCGAATCTAGGAATACGGTGACATTGTGCCATGTGTTCTCCACAGGGGTCCTCTCGAAGTGCCCTAAGAAGTAGGACGAATTCATCGGAGGTCCACTGGAGCTGTCCCCCTCGCCCATCCAGTGGTAGAACTCGTTTAGGAAGCAGAGGCCGCCCATCGACTCGTCCGAGAAGAATAACGTCTGATTTCCATACGGGCTGTCCGGTGCGAGGAGGTCACCGTACTGGCTACTTGGGTAGCCACAGCCGGATATCTCCTCCGGCCCCCCCTCTGCCACTAGAAGGCTGGAGTCGGCCAGAGGCCTCTCGGTCATATGTGAAGGGTCTATGTTCACCGAGCTCAGTCCTCTTGTGACAACTGGCCAGGGATCATTCTGGGTGAGGAATGACCACCCGCTGGTTTGGTTGGAGTAAGCCCACTCCTTGTAGGACTCCGTGAACCACACCATCTCTGCCTCAGTATGATTCCTGTCGCTGATGTGGAGGACTCCAAGGTTTATCTGGCTCTCGTCGCCGTCATGAGGTGGTATCCTAGCCCCGTACATGTCGATGAAGTCCTGCGTATCAAACTCGATTACGCGCTCTGCAGTCACATTCGTTCCCGTGCAGAAGAGAGCCTGCTCCTCAGTAACGCATGACTCCACAGTCTCGTTGATGAGCTTGTAGTTGATCTCTGTGGCATCCTCCGCAGCAAGGAAGCCTGCCATGTAGAGGAAGATGTCGGACCAGACCATTCGCTCCTGTCCGTCCGGGACGATCCTGAATGAACCGTTGTCGTGAATCAGTCTGACCTCCGTTCTATCGCCATTATCATCCTCTATTTGCACTGCATGCGGCCATCCTCTGTCCGGGTCCCAGAATGGTCCCGAAATATCGCCTCTGACCGTGGTGTCGCTGTCGAGGTGCATCCCATCGCCGCTGTTCCAAGCTCCCTCTCCCTGTTCCGGGAAACCCCTAGTGTCCAGCCCCAGAAGGCCGTGCGCCATCTCGTGACTCAGTCCGAATGATGTGACGTACTGCATGTGAAGGATACCCCTTAGTTCCGGATGCTCCTTGCCGTCTAGCGGGGAGTAGCAGTGCGAACTATGCTCACAGGGTGGCGTCATTCCGATATTTCCCACTGGGTCGTGGAAGCGAACGTACCCGGCCCCCCCAACTGAGTCCCTAGTCTGGATTGCGATAAAGTCGAAAACATCCCCGGAGGCGTTCCATGCGTCGAAGCAGGCGCTGCATAGTGAAGGGCTGACGTGCTCCCAACCGTTCGTCCACCTCTCCCCGTATGACTCGCCCATCGTCACAAAGTATCCCCCCTCGGTTGTTCTGACCTTCTCAGAGGCCTGTTGGAAACCCACCGTGCCTCTGAGCGAAGTGTCTAGAATGCCCATCCCCATCCACTCTTTCGCAACCTGCCCAGGGGGAAGGAAGTCTTCGCGAAGGTGAAGACATGATCTGGAGTAGACGCCGTCTCCCGCTACAGCGTCACCATTCGTACCATCGTCGAAAAGATCGTGGGGGCCGCTCTCGTTTTCGATTAGGAAGCCAAGCCATTCAGGTATCCCGGTGTTCTCCACTCCCCAAGGACCTTCTCCAAACATAGACCTGTATGTGACGGTAAAAGTCTCGTCGAGGAAAACTATCGAAGGCTCAATCTGGAGCTTACCCGAGGAAAGCGAGGAGGCCTGCTGAACTCCCAATTCGCTTATTTTACTAGTGTCACAATCCCCTATCTTCTGAGGTACGAAGCCATCGGCCGACCAGTTAAATTCTACTCGGGGGGGCTCTTCATCCACCGGCTCCGGCTCGATTTCTCCCGGTCCCACAATTGGCACCTCCTCGGCCCCAAGATCTGTGTCGGTGCAACCAGAAAGCGAGCAGAGCACCATCAATAGGGAAATCAGACAGACTTTCTTCATGGGTCTCGGTTGTGTCTGCACTCTATGATTTATCGCAAGCATGGATAGGGAATATGATGACCCTCCGCCTTGTGGCATCGCCATGTCCAACCCACGCATCGTCACAGAGGTGAAGGGGCACCTGATAGAGGTCCTATCCAAACTCCACCCCGATGCTAAGAGGAACTCGCTTAGGCGGATGATCGATCATGGGCGCGTCACCGTCGACGGAAACAAGGCATCGAAGGCCAAGGAAGTGGTCTATTCCGGCTCTATTGTGGAGACGCTATCGCGTACAGAAGTGGAAGGACCTGCGAAGAAAGGTGGCCTCCCAGAACCTGAGGTCCTGTACGACGATAGCGAACTGATGGTCGTCAACAAACCTGCAGGCCTACTTTCCGTCGCAACACCGAGGGGTGATCCGGACACCATGTTCGATAGGGCTCTGAAGTGGGCTTCCGATAACCAATCGATCCGGGTCCGCCTGGTCCACCGTCTCGATCGGGAGACCTCAGGATGCCTAATCCTAGCAAAGTCTTCGCAGGTCAGGGACATGCTACAGCGACAGTTCAAGGATCGCACAGTTGAGAGGATATATCACGCCGTCGTGTTCGGCAAGCCCAGCTCAGAATCCGGTGTCCAGAGGGCACGAGTCAAGGAGACAAAGGACAAGAGAGTCCGACTAATACAGAAGGGCGAGAGAGGCGGGAAGGAGGCGATAACCAACTGGAGTATCGAGCAAGCCGGGCCAATACATTCTCTAATCAGAATTAAGATCGACACAGGTAGGAGGGCCCAGATAAGGCTCCATATGAGCGACATGGGCTGTCCCGTTTCTGGAGACACCCGTTATGGGCGCGGTAAGGCAAGCGTGAACCGACTCTGCTTGCATGCTTCTTCGCTAAGTTTCGAGCATCCCAATGG
>QQSB01000056.1:5332-6543 GCA_003602515.1 Candidatus Poseidoniales archaeon | reverse complement strand
GTCGCCCATGTGAATTGCAGGAGCCATCCCTCCACATCTCAAGTTCTTCAGCAAATAGCGTCATCTCTTGACTCGGGGCATCCGGAGCGTGGCTTCAGCCCCGGCGAGGTAATACAGGGCATTAGGCGTAATATTCGCTCACGCGATAGCCATCTACTACTAATTTTAGACGAGGTAGACGTACTACTGAGAAGAGACAACTCGGACTTGATCTACAAGCTCCTCAGGATAGACGAAGACAAGGAGGGAGAGGGTACGCTATCGCTAATCATGGTTAGCCAGGAAGATTCCCTCTTCTCCCTTTTCGAGGCCGCGATAAAGTCCCGCCTTGGGGAAAGCAACATACTACGAATGAGGCCCTATGTGGCGGATGAGCTGACAGAGATAGCGAGGCAGCGGTATGAGGCATCTTGCAGGCCTAATTCTGTTAGTGACGAGGTTCTGCNCAAAATTGGCATTTTTGCAGAGGACTCGGGAGGGGATGCTAGGATGGCCATTGAACTTCTAGATCGGGCGATTGGGAAGACGGAAAAGGAGGGCAGGGGGAAAGTCGAGGAAGATGATGTCCTCCCAAGTAGTTCCCACTCCCCCTCTGTGGAGCCCAACCAGGTTGATGGTTTGAAACTTCATCAGAAGTTAGTTCTTCTCGGGATTTGCAGGAGATTGAAGAGAGAGGAGGAAGTGTCCAGCGGAGATGCTAGCAAGTTGTATGAGCTGGTATGCGAAGAGAATAACGAGGCACCGAAGGGTTACACTACATTCTGGAAATATCTGAAGCATCTTGAATCGGAGGGACTGATTGTCAGCAGGTCCTCCAGTACGAATAGAGGCAGAGGGAGGACGCGCTACATATCGATGCCAAACTCAGTTCCTGCGGCAATAGGAAGCAGGATAGAAAACGAGCTTCTGAGAAGATAAGTGGCAATTAGACTCCGAACCGCTCTTATAGGGGCCTTATGTCGGGATGCCGTCCAAGGTGATTAGATGGCAGGCGAGCAGTCCTTCAAGGCAGTGGTGAACGACACCGACCCCAAGTCAGGAGGGAAGTCATTTGCAATGGATATCACAGGTGCAAACTACAACCACTTCCTGGGTAAGAAGATCGGAGATTCGG
The DNA here is from genome assembly GCA_003602515.1 of Candidatus Poseidoniales archaeon. GTDB lineage: Archaea > Thermoplasmatota > Poseidoniia > Poseidoniales > Thalassarchaeaceae > UBA36. The sequence goes on along the minus strand of QQSB01000056.1, from coordinate 5,429 downwards.
TGGACGGAATGTTCGTCGGAGACGGGGATACGACTCTCAACGGTTACAAGCTGGAGATAACAGGCGGATCAGACGTCACAGGTAGGCCAATGAGGCC
>QQSB01000056.1:2713-5250 GCA_003602515.1 Candidatus Poseidoniales archaeon | reverse complement strand
AGCAAGGAGTACCGATACAAGAGCGACGGCCTAAGGAGGAGGAGAAACCTCCGTGGGAATGTGATCAGTCAGGATACACGTCAGATTAACCTCAAGGTGGTTGATTCCGGCAAGCGCTCGCTTGCCGCGATTATCGACGGAGAGGAAGCCGCAGTCGAACAGCCCTCTGGTGAAGAGGAGTGACGACTGGGGTGATTGAAGCTGGCCAGAGCAAACAGCAAGCAGCCTGAAGTCAATATCGGCATGGTTGGTCACGTCGACCACGGAAAGACCACTCTGACACAGGCGCTATCCGGAACCTGGACCGATACGCATTCAGAAGAACGCAAGAGGGGAATTAGCATCAAGTTAGGGTACGCCGATACCTCATTCCACGTTACTTCTGATGGTGAGCACTACGCCAAGGGAAAGCATCCAGAGGGCGAGAAGGGGAAGGGCGACCTTCTCAGATCGGTATCCTTCGTTGATGCTCCGGGACACGAGACCCTGATGGCCGTGATGATATCGGGAGCATCCATCATGGACGGGGCATTGCTACTAGTAGCAGCGACTGAGAAGTGCCCCCAGCCCCAGACAAGGGAGCATCTAGCAGCCCTCGAGATAGCCGGAATCAAGAACATCGTGGTGGTCCAGAACAAGATCGACATCGTCAGCAAGGAGAGGGCCATGGAGTCCTACGACGAGATTCAGGAGTTCGTCAGCGGAACTATTGCTGAGGATGCGCCGATCATTCCAGTATCGGCGCATCACGACGTGAATCTGGATATCCTGATTGAGGCCATCGAGGAGACCATCCCTACTCCCGACAGGTCTCAGGATGAAGGTGGCTTGATGTACGTCGCTAGGTCTTTCGACGTGAATCGGCCGGGTTCCCGCCCCTCTGAGATCAAAGGGGGAGTGATTGGGGGAAGCATAGTTGAGGGTTCTTTCAGCCTCGGCGATAGCATACTAATTGCCCCTGGAAGGAGGATAGAGGAGGGTAACAAGACCCGATGGGAGCCCCTAAGGACCACGATTAACGGCATCAAGGGTGGCGGTAAAGACCTGAAGACCGCCTTCTCGGGAGGGTTATGCGGGATTTCTACTCCACTAGACCCACTTGCCACCAAGGCTGACGATCTATCGGGCCAGGTCATGGCGAGAGAGGGCGAATTACCGCCGATCTGGGATGAATTGAGCCTGGACCTGCAACTGTTGGAAAAGATGATCTCCGCTAGCGAAGAGGAGGGTGGGATCAGGCCCCTGCAGCCAAACGAGATGCTGATGGTCAATTCCGCTACTGCGACAAGTGTGGGGACCGTGGCTAACATCAAGGGCAAGAAGGCTAAACTAAGTCTCAGACTGCCTATCTGCGCCAAGGAGGGAAGCAGAATCACCCTCTCAAGGAGAGTCGGTTCCAGATGGCGCCTAATTGGGCATGGGACCATCTCGGGCTGATACCATGGTCTCTGTCCTGGTTGATGCATGCGGATGGGTTTCCCTTATCGATGCAGGACTGAACCTAGACATATCACTAAACGAAGTGGTTGGAAAGGCAGATCTGAAGATTACAGCAGGAGTGAGGGACGAGCTAGATGCCCTGTCAGAGACTCGAGGCGGACTCCTGCTGGACCTGCTCCACAGTAGGTCGGAAGTAATTGATTCGGAGCATGGGCACACGGATGATGCGCTACTGGCTCTGGCGATCCAGAATCGATGGCCGGTTCTTACCGTAGACAGGGTGCTGAAGAAGCGTCTTGTGGAGAGTGGGTGTTCGTACATCGAAGTGACGTCTGGACCTTCACTGAGGATGATCGAGGCCTAGGGTAGTGTGAACAGTCGATCGTCGTCATGCCCGTCCATCAGTCCGATCCTGACTGCGGCGTCTAGCCAAGCATGGGCATAGTTGATCGCCCCGAAGGAGCTAACTAAGTCCCCCTCGGAGGCGAAATGCCGTGCATCGGCAGTATAGTCGTCGCACATACGAAGCATCTCATTCAGGCGATCTTCGTCGAGTTTGCTCGAGGTAGAAGGCGTGGCCTTAGACCTAGCCTCGGTAGTAAGTGCTAGGTATCTCTCGATTCTCTCGATGGTTATTGTATCCGACATGGTCACCCCTCGCTCAGCAATGCACCTGCACCTTCGCTTAGCTTGAATAGCCTACTTCTCCCTTCCTTCCTCACGGCTAGTATGCCTGATTTGTGTAGTGAATTGTATATCTGTGAAAGACGAGGGCGTCCTACCTCAAGCCGCGCTTGGATCTCCGCATCGGAGGGAGAAATCTCTCGAGATGAGGCCACAGATACAACCAATCTCTCGGCGTCACTCATACTTCCCAGGTGGTTCTGATCAACTGAGTCATTCGATTCCCATGAGGGCCCTGTAACCACAATTGGGGTTTGCGAGACAGTTGTCCGAGGCCTTTCCTCGGTGGTTATGGTAATCTCTGTTTCTTCGAAAGTCTCCTCGGGATCGAGTTCGGGCTCGGGCTCGGGCTCGAACCCAGTCTCGCTGGATAGTTCAGGCAGGGTCCCCTCCAAATCCGAGTCTACTGTCCA
>QQSB01000056.1:0-2671 GCA_003602515.1 Candidatus Poseidoniales archaeon | reverse complement strand
GTTTGTTTCAGTACTAATTGAGTTACTATTTGGCTCAGATGGCAAATGTTGCTGTCTTTCTTCGGTTGGAGTTTCCCTGGGAGTGGCCTTGGGTTCACCGATATCCGGCTCCTGGATGGTGACAGAGTAGTCAGGACCAGTTGGCATGGCGTCATTTGTTATTCTCGATCTGTTTAATAGTCCAGAGAAACCCCTATTTCGGCCGCTAGCTGGTGGTTCTGTTCCCTCTTCCATCGAGAGAACTGTTCCTTCTTCGGCTGACCATCCTGTGATTTTCTCGTGGCCCTCAGAGGTGATTTCACTATCTGGTGCGATTTCACCAAGTTCTTCCTCATCGATTTCATCCGCCACAGGATCTTTCCGAGTAGTCTCCTCTTCAGGCCACATATCATCTGGTTCTACGTCCCATTCTTCGTCTTCATCTTCATTCTCAACGAATCCTGTCTCTAGCTCATCATCAATAGGCCGACCTTCTACAATTTCTTCTGGAACTGTATCCTCAGATTGAGGATTTGCCCTCTCAAAGGTTTCTAACTGGTCATCTCCTAGGCGATGATCGGGCGTAGTTTCCTTCTTTTCGGATCCCCAACCCCTCAGTGAGTCAAGAGTTCCTTCGGAACCGAGTCCTCTCCTTTCATCCACGAGATCCCTCAGGATTCCGATTACGGATCTAGCGTTTCCTCCTGTTCTGGACATGATTGCGTCAAGCAGATTGCCACTTATGTGCCACCTTTCATTGGACATCCTACGAATCCTGAGGTCGCTAAGAGACTGGATTTGCTGACGAGAAAAAGGCTGAACTGTGACAATCTCGTCGAACACATCCTTGGTAGACTCGTCTAGAGAAGCCATTTGGGAGTTGGAAGCTGAAACGACCACAAGCGCTCGGAGTCTTTGCAATATTGGCAAAATCAGAGAAAGGAATGAGGCTAAATCTACGTGCGAAGGGTAGTCCAAAGCTACTAGTGGCAATGGTCCCGATAGTGTGTCCAGAGTCTCTACCGCCCTCTCTACTTTCTGATGCATACTAGGTGGCATTTCATGGCCACAGAACGTAATGGCAAGTTCATCCAGAGCGCAATTAAGAGGGTCTTCGATATGCCAATATGTGCCGACGAAACGATCGTCGGTCTGGGAGGAAATTGCGTTGATCAGGGATGTCCTTCCAGAACCTCTCTCCCCGTTTAGGAGAATCATCCTGGGCGATTGTGAGTGCATATGTTCCTTCCACCTAATCAGGATATCCTCCCTTCCGACTATCTCACTGGCTCTGTTCCTCTCGATCGGTCTGGAGTCGAAGGGGTTTCCACGGAGTGTCGGTAGATCTGACGGGGAGAGGTCGCTCAACACCATAGGCCATCAGCACCCTCTGGGATTCTTAATGTTCACGCATAATCACGCATTGCAGAGTGCCAATTAACGGGTAATTCGCAATTGCGGAGAGTGAGATTGGGCAATAATTGGCTCAGTATCTATTTTTTCTATTTACGTCCTTAACGCAATATTAACGTGTCAATGAAGCGTTAACGAAGCGTTAACAGCCAAATTAACGCATTATTTGAGAGGTGTTTTGCTCGAAAAAGGTTAGAAGCCCGTTGTCATGCCTCCAGTCTGAGAGATATGCCAATAGAGAATAGTCGCATCGGAGGGTTCTACAAACTATCAGTTTCAGAGAGGAGGAAGCTTCTCGCTGAGATCGCGGAATTGAGCGATGAACAGGTAGAAGCATGGGCCGACTCGGGAGAGTTGGATGAAGAGTCGGCAGACAGGATGATTGAGAATGTCGTAGGCACATACTCGCTCCCCATAGGCGTGGCTACCAACTTCGTTATCGATGGGTCCCACTATGCAATCCCATTCGTTCTGGAAGAGCCTAGCGTGGTTGCTGCAGCGAGCAACATGGCGAAGAGGTGTCTAGCCAACGGCGGCTTTAGTTCGAACAATGACGACCCCGTCATGATTGGGCAAATTCAAGTCGTTGGGTGTGAAGATCCGAATGGTGCGATGGAGTCGATTCTAGCGGCCAAGGAAGAGTTGGTTTCCAAATGCAACGAGGTCGATCCTATACTGGTGAAGTTCGGAGGCGGATGCAGGGATCTTTCTGCCAGGGTGATTGAGACTGGCTCAGGGCCAATGGTAATCGTCCACATCCACGTTGATTGCCGGGATGCAATGGGTGCTAATGCGGTAAACACGATGGCCGAAACAATCGCTCCAAGGGTGGAGGAGATCTCCGGCGGGACTGTCATTCTCAGGATTATTAGCAACTTGGCCGTTCTTCGTCTCGCGAGGGTGAGTGCTGTTTTCACCCCGGAAGAGATGTCGGACGGGGGCAAGGATGCCAAGCAGGGCTCTGAAGTGATTGAAGGGGTCATCCAGGCATACCATTTCGCTGAGGCGGACCCATTCAGGGCCACGACTCACAATAAGGGGATAATGAACGCAATATCGGCTGTGGCCCTGGCCTGTGGCCAGGATTGGAGGGCCATCGAGTCCGGAGCCCACAGCTATGCCTCTCACGAGAGGACGTATGGCTCACTCACCAGCTGGTCGAAGGACGATGACGGGAATCTGGTGGGATCGATAGAGCTCCCGATGGCCGTGGGCCTTGTTGGCGGCGCGGTTAGGGTCCATCCTGCAGCACAGGCGAATGTAGCCCTACTAGGGGTCG
>QQSB01000055.1 GCA_003602515.1 Candidatus Poseidoniales archaeon | reverse complement strand
GCTTCTCGTGGAATCGATGTGACCGAAGTTAACTGCGTCATACACTTCGATCCCCCGGACGACGGAAAGGCGTACAAGCACAGGAGTGGTAGAACAGCGAGGGCAGGCTCTACTGGGACGGTGGTCTCCCTGGTGCAGAGGTCCCAGAATAGGAAGTACAAGAGAATACAGCAAGAGGTCGGGATCAAGTGCAGGTTCACGGAGCCCGACGTCGATATCCTCGAGGAGAGGGAGTTCGTAATGGCGCCCCCTGTGAAGTTCAAGGGAAGTAGTAATTCTAGAGGTCCGAAGAATAACAAGAGGGCCCGAAGATCAAGGAAGAGTAAGCAGTTCAGATCATCGAATCAGAACGGGAAACAACATGACCATCGAAATGGCCGTCGCAAGGGGAAGCACAAGGGGAAGAACAAGGGAAGCCACCCAGTAAAGTACAAGGATAAGCGAAAGGGAAGGAACGGGCCCCCAAAGAAGGCCAGAACTAGAACCTAGTTGAATACGCTTGGTCTCGCTATGACTGGTAATCAATTCAAATACTAACTATACTTGGTTTAACTGTGAGAATCTTCAGGTTCGACAACTCCATCGCAGTACCGAGAAAATGGCTGACTCGCCATCAGATCAAGAGATACAAGAGCAACAACCTCGGTATTCTCCATGAACCGGAAGAAGAAGGCCATTTCCTGAAATCTCTCGACTCCCTGACAGAGTCTGGAGCATACGTCAACATCGGGGCGGCTTGGGGGTACTACTCCTTGCTTTCAAAGAAGACACGACCAGAAATTGACGTTTTCGCTGTAGAGGCCCATCCCAAGATGTGCAGCAGGATAATGGAGGGCTCAATGATAAATGGAGTCACGGGGATATCAGTCTTCAATTCGGCAGTAGTGGGGAGGGGCGGGCTAAATGACGGCCCGATGAAGATTAAGTTCGGATACGGAGCTTCCGTAGTATCCGCTAATTCTCCAGATGACGCAGACTCGATGGCCGTCAAACTAGTCGATATTGCACGCCTGCTAGAATCCGTCCCAAACTCGGATCTCCTAGTCAGCATGGACGTCCAAGGTTCCGAAGCGGGCATCTGCGAGGATTTAGCCGCTGACCCCAGCATCGGCGAGAGAATATCTAGCATCATCGTGGGGACTCATGGTGGCGACATCCACGAGATGTGTAGAGAGTACCTGGTGGAAGCAGGATTCTCAATCACCCTAGACGAACCGGCTCCTAAGGAGCAGCCAGATGGAATAATTCTGGCCTCCAGGAAGTAATCGGTTACTTGTAGGGGCGCCACTCGCGAAGGCTGTGGCCCGAGAACTCATCCGACTCGATGAGGTCCACAGAGCATTCGGCCCTCTCACCGTCCTAGAAGGGGTCAACCTCAGAATCGATGAGGGCGATAGAATTGGAGTAATCGGCCACAACGGGGCGGGCAAGACTACGTTGCTACGTACCATCAGCAACCAGGACCAGGACGTTGGTGACATCACATTCGCTCCCGCGCTCAGACTCGCCTTCCTCACTCAGGTCCGGGACATCGATGACGAGGCTACTCTCGGCCAGGAGCTTAATCGCAGGGGGAGGCAGTTCCTCGAGCTGGAGGAGGAGATATCGGATATCGAGCGGAGGATGGAGGATCCCTCTTTCTACGACGGTGACTGGCAGCCCACCATGGATAGGTATCAGGAGTTGCAGAGCCTGATGGCACAATCAGGCGGAGGGGACGTAGCCGGCCACGCCACTGAGATACTCAAGGCCCTGAACCTCGATCAGAGCTCCATGGAGGTCTCTCTAAACTCTCTCTCCGGCGGGGAGAGGGCAAAGGTCGCACTAGCCAGGCAACTTGTCGGACTGGACCAGATAGACGTCTTCTTCCTCGACGAGCCTACGAATCATCTGGACTTCAATACCCTAGAGTGGCTGGAGAGGTTCCTCAACAGGTTCGAGGGCGCGCTGATGATAGTTAGCCACGATCGATATTTCCTCGACAGGGTATGCAACAACATCGTGGAGATCCAGGATGCCCACATCAAGGGTTACCCGGGAAACTACACATCGTACCTGAAGCAGAAGGAGATTTTCCTCCAGACCCTCAATGACAGGATAGAGAAGACGCAGAAGGAGATCAAAAGGCTGCAGGGGGCAATGCAGTCGATGAAGAGGTCCAATAAATTCGACAAGTCAGTATCTCAGAAGCACTTCATGATAACTCGTGCCCAGAGGGAGCTGAATTGGCTAAAGTCGATTAAACCGAGGAAGCGACAGAGCCTGAAATTCAACCTGCAGTCTGCCGAGAAGAGCAGTCTGGATGTCCTCGAGTTCCAGGATGCCAGCCTGTCATTCGATTCGCTGTCGAGGCCGATATTGGAGGGTGTCGAGGTCAGCGTAAGGAGGGGTCAGAAGATTGGCGTAATAGGGCCCAACGGTGCAGGGAAGACCACACTTCTACGACTTATCACGGGCGACCTCTTCCTAGACTCCGGGAAGGTAGATATCAGCCCCGGGGTACAGATCGGGTACTTCCACCAGGATCACAGGACACTGGACTTCGATCTGACGCCAATCGAAGAGGTCCGGAGACTCAAGCCGAGGATGGACTATGGCAATCTGCGGGCCCTGCTCGGACAGTTCCAGTTCACGAAGGATATGGTATCAACGCCACTAAGCAAGCTCAGTGGGGGTGAGAGAGCCAGGATCGCCCTCCTCCGGCTTCTGTTAGAGGAGAACAATATGCTGCTTCTCGACGAGCCCACCAATCACCTGGATACGGATGCGAAGGAGGCCCTTGAGATGGCGCTGAACGAGTTCGACGGGGGGATAATCACGGTCAGCCACGACCGATACTTCCTGGACAAGGTGTGCGACACCATCTGGGACCTACAGGGAGATGGAAGTATCGTAGTCTGGCCTGGCAACTATTCGGAGTACAAGAGTCGCTCCGTCTCCTCCACCAACAAACGCTAGTCGTCAGAGACTCCATTCAAGTAGAATGACTCCGAGGAGTGGGCATGCTTCGTCTGGTCTACTTCCCATCGCCCGGTAGGGCGGAGGCGATACGCATCGCCCTTTCTCTCTCGGGAACTGATTGGGAGGACCTATCGATCGACGGAGCCAGATTCCAGGCAATGAAGGAGGCCGGCGAGCTGCCATGGGGGATGGTCCCGATCCTGCAGACGCCCGAGGGGACAATCGCAGAGTCATCTGCTATTTTGCGATATGCAGGACGCTTGGCGGGAATGATCCCTGAGGACCCATACCAATGCGCCAAGGCAGACGAGTTCATCGATGGCATGGAGCCATTGTCAAAAGCCCTCGATTCGACATTCGGGATCTCCGACTTAGATGAGAGGATAAGACTCAGGAAGGAGGTTTTCGGACCCAGCGGCAAGGGGTCCAGGAACCTACTTCTTCTCCAGAGTAAGGTAGCCGAGTCGGAGACCGGATGGGCTGCTGGAACCGATGATATGAGCATAGCAGACCTGAAGCTTTTCACCGGTCTCTTCGGTCTTTTTTCCGGTAATTACGATGGAATTGAGGCTTCCATCGTACCCGAATATCCCGGACTAATGGAGTACCATGGCAAGATGGCCAACGACTCCCGAATTCTAGCGCACTATGCCCACGTAGGAGTCGACGATATTCGCTGGACCTTCCTCCCAGGGGCATTCGAGGGCCGGTGACTACGTGTTTGGGACTTTGCTCGACTTTGCTCATAGCGAAGCAGTCGCATACATGGGTATGATACTCATCCTGAGTGCTTTCTTCATGGAGACCCGGGACATCCTGCATAGCAAGGCAGCACCCTACTTGGGGATGATGGCACTAGGCTCGGGACTGTTAGCAATACGTGCCTATCTTATTGATGAATGGGCATTCTTCATCCTGGAGGTCGCATGGTTTGCAGCCGCGGCATTGGGGATGTGGTCGTTGTGGACGAAACTGGGCGAAGAATGAAACTAGCCCTGCACGGCATACTGCTTAAGCAACTCCAAAGAGACAATCTGCAGTGTTTCTTCGTGGGTGGCTGAGATTACCACCGGACAAGCGGCCCCTTCATCGGCCGCATTCTGCCAAGTCTGAGCGCAGACGCACCACCTATCGCCCGGAGAAAGGCCAGGGAAACCGTGCTCGGGAACCGGTGTAATCAGGTCGTTACCCTGGGAGCGTGCAAACTCCAGGAACTCCTCTGTCACGACGCAGCAAACCGTATGCAAGCCCCTGTCTCTCCTGTCAGTATTGCAACATCCGTCCCTGAACCAGCCAGTTAGGGGATCATTCGAGCACTCCTCCAATTCCCCTCCTATGACATTGAATGACGGTAGCATCGAACCCGTCTCAGGAATTCAGTTGATTAAACCATCCTCTTCCCACTCAACGCTTATCCAATCAGAAAGATGGGGCATCACATCCTCTGATCTAGTTATTACTCCCATATGGCCTCCTGGGACATCGACGATTCGCGCATCTCCCAAGGAGCCAGTAACTATCCTGCAAGCTTCTATCTGATGGGGCGGCGACTCTGGGCTGAGAGTGATCAGGATCGGATGACCAATCCCTTCGTAGTAAGTGGGTGGCGTCTTGTCGTAACACAGCAATCTAACTTCACTGAGGATCTTCTCCCTCAACTTAAACCACATTTTTTTCCTTTCTCGTGGCATCCCATCCCAACTTCCTTCGGCGTTCCAATAGTCGACGAAGTCCCTGAGAAAATCTTCCGGTCCCAGATTCTCGGTGAAGAATGTCTCCACTACATCGCCAAATTCATTCCTCAAGTCATTACGTTCGGTGAATTGCAGGCATCCCCAGACAATTGGCTCATGGAATGCCATCTTCCTGATTTTGTGAGGGTGTTTCTTGGCGAGCCTAAGTGCGATGAAGCCGCCATAAGAGTGGCCAACTATGTCGATCTGCCCGCTCTCGGAAAGCAGGAGTTCCTCACACGCCATGTAGTCCAACCAAGAGTCGATTTCTCCACCACCCTGCCAACTATCGGTGCCCGGATAGCAAAGGTAGTGCGGGCAAATAACCCTCCTCCCATCCAGAAGAGGGAGTATCCCTCCCCACTGCCTGGAGTCAAGACCAGTACTACACAGGAGCATCACCGTTGGCCCCGAGCCGTCTATTTCTTGGAAATGGAAACTATGGTCACTTACCTCTATGATAGGCATGTGCGTCATAATGGGGGGTGCTTTATGATGGAACCGTCCCTAGGTCGAATCCGTATAATCAAGAGCCCCCATATGATTTGCAAATTATGGAACACACACTGGCCATGCAAATCGTGGGGGCCGTATTGGTCCTCGTGGCAATAATGAAGAATAGAGATCCAATCGGTTTCAACAAGAGTATTTTTGGCGAAGTTGAGGGGGTAGAAGGGGGCCCGGCAGCGTCAATGAGGATGCTAATCGGCGGAGGTTTTGCGGGAATAGGAGCAATCAACCTTTACTGCAGCTTCAATGTAGAAGACGCAGAGGCAACAGAAGCAATTCTGTTAGGTACTGCAATAGGCTTGGCGCTAGTATTTGGAACGATCCTCGGAGCAAAATTCAGAGGCTATTTGGAACACATTCCAACACCGCCGATGGTGATTTTCCCAGGACTAATCGCAATATGCCTCTACTCAGCATTGATGTAATCGTCGCCATTAACCCAAGATTCCACTAAGGGGATTGTCTCTGAGCATTGAAGTCCTGCTGAATATGACGAATAGGATGAACAAGAAAACTACTAGCAACCTTCCTAGATTGATAATGGGCCGGATATCCATTAACCCGGCTATGGGCAACTTCCCTATTAGGCATCCGAAATCAGAGATCATAATCAGCGCCTATTGGTCTCTGACATGCGATAACATCCACTGCATGGCAGATGGGTCGGAGTAGATGGGGAACCAGATGTAATGCCCCCCGTCGACCACCGGATGAAACTCTATCTCGGCACCCAAATCCGCTAGATTGGCCGCCATCTGTTCCGCCATTTCGAACGAGGAGGTATTGTCTTCGGTACCATGGCTCATCCAAATAGGGAGATGGGCTACGTCCTCAGCAAGTGAGAGATAAGAATACGGCTCATGGTGTGGGCTCAGGGGCATAATTGCTGCGAAGTATTCCGGCAAAGCAGCTGCTACAATGAAGGTGCCCCTCCCGCCCATGCTCAATCCGGTGAGATAGACACGGTCATCATCAACACTGAGGTGCGATTTCACATCCTCGAGTACATCCAATGCCTTCTTCGGATCCCAATCCAACTCGAGTTTTGACGGCCTGACTATGATGTACTTGTCATCTTCAGGAATATGGAAGTTGTTTGTTAGCATGTTGTTGAAGAAGACCGAGTCCTCGATTTGCCCATGAAGATAGAGAAACACTGGATATTCGTTACTGGCGTTATAACCCCCTGGAATCTTCACTGAGTAGGTATATCCACACATCCAATCTAAACGATAATCGACGACTACGTCCGAGTCGTTATCGAATTCTATCGAAGCGTAGGATACGTTGGTTAGCCCATCTATCGCAAGCCATTGGCCGTTTCTTATCTCAGGCCATTCCGACGGATTGCTAGTTTGATTGAGTCCCTCTGAGGCGATCTTACTGCATGGTGGTATGTTGATCGGCCCCGAGTCCCTCGTATCTACTTCCAGTCTTTCTTGGACATGGTTCTTATTATTCTCACAAGTATTCCCATTGTCATCTGAATTGGCCCCATCGGGACAAATTGTGCCATACCAAATAGTACCACTCAAATCGGCGCCAGTCAGCGTGGCATTGGTCAGGTTGGCACCAGTCAGGTCGGCAGAATTCAGGTCGGCACCACTCAAATCGGCACCAGTCAGCGTGGCATAGGTCAGGTTGGCACCACTCAGGTCGGCAGAATTCAGATTGGCATCATGCAGGAACGCAGACCACAGATAGGCATAGGTCAGGTCGGCACCACTCAGGTCGGCAGAATTCAGATTGGCACCATTCAGGTAGGCATAGGTCAGGTCGGCACCAGTCAGGTTGGCACCATTCAGCCAGGCAACGGTGAGGCCGGTCTGTCTCAGGTCGGCACCAGTCAGGTCGGCACCAGTCAGCCAGGTATATCTCAGGTCGGCATATCTCAGGTCGGCTCCTTGCAGCAGGGTATAATTCAGGTTAGCAGCTTTCAGATTGGCACCAGTCAGGTTCAGATTCGACATATTGGCATAACTTAGGTCTGCACCACGCAGGTCTGCAAAGGCCCCTAGACGAGTCTCGACTTGCTCGGTGTAAACCTCGGACACCTCGGCAGAGGATATCGTCACAGGGACTATCGGTCTGTCGTTATTGGTCTCCGTTCCCGATAAAGTCGTCACGTAGTCGCATCCTCCGACCACATCTCCGAATACGGTGTGAACCCCGTCCAGCCAATAAAGATGCGAGACATCACCGGGAATCAAGAAGAATTGGGATCC
>QQSB01000054.1 GCA_003602515.1 Candidatus Poseidoniales archaeon | reverse complement strand
AACTGCACGGACTACCAGGCGAACCGCCTCAGGATGCGCTACAGGACCTCCGAGGGCAACTCGGCGGTCCATACCCTGAACTCCACGGCCATAGCGACGAGCAGGACCCTGGTCGCCATCATGGAGCAGAACCAGATGGAGGACGGGACGGTTACTGTCCCGGATGTCCTGAGGCCCTATATGGGAGGCAGCGTCACTCTTTCACCGATTGGGAAGTGAATCTCCCCCACAAATCGTTATCCGGATTCAGGCCTATTGCGGCAAGGATTGCAACTCCCTGCCAAAAGTGCCATTCGATGAAATCGAACGGCCATTCAATTACCCCGAGAAGACCTGACCACACCGTGTAGGATAGGATATCCATCGAGATCAATACAACCGAGAAATAAAGCAAGAATTTGTATGATTTCTTGCCGTTTAGGATTCTATTTGCCTCCGTCTTGTTATTCAGGCTCCAACCCCACCAACATAATACGAACCCCAAGGAGAAAACCAGTGTGCTAATGTCCCACAGCATCCATGCGGTTGTTATCAGTATCGCATCTAGCGGATTGAAGCCCGCTTGAGATGTCCAGAATTCATAACTACCTGTTAGCGAACCAGGCATGTATGTGATTGATTCGATGGAATTAATCAGTGCACCAAGGCCGTTTGACCCATCCCACCACCAATCTCCAAAGATGAAAGAGAGGAGGAATAACGCGGTTGCTCCAATCTTCTGCTTGTCGTAGTCTGACCGCTCGGCGGAGTCATCAGATGACCCATCGGTCTCCTCCTTCGCCTTACTCACCCATTGGTCTCCCTCCCTCTGAAATCCCCTGATCACAATGGGCTTGGGGGAGTCGGGGTCGCTCTTCACGTCCCCCTCGGGAGTAACCTCCCACCAGTTCTCGGGCTCTTCGGGCATTTCTATGCAAACACATTACGATAGATTAGGAGATTAACTTGTCCCCGGACGATATTAGTTGGATTCGTACATTTCAATCTATGAAGCCGGGGATATACGCTACCAAGAAAGCCATTGCACCGATTTCGAGTTTCCCAATATTCAAATTTGAATGCATAATCGCTGGTTTGTGTATTACAGAATTACCAAAGCAAAAGTACAATCGGATAAGTTTGAGGAAGCGATGGCTACAATGGAGTCATTGAGAGAAAGTATCGGCAAAATTAACGGCCTTGTAAGCAGCAACCTAGTACGAATTAGTGAAACAGAAATGATGGGAGTTGCAGCTTATGAAAGTAAGGAGCACTTAGAATCATCCCAGAAAGAATTCAATGAGCTTATGGCCAATATGATGCCATACATGGCAGGAGCGCCCGAGGTATCTTTTGGAGAGGGAATATTTTCCTTCAACTCTTGAACAACCCTCTATTTGGATCGTTTGAATATGCCGTGGCCTGTCATGCCCCCTCGATAGGGATGCCGGCTCAACGTTGAAGGCCCCCCCTCGAAAATTGCTGACATGCACAAGGCCACGATTGCTGCTCTGGTACTCGGGGCCTTGGGATTGGCAGCCAGTGCTGGTTCGATATACTTCGGCTTTCAAAGTGAAATGGAATTTGCTAGGGAACAGGGGAGAAGCGGACAACATGGGGAAGAAATCTGGACCGGGAATACCCCCGCTAGATTCGAGGGGGAGTTAAGTTTCACGAGTAATTATCTGGTTTTCATCGAGGAGACGCGTGATGCGGATGTTACTCTGGTCGGAGGGGATGAGGACAACAGATTCATTCCATGTGATTCGAGTGACGATCCCTTTGGTTGTGGTTATTACTTTCAAGAGGGAGGCGCGAATTACCGAAATCTTGGATGGATTCTGATAGTAGATTCAGGAGACTATGAGGTGATTTTCTCAGGAGATGTCACGGGTGGCAGCAAGGTCATGATAAGGGAGGTTCCGACGATGAGCAATGGGGCGCAATTCGTCGGATTGGGTTGCCTTGGTTCTGTTTTCTCATGCTTGGCTTTGTTGATTGGCATCATCTTCGCCTTCACACTCAAGGGGAACAAGGCCCTCTCCGAACAAGTCGTATACGCTCCTGGTTCCTTTGACTTGGGAGGACAGCATGATGGCCCCCCCAACAACAACTAGGGTACCCTGTCAGTTGACAATGTATTAATTTGCAATTCGTAAATTATTAGTTTATTTTAAATTACTATTAATTTGCGGAAATGCATGGAGAGCAAGTCTGAGGTGAGCCAGGAATCGGAATCGTCAGAGGACGCCCTCGATGTGTTTGATGCCATTATCATCGGTGCAGGTGCAGCCGGCATAGGGGCTGGAATCGCCCTCGCCCATTCAGGAGTGGGTAACTTCGTCATCATTGACAGGGGGGCAGTCGGCTCTTCCTTCGCCTCATGGCCGGATGAGACCCGATTCATCACGCCGTCGTTCCCGAGTAACTCGATAGGTATGCTGGATCTGAATTCCATCGCGGTTGGTGTATCCCCCGCATACAACATGAGGATCGAGCACCCCAATGGAAGTGAGTACGCCAAACATCTGCAGGATCTCGCTGAATTCTTCGAATTGCCTGTCAGAGAGAACGCCGAAGTCGTGCAAATCACAAACACGGAGGGAGTGTTCAGAGTTGAAACAAATGATTGGACCATCTCTTCGAAAAACGTGATTTGGGCTGCCGGGGAGTTCCTCTACCCCAGGTTGGGGGGATTCACAGGAAGTGAGCTGTGCCGGCACACCGCAACTCTAGCAAATTATTCCGATTTGGAGGGTGAAGACTTCCTGGTCATTGGCGGTTACGAAAGCGGAACCGATGCCGCTTACCACCTATCCAAGCGTGGCAAGAAGGTCACAATGTTCGACAAAGACGATCCTTGGGGCCTAGATGCTTCGGACCCAAGCGCTTCACTGTCAACCTTCACCTACGAGCGGATGAGGGAAGCAAGCTTCGAAGAGAAGGTCACCTTATTCCCAGAAAGCGCCGTTACTTCGGTTGAACTACTAGATGGCGTATATGAGCTGAAATCCGATGATGGCCAGGTATTCAGATCTAAAACACAACCACTCTTGGCTGGTGGATTTGATGGCAGCCATACCTTAGTGTCGAACCTTTTCGAGAAGAGGGAAGATGGATTTCCACTTCTGAACGAGCGCGATGAGTCGACAAAAGTACCTGGCATCTACCTCTGTGGCCCCTCCGTCCGGCACGACAATCACGATTTCTGCTTCATCTTCAAATTCAGGCAGCGCTTTGCTGTCGTGGCCCAGAGCATAGCGTCTTCTATGGGCATACAGACTGATGACTTCGTACAAGCGTACAGAGACTGGGGGATGTATCTGGATGATCTGTCTTGCTGTGGGCAGGAGTGCGTCTCATGTTGAGTGGAACTACCAATTCAGATCTGAGCGACATAGGGGCCATTTCTGGGGCTCATCAGACTCGGATGAGTAAAATCATGAGTATCGGCTGGCTTGGGCAGACGGTAGCCAGCCTATGCTGGATACTCAGTGTGTTCGCATATGGCATCAGCACTACAGGGGATTGGTTGCAATTATTCGCCGCCTCATCCTGGATGATGTCGAATATAGCAACAATCTTCTCCATAGAGTA
>QQSB01000053.1 GCA_003602515.1 Candidatus Poseidoniales archaeon | reverse complement strand
CCCCATTTCTTGAACTTCTCCAATGAAGAATGTGCTGAATCGCTCAAATCTACGTTATTGGCCCCGTAGACATTGGTACCAATCCTGAGAATAGCCTCATTGGAGGGCATCCCGGGATCGACAATGGGACTGAATGGACTTCCGTCCTGCTCGTGCTTGGAGCAAGCGGAAACAACTGAGTCTGCGAGTTCCGCGGCTCCTTTCCCTCCCTTTGAGAATCCCTCGAAGAGAACTATGTCCACGGCTCCGGCCTTAGTTGCTTCATCCCTAATTGCATCTATTTCTGCTTCGGTATCCGTATGGAATCTGTTTATTGACACAACGACGGGTATGTCAGTCATCGCCAGGTTTCTGACATGCCTTCTGAGGTTTGAAGCGGCTCCAGCACGGACCGCTTCTACATTCTCTGTCTCGATCTCTTCTTTGGTGGGCCTGGAGCCTCCTCCTCCAGCGACTCCGCCCCCATGCAACTTCATCGATCTGACTGTAACGTTGAGGACTATGCAGCTAGGTGCGACCTCTGATGCAAGGGCCTTGATATGGAGGGCTTTCTCAGCACCCATCTCTGCACCAAATCCTGCCTCTGTAACTACATAGTCTGCCCTAGACAGAGCTAGGTCATCTGCGATGATTGAGGAGTTCCCATGGGCGATATTGGCGAATGGCCCGCAATGGACGAAGGCCGGGTTCCCTTCCAGGGTTTGTACAAGGTTGGGCAGCATTGCCTCCCTGAGAAGAAGGGCCATCGATCCGGAAGCACCGAGTTGCTCTGCAGTTACTGGGAGCCCTGACTTCGACTCTGCGACGATTATCCTGCCCAGTCTTGACCTCAGATCCTCGTAGTTCTTGGAAAGTGAAAGGATTGCCATTACCTCGCTTGCAGCAGTGATATCGAATCTTTCGGATCTTGTTACACCTGTTGATGGCCCACCTAATCCAATGCTGACTTCCCTTAGTGTTCTGTCGTTCATATCTATGACTCTGGGCCAGAAAATCCTATTCGTATCGATATCGAGATCGTTCCCTCTGTGCAGGTGATTATCCAAGATTGCGGAGCAGAGATTGTGAGCAGATGTTATCGCGTGAAGGTCCCCAGTGAAGTGCAGGTTAATCTGCTCCATTGGCAAGACCTGCGAGAGCCCTCCTCCAGCTGCTCCTCCCTTGATTCCAAAAACCGGCCCTAATGAGGGCTCCCTGATTACACAACAGGCATTGTGGCCGCGATGGTTCAGTCCTTGATTGAGCCCGATTGTGGTCACGGTCTTACCTTCTCCATATGGAGTTGGATTTACGCTAGTAACGAGAATCAGCTTTCCTTTTTTGTTAGTAATGCCTGATGACAAGGCGTCCCATGAAACCTTGGCGATATGCGGGCCGTGAAGAATCAGGTCACTGCTAGCCAATCCCAGCTGATTTGCCACTTCATCTATTTTCATGGGTTTCGCTGCTCGGGCTATCTCAAGGTCGCTGTCCATGCCCTCCGGAGGGGTCACACATACCCGTTATTTTCGGTTAAGTGGCCTTATCGCATCGAAGGCGCGTACTGAAGTCCGCCCTCGCTAACCAGAGCATTGTATGTCCCGGAACGAGATATCAGGCATCCAGTCATTGCATCCGAGCCACTGACACCATCGTATGAGCCATCACAGAATGACCTGTCGTAAGCCTCACCGTAGTTTCCAACTGAGTCTAGAACGTTCTGTACCCAAGTGGATGGCAATGGATTTGCATCAGTACCCAATCCAAGGTTGCTGTAGAGCAACCTGTCGACCGAAGGATCCGAAGTGTCGGCACTTCCGTAGTTTGTCGAGGAAATGCCCATCTCCTCAGCGGTCACCATCGCATACCATACCCAGCTGACTATCTCGTTCCATTCGCTGTCGTAATCGCGTGTGACGGCAGCCAGGGGCTCTTTGGATAGCAACTCCTGTCCAATCCAAATATCCACATCGCCCATTGAGCCATCGTTTTCCATTTGCCACTTTTTAGCCACTAGGAATGACATATCTCCAGTAATAGCGTCACAGCCACCGTTGGTGAATTCCTCGTCTGCTTCCCACGAACTTCCAACATTCACCGTAGTGAATGAAACCCCACTATGGGAGGACCAATCCTGCAGATTTCCCTCGGTGGTTGTTCCGATGCCAACGCAGATGTTCGCTCCATCCAGTCCGTACACCGAGTTGCCAGCGTCTGAGGCAGTAATGAAATCAGAGCGGACCATGATCCCCTGTCCGTCATAGAAGTTTATCCCAGCGAAGTCAGCGTTCAGACCCGCGTCACGACTGGTAGTCCAGGTCGTGGTTCGAATCAGAACGTCGATTGTGCCATCAGCCAACGAGTAGAAGCGATTCGCGCCCGATGCTTCGATGTACTCTACATCATCGTCGGGCGATATGCCAATAGCTGCAGCTATAGCGCGGCAATACTCTATGTCTAGGCCAGAACGAGCCCCATTCGAATCTACGTAATTCATCCCGTACTGATCTGACTTAACTCCGCACTTCATAGAGCCACGTTCCATAATGGCATCCAGAGTACTGACTGGGACAGCTTCCGCATCTCCCTGAATGTATCCTTCCGAAAATCCCTGAAAGTATCCTGAATTCCATTCTTCATTCAAATCATCCGAAAAGTCATCCATTAATTTCTGGTATCTCGCTTCATCGGCCTCAGCCTCCGATTCTAATCCGGCAATTCTTTCTTGGTCGTTCTCGACTTGGGACTCCAACTCTGCAATTCGTTCGTTAGCAGCATTCAATTCGGTGTCATCACCAGTACATCCTGAGAGAGAGACGGCAGTCAGCATCAGGGCCATACAGAATACGATTGTCCTGTTCATGGCCAATGAAGAGCCCAAGATGACATGAATGTTGAGGCGAAATATGAATTGGCAACGACTATTCTCAGAAAGTTGTAGTCATCGTTAACGTCTAATGGAGACTACTAACCGAATAATTCTCAATGACTTGCCGGTACGGTTGGGTATGACAGATGTTGCTGAGGAGGGAGCAGGGGGGCGAATTGCACCCTCTTTCTGGGGAGTGGCTGGGAATCCGGTTTCTCACTCCATCACTCCTAAATTGTTCAGTATTATTGGAGAAAGGCTTGGCCTAAGAGGCGTTTCTTCCGTCTCCATACATGCAAATGACGTTGCCGAGTTCTTCCGGAAAACTACTGAAATGGAGGGGGACCTGTGGATTTCATGCACTTCTCCCCTGAAGCATGCTCTTTCTGAGTCTCTCGGGCACCAAGAAGGCGACGGGCAGGGAGGGATAAATCAGATTGTCAGATCAGAAGGAGTGTGGTCATCCGTCAATACTGACGGAGACGGTTTCATGGAAGCTTGCAGACATCTCGGAATAGACCCTGTGTCATCCACTCTCAAGATCAGAGGTGGCGGATCGACGGCTCGATCCATAGCTCATGCATGGTCCAAGGAAGGAGGTTCGATATGTACCGAATTGGGAAGACGAGCGCTTGGAGAAGGACCCTGGTCAGACTCAATCATCGATAGTGAGGAAGCGGATATTGCGATAGATCTTGATGCCCTACCTGGAGGAGGCAAAGGTGTCGATCTCAAAGCTGGAATTCAGTTATCCATCTCTTACTCGGAGGATTCTAGCACTGAGGATTTTGCAGTGATGATGGTCGTAGCTCAGCATCTTGAGGCATGGAAGTCACTATTCGCACCGGAGATGTCGGCGGATCTTCCGACGCTCTCTGAGGTCCTTGCCATACTGCGTGAGACAATGAACTAGAGGGATACAAAATAATCAGCTAACTCGTTCCTACTCCTCTTCCGTTGCCATATGGGATTGACATGTCAGTGTGAGAAGAATCGGGATTAAGGTCATTATCCACCAGTGGAGAATCTCTCCCGGCCCCACCTCCATCTCTCCGTGGAACCTTATCAGTGACTCGTAACCCGGCTCCCCCTCGGAAGGAGGAGAGTCGATGACCGCCTGCCTTTCATCCTGCTCGAGAAGACCTAGGTCATACCCCACCGAGTCGAAGCGGAATGTTATTCCATTGAGATCAAAACTGGTCCCACTAGTTTCCCGATAGTGAGCGAACTGATCCTCCCCCACTGAGTTTTGCTGTGTGGCACTGTCGAAACCGCCTGTTGATGAGGAGTCGTCACTCTCGCCAGCCCCGGCAATTCCAAAGTCCATAGCGATAGCCATGGGTACCGCAGTTAGAATAACTATCATACCGATTAACCACATGGTTACAAGCCCGGACTTACTTCTCCTTGAGGGTCTTTTTGAGGCAAGGAAAATAGCCGCTATCAGAGCGAACATTGTCATCTGGACGATACTCCGGGACAGATCGAGACACGAACCCTCGCACACGGTGCCTTGTGATTCTCCAGAGTCCCCTGATCCGGAGCCTTCACTATGTTCATCGGCGTTGGCTGTGACATCTTCCCTTTCCACCCAATACAGAAGAAGAGGAGTGGCGTTTTGGATGTTCATCTCAAAGGATTCTTGGTCACTGTCGATGACGTATTCGGATGAGATGCTGGGATTTCTATCGAGGCCTTCAGTGTAAGTGCCGAGAGCTGAAATCTCAAACCATGCACCATTCCAGGCCATTAACAAGAAGAATGCGGAAAACGCCAGCGATACCTTTCCCTTGTTCTGCATCATACCACTGGGAGCCTAGTCCTCTCTCTTAGAGGATGAAATCGCTGCGATCAGGAGGATTGCAGAGATTGCTATTACACCTATTCCCGGGACAGTGTCATCTCCATCGTCGGATGGCAATCCGAAAGGCCTTAGTGGATCATCATCCTCCCAATCGAACAACCCATCTCCGTCATCATCCTGATCGAAGACATCAGGCACGCCATCCAAATCCGTATCGGTCAAATCGATATCTGGGATAAACTCGGGACCCAATATGTCATACAAATCCTCGATATCGTGCTTTGACCTCGGCGCTATGTCCTCCGACTCAGTCAAGCCAAGGATTTCCGCTTTCACCTCTCTGGCTTCATCGCCATCATTGTAATTGATATTCAATTGAATGTCATGGCCCCTGACTCCAAAGATACTCGGACCTAGCAGTACCTCTGATGAGCCGTCGTCATCATCGTCGTTCATGATTGCCATTCCGACTACACGTGACTCTTCTGTATTCCAGAAGAGCAAACCGCAGGAGTCTTCGAGGGACATGACTGGCTCTGTTGGGACATTGTCCTCGACCAATTCTGCCAGCTTCTCTCCGAAGGCTTCCATGGTCTTGTTTAGATTCGATTCCATCAGCGCCTCAATCATTCCTTCGAGTCTGCTTGCCGCTTCTCCTGAACCGTCATTCTCGTCGGAACCGTCGGAGCAGTCTTCCTCTCCATCATTCTCCCAGTCTGCTGGGATTTGCTCCCCGCTGTCGCATGTGAACGTGTCCATTCCACCAGACTCATCAGAGCCATCAGAGCAGTCCTCGTAACCGTCATTCTCCCAGTCTGCTGGGATTTCCTCACCGTTATCACACAGGAATACTCCTGATCCGTCATCTCCGGATACTTCCCCCACCCATGACTCAACCTGTGACTGTATCACGTTCAGTAGCTCACTAACCCCATTGTCGAATGCTGGCATAAGGGAGTGTCCCATCATGAATGCCATCCCAGGGGAAATAGGAGGGGCGACTCCGCACTGCACATCTACCATTGTGTCATCTACACTCAACCTCTCCGTTCCCCCCACGGGCGGGCATTCCCAGTCCCATATAGAACCTGATGAGATTTGGATATCGTCACTGAAGGCACCCTGGCCCGGAATGGAATCGGAAAGCTGGACATTGAATGCGTCTAAGTTGATTCCGAAATCCTCTGTCGGAAGGTCATTCATCTCTACTGACAAGGAATATCCTGTGAGAGTAGAGAACTCGCCCTCAATGATCCCGCCCTCGTACTCGCCGGTGTTTGTTGCATTTTCTGGAATCCCAATGAACAGGTAATCTCCACTCCATTGGTATCGATTCCATCCGGATTCCCCCCATGGGGTTTCCCAGTATATCAGACTGGAGTCTATCTGGTCTTCCCCTGCCAGTGAGAATCCGCATAGTCCCAAGGAGGAGTCCCACTCTTCCCCCCCGTCATCCATGCAGTCTGATTCGGATTGGTAGTGTTCCCTACTATCGTATGACTTGGAATACCAAATATGGTCAGCGGTTCTAGCCACTATCTGATCTTCTTGTTCGTCAAACCAAACGTAGTGGTCTTCATCCGGGGGCAAGTCCGGCTGACTGCCGTCCAATGATAGATTTCGTGGAACTATGGTATTGCACCAGCTTGGCAGTGGTATTCCCTCGATTGCTTCGTTGTAGGACCACTCATCTAGGCTGGAGAGAGAAGTTGCCTTGACATCGACTCTGCAATCCCATATCGCGTACTCATCAGAACCGTCGCTGCAGTCCTCGTAACCGTCATTCTCCCAGTCGGAGGGAATAGCCTCACCATCGTCACAATAGAACCATTCATCCTCGTCGTTGGTCGATTGTTGGCTTAGATCGTGCAAGTAGTCCAGTGGACCATCTACCCTCCACTCGGAAGCCATAGAGGGTATCTCCATGGAAATAGAGTAGCCCAAGTCAACCTCGGGATTCTCAACTTCTCCATCCGCTATAACTTGGAAATTCATAGATAGGTCTGCGATGTCACTGATGGCACCGGTCATCTCAAGATCGCCTCCATAAACCATCATTTCCGAGTCAACGTACTCGGTATAACTAGCATCGACAACCAGAGTGATTTCTTGGGATGCGCTGTACCAGATGTCTATGCTTTCGGAATCATCATTCCAGGCCATGGTAAACCCGGCATTCGCGAGAAGCCCGTGTCTCAGTGTGAGCTCTGTCATTCTCTTGGTCACCTGATGCGTATTTCCGTGTATGTCCTGTATCTCGATGACCTCGGTGTCGTCCCATGATTCGATGTAGAAGTGGCTAGCTCCACTCAGGACCTGATCTGACTCCAAGATAAAACCAGCATAATCGGCCGCTTCCTCGAGATCCTCATTGGTTGCTTCCGTGTCGACGCCTGTCATGTTCTGGACATCTCCTTCGAAATGCCCCCAGTCGTAAGAAAGCCCCCAGATGGTAGAGTCGCTCGGCCCTACTGCGGCGGCAGATGGAGCCATTGCTGATAGCAAAAATAGGCAGATGATGGCTGTGAGAGTCTTCTTTGTCATGGTCGACACAGGAAGGCATGTGGCTTGAGCATTACCCCGAATAACATCATAGGGGGATGTTTCCATGCTTTTTCGGAGGTACCCATTCCCTCTTATTCAATAGTGGCTTCAGAGCCCTAACGAGTAGTTTCCTAGTCTCTGAAGGCTCGACAACATCGTCTAGCCATCCGTGCTTAGCTGCTACGTAAGGGTCGCCAAATTTGGTCTTGTACTCGCTGATTAGCTCGTTCCTGACCCCATCTACGTCACTCGCTTCGGAGAGTTCCTTCCTGTGGATGATATTCACAGCTCCCTCGGCGCCCATGACAGCAAGCTCCCCACCGGGCCATGAGACGTTGTAGTCTGAGCCGAGATGCTTGCAACTCATCGCCAGATAAGCCCCTCCGTAGGCCTTCCTCGTGACCACGGCGAGCTTTGGGACTGTGGCTTCTGCATACGAGTAGAGTAGCTTAGCGCCGTGCCTGATTATCCCTCCCCACTCTTGCACGGTGCCCGGGAGGAAGCCTGGGACATCCACGAAAGTCACGATCGGTATGTTGTAGCAGTCACACGTTCTGATGAATCGCGCTGCCTTTACGGATGCATCGATATCCAGACATCCTGCTAATACACTGGGTTGGTTCCCCACTATTCCCACGGAATGCCCGTCCAATCTTGCGAATCCAATGACCACGTTCTCTGCATAGTACTCTGAGAGCTCTAAGAACCTGCCTTCATCTACGATTTCCTTAATCACCTTCCTCATGTCATACGGCCGATTTGGATCTGAAGGAACCAGCTCCTCGAGCCCCTCGCACTTCCTGTCCCATGCGTCCGAACCCCTGAGTACAAGGGGTTCCGCGAGAGTATGGTCCGGGAGGAAGGAAAGTATCTCTGCCACGATGTCGAATGCGTCTTGCTCATCATCGGCAACCATGCAAGCAACACCGCTCCTGCTAGCATGTTGCTCCGCACCCCCTAGAGAGTCCTCATCCACAACTCCCTCGATTATCTCCGGAATCATATACGGGCTCCTCATGAACATCTTCCCATGCTCTGAGCCGAGGATGACGAAGTCGGAGAGCCCCGCGGCTAGGGCACTGACTCCCGATACGGTTCCGAGTACGAGGGAGAACAGCGGGATCCTGCCCGAGCAGGCTACCAAGATATCCAACAGCTCTCCAGTGGCCCCCAGTGACGTCACCCCCTCCTCGACCCTCTGGCCGTCTCCATCCCAGATTCCTATGAGTGGCAGTTGTGACTTCTCGGCGAACTCGGCAATCTTTGCGACCTTTTTGGCATGCATCTCCCCCATGGATCCCGAGAAAACCGAGTAGTCTTGAGCGAAGCAAACGACCCTCCTGCCATCGATCATCCCGTGCCCGGCAACCACTCCATCGCCCAGTGGCCTGTGGAGATGCATGTTGTGATCCCCTGCTCTGTGCTGTACGAAGGCGTCCACCTCAACGAACGAGTTTGGGTCGAGGAGCTCTGATATCCTCTCCCTCGCAGTCTTCCTTCCCTCTGCCCTTAGCTCTCTGAGGCTTGACGAGTCACCGGGAGAATACGCCGACTGCCTCATCGCATCGAGCTCGTCGCTTCGCGATGCCTCCGGCATGAGTCACCCATGTGGTAGTCGGTACATCAGTAAGTAGGCCTAAGCGACAAATCCGTCCCATCCTCTCATGTAGTCGACAAACGTTTCACTGAGCCCCTGTTCCAGTAGGTGCTGGTTGGAAAATGGAGGTTTCATCGGAGAGTAGTTCTCTTCTGAAATGTGAGAGGCCCAGTCGGCGTGGCCTATTGCCGCTCGAGCTACAGCGACCATATCAGCGCCGTTCGCCATTACTGCCTTAGCATCGGAAGTAGACCAGATTCCCCCTGCCGATATTATCGGGACGCTCTTTCCTAGCCTGTCAGAAAACCACTGCGTCAATGTCCTCTCGTCTTCGGGGAACTCCGAGGAGCCCCAAGAACAGTCCCAGCAGGAGATATGCAGGAAATCGATTCCAGCCTCGGAAAGCATCTCTGCTAGCTCCAGGCTATCCTCAAGCCTGACGCCAACCTTCCTGTGCTCAGGAGAAATTCTCACACCCAGAATGAAGTCCTCGGGAACCTTGTTCCTGACATCCTGTATAATCCTCATGAGAAACCTCGCTCTATCGAAGATTTCTCCTCCCCATACATCTTCCCTCCTGTTCGTTTTCTCTCCGAGAAACTGGCATATCAGATACCCATGGGCCCCGTGTAGCTCGACCCCATCGAATCCTGCTTTAGCGCATCTTGAGGCCGCGTCTCCGAATGCCGAAATGATTGACTCTATTTCGTCATACGATAGCTCTCTTGAGGTCTCATCTGAGTCCTTTGACAATGGATTCTCGCTTGCGGATACCGGGCGGACCCCTGTGATCGCCTCAGGAGCGAACATTCCCCCATGGAATATCTGTGCCAGACTAATGGCGCCTCTTTCCCTGATTCCGGTGGCGAGTCTTGTGAGTCCCGGGACATGGTGATCCCCCCAGACCCCCATTTCTCCCTTCCAGCCTTGGCCGTCAGGAACGACGTGAGTGGCCGCGGTGGTGATAATTCCGAATCCCCCCTCTGCCCTCATCAGAAGCCAGTTGATCTCCTCCTCTGACAGTGTACCGTCTTCAGAGCTCTGCTTGTTCGTCATTGCCGCGAGTACTGCCCTATTTCGAGAAACGTGCCCTGTTCTTTGGAATTGGAATGGCACATCAGGGGCCGTCATGCTCCCCCGAATGCTAGGGGGTCTTTGAATCTCAGTTACGGACGATTGGCGGATTCTCCCCTAAGAGGTCCTTGTCCCACCCATCGGACACAGATTGTGGAGATCTGTCGGAAGATAGCAGGAAATGCAACTTCACCAGAGCAGAGCCAGGGGGGCAAAGAGATCCATTGCCAATCATCCCTATCGACTGCTGAACCCTGCCCTTGCTGTAGACGTCGAGGTGAACTGGGCCGTGCACGGTCTGCGCTACTACGACCGCTATTCCCCCATCCTCGCAGTAGTCCTCCAGGAGTAGTCTGAGCTTGGTGTTCTCAGGGGAGTCCTCTTGGGGGTCCGATATGGGAAGGTGGCCCAGTCCGGTTCCATGGAAGAGAAGGGCGTCATACCCCAGCTCTATGGCAGAGTTGACGATGTCTGAATGAAGATGGCCGTCTGAAACGAACTGCGCGATCCTGACCGAATCATCGAACATTGCGGGGGAAATGGCCTCCGGCCGAGCGTCCTGTGGATCCAGCTCCTCCATCACTATTCGAGGCCCTTCCGTGCCGAACTCCACGTGGGCTATTGGATCTTGATTGATGGACTTGAAAGCATCCCTCCTGGAAGAGTGGTATTTCCTACA
>QQSB01000052.1 GCA_003602515.1 Candidatus Poseidoniales archaeon | reverse complement strand
AGCAGAGGCGGCGGTCGGAGAAGGTGAATCTCCAGATAGAGAACCCTGAAATCTAGGGGCGGAATCTCGTTCTCGTGGAAGGTCTTTGGAGTGGTCCACCGATTCTAGATGGGAATGTTGCTGATGAGCATTGGATCGAAGTGGAATCGGGAGTCTCGATTAGGGTACTGGTCTGGAATTCAGAGGGTACGGGCCTGGATTCCGGAACCGTGGTGATGGTCCCAGGATGGGGCTCACTATTCGAGGGATGGCGCCCATTGGTCACTGAATGGGTAAAGAGCAGGCATCTCATCTACATCGAGACTAGGGAGAAGGCCAGTTCGAAATTCAACAGGAGAATTTCCAAGGATGACTTTTCCATCGAGAGGCACTCGAAAGACATCGCAGCCGTTCTCGAGGCCTTGGACGTCAAACAAGCGAATATTGACTGGTACTCTTCATCCCTTGGCTCGACCATACTTATCGATGCGTTCGAGAAGGGAGATTTGGATGGCAGGAGTTCTGTACTCCTTGCTCCTAATCCGGATTTCAGATTCCCACTCTGGTCTAGGATGATCATCTACTCGCCGCTGCCCATGGTGGCTTTCCGAAAGATGGTCGGTTTCGTTGCCTGGGTGGTGAACAGGAGAACGAAGGAAGAAGGTCAGAAGGTTCGTTATCGCAGAGCTCTGCTAGCTCAAGACGTCCCTCGTATGCTCCTCTCCGCTAGATGGAACCTCGGATACAGCCTTCCTGAAGACCTATCGCGCATAGAAGTCCCATGCGCGGTGATGACTGCCGCATCGGACACCCTGCACGACTTTGGCAAGGTCGAGAGGCTAGCAGACTCAATTCCTAATTGCAAGATGATCAAGGTCCCTTCCAACCAGTACGCCCATGAGCCGGATGTCCTGAGTGAGATCGGAGATTTCCACGCTTCCATCCCTTGAGTATCCGAAATCCTGTATCGATTCCCTGATGAAGGGGACCGTTCCGGACAACAATGAGAATCATGCGGAGTCAGTCGTCCTCTTTCGAGATCGCACGAATTGTGCGAGAGATGTCGGACATGGTCGGTGCGAGAGTGAGGAAGGCATACCAACCGCACTACGAACAGATAGTTCTGCGTCTGAACAGGAAGGGAGAGCCGTCGACAGATCTAGTGATCGTGAGGGGTCTGAGAGCATATGCATCGAACAGGGATAGGCCGATGCCGACACAACCCTCGCAGTTCGCGATGATTCTGAGGAAGCACCTAAACAACTCTAGGTTGGTCGGTGTCGAACAATTTGGTTTCGACAGGGTGATTCGATTGGAATTTGAGCATGGCAGAGGTCGTCTAAGCATCGTGATAGAGCTATTCCGAGATGGTAACGTATTGCTTCTAGACGAGGATGGGGTTATCATCCGCCCTCTCACACATGCCAAGTACGCCAGTCGTTCTCTGAAGAAGGGGGAGATTTACGCCCCACCTCCGGAGGCAATTGATCCCAGGAATCTGGATAGGGTCACCCTTGATGGGATACTGGCTGGAAGCGATCATGCTCTGATCAGGACGCTAGCCTCAAGGGCGAATCTTGGAAGGGTGTACGGAAGTGCAGTATGCTCCATCTCAGGCATAGACGAGGATGCGCAATCTGATTCTCTTACTATTGAGCAGAGGGATTCGCTCGAGGCTGCATTGAAGGAAATGCTAGGAGGCCTAGATGGCGGGGAGGGAGGGAACATCTGGCTTTCCGATGCGGAATCCAAGACATCTTGGATAGATTCCGACAACGAGTCCGAGAGGGACTCAGCAGCGGCCGGGATAATCGAATTCTCCCCGATCAATCTGCCATCTATGGATGAGGAAATGAGAGTGGCGGTCAGCAGCCTATCCCAGGTCTACGATTTCATTTTCGGATCTCATGACGCTGCTGCGTTCATCCGCAGGGAGGAGGAGAAATTGATCGAAACCGGCGAACGAGCCGAGGACGAGAGTTCGAAGCTGTCGAGGAGGGCCTCCCAGCAGGAGAAGGCGATAGCCAGATTCAACCAGAGGGCCGTAATCACGCAGGAGCTCGGAAAGGGGATTCAGGAAAATTGGGAGCATGTGGACTCGATTCTGACCCAGCTTGGTGCCGCCGTAGAAGATAAGGGCTGGCAGAATGTTGCGGAAATTGCCCGTGAGGTTGTTTGGGTGGACAGCGTGGACCCGTCCAAGCATACCGTTGTCGTATACCTGCCAGATGAGGATGGCGAGCCAGGGGCCAAGATAACCCTGGAGAGCTCCAAGACCGTGCATCAGAATGCGCAGAGGTACTTCGAAGAGGCACGAACCCAGAAGAATAAGGCGAGGGGAGCGCTAGAGGCTCTTGAGAAGACCGAGAGGTCAAGGAAGAATGTCGAGAAGAAGGCAGCCAAGGAGGCGGCTTCGGGAAGACTAAGGGGAAGGAAGAGAGCCAGGAGATTCTGGTTCGAGAAGTATCGCTGGGCGATAGTATCTGGGGGTCATCTTCTGATTGGGGGCAAGGATGCCAAGGGAAACGACGTATTAGTCAGGAAGCATCTCACGACTAGTGATCTCTACTTCCATGCTGATCTACACGGTGCACCTTCATGCTCTCTAAAACTCAAAGATGGTTTAATTCCAAATAACTCCCAGCAAGGGATTGTCCCAGAAGGAGTGGCATCATTACAGATTTCTCAGGCACTTGGGGAGAGTTTGGAGGATGCGCGTCAGTTGGAAGACTATGTCATCTCAGAGGCGGCTCAAATCTCTGTTTGCTGGTCGAGGGCGTGGGGAAGCGGTGGTGCCGCAGCTACTGCTTTCCATGCCAGATCGAGTCAGGTCTCCAAGACCACGGAGACGGGAGAGTCGCTAGCAAGGGGATCATTCGTAGTAAGGGGAGAGAGGAGTTGGCATCGGGATACCCCACTGGAGATTGCGGTCGGATTGGCCGTAGTGAATGGTGTCCCTCTCCCATTATCTGGAGTTCCCAAGGTTATCTCGGAGATGTGTGAAAGATGGGCCAGGATAGTCCCGGGCATGGAGAAGAAGGATAGCGTCGCTAACAGGATTTCGAAATCGACTGGTTTGGCACAGGAAGACGTCCTTTCCTGTCTCCCACCAGGTGGATGCACTGTGGAAGACCACGGCCTAATTCAGCCCTGATGTCTAGACTGCCACTCCGGGGCAGTGATCGCGTAGAGCGAAGAGTCGGTGAAGTGATCATACAACCACTCCCTATCCTTTGAGATTCCCTCTATCCTCATTCCCAGTCTCTCTGCAACTGCTCGGCTTGGGTAGTTGTCGACTGCTGCCTCGATAACTGACCTATGGAGCTTCAGATCATCGAAGCAGTGTTCCATCAGCCTTGAGCATGCCTTGGTGATTATCCCCTGTCCGGAAGAGGACTGGGAGACCCAGTACCCCAAACCAAAGCTCCTGTTGCTCCAATCAACCCAGTTCAGGCTAATCACTCCGACTAGATTGCCGAATTGACGGATTATGTAGAAGGTGAAATCATCGTTCTTTTTCTCAGATAGGCTTCGGATTAGAGAAATCTCGTCGTCCACTGATTTGACGTCATCCAACCAAGGGAGCCACTTCCTCAGGTATGCACGGTTTTCATCCACAATTGTGAACAGCTCTTGCGCATCCCCCTCCATAGGGGCAACAATTTCCAATCCCTCCTCTACGAGTAGTGATTTTGCGGGTTCGGGGCGAGGTGCGTCTGGGTCCTCTGGCCAAACCATTGGCTCAGGCATCAACATGCCACACATCGCGGCGTTATAGTAGTTCTAATTCGGCGGCAACGCTTCAAGTGGGCTGCCTCATGCGAGGCTATGAGCGGAAGCGGGGAGTCTGGCAACTGGACCTATGGTGACTACCTGCAACTCCATGAATTATTGGATCTGCAAGGCGATGATAGGGGGATTTCTTCCGATGAGATGCACTTCATTATCGTCCATCAGACATTCGAGCTGTGGTTCAAGCAGATCATTAGAGAGCTGTCTGAGACTAGGGATATCCTTGCACAGGTTCCAGTACCCGAAGACCAAATCCCCCGTGCTGTCGATCATTTGGCAAGAACTACTGAGATTTTCCGTTTGATGGCAAGTCAGTGGACAGTGCTTGAGACTCTGACGCCACAAGGATTCCTGGCTTTCAGGGATGGATTAGGCACTGCCTCTGGGTTCGAGTCGTTCCAGATGAGACAGTTCGAGTCCCTACTGGGATTGGAGACAGAGGACCGGATGTTTGGAATGGATCCGATAAAGACATTCAGAAAGCTGGCAGAGAAAGGAGGAAAGGACAAGGATGTCCTAGAAAGACTAGAAGCGGAACAGGATAATGAGTCTCTCTATGACTCTCTGATGAGGTGGATGGAGCGCACACCCATCATGGGTTCTATTTTCGAAAGTGAGGGTGATGAGTCTACTGTTAGGGATTATGTCGACTCGCACTTACAGGGACACCTCCAGATGGGGAATGAGGCACTGGAGAGAATGTCCGGGTGGGAAGAAGAGGCCACTACTAGGATGAAGGAGAGGTTGGATTCTGCGCAGGAGTCTGCGACCTCGTTCCTTATTCCAGAAGGTGTGGTAAGTCGTGGTCGTGCCGGCTTGCTATTCATCGAGTCTTATCGAGAATTACCCCTCCTCACATGGCCTAGGAAACTGATCGATGCTTTCGTAGAACTCGAGGAGTCGATGGCCAAGTGGAGGCATGACCATGCGAGGATGGTCGAGAGGATTATCGGTAAGAGGGCTGGTACTGGTGGAACCAGTGGAGTGGACTACCTGGATGCCACTGCAAGATACAGAATTTTCAAGGATCTTTGGGAAGTTAGGACGATACTGGTTAAGCCACAGAATAGGCCTGATTTGATTAATGCAGATTTTTACGGATACACTGTCGATTCGTGAATTTTTAGGATGTGTTGGCATCGTGCCATTGAAGGCTAGGTCGTCAGTCGATCAGGTATGCCTGTTCCAGTCATATGTGCATATGCCCGGACTCCCGTGGGCAAGTTCAGAGGTTCACTCTCGAATTATAGCGCGGTCGACCTCGGAATTCTAGCTGTGAAGGAACTCTTAGAACGCGCAGGAATCAATCCTGGAATGGGGATTGTAGACCAGGTATACATGGGGCAAGTCCTGCAAGCGGGTTGTGGTCAGGCTCCGGCTCGTCAGGTTGCGATTGGGTTAGGAATGCCAGTAACCACTCCCTGCACAACAATCAACAAAGTTTGCGGATCAAGTCTGAAGGCAGCAATGATTGCCGCTACTGAGATCAGAGCTGGGATATCCAGAGTTGTGGTTGCCGGTGGGATGGAGTCAATGAGCAACGCTCCATACTTAGCAAGAGATGTCAATAAAGGTGAAGACGTCTTGTTTTCCTCTCTTGAGTCAGTATTGATGGAAGATGGTTTGAAGGATGCATTCTCGGGCGAGTCGATGGGCAATACTGGTGAGACGGTTGCAGTTGAGCATGGGATCAGCAGAGCGGAGTCGGACAAGTTCTCTGTTCGCTCGCATCAACTTGCCAACAACGCTTGGGAAGAGGGTTGGTTCGAGAAAGAGGTTTTTCCAGTTGGTTCACTAACTAGGGATGAGGGAATTAGACCGGGGACAAACGAAGAAGCACTTTCTGGCCTAAGAGCTGTTTTCTCAGAAGATGGCCAGGTTACTGCAGGAAATGCTAGTCAAGTATCCGATGGTGCGTCTGCTGTTCTGATTGCATCTGAGGAGGCAGCAGAAGAGCTCGGACTTCCGGTATTGGCTAGGATTGTAGAATATGCCACATCGGGAGTGGAGGCAAGCAGAGTAATGTCAGCACCGATTCCAACTGTGAGGATGCTACTAGAAAAAACAGGAAGATCGATTGGTGAGATAGACATAATCGAGCACAACGAGGCATTCGCCTCCGCATCATGTGCCATCAGGAAGTCACTGGAGGTTCCGGAGGTTTCCTTCAACCCTCATGGAGGGGCCATAGCAATCGGACATCCTCTGGGTGCGACTGGGACTAGATGCCTCATGACACTGGTTAATGCAATGAGTAGAACTGGTGGAAAAAGGGGGATTGTGACTGTTTGTCTGGGTGGAGGGAACGCTGTGGCCATGATGGTTGAGGCCCCATAGCTAACAAATTAATCTCAGAGTGGAGTCATAGACCTTATTTGGGGGTCTCCGGTCGACCGCCCCGATGGTTGAGCCAGTACGTGCCCACACACGCTTCGAAAAGGCCAGAATTATTGGTGCCAGAGCGCTTCAGATTAGTATGGGAGCCCCTCTATTCGTTACCGAGGATGAGTTACGAGAAAAGTACAGTGGCGAATTGATTCAGCTCTATGGCGTGGATGACGCAAAGGAGAAGGTAGTGCTTGATCCGATGAAAATAGCTACACTGGAGTATGAGCAGAATAAGATTCCAATAGACATCGACCCGCACGAAGAGTGAAGCGTTGCAGTCCCTTACAGGGAGTGATAGAATTTGGCTAACTTGGCGGTTTCTAAGAGTCTGACGGCGTGGTTGTTAGGTCTGACGATTATAGTAATCGGCTTAGGTGGCCTGATTCGAATCTACGATGCAGGTGAGTCTTGTCCAGATTGGCCGTTGTGTTTCGGAACATTGGGGTTCGATATCTCCGAGGAAGAACAAGGGGAATGGTGGGCTGAGAATCCGGAGGAAATAGACTCACGTGGATCCAGTCATAGATACTCAACATTCCAGATCTTCACAGAGTGGTTCCACAGATTCCTTGCTGGAGCTGTTCTAGGTCCTCTAGTTCTGCTTAACTGGTATTTACTTAGGAAAGACGAAGACCCGGGCAAGGATATCAGGTTCGCTTCCACTTTGACGGTTATCCTAATCATCTGGCAGGGCGCGATTGGTTGGCTGACTGTTGAGATGGACAACTTGCACTGGAGTGTTGCACTTCACCTAAGCTCCGCTTTAGCATTCACAATTAGCATGTTTTGGCTATGGTTGACCATTACAAGGGCAGAGGAAGGAGTCCCTGTTTGGTTGGAGTTCGAGCATGATGCTGCAAGCAAGTGGAGGAATGGAGTAACATGGTTATCCATAGGAGCATTCATCTCAATCTTCTCTGGAACATTCGTTTCCACCACTCCAGGTGCTAATCTAGGATGTGGGGTCGACGGCATACCGGATTCATGGCCTCTCTGTGAGGGTAATCTGGTGGATTCAGTGGAGGACATAGTACTGCAGTCGCAGATTATCCATAGGTGGCTAGTTGGAGTTATGCTAGTCGCAATGGGTTCGGCCTCCTATCTAATCTGGAAGGAGTCCGATGGGAGTTCCGACCGCATCCTGAGGAATTGGATTTGGGGCTCGACCTTACTTTCATTCACCAATGCTTCAATTGGTGCTATTTACGTAATCTCCTGGGACATGGAAGAAGGGTTCTTTGAGTTACTCTCATTGGTTCACCTTATGCTGGCTTCCCTGACATTCCTTGCTATGGCTACGGCTTGGATTGGGTGTGTGATTGCCACTGAGGAGATTTCATGATTTCCACGACAATGACGGACTACTTCTCGTTGACGAAGCCCAGAGTAGTCATTCTACTGCAGATTACTGCATTGTGCGCAGTGGTTGTCCATGACTCACTAGAAGGAGGGCTCTCTGTAGCATCTGCTGAGACAATGCTGGTTGTCCTGATTGGCGGTTATCTAACTGCTGGGGGGGCTAATGCGATCAATATGTGGTACGATAGAGATATTGATCCAATGATGAGGCGAACAGAAAACAGGGCAATCCCAATGGGTAAGGTAAGTGCCGAATCAGCTCTATTTTTCGGAATCTCGATAGCTTCCTTGGGAGTTGCATGGTTCTATTTCATGTCTAACGAGGTTGCTGCATTCTGGTCGGCATTCAGCATTCTTTTCTATGTCCTAATTTACAGTATGTGGCTGAAGAGAAGTACCCCTCAGAACATTGTCATAGGGGGCATTGCAGGTTCGACCCCGCCCGTGATTGGATGGGCAGCAAGCGTGGAAGATCTCTCCATCTCAAGTAATTCCATGGAGGCTTCAATCGAATCCCTGTTCGACCTTGGAAGTCCTATGCCTTGGTTCATGTTCATTCTGATTTTCCTATGGACTCCTCCGCACTTCTGGGCTCTTGCCCTATACAAATCCAAAGAATACGCAGATGTGGGTGTCCCAATGTTGCCCAATGTGAAAGGGCCAGAACGAACGATTATCGAGATGAAGGTGTATTCAATTCTGCTAATCCTGCTCTCTTTTTTCGCACCTCTATCTTTTGGGGAGATTGAAGTGAACGGTCGGGAATACAATGTTCTAACTTGGACAATACTTGGGCTAAGTATCTGGTACGCATCCACGGTTTGGAGAATCGACGTTGCGGAAATTCCAGATGAGACGGGTAGAATTACCAGTGCGGCGAACTCATTCTTTGTTTCCATGCTCTATCTCGCACTGATGTTCGTTGTCCTTGTTACCGGCAGTTTTGGACAAGTAGGAACTGGCTCTGGAGCGATAGTTTGCTTAGCTTTGATTGGTAGGACTGAGTTCAAATTGAGTTCATAGCCCCCGATGGCTTCAAACACCGAGCGTACCATGGGAGGACAAGGGTGAGACATTGGAAGAGCATGACCTAATCTATGACTGGAATTCTATTGACTACTCCATTGATAGAGACGAGTCGAATCATCCACATGAGTTGTGGTTTGACGACGAAACTCTCAGAGACGGTCTGCAGAGCCCTAGTGCAAGAAACCCTCCGATAGAACAGAAGATAGAATTGATCGACTACATGGAGAGTCTCGGGATCCAGAAGGTTGACCTAGGGCTTCCCGGAGCAGGACCTTTCCATATTGACCACATAGATGCGATGCTGGATCATATGGGAGATAGGGGCTACAGCCTGCGTCCTGGGTGCGCTGTTAGAACTGTGGTCTCAGACATTGAACCACTGGTCGACTTACAGGCAAAACACGAGACTCAGATCCAGGCTAGTGCCTTTCTTGGGACTAGTCCGATTAGGCAGTTTGCCGAGGGATGGACTATGGACAAAATCATATCCACAGCAGAAAAGGCGGTAACCTTCGCTGTCGATAACGATATTCCAGTGATGTTCGTCACCGAGGACACCACTAGAAGCAAGCCAGAGGAGATCAAGGAAGTCTACTCAAGGGCAATCGAATTAGGTGCAGATAGAATTTGTGTTTGCGATACCTGTGGGCATGTAACCCCTAATGGGGTCAGGAAACTTCTAGGATTTATTCAAGATGAGGTGATTCCCGACTCAGGAGCGAGAAGGAGAGACATCGAAGTAAATTGGCACGGACATCAAGACAGAGGCCTGGGAGTAGCAAACAATCTAGCTGCCTACGAAGCAGGTGCCGATGTGATCCATGGAACGGCTCTGGGAGTGGGTGAAAGAGCCGGAAATGCCCCTCTGGATCAGACTCTGGTAAATCTGAGCCTAATGGGGGTAATCAAGAATGACCTTACGATGCTCAACGAATACACAAGGAAGGCACATGAATACGTTGAAGTCGCGCTACCTCATAACTACCCAGTATTCGGCGAGGATGCTTTCGAGACTGGTACTGGAGTTCATGCTTCTGCGGTAATCAAAGCTATGAAAAAAGGCGACAACTGGCTTGCTGACCGAGTATACTCTGGAGTTCCAGCTGGTGATTTCGGCCTTCAACAGGTCATCAGGATAGGACACATGAGCGGGCGGTCGAACGTCATTCACTGGCTGGAGAGGAATGGTTACGAAGCTGAAGATAATCTAGTGGTGCATATGTTCGAGGTAGCGAAGAGTAAGAAGAGAATGATGACAGATGATGAAGTCCATTCTGCGATATCCGAGTTTAGAGGAGAATAGAAACAATTAGCCCTCTGAGGTCTTTATTGAGAATAAATCATCAATATTTC
Organism: Candidatus Poseidoniales archaeon; assembly: GCA_003602515.1. Classification (GTDB taxonomy): domain Archaea; phylum Thermoplasmatota; class Poseidoniia; order Poseidoniales; family Thalassarchaeaceae; genus UBA36. The sequence continues at coordinate 2,020 of QQSB01000052.1, read as the reverse complement.
AGTTTGGACTCCCGTTACTATAATACAACCTTGATAATCTACTAGCAACGAAAACGAACTGCTATATTCTCCAGATTACAGAGGCGGGTTGTGAGAGTAGCATCATTGGTAGTCTTGATTATCATTTTCGCACCATTCGGTCAAGTTTTAGCAGAGGATGATGACGGGTCTGCACCCGTTTTTGTCAATGACGTGATGAAATCATACTCCAGAACAGTTCAGACGGCCTTCGAAAGGGTATCTGATATGGAAATGTACGACGAAGACTCTCTCGACGAAGTTAATTCTTGGTTAGTGGTGACAGGAATGGCGATAGAGGATCACCACAATTCAGAAGCAAAACCTGATGATAGCGAGCCAGTGGCGGTTCTCAAGGGATCATATATCTGGACTTTTGATGATCCTGGAACTGCTGTCGAGGTTCTTACTAAGTCACTTGAGAAGGGTGAAATCGAGTCATTCTCCCCTCTGATTGAGAAGGTTTTCTCGCCCAAATTCGAGCCAAATGACCCATACTTCGATGATCAATGGCACCTCTACAACTCTGGACAGACCAGTGGGGTAGCCGGAGAGGATGCCAATGTCATGGGAGTCTGGGACTCATTCAATGGATCGGGAGTAGTGATCAGTGTGATTGATGATGGAGTGGAACATTCACACCCCGACCTTTCTGACAACTACGTATCAGTCCACTCTTACGACTGGTGTGGTGATGACTCTGATCCCGATCCTAACTCCTCGGATGGGCACGGGACGGCGGTAGCCGGAGTTGCTGCTGGAACAGGAAATAATTCGATCGGAGTCACGGGGGCTGCATTTGGAGCTAGTATTGCTGGTCACAGGCTGATCGCTTGTGGATTCTCAGACTCTACTGGTGCCGATGCATTGAGCTATCACAATGGTGGCATTGACATATACTCTAACTCATGGGGCCCATTTGACTCTGGAGACATTCTAGATGGTCCGGGTCCGATAACTATCGCGGCAATTGAAGACTCGGTATACAATGGCAGATCGGGACTTGGTAACATTTACACATGGGCTGCAGGTAATGGACTAGATGCTGATGACAACTCAAACTATGACGGATATTCCAATAGCAGATACTCCATTGCAGTAGCAGCAATTACTCACTACGGGGAGCAGTCGTGGTATTCCGAACCCGGTGCAAACATCTTGGTTACAGCTCACTCAAATGGGGGGTCACCGAATTATGAAGGGATCACTACAACTGATATTACTGGGAACGGAGGATACGACGGGGGCGATGTTACCCATGACTTTGGGGGCACCTCCAGTGCTACGCCTCTAGTTTCTGGAGTCATCGCCCTTGTTCTTGAGGCGAATCCCGATCTGACTTGGAGGGATGTCCAGAATATCCTAGTGCATTCCTCAAGAAAAAACGATGCTAATGACTCATCATGGAACGTAAACGGAGCAGGTCACGATGTTTCACACAAATTCGGATTCGGTGCTGTAGACGCTGGAGCAGCGGTTTCCCTGGCACTGAATTGGAGTAGTAGCGGAGTAGAGACCAATGCTAGCTTTGGGCCGTACACTCCTAACCTCGATATTGACAATGGACCCTCAACTTGGACTGAGTTTAATCTCTCTGTTCCAGTAGACCTACGCTTGGAGTCAGTTGATATTTTTGTGGATATCACACACGACGCTAGGGGAGAACTGGACATAGTACTCCAATCCCCGAGTGGTCACGAATCTTGGCTTGCAGAAGAGCATACAGACAACAACGCAGACTACTCAAATTGGAGGTTCGGCACAGTTCAACACTGGGACGAGTCCTCACAAGGCGATTGGACATTGAAAGTCAGAGATTCCGTATCTGGATCAAACTCAGGAACCGTGGACTCCTGGGAAGTGATATTCCATGGAGTAGGGAATGTGACAGACTTTGATGGAGACGGGTGGCCGGACTACAATGATGAAGATGACGACAATGATGGGTGGAACGACACTGCTGAGCAGTCCTGCTTGACAGACCCCCTGGACAACTCATCAA
>QQSB01000051.1:28417-29524 GCA_003602515.1 Candidatus Poseidoniales archaeon | reverse complement strand
AGCGGCCGTTTCGAGAGGATACTTCACATTCCCCCGCCGGACAGAGATTCCAGGTCGTCGATATTGAAGATTCATACTAAGGACATGCCAATTGGCAGATTCAAGATTGATGATTTGTCATCAAGCATGGAGAACTACACCGGTGCAGATATCGAGGCAGTCTGTAGAGAGGCTGCGTTGATTGCCATGAGGGATGAGAAAAAGACAGTAACAAAGAGGCACTTCGAGACTGCAATCGATAGAGTTAGGCCTACTGTGACAGACGAGATGATGCAATATTATTCTAAGCTGGAGGAGACCCTTACCAGTGGTCTAGAATCAGTAAGAAGGACATCGGGCTCAATCTCAGGAATTGAATTGATTTGAGGAATTTTATGAAGACTACATTCACTCAGGAGATTCTGACACGACAAGTTGTTGATGCGGCCGGAGATCTTCTAGGTCACCTTGCAGATTTCACTGTGGATATCGAGACGGGAAATATCGTGGCAATATTGGTGGTAACCGAGCAAGGAATAGACCCTAATGAACTCCCATGGCCTACTACGGACGGTCTTCTCGCTGTTCCTGTCGAGGAAGTAGCTAGCGTGGGATCGACCGTTGAACTCTCCAGATAAGTCGATGCAGGGCCGTTCAGAGTCACATAACGGTCATAAAACGAACTTCAGGCTCGTCATCTATAGTTGATGGGGGACGAGTGATGGTAGATTGGAACAAACTCCCCAAATTATTGAAATCGAGGAGGAATAGAAGAATAGCCATACAGGCTTCTTTCTGGGGGGTTCTGCTCATTCTTATCCTAACTATTGCTGTCACATACGTCGTTCCCGGGCAGACTCAACAATCAGCATATGGGAACGAATGGAACGATTTGGGCGAATTTAGAGAGGAATTGAATAGAAAAGGAGTCGAGACCACAGCTCTAGTTTCTAGTCCTCTTTTGCTCAGTGATCTAGATCATCCAGAGGAGACAATTTTCGTGATCTCTGGCGTGGAAAGAGATACTATATCCCTCCCTCGATTCACCGGTGAAGATGATTTGATTCAGTTTTCCGAGGGCGATGGTTACACTTCATCGGAGATCGTTGCGATTAGCGATTTCGTTTC
>QQSB01000051.1:0-28323 GCA_003602515.1 Candidatus Poseidoniales archaeon | reverse complement strand
GCTGATTACAGCTACGATAACGATCTAGGATCAGACTTCGTCTGGGTTAACACTACCTCTGCGTTCAACTTCACCTCTTCACAGGGCATGCAGACTAACGTGAATCCATGCCTTAGGGACGTCGATAAAGATGGCGTGGTAGACGTTCTCGATGAGGACCCTAGCAATCCAGAAATTGGAGCTCCGTTTGTTACTGCCAATTCAGCAGGCCTCTGTGCACATAGATTTCAAGGAACCGATCCTTCAACAAACCAACCCATTTGGGATTGGACTCAGGACTACAGTCTGCTAACCAATACTCCCTCTGCATTCGAGAAGGCAACTTCCTACAATCCAGCTGAACGTAGGTACGTCATAGCTAAGACCACCCAGGACTCTTGGATTGATAACAACGATGATGGAAATTACTCAGTTGGATCATTTGCTGCATTCGGACTTGCTGGAGACGAACAGGGCCCCTTCCCGGTTTATGTTAGGTATTGCGAGTCAATTCTATGCAGAGGAGCAGAGACCGGCAGAGTGCACTTTATCTCCGACGGTTCTGTACTGATTAACTCGATTTATGATCCCGAATCAGATTCAAGCTATCTGGCTGTACCCGATAATGACAATAGAAGATGGGCCCTTGATTTGGTTGCCGAGGCCCTAATACTGAACGATAACGGTACTTCACCAGGAGAGCACGCTTTGGTGATTTTCGATGAAAGTCGTCATCAGCAACCGACAATCTTCGGAGATACCTACAATCTTGTGTATTACCTTCTAATCTACTTCACAAATGACTGGATGGCAATGTTAATTCTATTCTTGCTCCTATTCATTTTACTCGAGGCGGTCCTAATCCGGAAGGAAGATCCGGAGGACTGGAGACACGTCTTCCGAGTTGTCTACTACGGGTTTGGGGATGCTGAGAGATACAAGTACTATCAAAGGCCAGAGAAAATCAGACAGGTCTTACTCACGAGGGTAAGGAATCTCAATGCTCTCACAAGAGAGGAGTTCGATGCAATGCCTGCATCGGAGCTACAGGGGATGATTAGAGACCCTGTTCTGGTGCGATTCCTATTCGAGGAGCGTAACTACAGACCAGACGAATTGGTCGGTATTGTCAGGCGGATCAAGCAATGGGGAGAGTCAGGGGGGTCGACTAGAGTTGTGGACTAGGAAGGCAGCAATAATGCTTGCAGGCGGAATTAGCCTGATATTAGTGGGGATGATGATCTCCAACTTCCAGATGATGATAATCGGTTTGACATTCATCGCATTTATCTCAATTAATGGTTGGATTGTTGGGCAATCAAAACTAGAGATTTCAAGATTTGTACCTCATTCAAATGTCTACAAGGGAGACCTAATCGAAGTCTCATTAACAATCTCAAATAAGTCATACAGAAGGACTCAGTTACTCGAGGTTTTCGACAACGTGCCACATGAGATGAAGATAAGGAGAGGAATTAATCAGATTCGACTGAATCTGGGTCCTGGACAATCAACAAAACTAGACTATATGCTCCGCTGCCCCCTTCGAGGACACTATTCTGTAGGGCCTATTTCAGTAAGATACCGTAACTCATTCGGATTGTTTGTCAACGAGTCGGTGATTGAAGACATCTGTGACATCACAGTATTCCCGCAAGTCAGAGATGTTGAGGATGCGATGCTAAGGGCCGACGTGCCAAAGATGTACACCGGCGCTACAACACTTCGAACACCCGGACCTGGGATGGAATTCTACTCGTTGAGGGAGTACCTATCCACAGATCCGATTCGCTCAATAAACTGGAAGGCATTTGCCAGAACTGGTGAGATGATGGTCAATCAGAAGACTAGGGATGCGGTCACAGACGTTTTCGTGATCCTGGACACCAGGGAAGTAAGCAGAATTGGAACCGTCCTGAAGAACCCTCTTGAGATGGGTGCCTCAGCCGCCGCCTCACTTGCTAGCCATTTCCTGAAAAGAAAGGACTCCGTCGCCATGGTGACATATGGTAGCCGGATGGACTACTTGCCCCCTGACACGGGAGATAAGCAGCAGTACAAGGTGCTGAGCCGACTTGCTTCAGTTTCTCCTTCTGGATCGATGCCCCTTCAGGCCGTTACAAACTCCCTATCTCCCAGGATTAGCCGTGGTTCTCCTGTTTTCATCATCAGTAGTCTGGAGGGTGATGGAACTACATTACCAGCAATTCGAGATCTAGCGGGAAAAGGTCACGAGGTCATCATCCTCTCGCCCAGTAGTGTTGACCTCGAGAGGTTAGTCAGTAGAATTCCTAGGATGGCCTACGAGGTACTCAAGCTTGAGAGGCAGAATAGGCTAACCGCAGTTTCTGGATATGGGGCAAAGGTGGTCGACTGGATGCCAGATGTTGAATTGTCTCAGGCATTGCTGCAGTCAAGGGGGTGAATGAATGGAAATCGGTGAGAAGAAGGCTGAGGTGACCGAGACGCTGCATATCCCATCATTGAGGAGGAAATGGCAAATCTTAGCCCTACAGATTGCTGCCACAGCCTCCTTGTTCCTTTTACTGAAGAGGATGAGCGAGCTTTACGGACCGTGCAGTGAACAATTCATTATCGACAATAATGAAAATACCTGGTGTCCATCTTATGAGCACACTAGGGGCCTAATGTGGCTAGATAACGCGAATGGACTTATGATTCCAGACTTCCTTCTGGGAGTCGGTCAGACCGGTACAATATCTATGATTGGACCCCTGGCATTGTGCGTATTTGCAACATTCGCAATCGAGCGTTATTGGTCATCCTCCCAGGAGTTGCAGACTAGGGTTAAGCAAGTCACAGGAGCATTGTTTGGAGCATGGGTTATCATCCCATTCTTACTAGCATGGATCCTCTCTACATTTAGGAATGGATTGCACTTCCCATGGAATAGCAATGATTCGATGAACCACATCGAGCACCTCTTCCACCCACTTGGTTTGGTGATGGAGTTAATCTTCTTGGGGATTGTCTTCGCTCCTGTACTAGTCGGACTGATAGGGATATGGGGTCTGTCCAAGAGATCAATTTCATGGGTAGTCGGATACTACATCATCGTAATTGCATTCCACGCTGTTCTCACGTTCGAACCAATTGTAACTGAGGTCGATGTAGGTCTTAGGGCACTTCCTACTCAGATAGGAGAAGGCACTCTTTTCGGTGGCCTAGTCTCTCCACTAGCCAGTTCACTGCTGGGAATCGCGATCTTGATGCTGTTGTTCATGGAATCCGGAACGGCAGCTATCGGGCATATGGAGTACGCAATCTCTCTTCCGGAGGAATCCAAGCGTGATCCCGAGTACATCAGGCAATTCAACAACGTTGTGAACTCCCACCTAATCCAACTAGTCGTCGTAGTCTTGCTTGTCGCCATAACAACTGCAATGGCACTGGCTTTCGATGATCTAATGATTTCTATTGTGGGAATTCTGGAGGGAACACAGTGGACCGGGCAGGTGAAGGAATCCCTGGAGTTGCAGATGACCTACGGCAAGGTAATCTCCGCTGGTTTGTTCATCATTGCCGTCGCTGGTCTTCGATTCATCGTTCCTTGGCAGACCGTATCCGGTTATGTGGAATCTGGAATTGCCAGACTAAGGTCAGACTAGGCTCTCATTCGAACATACAACTTCCCTAACGAACTAGCGATTAGTGGGATGACAATAATTAGTCCACATACTACTGCATTTAGGGACCTCCCACCCAATGTCGACTCCATTGCAGAAGCTAACTCTGGAGCAATAATTACTCCAATAATGGAGAGTGAGACTAGTGAAAACCTATCAAAAAACGGAGAGAAAATCTTGGTCCCCACTTCCGTCCTACCAGGTAGTGAACCGGTGTCTTCCATGACATTCCGGTCAGGATTACACGAATCAATTCACCGGAGGATGGGTTCAAGCCTATGTAACGGGACGACAAATCATGAGCGGTGAAATCGAGGTTCAGTCATGCAGCAGATGTCGCTCAGATGCAATTGTATTCCAAGCATATAGCGGCCAACATCTCTGCGGTCGACACCTATACTCATCCATTCGCAAGAGAACATCGCGTGAACTCCGGCATCAGCTTGATTTACCAAAAAACGCAACCAAGGAAGACGGCTCCCATTTCATAGTCCTTGTAGCCGTTTCAGGTGGCAAGGATTCGGCAGTACTGCTTTCGATGATCAATGAAATCATCGGCCGAAGAAGAGACGTAGAACTGGTTGCAGGTTGTGTGGATGAGGGGATAGACGGATACAGAGCCCCATCGATGGAATTCGCGAAGGAACTAGCAGAATCACTTGACGTCAGGTTTGAGACACTGAGCTACGAGGAGATGGGATATGGCAGGATGGACGAAGTTGTCCGGTTGATGCCTTCAATGGGTAGAAATCACGATGATGCGAAGGGCCTCATGCCCTGCTCTTTCTGTGGCGTTTTTAGACGTCAGGGACTCAATGCCCTAGCGGAAAAGGTCGGAGCCGATGTCATGGCCCTGGGGCATAATCTGGATGATATGGCCCAGTCGATTCTGATGAATCTTCAGAAGGGCGAGATTGACAGATCGGTCAGACTAGCCCCCCATACAAACTCCCAGATAGAAGGACTAGTACCCAGAATCGTTCCTCTAAGATGGGTGCCTGAGCAGGAGATACATGCCCATGCGTTGCATGCGGGCCTGCCAATACACCACGGTGAATGCCCACATGCCCCAGGTGCAATGCGCCAGCAGAGTAGGTCTGTTGTTGCTATGTTGGAGGAATTAACTCCTGGCGCTAGACACGGCCTACTGCATTCTCTCGATCAGATTAGAGATCTACACTCTCTAGCAAATCCAGATCTCAAGCACGATGTGAATAACTGTGCCGAGTGCGGTGAGATAACCAGCCGAGAGGTATGCCAGTCCTGTACAATGAGGGACTGGTTGGCCAATGCTTCCATGTGAAATTTTTCACTAGGATTTTCGAACTGAGGTCACAATCTAATCAGATGATGTTTTCAATCAACTCATCCATTTCTTGCCCTCGTCCACAGTAGTAGCACCTGATCTCCAATGGCTCTCTTGAGACAACCTTCATTCTCTGAGGGAGTGGCTCTCGATTACTCTTAGTGATACAGTTTGGGAAGGAGCATTTGGCTATATTCACCAGATTATCCCGTAGTTCCACCCTCATCTTCTCCGCAACTGCATGATTCCTGATTATCGCAATACTGGCAGCTGGAGCAATTAGTGCTAGTCTGTCCAGATCTTCTTGGTCCAGCTCCCTATCCTCGATTTTGAGAACGTCCTTCCTCCCAAGCTTATCACTTGGCACATTCATAACCAGGGAAACTGGCGTAGCCCTGTCGGTATTGATTCTGAGAATCCTGATTACCTGCATTGCGTAACCAGAGGGAATGTGATCGACAACCGTTCCATTTCGAATCGCAGTAACCCTCCTCATCTCTGACATTACTTCACCTTCTTCGGAACTTCTACACCAAGGCTACGACACAGTAGTGCCATTCTCGTTGGGACACCATTGAAAGCCTGCTGGAAGTACTTTGCGAACTCTGTTGAATCTACGCTCGGGGCTATTTCGTCTACTCTTGGTAGTGGATGCATGATAATCATCCCCTTCTTTGCACCAACGAGACTGGACGCTTCGATTCTGTAAATCCCCGCGACCTTGGCATACTCTTCTTCGTCGGGGAATCTTTCCTTCTGGATCCTAGTCATATAGATCACATCGGCATTGGAAATTTGACCATCAAGTGACTCCTTCTCAGTTACTTCTGCCCCATGCGACTTCAAGTCGGAGACTATCTCCACTGGCATCTTCAGTGAGGATGGTGAGACAAGAGTTAGGCTAGCACCAAATCTAACAAGTGCATGAGAAAGACTGTGAACAGTTCTTCCATATCTAAGATCACCCACTAGGACCACGTTCAAACCTTCCAGAGTTCCATGAGCCTGTCGAATGGTGAATAGATCCAGCATGGTCTGAGTAGGATGGTTCCCAGCACCGTCTCCAGCATTAAGAATTGGAATCCCAACAGCATCCGCACTGTACTGTGCTGCTCCCTGCCTTGGATGCCTTATTGCTGCAATGTCCGCATAGCCATCGATCATTTGCATGGTGTCATACAGAGTCTCTCCCTTAGACACAGATGTCCCTACGGAGCTGAAATTTAGCACTGATCCGCCCAGCCTCTTCATGGCAGTCTCGAAAGACATCCTCGTCCTGGTCGAGTTCTCGAAGAACATGTTTGCTAGGACCTTGCCTTGCAGAAGGGGGAGAACAATATCTCCCTTTGCCACTGGAAGAAGCCTCTCTGCATCATCAAGCACAGAAACGATATCGTCATTGGTCAGGTCATCCATAGTGACTAGGTTGCCCATTGCTCTCTGACTCTCGCGGATGCGCCTATCTCATATGCCTTGTCATTGGTAGAATTACGTGATTTCACCAAACCGGCGTCTTGATGAGTGATACTCGACCCCCTAAGTTGCGATGATAATCAGTCGCACCCCGCTCAGAGTGTCCTTCTGCGGAGGGGGGACAGATATCGACGGATTCTCAATGTCGGAGCCATCCGGCGGTCGAGTTGTTTCTACTGCAATTAACAAATATGTCTATGTCACAATGAATCGAAGATTCGATGACAGGATAAGAATCTCATATTCGTCTATGGAGGAAGTGGATTCAGTTTCCCGTATTCAACATGGCCTAGTCAGGGAAGCCATGCGACTAACAGGAATTGAATCTGGGGTTGAGATTACAACAATAGCAGATATCCCCGGACGAGGAACAGGACTCGGCTCTTCTTCGTCTGTCACGGTCGGACTTCTGAATGCGATGCACTCATTCCAAGGTAGAAAAACATCAAAGGAACAACTAGCAGAAGAGGCATGCAAGATCGAGATAGAAATAATGGGTGCCCCAATCGGACGACAGGACCAGTATGCTGCCTCATTCGGAGGAATCAACTCAATCAGTTTTGGTGAGGGGGGAGTTGCAGTAGAACCAATAGAAATCGAGAATGATTTGTTATCAAGAGTCTCCAGAAATTTCACCTTGGTTTTCACCGGGATGACTAGGAGTGCCAGCGAAGTCCTTTCAGAGGAATCGGAAGACGAACTAGACAAGAGCAATCGAATGAGAGTGATCCGTGAACATGCAGACAAGGCAGCAATAATGTTTCAAAATGGGGATCTAGACTCAATTGGCGACCTTCTCAATGAAACTTGGAATGCTAAGAGAGGGATTTCTTCGCTGATTACGAACCAATCTATCGATGAACTACACGGGAGAGTTATGTCTTCAGGAGCTAAGGGCGCGAAGTTGTTAGGAGCCGGAAATGGAGGATTCCTTTTGGTCTACGGTGGTGATGGACTAAGAAATACCCTGCAAAGTGAACTTGGCCCTGGGTTCCGGATGTTTCCACTGGACATAGATTTCTCCGGTTCCGTGATTATACATGGAAATTCATAGTGGTGAACCTATGTCCTTCAGATTTAGAAATCATAAGATGGCCCCAATAGTACTCGTCTCAATCCTAGTTGTCCTACTCCCTCTGCAAGGTTCGACCAATAACCTAGAAGAAAACGTCACAGTGACTCATAATTCAGATTTTGAAGGAGACCTGATGAGCCCCCCTCCTCCGATTTGGGGGCAGTCTTTCCTGAACTTCACCGACTCCATTTCTCCGAGTTCACAAATTAATGCCACATGGTTCGCGGATGTAACAGTCTCTGAGAGTTATGGGACTGACTTGCTGGAAAATAGATCGATGGGTTTGCTGGGGCAAATTGACACTCAACTAGGTAACTCAGATGGGTGGATAAACTCAACAGAGTCCCAGGAATTCTCGGAATTAGTGGCTTCTTCGAGGAATTGGACAGATTCTTCTTCTGGTGGATGCTGTAGCTTCGACTACTACCCAATGGTTGTAATCGGGCAGATGGAAATTTTCGTACAACCCCCTGAAAACGGTCCTGTAAATCGGACCAATGGGAATTGGAGCTGGACTGAGTCAGCAACTATTTCCGGGACGTCCGATGGAAGGACTCTGAGACTAATCGATATCCCTAGGGCAGGCTCCATTGTAGAGGAAGTCCCTCTTGAAGTCAGACTTCCCGATAATTGGGAATATAGATACAGCCCGATGTCAGAAGTAATCTCGGGTAGTCCCGGATTGTTCACAGTTGACCGCTCGCAGGCCCCAGTGGCTTATGACATCAGGATAACTATTACCGAGAATATTCCCCCTATAATTGCCGCTTCTAGGTCACCTCTGACATCTTCCACAATACCCCTAGACAAAGCCACAGTTTTCTCCGCGTCTTGCAGCGACAGCCCGCTAGACTCGCCAGAAATTCAGTGGACGGTAAGTAGCGAAGGTGAGGTTGTTAGCATGCATAACAACTCATGGTTTGAACTAGTCCCAGACGAGATCGGATTCTCCCACGGGGAGGTGATGAGCGTGAATGCCACATGCCTAGACTTCCATGGGGTTTCAGCGAGATGGAATGATAATCCTACCATAGACGGCATGATTCCTACATGGATGGGAACTATTTCTGTGGGAGGATCTCAAACCTCCTCGCTCGACCCTGCAAGAATAAGCCCAATAATGGCTCCAGCGGGAAGTACCATCCGATTCGACATAAATGGCACAGATGACTCGTCCATACCTGTTCTACTGGAGTTGTACTCCAACATTTCAGAAGGATGGAGGCAATCGGGGATGTCCGAACAAATTTTCGAGCTCACTGTGAATCAGGGCATGGGAGTAAATGGTGCTGACATGGGTATCCAAGAAAGGCACTTGGCTAGGAATCCAACTATGATCAGCGTAGCTTTATTGGCTTCAGATGATGCTGGAAACACCGCCATTGGACAATGGACTATCCAGGTTCTTGACTCAAATCCGCCAACCATAATTCCCAGACTATTTTCCAATGGAAATGAGGTTGAGATGGATGACGATTCGCATGAGGATGACGAATTGATGCTCAATCTGTCATATTCTTTCGATGATTTGGACGCAATCGTCAATTTGTCATGGTCAATTTGGATCGATGGGGAAGAAGCATCATGGGACAAACAGAACTGGTCCGTACTTGACCCGATTCCGATTACACAATTGATTCGGGGTAATCATGAAATTGTTGTCAAGGCGACCGATTCCAAGGGAAACACCAGGGAGGAGACGATTCTGCTTACTGTCCAGCCAAGAAGTGGGGCACACATCAGCGTGGTTGAGGCGACCCTGTCTGACGACTCCGAGGTCGGGGGAACAGCGATTCTTACTGTGATCGTCGAGAATGATGGTTCAGACTCAGCATTCGCTAGAGTTTGCCTTTCCGATATTTGTGGAAGATGGACGGACCAACCATTCGCATCTTCGTTGGAAAACGGACCTGGCCAGGCAGTGGTGGAATTCCAATTCGAGATGGAAAACGAAAGTCTGGACGGCCTTTATCTAAATTGGGACAGTGCTTCAGCAGGGACATATGGAGAGATTCCACTGGAAGTAGAGTACAATGCTGAATCAGACAGTCGGGGTTTGCTTTTTCTGGTTCTGGCAATTGTGATTTTTTCTGTTTTCCTGATGATAAACAAGGCTCGAGTGAAGCTTGAGAACTAATCACCAATACCTGCCCATGGGACCGCATACATATTGACCCCCTCTGCCTGTTCGTAATACATGGTGATGCTTCCAGACTACCCGGTGCGTGCCGTTGCAAAACATCGCGGCAGGGTGGATAGAGCAACTCTGTTTTGTCAGTTTTTGCTTATCTCACTGGGCGCTGGGTGGATATTCTCTTCATTTGGTTCCGAAACCTCGTATCTTGAGAGATTCGGTCCGGGGGCGATCCTATTTTCATGGGCTCTCATGATGCCAGACCTTGTAGAATTTGGACCAATTCAAAGGACTAGAATCTCAACCGCATGCTGTGTTGCATGGCCCCCAATACTCGCATTTGCCGAGGTTAATCGGAATGACGAGGGGAATCCTCTAGCAGTAATCCTCCTCGTTCTGGTCTCTGTAGCACTCTTCTCATCTTCCAGGTACATACTCCGGTCAGATGTAAATTCGAGGAGATGGAGGGGGCTAATGACAACTTTCGGCTTTGGTCTGGCACTACCGATCGTTCTAACCATCCCCAAAGCAGAGTCGCTCCTTATCGTCGGGATACCAGCCTTGCTAACCACAATCCCCCTGCTTCTAACTAAGGACGGACTCGAGGGGCAAAGGAGGGTTTTCTCCGAGCGACTTAAGTTCGCCGAGAGCAGAATCTTGGGATTGCAGTCTGGAAACAGCCTTTTGCAACAGCCCAATTCTCTCTTGAAGACTGCAAGGGAAGAGGGATGGAAGAATCCTGAGAGGGGAATCAACCTAATTTCTGATGCAGAGATGGAGGCAGACAGGATCCTATCCTTCCTATCTGATATTGAGGAGGTCAAAGCACAGTCGATTGCTTCTGTCGAAAGAGCAGAAGCGATAACCGGGATTCCTGGACGGGCGAGATCGATTTTTGATAATGCCCTTACCGAGATGGGAAATGGATCTCTGAGAGTCGCTGAGAATAAGCTCAGGGAAGCCAAATCACTGGCTGAGAAAATAGAATCCCACTGGCAAGAAGCCCAAGACGCAATCGAAGAGGCCGAGAAGTCGATTTCAATGGGGGACGGTCACTTGGTAAGCGGGCTAATTTCCACACTAGACGAAGCGAAGAAGGCTATGGCCGAAGAGAACCCCGAGTATGCACTGTCTATTGTATCAGAGATACCCTCGCAGATGGGTGACGTCGAAGGACTAATGCAACGAGCTAGAAAATCACTAGATGATGCTGAGAGTGAGATCTCGTCATCTGATTCAGAATCAATTGTCGAACTTCAACAGAGGCTGGATGAGGCTGACGAAGCCCTTGAGGGAGGTAACCCATCTCTTGCAATAGGATTGTCCGACGGCGTAATCAGGTCACTTAGGGAGGAGGCCGATGCGAAGACATCGGTTCAGAGAGCATTGAGGCAGAGGAAGAGCATAGAAGACGAAATCCCTCTAGGGGATACGGGTTCAGACTGGAGGGAAAGGCTGGATCGGGTAAAATCTCTGGCCGAGTCAGGAAATTGGGTCGAAGCCAACGACTTCATGCAGGCCTTAACTACAGAACTTGACTCTCAATCTTCTAGAAAGAGCGAGGCGAGAGAGATGCTGGACTTCCTTCTTGACGATTGGAGCAAACTGAGGAATAGACTAGACTCGTCGGGCGTTTCCGCAAATAATGAGCTGAGGATCGAAACCGAGAGGGCATTATCTGCCTCAGAGAAATCACTATCCGATGGAAGTATCGACTCGTGCTTAGAACTCCTAGGAAAGGCTGATTCGGCCATGGAAGCACTCAGACGCCTAGTATAGCATTGCCCGATCCCTACCGACTCTCTCAATTACCCCGACCGCCTCCCTCGAATAAGCGGACATGGTCTAGTGGTTATGACAGCAGGTTCCCAACCTGCTAACCCGGGTTCAACTCCCGGTGTCCGCACCACAGTCTCAATCTATCGAGTTACCAATGACTCATGCAGCCAATTTGTTTAAATTACAGATGACGATGATTCAATTTTATGGACCAAACACTGGACATGCAGGTTGCCGCGCTGATTTTCCTAGCCGGCACAAAGAGCCTCGTCACTAGTGCGGACACTGGTGACGCTGAGATAATGACCGAAAAAGAAGCAGATTCGGAGGAACCGGCCCCGTCAAACAATATGCTACTCAATGAGTATCCCTTTTCCAATACTAACTACCTACCCGACTCTATTAATGAGTGCAATCTATGATACTACTGATTTCAAAAGGATGATTGAGGAGGAATGGGTATGAAGACAGGCATTACACCAACTCTGTTGATGATTTTCCTGATGGCGACTGCAGGATGCCTCCAGGCAGTGGATGACGCAGTCGAAGATATTGAGAGGACTATCGATGCATTGGAAGGCGAATATCCAAAGCTGGATCTACCGGAAAGGACCCGCTCTTCCCCAGAGCTCCAGAACTACGATGCTTGCGACACACTTCTGGAGGATCTGAAGAGGGCGGTCTACGACGAGATGGTGGTAAATCTGGATCAGCAAAGCTACTGGCACTGGGTCTCCGAGCCTTGGATGGTTAGGTTTGGAAATCCAGAATTAGCAACACTTGACGGAGAACCAATGGTGGCTGATTCGACAGACGATGTAGCAGCAACAGGAACTGATTCAGACTCAGGATCAAGGGAGGGGGAGTTCTCGGGAACCAACAACCAGGAGTCCGGCGTCGACGAGGCCGATTTCCTCAAGACAGATGGATTCCATATCTACATGCTAAACGGGCAATTGCTCCTGATCATGGGTGTTCCTGAGTTTGGAAACCTGACCCTGGAGTCCAACCTGACCATAGAGGGTAACCCGACCCAGATGATGATCGAGGGCGATAGGCTGGTCATCTCCTCGTCCATATACTACTGGAACCTACCTGCAGACAGCGACTTGCGGAATCTAATGTCCAAGGAGATCACAGTGGAAGGAGATAGCGTTGGGGACAGTAAGGACGACGATGCTGGGGACTGGGAGTCCACATACACGTACACTAAGGTCCAGAACCTAGTCAAGTACACCGTGGTGGATATCACCAACCGCTCATCTCCGGTCATAGAGAAGGAGATGTACATCGAGGGAAACTATCACACAGCAAGGATGGTTGATGGGACGGTTCGATCGGTGACACACCTTTGGACATATTTCGATGAAATCCGGACTTGGGTCAACCTTCCTGACGACTACTGGTCAGAGGACGATTTGGACAAGAGAATGGATATCTGGAACGACAGCGTGGATCAGACCGTATTGCATAATGAGAGGGTCATCTCTGAACTTACCCTAGATGACTTCGTGCCTCATGTCTACGAGATGAGGGACGATGAGGTCTTCACTCACCCCCTGACTTACGAGAAGTGTACTGAGTTCTCAGCAAGCGCAGACAGCGCAGGCCGAGGATTCACTACGATCATGACAATACGGATGCTCGATGATGAGGCGTCACTAGAGGTGGATCACATCACTTCCTCTTGGGCTCACGTATATTCATCCAAGGACATCCTAGTCCTAGCTGAGCCAGCCAACGATATGTGGTGGTTCTGGAGGAACTCCGACTGGGAGGATGCGACTAACATCCATTCATTCGACATAAGTGATGCGAATCACACAACTTACGTTGCTTCTGGAAGAGTCGAGGGTACCGTAAATGACCAATTCTCTATCGGCGAGCACAACGGTGACATCCGAGTTGCTTCGACTTCCGATAACTGGGGGATGTGGTGGAGAACAGCAGAGTTAGACGATAACGGAGACCCAGCGTGGAGTGGCCCAACCAATCAGGTCACCATTCTAACCGACGATAGTGAGGGACTTCTTGAACAGACTGGATACATCGGTGGAATCGCCGAGGGAGAGACAATCTGGAGTGCTAGATTCGTAGGAGATAGAGGATATCTTGTGACTTTCATGAACATAGATCCACTGTGGGTCATCGACCTTTCCGACCCATCTAATCCAGCAATACTAGGAGAATTGGAGGTACCAGGAGTATCGACTTACATCCATCCGATTGACGAGGATAACCTTCTGACAATAGGTATCGCTCCAGGGGAAAACGGATTGGGTCTTGATTGGTCTATGACTCAGGTTTCCCTATTCGATGTTAGTAACACAAGCAACCCCACACTTTCTGACTCATTGATGCTGACTCCAGGATATACGGATGAAAACTGCGATGAGATGATGTCGTGCGGTTGGTCATGGTCATACTCCGAGGCAACCTACGAGCACAAGGCATTCACTTTCTGGGCACCAGAGTCTCTTTTGGCAGTCCCACTCTCAACTCACAGATACGTATACGATGAGATAGAGATTGAGGGGAGGGCCTACTACTACTACGGATACGAGTATGTCTCCATGCTCAAGATGATCAACGTCGATTCTGAAAATGGTACACTGTCAGATCACGGCCAGGTCGAACACTCAGAATTCTACAACGAGGATGGTCTGTCAAGTTGGTGGTCGGGCTCCACTAGCATCAGGAGATCGATATTCATGGGGGACTACGTCTACGCCTTTTCGGCAGGCGGGGCCACAGTCCACAGGACGGCTGACCTGCACCTTATGGTTGAACTGGAACTCCCAGGAAATGAGCCAATCGATTACAACTACGTGCTTGAAGAGACAATTTCGAATCCATCTGAATCCGAGGAAGAGACTGAAACTCACCCATGTAACGAGTCAGATGCAGAGAATTGCGAGGATTAAGACAGATTCTTTCTGAACCTAAGCGCTCTACCTACTGAGCCAGGTTTAGCCACGGGAATCCCTCGCAGCGCTCCGTCGACCTCTCTCTTGTGGACGACCACACCATCGACGATAGTGTACCTCGGCCATCCGACAAGCTCCATACCATCATATGGGGTCCAACCCACCTTAGTCCAGGTATCTGAATCAGTAATGGTTCGACTGGTCTCCAAGTCGACTAGAGCCAAGTCACCATCATACCCCTCGACTAGCGACCCCTTGTTCTGGATATCGTAGACCTTGGCAGGTCCCTCGCACATCCAGCGAACTACATCCGAGACGCTACATTTGCCTTCCATAGCGTGAGTTAGCATCAGAGGCAAAGAAGACTCCACCCCTGGCATTCCAGCCGGTGCGTTCGGGAATCCGACAGACTTCGCTTCCAAGGTGTGAGGGGCATGGTCGGTGACAACGCAATCTATCGTTCCATCCTTGAGTCGAGACCAAAGTGCCTCCCTATCCTCAGTATACCGAATTGGTGGATTCATCAATACACGCTCACCCAATCTTTCAACGTCATCTTGATCGAAGGTCAGGTGCTGCGTACATACCTCGGTTGTTATCAAGTCGCCTTTGTTTTTCTGCAACCAGTCAGCCTCCTTACCGCTAGTTAGATGGACGATATGTAGACGATGTTGGTGATCTTTAGCAAGAGCAGAGGCTCTCTTCGTAGCTAGGAATGCGCATTCTACATCTCTACACTCGGCGTGGGAGGAAATGTCAGTACGATTACTGAACTCTGCATTACGCTGTTGTAGACGTTCTTCATCTTCTGCATGGGTCGCGATGATACCTCCTGTATTGGCAAATATGTTCTCCAGATGCTTTTGCTCATGTACGAGCAAGTCTCCCGTACTACTGCCCATGAAAACCTTGATTCCACACACTCCATCCATACCCTCAACGCTCTGCAAATCACTGATATTGTCCTTGGTCGCACCTATGAAGAAGCCATGATGGGTGACGGATTTAGACGAAGCAAGAGAGATCTTCCTTTCCAAAGTGTGGCGGTTTATCGCATTGGGACTGTTATTCGGCATGTCAAGGAATGAGGTCACTCCACCAGCAGCGGCAGCTCTACTACCACTCTCAAGGTCTTCCTTATCGGTATGTCCAGGCTCTCTGAAATGGACATGAGGGTCGATAGCCCCGGGTAGAAGATGCAAGCCAGTCGCATCAATCACATTTTCTTCAATCATCGGATCCAATCCACCACCTGCCGCGATAATAGAGATTGAACCATCAGAAACACGTAAGTCTCCATCAACTACTCTACCAGGTAAAACAAGGGTCGCATTCTGAATAAGCAAATGGCCGTCCATGGGGGGTTCAGAAGTAGTCGGAATGCTGGCATCACAATACTGTTACCATCATTCAAACGAATTTTCTCGTCCCGCGCGTTCAAATAACTGAGGCCCTAGGGTTAAGACAGCGGGTTGGAGTAGTCAGGTTATCTCGTCGGGCTCATAACCCGGAGACCGATGGTTCAAATCCATCACCCGCTACCAGTAGAAAGTGAAAGTGAAAAATCGATAGACTGCTTAGAGAAATGAAACATTAATACTTTCATAGATTGTCCATGGGTCCTTCGTTTGTTCATATACCTCGGATTATGAAAGATGAATATTGGTGATGAGATGACGGAAGAAACAGCAAGTGAAAAAGTCGAAGAAGAAGAGCTAGTGATAGATGTAGACGAACCAGAACCCACGATTCAGGATTTACCCGGAGTTGGCCCAGCAACAGCAGAGAAGCTAGAAGAAGCAGGATTCGAGGATCTCTTGGGTATAGCAGTAATGAGCCCCGCAGAGCTAGCGGAACAAGCAGAACTGGGAGAGGCAGTATCGGCAAAGATAATCGCAGGAGCAAAGAAACTGGCTAACATAGGAGGATTCGTCAGTGGTGCTGCCTTGCTCGATAGGAGAAAGAGGGTACAGAAGCTGACCTCCGGTGCATCCTCTCTAGACGAACTACTAGGTGGCGGTTTTGAGACCCAGTCAATAGTCGAAGTTTTCGGTGAATTCGGAAGTGGAAAAACACAGATCGGCCATCAACTGGCTGTTAATTGCATACTCAGTTTGGAGCAGGGGGGTCTAGATGGCGAGATTGTTTACATCGATACAGAAGATACATTCAGGCCAGAGAGAATAGCACAGATGGCAGAAGCAGTGGGTATTGACCCCAATGACGCACTCGATAGAATCCACGTTGCTAGAGCATACAACTCAGCACACCAGATACTACTCGTTGACGAAATAAAGAGAATGGGAAAGAGCCTAGACGTCAAGCTGATAATAGTCGATTCTCTAACCAGTCACTTCCGTGCTGAGTACGTAGGAAGGGGGATGTTGGCACCAAGGCAGCAGAAGCTCAATCGCCATATGAAGGAGCTGAAGCAGGTTGCCGATGTACAGAATGCAATCGTCCTGGTAACAAATCAGGTTCAGGCCAAGCCAGATGCAATGTGGGGCGATCCCACAAGAGCAGTAGGTGGCCACATCGTAGCACATGCTAGCACATTCCGCCTATATCTCAGGAAGTCGAAGGGGGGTCGGAGAATTGCCCGCCTGATCGACAGTCCAAACCTACCTGAGGGCGAGGCAGTCTTTACCGTGACATCCGAGGGTCTGCGCGATTAGCGTAGGCCCCGGGGTCCGAAGGCTAAACGGGCAACTCTGACAAAGCTGTCTCCACAGTCCCCATTAGGGTCATGAAGTGGCCTTCGTTGAAACCAAGCTCCAGATCGGCCGCCGAGAATAGCTCCGGTAGTGTTCTAGTGTTTCCTAGTGACATCGCATTTGCATAGTCATCAAGCGCTTTCTGAGGATCACCCATCTGAGTCTTCCATAATTGTAAAGATCCAAGTTGGGCAATTCCATACTCGATGTAATAGAATGGAACTCCGAAGAGATGGCCTTGTTGCTGCCATGACAATTCTCTGAAGTCAGTATGACCTGTCCAATCCATATCGGATCCGAATTTATCTCTGATTGAGAGCCATACCTCGGCCCTTTCTTCTTTAGAGTGCCCAGGGTTGGCGTAAATCCAATGTTGGAATGAATCAATCGTCGCTATCCACGGCAACAAGAAAACCACTCCTTCCAAGTGTGCCCTCCTTGCCCTATCAGCCTCCTCAGATTCGTAGAACTTGTCCCACCATGGCTGCGTGAGGAGCTCCATCGACATGGATGCAACCTCTGCGAACTCTATGGGGTAGTCCCTCTCGTCAATTAACTCTAGGTGTCCACAATAGAGCGAGTGGAATGCATGTCCTGCTTCGTGAATCATGGTCTCCAAGTCACCCTGAAGCCCTGCGGCATTCATGAAGATGAATGGAACCCTACTCTTCTCGAGGTAATACTGGTATCCTCCTGGTGCCTTGCCCTTCCTAGTTTCAAGATCGAGCGTATCCATTTCAATGAGTTTGTCAAATTTCCCTCCTAGGTCACTGGAAATCTCATGGAACATCACTGATAGCTTCTCGACCATTTCATCTACTGTCTCAAACGGCTTTAGCGGCTCTCTTCCATGAATATCCGGACCAGAACCTCCTTTCTCATTAACATCCCAAGGGCTCAACCCCCCTATTCCTAGGCCATCGCACCTTTCCTCGTTGATCTTTTTCAGAATCGGCATGCAAACTGACTCTACAGAATCATGGAACTCCAAACAATCCTCGATAGTGTAATCGAACCTGTGCATCGCCCTGAACATGTATTGTGTATAACTCTCGAATCCAGCATTTGTTGCCATTTGATGCCTAATTGTTATCAATTCATCGAAAATCTCCGATAACCTCTCGCTATCTTCCATTCGTCTCGAAGACATAGCCATCCAAGCTGCCTGTCGCTGGGACCTATCATTCGATTCCAGATACTTGCTCATCTGGGGAAACGTCATTTCTTGGCCTTCGAATTCAACTGTCATCGCACCATTGATCGTCTGAGCCTCAGTCACAAGTTCCGTTTGTCTTACACCTAGTGGTATGTTCTCCTTTCTGAAAATTTCAACATCTGTTCTCATTCCTCTTAGCATCAGATCGTATCTGCTAGGCAGATCATCAACTGAGGAGTGATTGACTATTCTCCTATTCAATGCATCCGAGAATTCTGATAACTTGGGCCTTATGTTACTCATGAAATCTAGGAATGACTCTTTCTTCTCTTCACTCTCGGTATCGCAAGTCATTCCGATGTATAGTAGAGCACCTGTTTCCGAAATATGCTCTGCAAGCTCAGATGAATCCGAAATTAGACCCTCTATACAACTTGAGCAACTCAACTGTCTTTCCATCAGATCTTTAGTTAGGGGCTCAATGTTTTCCCAAATAGTTGCATCAAAGTCATCTGGAACGAATCCACCTGCCATGGCCGCACCTCACTTCTTTACTGACTTCGGTCCAAGTGGAAGAGGACCTTCCTCCCGAGTCCACTTGGCACACTTCCACTCTTCTACTGCTGCTTCGACCTTCTCCCGAATTTCCTTCAAGTCCGGATGGTCTGGATTGCTCTTCTCCACCCAACAAGCCGTGCAGTATCTTTTGCCTTCATGTCTCAGGAAGTTCCCTGACGTACATGGAACACTGCAAACCTTGCATTCTCCGAAGCCGTAGAATTTAGGCATGTTACGCATTCCTGTCTTGTCACATGCCTATCAACATGACTGCTGAAACAACTCACCTCAAATCGGAAAGAGCTAGATGACTCATGAACAAATCCTCTATTTCCATTATTTTCGCTCCTTCCAAACATCCTGAGCCAATCCTCACAAGTCCGCTAGCAGTTGGAGTTGGTCGACTAGTAATCAGCGATCCCCCCAGGTGCTCAATTAACCGAATCGCTTCTTCTGTAGCTTCGTTATAGCTTTCCAATGGTATGGAGAACTCACCAAAACTATCTCCTATGTCCGAGTCGGGAAGCATCACAATCCAGGCGCAATTGTCATCCATTGCGATTCCCGCCCTGTCAAACGCCTTGTTGATCTGACGAGTCCCCGAGACCAACCTTAGAAATTCTGCATCAGGTGTCTTTGCTACCATCTCTCTCGAGACCTCATTCTTCCTAAGCGCGTACCATGCCGTCCAGAGATGGACTTCACTAGCTGCTGCATCATATGCTAACATCATCCACCTATTGCTAGGTCTCCATTCGTTGATGATGGAAACCATTGAGAATACATTCTTGACAGGCTCCGAGAACCTAACTCCCCAAGCAGGGAACCATGGAACTAGGTGGTGCGCGTCCATGCTTCCCGATGCGGTTCTGTTGATGAATCTGATTAGCGCGACCTTCTAACTGCCTTGTTCGCCGAATCAACCAGTTTGTCAACTAATTTAGGGCTCCATCCCCTCAGATCAGATAGCCTGGACTTATCCCTCTCAGTTATCGCAGATAGGTCGGATGCATCGTTTATGCCTAGTGTATCTGCCATTTCTCTAGCTCTAACCCTGCCAACCCCCCTAATCGCAACTAGTCCTAGGATGTCTGCCTTGCAGCCATACCTAACTCTTCGATGTACTTCGTCAATGGACTCGTACAGGATTTTGTGAGCACCCCGGTCCATCCTCCCTAGATCCTCATCCTCGGACAGAATCCTCCGCATTGCATACAGGAGCCACTCGATCAATTCAACCCTGCTCCGCAAATCCCCTGCTTGGACGCCCCAATCATCCTCTATCGAATCTAGTGAGTTCTCATCCATCCACGAATTTACCACTAGTGCCCCCTTCATCCTTCGCTCTTCTTCGAGGTCAGTGGTTGTAGAAAGGAACTCTCTTTCACGTCCATGCAGTACTTCTTGTATGGCACCATAGTCATTCTTCCTTGGCCAAAGAGGGAGGAAATCAGGAGTACAAGAAGCTAGGTGGAGAAGGCTCAGTGGTGAGAACTGTCCAACATTGTCTTCTCCCGATATAATGCCTATCGCTTTTCTCAGACCATCTTGGATAATCCTGCCAGAAATTGGGTTTAGGTAGAGTCTCGAAACCCTTGCTCCCAGTTGTGTAGGAGCGTAGGTCATTGCAGCAGGTTCTGGAATAAAGGAATCCGATGGCTTGTACATGCTTGCCTTCTTGAAACCAAAAATCGCTGGACCTCTCCTCGGAGTGAGCCTCCTTGATTCCTCTTCCTTCGGGATAAGGTCCAACCCCGGTATTGCAGTAGCCGAGTTTGCCCATGATGGCATCTCATCTTGCCAATCCTCTTCTCTCTCTGCAGTTTTCGACTCCTTTATCCTATTCTCGACTTGCTTAGACTCTCCTCTCCTCTCAATCATTCCATTCTCACAGAGCCAGTACAGAACATCGTCAGTTCTAGCCTCAAGAGTCTCAGGATTCATTTGACTTGACAGAAAGGTCTTCGAAAGAAACCTTGAGATTGCGTCTCTATCATCAATTCCGGCTGTGGCGACAATAGAAAGGATATGAGCGAGCAGAGCCCCATCCTCTTCAGCATTCTGAGCTCCGGGGTTAGCCAGTTTCGAGGTAACATCTTCTGGTTCTCCCTTGAGGTATAAATCGATTAGAGAGTTCTCATCTTGTTTACTCTTTGAAACTAAGAATGACTCTCCAAACTCATCGAAACCTGGTCTTCCGGCTCTACCCATCATTTGTCTCACTTCCATTACTGGAAGAGGCATGCTTCTAGCTGCAACCGTACTCCATCTTCTCGAATCTCTGATAACAACCCTACTAGCTGGTAGGTTTACTCCTTGGGCAAGAGTAGGTGTAGCCACTATGCATAACAGATTACCAGTTCTGAAACCTTCCTCCACCACTCTTCTTTGAGAAGAAGTAAGTCCTGCATGATGAAATCCAACCCCTCCTCTTACAGCATTTGCCAGCGCCTTTGCTGTGACTGAACCACTCTCCCTTACAGACAGTGAATTTGCCATTTCATCCCAGGACTCAGTAACTGAATCTGAGAAATTATGGTCCTCTGCATCTAATTTGGATTTTACATGCTTCGAGAGCTCCCTTGCTTCCTTCTGCGCCGATGATCTCGAAGCCACGAAGACTAGCATCTGCTTGCTCATCTCCGTCGTATCGTCCAGAACTGAATGGAGGTTCTTGTTCGCCCCGCCATCAAGTCTCTTCGACTCAGGAAGGGAAAAATCTCCACCGGGGCTTTCGACTGAGTGGTATCTAAGATCCAAGCCAGTAAGAGTGCCTGAATAGAGGGCTATTGGCCTCCATTCGGACTTAACTAGGTCGGCATCCAACCACTCTGCCAGATCATTGGCATTTCCTACTGTTGCCGACAGGGCTAGTATTTGCGCACCTTCGACTCTGTGTCTGATCCTAGACAGTAATATCTCCAGTGTCGGACCTCTGTTTGGATCTTGCAGTAGGTGGAACTCGTCAGCGACTACTATCCCAATGTCATCCATTAGAGAGGGATTAGAACGCAGCATCGAGTCTAACTTCTCACTGGTACAAACCAGCACGTCCGAGTCTTCAACAAAATTATTCTCACTGCTTCTATCCCCAATTGCGAGTCCCACCCTCAGGTCCACGCTTTTACAGATTTCACTCAATTCTCTGAATTTCTCAGAAGCAAGAGCCTTTAGGGGGACAATGTAAACTCCTCTCATACCCTTCAAATCGTTAGACAGACGATGTGCCATAGTGATATGAGCTACTAGTGACTTCCCACTAGCGGTTGGTATCGCCAGCATCAGATTCCTTCCATCAAGAGAATTCGGCAGAGCTCTTGCTTGAGGTGGGAATAATTGACTAATGCCCCAATTTTCTTCGAGCATCTTCTTCAGCCGTTCATCTATTTGGAAATCCCGCAGGTCAACCATTTCGAGCCCGGCCTCGTCTTCCATGGTGTTACTTCAATTCGGCCGTTCTAAAGGATGCCGAGCGAGAGTCAGTTCCATCTGTGGAAGGCAGGATGTCCCTCATTAACAGCGACGAATAGCCCCTCTCCAGTTGCGCACACCCTGTCATTGGCGGAAAGTACCATCATCACCCTTGCACGGTCTTCCCAAATCTCGATTACTTCGCCAGTTATACTGAGGGTTTCGCCAAATGGTGTCGGCCTTCTGAGTTTGATACTATAGGAAGCTGTGACCGTACAGGGAGGCTCCGTTGTGCCAGACCGATCCATCAGAGCAATAGCCGCTGTCCAGTTTCCGTGGCAATCGAGAAGAGTCCCTATTATTCCTCCATTTATCATCCCTGGAAATGCTTGATGCTCTTCCGTTGGGGTGAACTCCATCTCGAGTCCATTTTCACATCTGAAAGACCTAATTTTCAATCCATCTTTGTTAGAAGGGCCACAACCAAAGCATATGCTGGACGGAGCATGAAGCTCTTGCACAGACTTGCCCCCCTCTCCCTCCATGACCATCGAAATCCCTCTTTGAAATTGAATATTCCCAAAACTGCCTTGCGTATTGTATTAATTCACGAATCCCTCGGGCTAAGAGTGAGTGACGGCGATTCAGCCAAAGACGACCCCCCTTCAAGCAGTAGCGAGACTAAACCACCGCCTCGTGCGAAGAAGAGAAGGTTCGCACCCATCAAGATAGCAAATCAGATTCCAATGCGCAGGCGGAAGGAAATCGAAAAGGCTCTCGGAGAGGTGGGAGAGAGTCCTACAAAGTGGTCTCGTAATGGCGGAACGAAGAATCATGTTTTCATGAGGAAGAGAATAAAACCCGGTACTATTAGACACATGGAGTATGATCTTCTAGATGTTGAGATTGGAGAGTCATGGCCCGTTCCAATCAGTGTAATTCATGGTTCTCGCCCAGGTCCTGTAGTGACTCTACTAGGGGCTGTCCATGGGGACGAATTAGTTGGTCCTCTAGCCTTAACTTACCTCTGCGGCCCCAACTTCATGGGTCCAGACAGGGTGATTGATGCCAGCGCTCTGTCCGGGACAATTAGGATAGTTCCCATCGTCAATCTCCCAGGATATAGGCGGATGATTCGTGACTTCCCAGATGGCAGGGATTTGAACAGGTGCTTTCCTGGGAAACCCGACAGCAATACCACTTCCAGAGTGGCTCACAAGCTTTGGAGCAAACTCATCTCTACCAGCGACTATGTCGTAGACCTTCACTCAGCAGCAAAGGGAAGGACAAATATCCCGCAGATTAGGGCCAACCTTGCTCATGCAAGCAGTAATCGAATTGCTAGGTCATTCGGAATCGAGACAATTCTGGATAGTAAGGGGCCAAGAGGATCAATGCGTAGGGTAGCCAACGAGGAGGACATCGCATGCATCACTTACGAAGGAGGAGGTTCGGATGAGGCAGATCCAGAGTCTGTTCAGATATCCATGTACGGCATAATCAACCTACTCAGGAGCCTAAGGATGCTACCTGGATATCCCAGCAAACCCAGATTCAGGATACTAGCTTCTGGATCGGTATGGATTAGATCTGATCAGGGCGGTCTTCTCGATGTCCTTGCTCCTGCAGGGAGCTTCGTGGAGGAAGGCGAGATAGTGGCCACAATCACCGATCCTGAACTTCCTGGGGTTCAGCATGACGTCGTTTCACCAATCAGGGGTTTGCTGATCAGCTCTGCTACTCATCCATTCGTAAATTCGGGATCTCCAATCGGTCACCTGCTTCCTGTCAAGAGAGGCGTCACAACACTGAAGAAGAGGCTAGATGACGAGGGATGTTTGATAATTAGCGGTTCTGATGGCGAGCCACCATGGAGGGAGGACGAGGAAATTGAGGACATTGCTGTCTTCGGAGAGTGGTCGGGAGGATCACCAGACGCAGAGTGGGGGCCAGCTGGCTCTACGGACGAAGAGGAAGATAACTGATCGACCCACGAGGAGTGACTCAGAGGGTCTTCAACTGCCTGGTTCCTACTCCACCAGGACCCATCCAGGAATCAGGCTTGTTGCCTAGGATGTCATCTAGTTGCAACATATCATCATCAGTTAGTCGCCTAGCGACATCTATGCACCCCATGTTGTCCTCAATCTGGGAAGGTGTCGTAGCCCCCATCAAGATGGTCGAGACGTTAGGATTCTTCAGACACCATGCCAATGCAAGCTGAGCAGGGGAACAACCTATCTTGTCTGCATAATCAACGATTTTTGAGACCACTTCGAACTCACCCTTCTTCTTTCTTTCCTGTAGATCTTCTAGAAGCCATTCGTATCCCTCCTGAGTTGCTCTGGAGTCATCAGGAATCCCATCTAGGTACTTTCCAGTTAGGAAACCAGATCTTAGAGGGCTCCATATGGTTGTTCCCAAATTGTACGGCGGGTTAAACATCGGGAAATACTCGTTCTCAAACCTATCCCTGTGTAGCATGTTGTATTGTGGTTGCTCGAACTGTGGTGGTTCGAGACCCTCGCTTCTGGCTATCCAGAAAGCCTCCGTAATCTGCTGGGAAGACCATTCGCTAGTTCCCCAAGCAGTGGCTCTGCCTGACCGAACCATCTGTGACATTGATCTAACAACGGTTGAGGTAGGTGTGTAGGGATCTGGTCTATGGCAGAAAATAAGATCAACGTAGTCAAGCTGTAGCCGAGACAGTGATGCATCCAGGCCCTCGCTGCAGTGTTTCATTGAAAGTCCGGATTCGTTAACACCGGATCCACCCCAGAATATCTTGGTTGTTATGACTAAGTCTGAGCGACGCCATAGTTCAGAATCCTCCTCCTGGAGTTCCTTCAGAGCTATTCCAAAAATCCTCTCTGCCTCTCCATTGGGGTTTCCGTAAGCCTCTGCATGGTCGAAGCAATTCACTCCAGAATTTCGAACCATCCTCATCAGTTCCTTGGCCGTCTTGACTCCCTCATCACCAGACAGCCTGTGCTTGATTCCATATGTGGCCCAGAATCCGTATGATAGGACAGAGACTTGAATTCCAGTATTTCCCATCATCCGATAGTACATGTTTTCATGAGTCATATTCGAATCCGAAAAGGCCTCCCTTTGAGAACCCTCTGAGACAGATTCATCTCAGAATTTTTTATTGAAACGTCGTATTACGAGTCATCCTTGGAGAATTTGATCATGAAGTCCCATGCGATCCCATTGGTGTCAACTGTCCCCCCGTTACCAACAAAAATCAACGGTCCATCAGGGTCAAACTCCTCTTCGTAGGGATTGTGATCTGCCGCATATAGAGTCACAAGAGAAACCTCCGAACCGTTCTCACAATCGGTGAATGACTGGATTGAGTAGAACGTTGAAGGAGAGTTGGAATCGGGAATGGAACCCTGACATCCATTCATTTCCGCCCATAAGAGGAGATTCTGTATTGCTCCGTGCTCTTGGGCCTCGACATTGGGCAGATGAATCGCATCATTGGAATATAGGATTATTTGATCGACAAGTCCGTGGATCTCCATCACTGGGATCGAGGAGTAATCGGGCTCCGGATCATCGAGCAAGTAGTAGGACATGCAAGCTACGGCTGCAAACACATCACTGTGCTCATTGGCCAGCTTTTGGCTTAGCGCGCATCCATTTGACCAACCAGTTAGGTAAACCCTGCTCTCGTCCACGGAGTGATTAGTGACAACCCTGTCGACAATCTCCATAATCAGTCCAGTATCATTCAGACCTAGCTCACCAGCAGCGCTGCAACAGTATCCAGCATTCCATGAGTTCTCGAATCCTTGTGGCCAAACCGCTATCGCACCATTTTCCTCTGCGATCTCATCAAATTCGGATAGAGCTCTCTGATCTTCCATTGTCAATGTGTTTCCATGCAGATCGATAACCAGGGGTACCTTTTCTGATAGATTAACGGTACTGGGAACAAGTACATTCCAACACCTCTCTAGTTCCTCGTGCAGCATGCACTCTACGTAGTCCAAACCCTCGAAGTCTCCCGCAAGGGGGTCATCTGATGAGTCCCCGGCAGAAGATTCTCCACCACTAGAAAGGCAACCCCCAATTGAGGTTGAAACGAGAACCAGGATGATTATAATGGATCTATTCCTAGTACGCATGTAGATACCGAGATATTCCGTATAGAAAAATTATGCCTAACCCTAATTGGATGAACTAATTCATGCCCCAATTCCATATTTGCATGCTTCCCGAATAATCTATGTCTGACTTTCGAGAATTTAGATTTCATCATTTGACCATGAAAAACTCGGCGCTTCTGGTAGATCTACGCCTTTATTTTCTGGCCGGATCGCTAATCTCTCCGGACTCACCCCATATGCCTCTAGTGCCTCTTGCAATTCTCTAGCCCGTGAAATCCTAATCCCAATTAATGCCCCACTCCCAGTTAGGACGATTAGAAGGGCTACTATTCCAATAATTCCAGTAGGACTTGAAATCATTGAGAGGATTTTATTCTCTGATTCTGGTTCCACCCACGTTGAAACCATTATGCTCCATTCAATCTCTGTGACGTAACTACCTTCCGAAACAACGGCGTTAATCTTCTGAATCGAAACTCCTTCATCGCAAACCTGTATCTGGAGATCGTTCATTGGGTTCTTACAATCGATTGGAAGTAGCAAAATCTCCTTCCCACTATCGCTAGTATTCATTTCCAGGGAGTAACCGCTCATCGACCAATAGATTGTCGCTCCTACTGATGTTTGAATTCCCGATATAGTCACTCTGAAAGACTCGTTTGCTGAGTCCCAATACACGGGTAAATCATCGTAAGAATGAGGCCCATCGTAGATTTCACCATTGCTTAGATACACTGTTCCAGCAGATTTTCCATAATTTGCAAAAATTTGGTCCAGTCTGTTCACAAACTCGTCTACATCCTCGTCACAGTCATCGTCAATCCCATTCCACTGCTCTATAGCACCGGGGAATATGCTTCCTACTAGATCGTCACAGTCTTCATACTCGTAGAAGCCGTCATTATCTCTGTCGTAGTCTGTGAAAACTGGACTTGAGAGTCCACGAGCGATCTCGATCCCATCATCCACTCCATCTTGATCAGAATCGGCTGAGTCAAACATTGTACTGTAGTTGTGGAACTCAGAGTAGTCAGATAGGCCATCCCCATCAGTATCAAGATCATAGAAGTCCTCATCGATAACATCGTCGCAATCATTGTCTTTGCCGTCAAGCTCCTCCGGTCTCTCCGGTGCTCTTTCGAAATCATCATCATCACAGTCTTGGAAGTGATACCATCCATCGAGATCGGCATCCGGATCTGCAACCAGTGGATCTGATAACATTTCATTCAACTCTGTTCCATCAGGGATGCCATCGCCATCCGTATCTCCGTCTCCTGGATCAGTTGAGAAGTAATGGAATTCCGAGTAGTCGGTGATACCATCCCCATCTGAGTCTATCCAGAAGAAATCCTCATCGCTCTCCTCATCACAGTCATTGTCCATTCCATCCAGAATCTCAGGGACTCCCGGGGCAAAACTAGAGTCATTATCATCACAATCCTCGAACCAGTAGGCACCGTCACCATCAACATCCAAATCCACGGTCAATGGATCGCTTCCGTAAATCTCAACCTCCTGATCGTCAGAAATTCCATCACCATCTGAATCCGTACTAATAGGACTAGTTCTATGCAGGTGGAACTCGTCCCAGTCGGACAAACCGTCTCCATCTTGATCAGATTCATTGTACCCCTCGTCCTCAAATCCGTCGCAATCGTCATCCTTCCCGTTAAGCAATTCCGACATTCCGGGGTTAACACTCGCATCGTCGTCATCGCAGTCCAGGAAGTGGTAGTATTCGTCTGAGTCGTTATCTGGATCAAATGTGAGTGGATCAGACAACCAATTGACTACCTCATCGTAGTCGTTCAAGCCATCTCCATCGGAATCTTCTGAATTAGGGTTCGTTCCGTAAATAATCACTTCTTCATAGTCGTCTAGACCCTCATTATCAGTATCGGGATTGATTGCATTGGTGCCATAGACCACAATTTCTTCGTAGTCATCCAAGACGTCACCGTCAGTATCCGGTTCCAAAGGATTAGTCTTGTGAACTTCTGTCTCGTTGTAATCGCTCAAACCGTCCCCATCGTCATCGTCATC
>QQSB01000050.1 GCA_003602515.1 Candidatus Poseidoniales archaeon | reverse complement strand
AGTCACTTTCGCGTGTGCCATACAACCCACCCGTCATCCAACCGGTTTGAGACTTACCCTTGTCTGAGTGGTAAATCAGTCGAATCTCTGGAAACCGCTTTCACTCGGTTTTCTACCTTTTCTGGCTATATTCAGGGCTTCTCCCAGCATATCGGCGCTCATCATCTCCTCATCGAGGCGCTTGTTGGCGACACCGGTTATTATCGACATCACCTTGATGGTGTCCCCGAAGGCTGGATCCTGCCTCGCCCCGAAGATGACGTTGGCCTCGGGAGATAGCCTGGAGGTCATCAGATCACAGACCTGAGTGGCTTGCTCCATTGTCATGTAGGGCCCTCCAGTCACGTGTATTAGGGCACCAGTAGCCCCCTCGATCTCTATGTCCAGGAGAGGGTGGTTAAGGGACTCGTGAACTACCTCCTCCGGGCCTTGGTCGCTCTCTCCGTAGAGCATCATGGTGACTCCACCGTTCTTCATGATGCTCCTTACGTCCGCGAAGTCCAGATTGATGAGACTTGGAAGCGTGATAGTCTCTACGACTCCCTTCACAATCTCAGCTATGAGTTGGTCCATGATGCTGAACGCCTCGTCAAGAGGAAGATTGGGCACAAAGTGGAGGAGCCTGTTGTTATCCAGTACCAGTACAGCGTCCGCCGTGCTCCTGAGCAGGTCAAGACCCTCGAGTGCCCGTTGCATCCTCTGGCGCCTCTCGACTGTGAAAGGAGTCGTCACAACGGCCACGACCAGTGCACCTGCTCTCTTCGCCTCCTCAGCGACGATAGGTGCTATACCAGTACCTGTGCCGCCACCGAGGCCAGCGGTGACGAAGACAAGATCAGCCCCATGGACAATCTTGCCAATTACGTCCCTGCCAGCCTCGGCGCAGCGTCTTCCCATCACCGGGTCCCCCCCTGCACCGAGTCCCCTGGTGATGTGCCTGCCGACGAGCAACTTCTGCATCGCCCTAGTCAGGTCGAGATCCTGCTTGTCGGTATTGATAGCTACCGTAATCGCACCCTCGACCCCGATGTGTGTTATTCGATTCATGGTGTTATTGCCCGAGCCCCCACAACCGCAAACCAGAATCCTTGGGTCCGGAGTTCCGAAGGACTCCAGCTCTCTGTCTGTAAGCGCAGTCTTGATCCTGCCTGAGGATGGCGAGGATGTCTGAGAATCAATTGCGCCTCTCACTAATTATCCCCCGTGCATCCCCGGCATTGCTGCCTTACGAACATGAGTTCCAATTCTTCGCATTCTTAAGTTTGAGGGGACAATGGAGTCCCAAGGTGCCGGTTTATCAGACCAATGGGTAGGGCCGTTCTCCGGAAAGCGACATAAGGCAAAGGCCTCAGCGAAGCACGCGCCGCGCTTAGCTCAGTTGGCTAGAGCACCTGACTGTAGACTGGAAACACATTGGTTGTAGGCAGCCATCAGGGGGTCCCCGGTTCAAGTCCGGGAGCGCGGACCAACATATCATTAATTCACCACCAATCCATTTCTATTTATCTAAATTCAATCGATTTCCTTGTCTCTTTGATAGTTGGAGACATGTGGGCAGGCTCATAAAGGGGACTTTGCTCGGCGAGCTGCTGGAGGTTCTCATATGGGCATTGCAAAGTACGTTCGCGAGACATGGAAGAAGCCCAAGTCCGGCATGCCAATGCTTCATCGCCGTGACAGAATGGCATCATGGAGGAAGGACCCAGTATTCCAGCGCGTACAGCGCCCCACAAGGATAGACGCCGCTCGAAGGCTAGGCTACAAGGCCAAGCAGGGCGTTGTCATCGTCAGGACCAGAGTGAGGAGAGGAGGACTCAGGAAGGGCAAGATACACATGAAGAGGAAGCCTTCCAAGGCTGGTATCAAGAAGATCACGATGGCCAAGTCAATCCAGAGAATCGCAGAGGAGAGAGTCAGCAGGAGATACCCAAATCTTGAGGTTCTGAACTCATACTGGGTCGGGGAGGACGGGAAGAACAAGTTCTACGAAGTGATCCTGTTAGATCCGTCCCATCCATCCATAATGGCCGATAAGGAGCTATCGTGGGTCTCTGACGGTAACAGCCACTCGGGTCGTGCCTTCAGGGGCAAGACCGGAGCAGGAAAGAGGGGACGAGGACTGCTCAACAAGGGCAAGGGAGCAGAGAAGCTCCGCCCCAGCCTCAAGGCCAACAAGAACCGTGGCAAGTGATTACTTCTGCCGTCATATTGATTCGGTGTGATGCTCCCCCTCGTGCTATGACGGACCTCCATGCCTCGGAAATCAGGGGGCTCCCTGTCATACTTCCCAGTGGAAGGCTACTGGGCACGGTCTACGACTGCTTCGTCAATACCGACGACTGGTCCTGCACTCACATCTTCGTATCGGACCCGCCGGCTGATTTAGTAGAGGGGAGAACACACCTAGCAATACCATGGAAATGGGTTAGGTCAGTCAGTGACGTGGTTCTCCTGAGATGGTTTCCCCCCACTCCCCTTCCCAAGAACCTTTGACTTTCCAATGAGCGTATCGGCGATATGATTCAAAAGGGGAACGACGGCGCTAAACTGTGCGAGCTACCACGATATTGACTCTGACCGTCTTGTTGATGGCCACCTGCTCCCCAATTGTCAATGCAGATACGAGGGGAGTGATAATCTGCGCCAGCGCTGATATGGAAATGATGCCAGCTAACTGGGAGATTCAGGACCAGGCTTGCGTGAGAGTGGATCTCGGGGTTCTTCAGCAGGGAGAAACCCTCTCCTTCGATATCTCGACTGACTCTGAAGTGGATATACTGCTATTCTCATCCAACGCTATTACTGTCTATCAGAACGAGCAGTCGTACAGAAGCGACTCAGTATGGGAGAGCGACTCTGTCTTCGAGGCATTCAATGGCTCTGGAGACTGGCACTGGACAGTCCCATCTGACAGAGATGCAACACGCTGGTACATGATTGTGGATAATCTTGCGCACCCTCAGGATTCGGGTTCAGGGGATCAAGGCGGTTCTGTCGCATCGGTAACCCTGGATGTAGCAAAAATAGTTCCAGAACCATTCACCCTGGTGGATACCATAGTTAGATTGGAATCGGGAGAGAGCTCAGTACTCTATGGTCCGTTCTCAATGGATGAGGGAACTCAAGTTCGGATCGAGGCGAGTACCATGGAGGGGGCTCCCGATGTATTCCTGATGAATCAGGATCAAGTCGATCTATACACTTCTGGAGGAACCGCGGCCGCGCGTATACAGGGAACAGACATGCTTCTCATCACATCTAGTCGGGACATAGTATGGACGGTCCCGTCATCGTTAGATGGAACAGATCTGTATCTAGTCGTTGACAACAGACCCGGCCCTTCCGGCGGAGGAGCCGGCACACTGCCAATCGCCACCACAGTAGTACTGACCCTAACTCCCATCATGGACCCCACAATAACTGGGATCCCGTCCTCTGGAACCGTCGATGTGGGCAGTGAGATAACACTAGACGCGTCTGATACTCCAAACCAATCGAATCAGATTTCTGAGTCGGGATACTCTTGGGATACAGATGGGGATGGATTCGATGATAACTCAGGTGCATCATTCAACATCAGCTGGCCCGAGCCTACCAACCTAACCATCAGGCTCTCAGTCGTGGGAATCGATGGAAGGAGTACCAGCGTGTATGAGGAAATAAGAGTCGAGGACATCTCCCCTCCCTCAGCAGACATCTCCGTTGAGGGCATTCTCGAGAGAGCGTTCAATGAGGATATCGTAATCAGTGCCTCCTTCGAGGATAACTGGGGAATTTCCATGGTGGAGTGGTTGGTAGATGGAATAGTAATCACAGAGTCCACATCCGACTTTGACTCTACGAAGACTTTCTCACATGTTTTCCAATCGGGAGAGGAATCAGGAATCCACTTGATCACTCTTAGGGTCACAGATCTCTCTGGGATGATTGCCGAAGATACCGCATCCATCCAAGTCTTCGACTCGTCCCCACCTGTCGAAGGGGATTACGACGATTCCCAGAGCTCCGTTGTCGGTGAGATGATAACTCTAGAGGTGCCATTCGAGGACGATGAATCTGTGAATATCTACTACTCTTGGGACTTCGATGCCCTGGTGGACTCAGATGGTGATGGCGACGAGGACAACGATGAGGATGCTGTCGGCCCTTCAGTATCCCATGTATTCGATAGTTCAGGCGTTTACAGAGTGATTTGCAGAGCTCAGAATGACGAGGGCCTAGTATCCGAGGCTGAGATTCTAGTATCAGTAACGTTAACTTCTGGGGACGATGAACTGGGTATGACCGAGATTCTGATGGCTATAGCGGCCGTGATATTACTGGCTATCATATCATTCGTCCTTTACCTCAGAATCGCCTCCAACAGAAGAATGTCAGCACTATTGGCAGAAGAGGAAAAATCCGATGATGGCCAAGAATCCGAGCCGACGGAAATTTCGGTTGAAGACCAGAAGGCAATGTGGGGGGCTAGTGGTACAGTTTCCACCTCCTCCCCTTCCCAGAGTTTTGGTGCAATAGGGAGTGGTATGTCGGGTTCCATCTCTCCGGATTCAGAGGCCGCCTCAATAGATCTAAGCGATGAGGAGTTTGATGAGCTTCTTTCAGAATCTAGTACAACGAAAGCTAACAATCCAGCTGATGATCTCCTAAGTGCGTTCCAAGACGACGACGAAGAAATAGATACCGAGGAGAGTATCGTAGAATACTCCTTCCCAGAAGATGACTCAGGGGAGGTAGACACTGCCAATGAAGTAAACCCGGCTAAGGTTTTCGAGATCNTCCAAGAAGAACCGGAACTAGAGTCGGACAAGGGCCTGGATAGGACTGTGAGGAGCGAGTGCTCCTCTTGCGGAAAGATGTTCGAAGTAGATCTACCAGAAGGCGTTGATAGAGCAAGGACTGCCTGCCCACACTGTGGCTCAATTGAGTCAATAGCCCTTGAGTGAGCAATTCTGAGCACGACTCAACCGTTTATTTTGATAATCAGGAGGGGCAATACCCTTTAGCGCACCTCTTTGAGGTGCGAGCATGACAAAGAGCGGTGTCCGTGTGATTCACAGGGCCCCCCGTCCCGAGAATAACACCGCTCTACTGATTGTAATGCTGATGATAATACCGCTATTCGCACCAATACAAGGAGCAGAGGCCGAGGCCAGGATCGAGTCACAAGACTTCGAAGTTCTCGATAGACTGTCTGACGTCCTAGACCAGCGTGAACAGGTCTTGCAGTCCAATTCCGTGGGTCAATTGGCTGGACCGGCTATTCAAGGAGTGAAGGATGGAATATCACTGAGCGGGCAGTCTCAGCCAATATCTTCCATAGGCGAGTCCCTAGAAGGAGCCTCATTCGTTGAAACGTTGCCAGAAGAGCCTAATCATCCTCTCCCATACAGGTTG
>QQSB01000005.1:84003-155899 GCA_003602515.1 Candidatus Poseidoniales archaeon | reverse complement strand
TGTCGACTTCATCCGGAACCGTGTAATTCTCCTCTGAGCATTCTCCGATTGGAATAGGAACGCCATTGCACCACCCATACCAATTTGCAGCAAATCCCCCTGTGCCATCGCGATTCTCGAAATCCCCTCCTTGAATCATGAAATCGTCGATAATTCGGTGGAAGTCTACGCCATCGTAGTTCCCCTGCAATATATGGCTTCGGAAATTGTCAGCGTGGTTTGGGGCTGCAGTATGATTCAGCCTCAGCAGTATCTCGTAATTCTCTTCACCGTGTGAAACATCGAGTCTGGCATCGCTGTACATTACGTCATGGGTGACTATGATTGTGTCCCCTTTCTCGTCTTCTCCTGTCGCTTCATCGATTTCGCCAGTGCAACCGGATATCGACGAGGAGAGGAGAATGATGGACAGGAGGTAGGTGCTCTTCTTCATATCCTTGCGGCGACAGGGGGGGAAATAAATGGACGCCATCATCATGGGCCTGTTCACTATCTCATGACGCGATTTTATTAGTCCCGTCAACTTGATTGACACATCAGCAAAGGAGGGAGGATTATCTATGCGCAGTGTTGTTGAAATTGTTCCGACCCACATTGTCCGAGAGGGCGGGGGTTTCAAGGTACGCCGACCGTTCAGAATGGGGAGGGTCCTGAGTCCATTTTTGTTAATTGACGAAATGGGGCCCGTAGATTACGGCCCAGGAGAAGCCGTGGGGGCACCATGGCACCCTCATCGTGGATTCGAGACCGTTACTTACCTTCTTGAAGGGAGGATGAGGCACGAAGATAGCGAAGGAAATAGTGGTGAGTTGAATCCTGGAGATGTTCAGTGGATGACCGCTGGACGCGGAATAATCCACTGTGAAGAGCCGCATGAAGAATTTCTGAGGTCGGGTGGTAAGACACACGGATTCCAAATCTGGGTCAATCTTCCTGCAGCAAACAAAATGATGAAGCCCAGGTATCAAGAAGTCCCCGCTTCAGATTCTCCTGTAATCGAACAAGATGGCGTATGGGCTCGGGTCATCGCCGGAGAATGCTTGGGAAAATCCTCCAATATCGACACAAAGATACCTATCACACTAATTCATGTTAAGATGGAGGAAGGTGCTCGCTTACTCCAACAAATTGAATCAAATCTTAATGCGATGATATATGTCTTCGGCGGAGGAATTCTAATTGAAAATAAGATTAGGGTGAAAACTCAACCACAGGCCTTCGGCCTAGGGGCCAAACAGAATATTCAGGATGGAGAGCTGGCAATTCTCTCCGATGGGGGGGAAATCGCCATAAAATCCAACTCAAATTCCGAATTCCTAATTCTCGCCGGACCCGAATTGAATGAGCCCATTGAGCGTTACGGGCCATTCGTGATGAATACCAGAGAAGAGATCCACCAAGCGTTCCTTGACTATCAAAACGGAACCCTTGCAAGTCAAGCATAGTAATCTAGCTCCAGGGGATGGGACCCTAGATTCACCTGAGTGCACCTCAGAACAACCTTTTATGTCCTCAACGCCAATCTTGTAACCATGAACAAGAGGATTGTAGCACTTTTAGTATCCCTTCTTCTACCAGGCTGCGTCTCAACAGAAAGCGAGCAGATGTTAGCCGACTCTGAGGGAAGTGATGGAGAGTTACAGGGAATTAACATAGTCGCTGAGACACTTGGCAGAGAGATAGATCGTAACGAGACCTATGACTTGCTGCTGGAATCCGGCAACAACAGTACTCTGATTCTATGGGCTGCGGCTGGATGCCACGGGTGCCACCAG
This sequence comes from Candidatus Poseidoniales archaeon, assembly GCA_003602515.1. Taxonomy (GTDB): domain Archaea; phylum Thermoplasmatota; class Poseidoniia; order Poseidoniales; family Thalassarchaeaceae; genus UBA36. The sequence goes on along the minus strand of QQSB01000005.1, from coordinate 154,124 downwards.
TGGACTCAGATGATCCGTGAGTGCATCGATAATGGCACCATTTCAGAGGAATCGAACATAGTCACGGTACACCGATATCCGAGTTTTGAGAAGAGATCCTCCGTAAATACGACCTATGGGAATTCGTCGTCGGAATACTACAGTCCGTGGCCGGTCCTTGTGCCAGGGGAAGACGACACTGCATGGGATGCTACATCCGGTGAACGCAGTGACATCCCAATTACTGAAGCATTCAACAACCCGGTAACGCCAACTCTTCAGATTATCGACGAAGGGGGCAACCTGATTTGGCAGAGTAGGACCTACTACCCGGACTACTCAGTTGTGGAAGAGATAGCGGTGGTGATGTCATAGCCGGTATCGATAGAAATAGTGAGAAGGCAGACTTACTGTTGCTTCGAATCGAGTCTGAAGAGTACGTATTCGAGGAATGGGTACTCGACGAGGAAGGGCACAGGGACATAACCATCGAAGTACAGGGGTAGAAGCATGCGCATTGGAGACTTCCTCCTGTCTCCGAGGAGGGATCACAGGGGCTGGAATACTCCCAGCGAGGCATCTAGGATCCTACTTTTAGTGACTCTGGGGGCGGTTTCCCTCTGGGCATGGCCAATCGCAGATGGAATCATTTTCGTATGGCTCTCGATGGTCCTACTGGTGTCCACCCCAATACTCTCCTTGGGATGGTGGATACTGTCTATCGCAGGCCAGTCCAGGAGGCCAAGAGACCTTACGCCAGCTTTAGGCAGGGAGGGTCCAGATCAGAATCAGCACGACCAAGACTAATCAATGAGTGAAAATATCTGCTCGACTGTCGTTCTGATTGCTTCCAAGACAAGTCCAGTTAGGATGGATACCGATGCAAGCAATGCCAGAAATTCATTCATATCGCTAGTAATGTAGTCTCAGACATAAATGGTTGTTCTGATCATAATGTTCCCAGAGATTTCATGGATATCTAAAATCCAAGATCATCCAAATCTACCTGGCTGTTCATGTTGACTCTGACTGGGAATGCGAGACTCACACCGCCTTCCTCAAAACGCCTCAGAATCTCTGTGACGAAGAACGACTTGGATGGCCTCATCTTACGGGCATTATCGACGTAGTACCGTATCTCCATAACTACTTCTTGGTCTCCGAAACCCCTCAAGACTACCTCTGGGGGCTTTGGCTTACTCACAATGTCTGGATGGTTCTGGGAGATATCTTTCACTATCTCTTCTGCCTTTGTGACGTTCGACCATGTGGCAGTAAGTCCCAACCTGATTCTGACCCTTAGTTCCATATCGGAACTATGGCTGAAGTTTGCAACCGCGTCCTTTGTTAGCAGCTTATTTGGAATGGTAAGTAGAACTCCGTCCGTCGACCTAACTCTGGTTGTTCTGAGTCCAATGTAGGTCACGTCCCCCCACTTAGAGTAGGTCCCCCCCAGGCTCTTTGGTAACAATATCCTCTCGCCCTCCCTGAACGGCCTGTCAATGATGATGAACACGCCTGCGATTACGTTCTCTACTGTGTCCTGAGCCGCAAAGGCAACAGCGAGACCAACGAATCCCAGGCCGACCACTAGCCCCGTCACGTTAATGCCGAACTCATCAGCAGCGGTCAGTACCACGATTGCCCAAAGGGAAACCCCGGCAATTCTGAATAGAAAATTCTCCAGTCCCTCGTCAAAGTCTACGCTATCCAGAAACTTCCTCATGTATGCCTTGATGACCCCAATCAGCGGAATCCCAATTGCTAGTATCAGTATCCCAGAAGCTGGCCCGGCAGACAAGGAGTCTGAAAGGCACGAAAAGCTTGGCTCAAGATCATTTGGAAAGTCATCGAGGCACCCCGACATACAAAATCGTTAGGAGGGGGGGGCACAATAGGTTGCCGCTCATAACTCACTGGCACTTAATACGCCAATGAGAAGCACAGTTGCCCGTTTCACTTCATCATTTTGTCAATTTCTTGGGAAAATAGAATTAGAGTTGGTGCCCACAATCCCACAAAGATACCCAAGTCATGGTTTCCACCGTCGTGCATGAAATATATGTACACGGATGCTACAATCGATACTGCACTAGCCGCTAATCCTAAATTTGCTATCTGTCCTTTCACTTTTTCACCTGACACGAAGTCAGAACGGTTCTATATTAAAATTTCACCAAGCCACTATCGGGTGCCGCCTATTTCTCACTATCTGGAAATCTCTTCACGAGCCATAGAAAGCAGGTATAGAATACCACTGGGGCGATTACCCATACGGCTTGAGGTATCAATGTGTATCCCGGGGACAATGGGGCAGAGCCAGGTACGGTTGGAATGATTACAGGGTTCCAAGACAACGGTTCGTAGATCCAGACCCTGCCATTGAAAAGGTACTCCACGAGCAGTTCCTGAAAGATTCCCCAGCCGGACATGATGCCGAGCTCTTTACGATCGAAGCCCTGGAAAAGATCCCCGTCCAGCCAGCGATGGCAAAGGTAGACTCCGAACATGAATATTGCACCGTCCCAGATGGAGTGGGAGACCTTTCTCGGCCACCCATCCAAACCCCATGGCCATTCAACCGCCCCATGGAGGAACTCGGGACCGAGGAATAGGAATGTGAACTCCCAAGTCGATCCGATCAGAGTTCCGATCCAGAAGGCATAAAGATAGGACAGAGGAATCTTGTCGGTGCGATACAACCAATGGAAGAGGGCGACGAAAACAACTGCCAGTGTGAAGTCTGCCACCATCAGGAAGGCTGCTAGTGGCTCCACGACCCCCTCAGGGAATAATCACCCCATAGTGCCATTGGTCCTTCTTGTATCGGTAGGGTTGAAGACATTCAGTTCGAGCGGAGAGCATGTCCGAAGCACGTCACCCACTGGCGCGACTCATGACTCAGATGAGGGATCAGAGGGGAACTATCATCCTAGCATCGATATGCTCGGTCTTGAACAAGATATGGGACCTTGCCCCTCCAGTCCTGATTGGGATGGCCATAGACGTCGTCCACCAGCAGGAGGAGTCATTCCTCGCTGACTACGGTTACACCGACCCCTGGGTTCAGCTTCAGGTCCTCGCTGGAATTACAGTGGCCATATGGGTACTAGAGTCACTATTCCAGTACTTCTACGGGGTGCTGTGGAGGAACCTAGCCCAGACAGCCCAGCATGAGCTCAGAATGGATGCATACAGGCACATCCAGGATCTCGAGATGCAGTGGTTCTCCGAGCAGAGCACAGGGGGCCTCATGGCGATCATGAATGACGACGTAAACCAACTAGAGAGATTCCTGGACCACGGAGCAAACGATCTCCTTCAGGTGGGGACCACGGTGATAGTGGTCAGCGGCATCATGTTCTCGCTCGCACCGGAGGTAGCCATTCTCGCCATCCTCCCCGTCCCGATAATAGTCGCCGGGTCCTTCCTCTACCAGAGGAGGATCGGGGTACGCTACACCGAGGTGCGCAAGGAGGTAGCCGAGCTTAACGCCATACTGAACAATAACCTCCAGGGGATCACTACAATCAAGTCATTCACCGCCGAGGAGAGAGAAGCCCAGAGAGTGAGCGAGGCTTCCAAGTCGTACAGGGACGCCAACAGGTCTGCCATCCGACTCTCAGCATCTTTCGTCCCCCTGATCAGGATGGCAATCCTGTTCGCTTTCACGGCAAACCTGCTCGTGGGCGGGAAGTATGCACTCGAGGGAAAAATAGGCCTTGGGGAGTACTCGGTAATCGTATTCATCACCCAACGTCTACTATGGCCTCTTACCAGGCTGGGGGAGACATTCGACCTATACCAGAGGGCACTCGCATCGACGAGCAGGGTCCTAGACCTTCTCGACACCGAGGTGGGAGTGGTCGAGGGCGAAACAAGCCTCGAGGAGGCCGAGGGGGACATCAGGTTCGATGGAATCCAGTTCACATACCCTGGGAGGGAGGACGTGCTCAGGGAGATCAACCTCGACCTACCTTCTGGCAAGACGGTCGGGCTGGTGGGAGCGACCGGATCCGGAAAGACAACCCTAGTTCGCCTACTGCTCAGGTTCCACGACCCCCTTGAGGGAAGAGTCACCATGGACGGTCATGATGTCAGGGAACTCAGGCTCGGCTCACTGAGGGGTGCGATATCTCTCGTAAGCCAGACCACGACCCTATTTCCGGGCACCGTGAGGGATAACGTGCTCTATGGCAGGCCCGAGGCCTCTGAGGAGGAAGTTGTCGAGGCAGCACGCATCGCAGAGGCCATCGGATTCATCGATGAGCTGCCTGAGGGCTGGGAAACCAATATTGGAGAGGATGGACACCGACTATCCGGGGGTCAGAGACAGAGGATAGCAATTGCCCGGGCGGTCCTGAAGGACGCCCCAGTACTGGTTCTAGACGAGGCAACCAGCAACGTGGACAACGAGACTGAAGCGGCACTGCAGCGCTCGATAGATAGGATATCCAGGGATCGAACCACCCTGATCATCGCTCACAGGCTATCCACAATCAGGAACGCAGACACAATCGCTGTGATGGAGAAGGGGCAGATTACCGAGATGGGGAGTCACGACGATCTAGTATCCCAGGAAGGCCTGTATGCGAGGTTATGGTCAGTTCAGACAGGTGAGGCATCCGAATGAGTCGTGAGGGGGACGCGCCGAGGCTTACCGAATTGGCCGAGACCCTTGGAATGGAGATCACCGAATTCACCGAGGGATCATGCGTAGTCGAACTAACTGTTAGAGGCAAGCACCTGAACATGGGTGGAGTTGCCCATGGCGGGATCCATGCAACCCTCCTTGACACGGCAATGGGGGGCACACTAGTCTCGATCATATCCAAGGAGGAGTGGTGTGCAACCGCTCAGTTGGACATCTCTTACCTGAACTCTGTCAACGAGGGAGAGCACATTGTAGCAACGGCCCAGGTCGTTCGAAGGGGCAGGAACCTCGCTCATGTGGAGGGAAAGCTGACCACAGGAGAGGGAAAGCTGGTGGCCACCGCAAAGGGGACATGGGCTATCTGGGAGACTCGGCCAAAGAGCAGAGGAGGCTGATTCAGACCCATGCAGGCGTCATATTGAAGAGGGGTATTATCCTCTTGACACCATGGCAAGAAGAGACTCACTGACTTGGTTCATGATGGGGATAGCACAGATACTGATAGGAGATGCGATAATCTCTGCCGGCACTTCCGAACTAATTGGCCAACTAATTCAGTGGTCCGGAGGGGGAACTCTAGCTCTGGGGATATATTTCCTACTGTTTGTCGCTCGAAACGAGTCAGAGTTCACCGAATTATACAGCAAGGCTGAGAAGACCATACTGCAAGTAGACCCAGCAACTGGCAGGAAGGAGCTAGTGGATGACTCCCCGAAGGCAGTAAAGGCAGCCTGGTACGCAATTCCCATGACGATGACATTCATAGGTGCAATGGCCTGGCTTATTGGCTGAGGATGGCCGATGTCTGCTAAAGAAGAGGAAACAATAGTCGACAAGGCGATTGGGAATCCCGCATTCGACCAGATGTTCGGATACCACATCTTCTTCAGAAGAGCCGCGATACCTGTCACCCTATTCATCATAGGGCTACTGACTTACACGCTAGTTGACCCCTACTTCTCTTCCGACACTGCCCTAACTATAGCATTCGTCTTGGTCGGCCTTTCATTGGGTCCCATACTGAGTCTTGAAAGGTACGTCGGAGTCATACTTTCCAGAAAGTGAAGCATTTCCTCATCATTTCCGCCGAACAAGTCAAATCGTACAAGCCATACGCGATATCAATGGTTGAACTGAATTTGTTCGAACTAGTCGGGCTTGGTGATGCAACTGGGGTGGAGCTGCTTTTCGCAGCTAGCGCACTTGTGGGGGGAATCCTGTTTGTTCTGTACTTCTTCTTACTAATCATTGGAGGAATTGCCACCGATGTATTCGATGGATTATTCGGCATAGACGTCGATATGGGAGCAGATGCATCGTTCAAGGCACTCACGTTCCAAGGAATCATGGCATTCATGATGTTCTTCGGGCTGGCTGGCTTGTACGTCTTGAAGTCAGACGGGGGAGCTAGTATGTCAGTGTTGGCCGGTGCTATTGCCGGGGGTTTATCCATGTACTCCACTGGGAAGCTATTCGAACTCTTCGTCACTCTGCAGCAGGACGGCACAACCGATCTCTCAGAGGCAATCGGATCCAAGGGCCAAACATACCTCAGGATAGGAAATAACGGAGTCGGCCAGGTCACCGTGGACGTCAACGGGGCCCAGAGGACCTACAATGCGAAGTCAGAGGACGACGCAGAGATTGGGACGGGCGAATTCATCGAAGTCGTAGATGTAATCGGCGAGGTCCTAGTAGTCAAGAGAATCTAGGGCCCGGAAGATTTCCTCGTTCGCTCTAAAGAGCGTGGCGGGTAAGGATTCATAGGTAAGCAACCCCTCTTCTTTAATGAGTTGAGCCAATGGTAGAAGCAGAGGGAATACTAACAATAATGATTTTTGCAGTTGTACTGATTCTTGTTGCTGCTGTGATGTTTTTCGCACAGCGATACAAGAGATGTCCACCTGATCAGATAATGGTGATTTATGGTCGTACCGAGAGGACAGCGGACGGACGTCCGAAACCTTCCAAGACCCTGCATGGTGGTGCCGCCCTAGTATGGCCACTGATTCAGGATTACGCATACATATCGCTGAAACCGATGACCATCAACATCGATCTAAGGGGGGCTCTATCCCTACAGAACATCAGGATCAACGTTCCGAGCACCTTCACAATAGGTGTTTCCACTGAGCCAACCATCATGGCCAATGCAGCCGAGCGTCTTCTAGGATTCAAGGTGGAAGACATTGAGGAGATGGCTAAGGAGATAATCTTCGGGCAACTTCGACTAACAGTCGCGACCCTGACAATCGAGCAGATCAATCAGGACCGCGACTCATTCCTAGAGCTGATACAGAAGAACGTCGGACAGGAGATGAGGAAGGTCGGCCTATACCTGATCAACGTCAACATCGCTGACATTACGGACAATGCAGACTACATCGAGAGCATCGGTAAGAAGGCAGCATCCACTGCAGTCGAGCAGGCCAGGGTAGATGTCGCGAACGCTGAGAGGGACGGCGCAATCGGTAAGGCAGAGGCAGACCGAACAAAGGATATCCAGGTCGCTAAGAACACAGCAGAGGCCGAGAAGGGGAGAAAGGAGGCAGAGGCGGACCAGCGTGTGTACGTCGAGCAGCAAGAGGCACTGGCTGTGGGCGGTGAGAATGCAGCTCAGGCGGAGATAGCCAGGGCAAACGCTGACCTAGCCGAGGCCGAGGCATCTGCCAAGCAGAGGGCCGACGTAGCAACAGCTCAGTCAGAGGCCGCGATTGCTATGGCGACCTACGATGAGGAAGAGCAGAAGCTCAGAGCCAGTGAGATCGCCAGAGAGACCGTTGCCAAACAACAGGTCGAGATCGCAGCGGAAGCCGAGGCCGAGAGGCAGAGGAGAATCGCTCGTGGTGAGGCAGATGCTATTCTCGCCAAGTACAACGCAGAGGCCGAGGGTATCCAGAATGTCCTGGAGTCCAAGGCTAAGGGTTACAGCAGCCTAGTGTCCAGCGCTTCCGGCGACCCCAAGGCAGCCGCAACCCTACTGATGGTCGAGAAGATAGAGGCCATGGTCAATGCACAGACTGAGGCAATCCGGAATCTGAAGATCGACAAGATCACCGTCTGGGACAGCGGCAACAACGCCGATGGAAACTCGGCTACTAGCAACTTCGTCAGCAGCCTGGTCCAGAGCCTGCCGCCAATCCATGACGTAGCCAAGATGTCCGGCGTCGAGCTCCCAGACTACTTGGGTTCGATGACAGACGAGAAAAATGAATCTTGATCCTAGTGGAAGTAATGGCATGACCGAGAGCGCGGTTGTCGTAGGGGGGGCAAGGACCCCTTTCTGCGAATGGCTAGGTGGCAAGAGAGGGGATGGCGGTCCCGGAGGGAGACTATCATCCGTGTCCGCAGAGGAACTGGGAACCATAGCAATCAAGGGTGCCATGGATAATTCCGGTACAAACCCAAATTCCGTTGAACACGTAGTCATGGGGCACGCATTGCAGACCTCTGGACAAGCAATCTTTGGAGCCAGGCACGCCGGGCTCAGAGCAGGAATACCACAGGAAGTCCCGATGCTAACACTAAACCGACTTTGCGGAAGTGGAGCACAGTCGATAATCAGTGCAACTCAGATGATAATGCTGGGAGAGGCAGAGGTGGTTGTCGCAGGAGGCATGGAGAACCTCAGCCAGGCTCCACATGTCCTCAGGGGCATGAGGGGGTCTTACAAGCTCGGTAGGCCGCCTTCTGCCGGGGAAGAAATCCCACAAGATATGGAGGACTATCTATTCACCAATCTGGTCGATGGGGTCAGTGGCATGTTCATGGCCCAGACTAGTGACGAATTATGCCGTAGGAAGGGCGTAGTCCGTGAGGAGGCAGACGAGTACGCCGCCATGAGTCACCAGAGGACGGAATCAAGCGTCTCATCTGGTATTTGGCAGGATGAGGTAATTTCAGTAGAGACCCCAGATGGCGTAATCGACCACTCCCACGAGGATCACGTAGTCCTCGGAACGACCATCGACACTCTCTCCGGACTGAGGACTCACTTCGGACCTGATTCACTGGTGACGGCGGGAAATGCCTCCGGAGTCGTCGATGGCGCTGCAGCTGTTGTGGTGAAGTCTGCATCCAGAGCAGAGGCAGACGGCGATGAACCTCTCGCAAGAATTGTCTCATGGGGGATAGTCGGTCTTGAGCCCAGCATCATGGCTTACGGTCCAGTTCCCTCCAGCCAGAAGGCGATCCAGAATGCAGGCCTCACGGTCTCTGAAATAGACCTGTGGGAGATTAACGAGGCATTCGCAGGTCAGGCAGTGGCCTGCATCAAGGATCTCGGGATAGACTATGACCGAGTCAATGTGAATGGTGGTGCCGTCGGACTAGGGCACCCTCTAGCAGCAACCGGAACTAGGCTGGTCCTGACTCTCTCGCACCAGTTGAAGAGGACTGGCGGGCGTTTCGGTGTAGCCACGGCCTGCATCGGCGGCGGTCAAGGAATCGCTGTTGTGATAGAATCGATATGAGATTCTTAGAACCCTGCATCGGAGGAGTTATCCCTTATCGAACGTGTCGTAACATATGGCACATATACCAGGGACCGGACACGCATCCGCAAAGAGAAGCCTCGCTAAGACTATTTCATGGCGAACTATAGGGACGCTTGATACTATAATCATCACTAGGATAGTGACAGGCAGTTGGGCAGCGGGAGCAGCAGTAGGAACCACCGAACTCTTCACGAAGATGATCCTGTACTACTTCCATGAGAGGGGATGGAGTTGGAGCGACTGGGGCCTAGAAGATATCGATCCCACAGACCCGAGTTCAACTCCGGCTATTCCCCCTTCCTAGGAAATCTTGTGTATTCATCACGAGGAACCGCTTAGGTTAATTGCTCCACGCTAGGCCCGCGCGTTGATATGGCGATGGGAATGTACACTAGGGAACGCGTCCTTGCAAAGACATTTGCTTGGAGAATAATTGCGACTTTGACAGGGGCTGCAGTGGCCGGGATGCTTACCGGTGAGATAGAGACAGCAGGATGGTTCATCGTCATAGAGTTCCCATTGAAGATGGGATTCTACTACGTCCATGAAAGGGCATGGGAAGCCGTGGAGTGGGGAGTAGCAGAACCCTCGGTCTGATCTATTCTCTGATGAACCAGTGTTCCTTCCTCGGTGGCAGTGGCCGGTTCATCCACAAGGGCCTTCTTTCCCCACGAGGGTGAACCTCTCTTTCCTTGGCCATTTCGTTCCACTTCTTGTAGTACTCAAACGATCTGTTCGTATCGACCTCGACGTCCCCGTACTTCTCTCCATGGGACGGTCTCGATATCCTAACCTTCTGTAGCCAGCAGTGCGCACCACTGATGGGGTCTGGCTGAACGGCATGGGTGATGTTCTGATGTACTCCTCCATCCCTCCACCAAACTCTGTTTGTATCCGGGTCGTCAGACTCCCACGGTCTGACTCCTGTGACCGTCCTCATCCTCATCCTTCCCTCGCCCAGGTCCTCTATCTCGACCTCGTTGGTCATGTACCTGTTCCCTGAGTCCTGCTTCCTCCTCCATCTACCAATGTGGTGTGAGCATCCGATGATGCCTGGCTTGATGCCTTCAGTAACCCAGACCTTGTCAATGAACCAGCCTATCTCCGTCTCCACCTTAAGCAGGCCTCCCTCGCTCACCCCTAACTTGTCAGCATCATTAGGGTGCACCCATAGGGGGTTTCGATGGGCTATCTCTGCAAGCCATTTAGCATTAGCAGAGCGAGAGTGGATGTGCTGGGGTAGGCGGAAGTTCGGAAGTAGGCAGTACTCATCCTCGCCCTGCAGATTATCAGGATGGACGTGGCTCATTACTCTGTAGTGGGGTATGGAGTGCTCAGGATATCCGAACTCGACCATGCTGTTCGAGTATATCTCCTGCTTTCCGCTCGGAGTGGGCCACCCATCCTCTTCGTGCTTGTTGTAGGTAGCCTCCTCGATCAGGAAAGCACCGTGTTTCCTCATGTAGCCTAGAGGATCGGTACCTTCGGCCTCCGCGGCTTCGGGGAGTCCCGGAATCCTCTCGAACATGTACTGGTAGTATTCGTCGATAGTTATCCTCTCTCCTTCTCGGTACGGGCTCATGAAGTGCTCCCTGATTCCCATCGTTCCATCGTCTATCCTCCATGAAAGCTCGTTCCAGAATTCGTCCTCCTCCCAAACCTCGCCGGGATTGACCTCGTGAGTGAATTCGACTTCCTTTCCCTCTCTGCGCGCAAATTCTCTCAGAACAGGTTGCCTGAAGGCTACCCACTTACCCGAACTGGTTGCGTATGAGTTGACGTCGTGCCTCTCTGAAGCGTGCCCCATTGGCAGTACGTAGTCCGCAAAGAATGCAGTCTCGTTCCAAGTCGGGGTCAGTGCGACGTGGCATCCCACTGCATCCCTGTTCTGCAGCATCTCGATCCACGAGAAACCGTCCGGATAGGTCCAAACAGGGTTGAATACTCTGGTGAAGTAAACATCCATCTCGCCCCTGCCTTCTTTCACTAGGTGAGGCAGGATGTGACTCATTTCGTAGTGGGACATCGTGTACTCGGGCGGGAAGTGCAACTCGTTCCAACCATCCGGATCGGGGGGGACGTCGAAGAGATCGGGCTTGTACTTAGACCAAGAGTTGGGTGAAGTGCCCCCTTCCGTGCCCACGCTACCAGTAAGGACATTGAGTAGATGCAGGGTTCTGCTGACCTGCCACCCACCGAGATTTCCTATGGCAGCAGCCCTCCACACGTGAGTGGCCAGCCTGCTTCCAGCATTCGCCACAATCTCCCCAACTTCAATTACCTGCTCAACTGGAATCCTGCACTCCTTAGCGGCGAACTCTGGGGTGTAGGGAGAATACTGGTCCATCAGAAGCTCGATGAAACGATCAAACTCCCTAGGCTCTTCTGGGTAATCGGCCTCCAACCACTCCTCCCAGTTCACCCATTTCTCTACGAAGTCCTTGTCGAACAGACCCTTCTCTAGAATCATGTTTGCCCAAGTTAGGAAGAGGGCCGATTCTGATCCGGGCCAAGTCGGAAGCCAATGGTCCGCCATCGCAGCAGTGTTGGAGAGCCTAGGGTCCAGCACGATGAGCTTAGCTCCATCCATCATCCCCTCCAGAATCCTTTGAGCATGCGGGTTGAAGTAGTGCCCGGTCTCCAAATGCGAGGATGTCAGGAGGATAACTTTGGCATTGGCATGATCGGGCGATGGCCTGTCGTGACGGTGCCAGAGCGCATAACCGGTCCTCGCACCGGCGGAGCAGATATTGGTGTGGCTGTTGTGCCCATCGACCCCCCAGGCCTTCAGAATCCGATTTGTATAGCCCTCGTGACCCGGACGCCCGACGTGATAAACGACTCTATCCTTGGCTCCCGTCTTCAGGGAGCCCCTGATCTTGGCGGATATCTCATCCAACGCCTCGTCCCAGGTAACTCTCTCCCAGCCTCCCTCTCCCCTTGGGCCAACCCTCTTCATTGGGTGTAGGATTCTCTCTGTGTCATTGATCTGGTTGATCGTAGCAGGTCCCTTCGCACAGTTCCTTCCTCTGCTTCCGGGATGGTGAGGATTGCCCTCGAACTTCGATACCTGCCCCGAGTCCTTGTCCACATATGCCAGTAGGCCACAGGCAGACTCGCAGTTGAAGCATGTCGTCGGAACCAAGGAGTAACGCTTCTCGATCATCTTCGGCCACTGGTTAGCATCAAGCTCCACGTGGTCGTGCCATCCTTCCGGTTCGGGGAAGTTCCTCAGTGGACCACTAGCGCCCACAGCATCCGGCCTGTCCAAATTAGGAATAATTCGCAGCCTCTGCGCTACTTTTTCTATGAATGTCCTGCCCAATCTAGCACCTCACAACAACGGTTCCATCTGCGGCTTCATCACCAATTTATTGTCATGAGCTAGAATCCCAAGCAGGACTGCCCCTCCGATAGCGAAGGAGAGTGGCTCCATCAAAGAGAGGGGGAAGAAAACTGCTGCCCCGATAGCTACGGTTTCAACTAGAAATTTTGCAGGTAGAAGAGAATCTTCTGACCAGGATCTACCCTTGGCTTGCATCAGCAGCCAAGCTGTGTAAACCCCTGTTAGCAACGCCAGGGGGACGCCTGCAATCGCCAGATATGTGAGCAAAGACCTGTCCAAGTCCAGGATAATGACTCCAGCACTAAGGGCTAGAATTCCACCAAAACCGGAGAGGATGTATGCGCCTTTGACCAGCCAAGAATCCCAATTAGGCCTAAGCATGACGTAGAGGAATCTCTCGGGCCTGTCCAGGTCCATTACGAGTAGGATTCCAGTGATTGCCAGGAAAACGATACTGACTCCGAGCGTCATCGTCCATAGGCCATCGCTCATCTCGGCAAACCCAGAAAGCATTGCTAGTGCCGCTACCACGTAGGTTCCCGCTGCAATTCCCTTAGTCCAGATGTAAGCAGAAACCTCCCAACCCCATAGGATTCCCTTGCTTGGCTGGTCATAACTTCGCTTTGCACCACCCGTCTCTTCCGACAGTCTTTCCATCACATCTCTGATGATCGCCTGATCTCGAGGGGATGACTGCTTTGCCTTCTTTTCCAGGGCCAGTTGCACTATCATTGAAGTCGTGTCTGCACTATCCAATCTGCTATCTGCGTACTTTGCGAAGTGCCCTACCCCGAAAGCCTGTTCAGTCCACATGCCTGATCCAGTTACCTCCGTTGCGTATGGATCGAGCATCTCCTCGCTTGCGTCAATATAGTACAGGTTGGGAGTAGCTCCCGAATGGGGCTTCCTAACGGTCGTCTCATGCGAGGCGACAAGATTGGAAATCGCGGAGTTGGGGTCGTCCAAGTCCCCCGAGACGATGGACTCAGTCGGGCAGACGATTACACATGCCGGTTCGTATGAATGCTCGATTCTGTGCGCGCAGTAATTACATTTGGCTGCAGTACCCTTGTTGGGGTCGATGTAAAGCGCATCATAGGGGCAAGCTTGCATGCACGACTTGCACCCTATGCACCTCTCATCATCGAAATCGACAATCCCATCGGATCTTGTGAAAAGAGCCGTGGTCGGACAGATAGTCGTACATGGCGAGTCCTCGCAATGATTGCATCTATGGACGCTGAACTCTCTGGTCGAATCGGGATAAGAACCCTTTTCGATGTACTTGACATGTGTCCTATTTACTCCGATCGGGATATCATGCTCCGACTTGCAGGCTACGGTGCAAGCATGGCACCCGATGCAAGTCTTGTTGTTTATCACGAATCCGTAGTTCGTCACAATCTCTGCGATGAGGAGTCGACGCAAAATGGTTGGCGTCAACCGAGGAGCATTCCAAGAATGGCCCCACCCGCAAGCCAAGCACCCGCCATTGAACCGAGATTTCCCATTGCGGTGACCATCAGGACCCTTCCCACACGATTCTTCCAGAATAGGGACACCTCGTCGAGGACCAGGAAGTCCTGGGCATCCTTGCCTGTGGGGGATGCTACCTTCAACTGCGTGTAGCCCGCGAACCATCCAGCTGCCAGAGTCGGATTTAGCGATGTGATTGGGGATGCAATGGCTCCTACCAGAATAGAGAGCGGATGCCCCCTCGCGATCAGCACCCCTGCTCCGGCCAGCGCTGCATTGAGGATCAACCATGTCTGAGCAGTCTGCTTCAGAGCATCCATCTCCCCATTTGCAACCATCCAAGCAACTGCTCCAAAGAGGAAGATTGGAATTGCAGCCATCAGCATCCTGGGCCAGATGGACTTGGGAGGTTCCTTGCCTAGCTCAGCCAACTTCGATGTAGTTTCGATGGCAGGCTCACCAAGGTTGTGCGCAACACCACTTAGGTGCCCAGCACCGATTACTGCCAGAATCTTTCCCTTTCCTCGGATCTGCTGAATCCTTCCTGCTAGGAATGTGTCGCGTTCGTCGATCAGGACCTCACCTGCACCGGGAGCAATCTCCCTTGCTTCCTCCATCATACTGCTGAGGAGGTCTGAGTCCCCGAGTACATCGTCTATGGAAACCTCATCATCGTCTTCTTCCCACAGAAGGGCGTTCAAAATCCTCCATTTCTCTATGATGCCCATCTTTCTCCATGCCCTCCTTAGGGTTACAACCACGTCTCTATCGATCATTTCCACTGGAACTCCTGAGTCCTCGGCTGCGTTAACGGCTGCCAGGAGCTCTGCCCCTGGTTTTTCTCCGGATGTGACTCCCATCCTCCTCTGTTGTGCTGCAAGTGCCGATTGCAGGAGTATCATCGCCGACCTCCCCTCTTTGATTATCTTCAATAGGTCTTCAGATTCTAATGAGTCCGGTTTTGTCAATGCAGTCAGTCTCGATGGACAAAGCTCTACTGCAACCAAGTCTGGCCCCCAATCCTCAATCTGACTTCGTACTAGTTCAACCGATTCACTACTTACGTGAGCCGTTCCCAATATCCTCAACCCATCATCGATGTCGATGATATTGTTACTTCCCTCGGGCATCTTCTCATCTCACCGCCTTCATCGCCGCGAAAGTATCCGAATGCTCGGTTACGTCATGGACTCTGATTATGTCGACCTCTTTGTGCACGGAAACCGCAGCTATTCCTAACGTTCCAGCGAGCCTATCTCCACTTGTCTCGCGCCCCAGTAGGTCATGGAACATACTCTTCCTGCTGACTCCCCACATCAGTCCGATTTGCTTGTTAGGCACAATTCCCCTCCCGGAGGAGAGTAGGGCCAGATTATGATCCAGGGTTTTTCCGAATCCCACTCCGGGATCAACGACTATTAGCGATGGATCAACTCCTGCTTCGACCAGTCTGCTTGTAGTCTCGGACATGTAGGACCTAACTTCATCCACTACGTCGCCATACTTGGGGTCATCCTGCATGTTCTCTGGCAGTCCTTGCATGTGCATGATACATATCGGACACTCGAATCCAACAACTACGTCCAACATTCCCGGATCGCTCAGAGCCGAGACGTCATTCACCATGTCAGCTCCTAATTCTAGAGCCTGACGGGCAACTTCTGCTCTTCTGGTGTCAACGGAGATGCAGATATCTGAGTTCTCTTTCCGTATTCCCTCTATGACGGGGATAACCCGGCTCAACTCGTCTTCCAATGTTACTGACTTAGCACCCGGCCTAGTAGACTCGCCCCCAACGTCAACCCAATCGGCTCCATCTTCAATCATTCTGATTGCGGCGAAAACTGCCTGTTCCGTATCCACATACCTAGAATCTGTGTGAAACGAGTCCGGTGTGACGTTGACAACCCCCATTATCCTTGGAAAACCATCCTCTCGGCGATTTAGCATAGGTCGCCAGTCGGCCATATGGGTCCCGCAAACGACGATTGCTTTATGATGTGACGGAGGGGCAATCGGGCGATGGTTCTGGGAGAGGATGCTTCTCCAGAGGCCTCAGAGCAGAAAACTGCTCAAGACCAAGGCGACTCTCACGATCCGGAGACTCTGTTCATACTGGACTCAATTGTGCAGAGGCTCAAGCCTCGTGATGCACACCATGTCAGGGACATGATTACGGAGAGGGGTAGAACTTCTGGAGCCTTATTCCTTTCGAGCGCACTGTGGTGGTGGATTACGATTAGCAAAGGTTCAGAGCAAGTTGATGATTCTCTAATACCTCCTTCGACTCTAGGCTCGTTAGATTTCGAAACGGTAAGCATGATAATTCCTGTTCTCGTAATCGCCGCGATTCTTTTCACAGGAATCGGAAGGGAGAGGGGGAATGCCACAATGTCACAGATTGGCGGTGGCCTTGGTGTCCTTGCTATGTTCTACATCATCGAGCCAGCGATGATGAACTGGGAGCAACTAGAGGGGGATGCTCTATTCGCAACTGCCAGGGTCCTAGTCCTTGCAGTTATGGTGGGATTCGCTTCTCACATGATGTTCGATGCTCTCCTTCTTCAATGGGTCAGGGCCAGCATGCTGAACATGGGGGTCGACGTATTCCCCTCCTCTGGAACAGATGCCATAGAGGGTCATGCTGATGAGTCCCCTCCTTTCGCATGAGAGTATGAGCGACAAGGTGCCAACTAGCATCTCCGTGCTTCGTCTTGGGCACAGGCGTGACAGAGACAAGAGGATAACATCTCATCTTGGACTTACTGCTAGAGCATTCGGGGCCGACGAGGTAATCCTCGCTGGTGACAGAGATCCTTCTGCACTGGAGACTTGGGATTCAGTGACAGAACGTTTTGGGGGGTCATTCTCGAGTAGGTTCGAAGAGAGCCCCATGTCTTTTCTAAGGAAGCAGTCTAAGTCCGGAGAGGTAACAATTGTCCATCTCACGATGTACGGCAGCCCGTGGGAGGAATCCATTCCAAGTATCACGAGAGATAAGCCAGCCTTGGTAGTGGTAGGGGGGACCAAGGTCCCAGCAGAAGTATATCACTTGTCTGATCACAACATATCAGTGGGTAACCAACCTCACTCTGAAGTAGCCGCGCTTGCGGTATTTCTGAACTCTTGGCTAGGTCCTGTAGACAGTGTCTCAAGGTTCCAAGGGGCTAAGATGAAGGTGATACCCTCGGCTAATGGAAAGGTCGTAATCAACGACGATGAAGAGTGATTTTGCAATTGTGGAAATTCATTTTCTCTGTCAACCATTAAGAATCGTACTTGAGCAGCGTTGCTGATGTCGGAGAGTCTAGCAGACGGGGGCTTCTGCCCCGGAGCTAATATTCGTGGCGTCGACTCTCCCCCATCATTCCCGGATGCAGCCGATTTACTCCTCGATTATGGGAGCCCAGAGCATCCTAGTGGATCCCGGGGAATCCTACTTCTTGCCGATGGCACGAGGTTCGAGGGTAGACTATTCGGTTCCGAGGAAATAGCAGAGGGGGAGTTGGTATTCACCACGGGGATGTGCGGATATCAGGAAAGCCTGACCGATCCCTCGTTCGCCGGACAGGTGTTAACTTTCACATATCCGCTTCTGGGTAACTACGGAATTCACCCGGGAATTTCGGAGTCGTCTTCTGTTCATCCTCGAGGGGTCGTATGCAGACAACACATGGCATCTCCCGATCATCGAGACTCCGTAGGAAGCGTGCATGACCTATTGGTCGCTCACAATATCCCTGGGATAGAGGGGATAGATACCCGTTCACTAACTAGGAGAGTCAGGGAACATGGTACACTTCTCTGCGTATTCGGGCCCGCTGAGAGGGTCGAGGAAATGGAATTAATTCTTAGGGAAATTACACCTCCCGATGCGGACGACTTAGTCGCCGAAGTAACCTGTGATGAGCCAACTCTACTCAATCCCGGGGCTGAGGACGGCGAAGGCCAACCCCTGCCTCGCCTCGCTGCAATCGATTGTGGCGTCAAGCACAACATCCTGAGGGAACTATGCACTAGGTTCGAGGTTGTCTGGTGCCCCGCTGACATGCCTCTGGAGGAAATAACCAGAGACTGGTCTCCTGATGCCCTCTTTGCATCCAATGGCCCTGGGGACCCAGCACACCCGGGAGCTGCAACTGATGCTAGGGGGACTTTGGCAGCGGCTGTTCGCCAGGGGATGCCTGTAATGGGAATATGCCTGGGTCATCAGTTGATGGGCCTAGCAGCCGGACTAAGGACGTACAAGTTGCGATACGGTCACAGAGGATCAAACCAACCAGTCATGGACTTGGAGACAGGAAGGGTACACATTACCAGCCAGAATCATGGATTCGCTGTAGAGGACCCAGTACAGGGCATGCTCGCCCCTCATCCAAGTGGGGTCCGCTCAGGAACTAGCGATAATGTACTGGGCGCTGAATTCAGAGTCCGACACGTCAACTCCAATGATGGCACTGTGGAGGGACTTGACCTGTTGGACAAACCTGCATTCACAATACAATTCCACCCCGAGGCCTGTCCGGGCCCCCATGACGCTTCTCCACTGTTCGACAGGTTCCAGAAAATAGTTGCAGAACATCTCGGGCGTGCAGAGGCCGAACTAGTAAGAAAGGAAGGCGGTTCCTGATGCCTCGTCGTGATGACTTGCAGAGAATCCTCATACTTGGAAGCGGTCCTATCCGAATTGGACAGGCAGCAGAGTTTGATTTCTCTGGATCACAGGCCTGTCGAGCACTTCGCTCAGACGGTTATGAGGTAATACTAGTCAACTCGAATCCCGCAACTATTCAAAATGATCCTGAAATGGCAGATCGGATATACATCGAACCCCTGCTTCCAGAGGTCGTTAAGAGAATCATGGAGTCCGAGAAGCCAGACGCACTGCTAGCTGGAATGGGCGGACAGACTGCTCTGAACATAGCATCAGCACTTGCCAAGGACGGCACCCTAGATGAGTTAGGAGTCGAGCTGATTGGTTGTAATCTTGCTGCGATAGATGAAGCTGAG
Organism: Candidatus Poseidoniales archaeon; assembly: GCA_003602515.1. Taxonomy (GTDB): domain Archaea; phylum Thermoplasmatota; class Poseidoniia; order Poseidoniales; family Thalassarchaeaceae; genus UBA36. Next base: position 135,163 of record QQSB01000005.1, on the reverse strand, counting down.
GACCGGGACCTCTTCAAGAGAGTCTGTGAGGAGATCGATCTCCCAGTCTGCAAGGCCATGGCTTGCGAATCAATCGAGGAGGTCATTGCGGCGGCAGAGGAACTAGGCTCTTTCCCATTGCTGATCAGGCCTGCTTTCACACTCGGAGGTCTTGGTGGCGGTACTGCATTCAACATGGGCGAGTTGGTTGAGATTGCGAGTCAAGGAATATTGCATTCGGCGATAGGCCAGGTACTCATTGAGGAGAGTATTCTGGGTTGGCAAGAGCATGAGTATGAGGTGATGAGGGATAGTTCAGACAATGCAATCATCGTTTGCACGATGGAGAATATCGACCCGATGGGCGTTCACACGGGAGAGTCAATTGTAGTGGCCCCACAGCAGACACTTTCCGATCGCGATCATCAAGGGCTCCGAGACTCAGCCTTGAAACTAATCAGGAGACTAAACATAAAGGGAGGGTGTAATGTCCAGTTCGCAGTAGAACAGTCTACTGGTGACTATAGGGTAATTGAGGTAAATCCCCGTGTCTCACGCTCCTCTGCATTGGCATCGAAGGCAACAGGTTACCCAATCGCAAGAATGGCGGCCTTGATTGCCGTTGGTTACACTCTTGATGAACTACCCAACCCAATAACCGGCGAGGGGACGACGGCAGCGTTCGAACCGACATTGGACTATTGCGTGGTCAAGATTCCTAGGTGGCCTTTCGACAAGTTCAGGACCGCAGACAGGAGTCTGGGAACTTCTATGAAATCCACAGGGGAAGTAATGGCCATTGGACGCTCCTTTGAGGAAGCATGCCTCAAGGCATGGGCTAGCTTGGAGTATGACAAACCCCATCCTAGGCCATTAACGATGTCAGATGCTTCCGATGGAGAGACCATGGATGAAAGGGCCTCTGAGGAGCTACCAACCGCACTTCATGAGGACTGGCTAAGAATACCTACTGATAGGAGGCTGGGAGCGGTCATCGAGGCATTCCGAAGGGGATACTCGATAGAGGACGTGAGAGATTTAACTGGAGGGATTACCAGATGGTTCCTCAGAAGGTTCGAGAGTATCGCGGCAATAGAGACTGAGATCAGAGCGGCAGGAGAGATTGGGATGCAGCCAGCAGAAATACCCCAATCCGAGATGCGTTCCTGGAAGGGTGTCGGCTTCACAGATTTGCATATTGCAGACGCTCTTTGCGGTTTTCCCGAGAGCGGTTTCAAGAACCTCCCAACAGGGCAAGATGAAACCGCTGTAAGGATGAGGAGACATGAACTCGGCATCCACCCAAGATTTCGCATGGTCGACTCATGCGCGGCAGAGTTCGCAGCAGTTACCCCGTACTACTACTCGACGTACGAGGGTGGTTCGGCTGATTCAGGGGTGGATTACGTTCCAGGGCTAGCAACTTCGATCAAGCAGAGGATAGCAGTGATCGGCTCAGGACCCATCAGAATAGGACAGGGAATCGAGTTTGACTATGGGTGCGTACACGCTGCGGGGGCGATTCAGGATCTAGGTCATGAGGCGATAATAATCAACAATAACCCCGAGACGGTATCCACGGACTTCGATACAAGCGACAGACTTTACTTCGATCCACTTACTTTGGAATCTGTATCGGAGATTCTTCTCAGAGAGGATGCAAATGGCATCCTGCTCCAGTTTGGAGGACAGACTGCGATCAACCTTGCCCTTCCCTTGTCAAATGAACTCCCGCACCTTTCCTCCATGGGACTAGAACTAGTTATGGAAGGAACCTCTCCAGAATCAGTAGACGAGGCAAGCGATCGTGAAAGATTCGAGGAGTTCGCACTAAGGTGCGACCTTAGGATGCCCGATGGAGCAACAGCCACTACTCCGGAGGGAGTAAGACACGCAGCCAACGAGATCGGATACCCAGTCCTCGTCAGACCTTCATATGTCCTCGGAGGGAGGGGGATGGAGATTCTTGCCAACTACAAGCAGTTGGAGTCATACATGAGGGACGCATACCTTTCCTCTGATAGGCCTCTACTGATAGACAAGTACCTCGGAAACGCAATGGAGCTAGACGTCGATGCCGTCTGCGATGGGGAGGACGTGCTAGTAGGTGCAGTAATGGAGCATCTAGAGGAAGCAGGAATCCACTCAGGCGACTCAACTTGCTTCATCCCGCCACAGAATGTACCAGATGAAATCCTAGAGCAAGTGCATGAATGGACGAGAGTAATTGGCCTTGAGCTAGGTATTCGCGGCTGCTATAACATCCAGTTTGCAATTCACGATGGCCTACTTTATGTCCTCGAAGTAAACCCTAGGGGATCTCGGACGTTCCCCTTCGTAGCCAAGTCTACAGGAATCCCATTAGCTAGGATTGCTGCAAGAGTTGCCTTGGGAGAGAGGTTGTGCGATCTTGAGATACCCGAGCCCCAGACTGATGCGGTATGCGTCAAGGCACCGGTTTTCCCATTCATCAAACTTCGTGGCCTGGACCCCGCACCGGGTCCCGAGATGAAATCAACCGGAGAAGTCATGGGTTCTCACGTAAGGGCCTCGGCCGCTTATCTAAAGGCAAGACTTGCGACCGAAATTCCAGTCCCGACTGAAGGAGGCGTGTACATAACCGTCAAGGATGAAGACAAGTATGCAATGATTCCGCTAGCAGAGAGGCTGAAGGAAATGGGATTCACTATTTTCGCTACCAGGGGGACTTCTAGAGTTCTTCGTGGAGTGGGGGAAATGGAGGTAGAGACATGCTACAGGATTGCAGAGGGACGCTCGCCCGATGCCCTTGATCTGATGCGCCAAGGAAAGATACAACTCGTGATCAATACTCCGAGGTCGACCGGCGGAGCAGTTCTAGATGGCAACATGATGAGGAGACTTGCCGTGGAACTTAACATTCCGTTCGTCACCACTATGGCAGGTGCAAGAATGGAGGTCGAGGCGGTCCAAGAAGCCCTCTTGGGAATCCCAGAACCACGTTTACTCGACATCAAGTCTCTCAAATAGACTGAGGCTTTCTTACTGAATTAGTGTAGCGCCAGTTTCAGTCCTGATTATCTTCCCATCCTTCTTTGTGTGAACAGCCATTACGGCCTCTGTTGTCCCATCTGGGAAGTCCATAACCGAGTGCTCGACTAGGATCTCATCGTTCTCGAAGATACATCTTGGCTCTCTGATGACCACATCTCCATTGGCCATCATACTTGTCATCATCTCGCTCATCTTCGATTTTCCCATTGCCGACCCAGTTTGATGACGGATAAATTCGTAGTCATCGTGTAGTGCCTCAATATAGTGCCGCGCGTCCCTCTCTTCTATTGCCTTCATCAGTAGTTCGTAAACTCCCATAGGCAGGCTGTCAGGTATTGTGAATTTGATAGTTTTCTATAGAGATTAAGAGGGCTATAAGCGCATCTTCCAATCTATGCGCTTCCCAGGAGGGAAAGAACACCCTCTCTATCCATCTCCGATATTAGGGAGGAAGCCTTAGGCCCGTAACTTCTGCCAATAAGTACCCAATACAATGAGGAATATCCACTCCCTATTGGTATCCCTGCAGACTCGCAGGCATTCACAATTGCCGCATTGATTCCCTCATCCGACCATTCACATTCAGAAAGTAGGGAGGAAAGCGAAGAAAGGAATTTCCTCCCGTCCATATCTATGTTCACCCTGGCCTCATCGCTAATCCTCTTCTTGATCTCAATCTTTGCGTCTATTGGGAAGTGCGCCCCGCCAATCCAATTTCTCATTCTCGCGAGTCGGACAACCAGCGAATTACTCGGCTCCCCTTGGATATGTCCAGACCTATTCAGGGATCCCCAAACGTCTTCATCGGAGGATTTTATTTGTGCGAGCATTGAGAGGTGACTGAATGATACCCCGCCTATCGATTTACGGGGATCAGAACCCGGCTCAACCTGACTCAGCCTGATTGCACCCACTTGGGTCTGAGCCGCAACTAACTGCCTCTTCGTCATCCCCTCATCTACCAGAGTGGGGTTGGAAACTAGTCTTTCGTACTCATCCGCGGTGCGGAATAGCGCTCCACCAGTATCAAATTCGATATGCCTGTTGATCTTGCTTCTTGCGATTACATAGCGGAGAATCTCCGGAGGGACCAGTGAGAGTGCCTCCATCGGTCCAATGGTGAGTCCTGACGAACTGGACATAGGCCCCATTCCCTTCAATTGTATCCATTCGTAGACTATTTTGTCAGGCGGATTCCCCCCGAGGAGCCTGCAAATAGGGATCCCAGTGTCGTAACTGCCTCCAGCAGCGCCATGATCCTTACCTGCTGGCTCGCAAGTAATCCCATGAATCGCCCACCTGGCAGCCCAGTCGATCCTCCATGGCATTTTCCCCTCTGCCTTCCTGATGTCTGACTTCCCGTCAATGCCATGTGAGTCTGTCCAGTGAACAAATGGCCTCTCATAACCCGTCACAATAACTCCATCCATGCTCCCATCAGACCCAATTGGGTTGTAAGGGAACCAGTCTTCACCCAGATCCCTTCCCGCAATGTCCTGAATAATTCCACCAATCTCTTCCTTCCTTGTAATCGCTGAGTCGATGAACTCGGCGAAACCTCCCGATTCGTAAGTCTCGTGATTCATCACCACCTCTGGGTTCACCCCAATTTCCCCTAGAGCCTTCAGGAACGGATCAAGGAAGTGCTCAGCATAGGTATTGCCCCCTTCTCCAGGTTTCCCATCGGGATCAGGGGCTGGTATGTATGCTAGTGGGTGGCCGATGTATCTCTTGTATTCCGGTGATAGGAAATCATACACTCTCCTGAGTGGGTCCATCGAGTCGACGATGAAGATATACTTCGATTCAATACCCGCATCAATGCATGCCCTATGTATCATCTCAGCTGAGAGAATCTCTCTCAGGTGACCTATATGGAAATCTCCAGAGGGAGTAATTCCGGATGCGGATACCTGCCTCCCTCCACGCTCGATGAGCCTTTGCGCGGTATAATCCGCCCAGTGCATGTGCCACCTCAGACCGTCGCTGCTCGAATCAGCGCCCTCAATGGCACCCCATCGACGTCATCGTCCCAGGATTTGTTTACAAGGACCATACACATTTTGACATCGGCGCCCGAGGCCTTGAGGTCAGCTGCCGTCTTTTTCATGGTTGTACCAGAAGAGTATACGTCATCAATGATGATTACCCTTTTTCCATCTATTCCCGCATAGACTTCTGAGAGATGGCCGCCAACTTCCTCATTGATGCTTCTTACAACAGCCATTTCCAGATCCATCGTGGAAGAAATCGCCTGGGCGAAAGCGATCCCATTGATGCTCACTCCGACAATAGTATCGATTTCGTCCCCAACCATCTCATCGATGATATCACAGAAAATGTATGAAACAGCCTCTATTCTATCCCCTTTAACAGCGATTGACCTCCATCCGACCTTAACGTCAAGCGGTTTGTCATCTACCTCGAAGTCACTTGCAGAGAGCCACTGTACGGTGGTCTGAGACAGAGAAAGCTCATCTGCAATTTGCTGGGTGTTGAGTCCACTCAATCTGAACTCTTCGACCTTGGCCCTTAACTCATCTACACTTAGGTGCATCAGTCGATGCCAGCGTTAGAGTGCTATGAATCCACCGGGAGTATTCTATGGTGGGTGTTGTATTTCCTATATTCAGAATCTGCCGGTACTTCCGAAGCCACCCGTGCCTCTTTCCGTATCTCCTAGGCCCTCAATCTCGACTTCTGCGAATTGGACATCGGGTATCGGTGCTATTACTAGTTGGGCTATCCTCTCTCCGGCTTTCACCTTGTAGGAATCACCTTCTCCGATCCACGTCATTAGCACGAACAACTCGCCCCTGTAATCGGCATCAATTGTCCCTATGCTATGAGGTAGGATTAGCCCCTTCGATCCTAGTGATGATCTAGCCCTGACTTGTCCTTCGAAACCCACTGGTATCGCCACTCTCAGGCCAGTCCTGATCCTCACGCTAGATCTGAAACTAACAATCGTGTCCTCCAAGCAGTACAGGTCCCATCCAGCCGCATGCTCACTACCCTTGGTAGGCATCTTGGCATCAGAGTCAGTCTTGACCACCTTGACAACCGGCTCCATGTCCATGTGTTCCCGAGATAGAACCGGTCCTTGACCGTTCCCAAGACTCCCGGTGGGGTGAAAAGCCACCCTATTCTCCCAGGGCCATGTCGAACCGCGGATACGAGGATCTCTTGGATCGTGCTAGGGAGAGGATACCCAAAGACATCAGCGAGCGTTCTAGGTGGACAATGCCACAACCAGATATCATGATCGAAGGAAGTCAGACGATTCTCAGGAACTTCTCGGAGATTGTAGATGCGATGGATAGGGATGCGAATCATGTTTTCCAGTATCTACTGAATGAACTTGGAACCTCAGGGAGCAGAGAGCAAGTAAGAATCATGCTGAAGGGCAAGGTCCCCCCCAAGAGAATCAAGGAGAAAATCGTCTCCTATGTGAAGACCTTCATCCTATGTGGCGAGTGCAAGGCACCCGATACGAGGTTCGTACGTGAAGATAGGACTACTCTACTGAAATGTCAGGCATGTGGCGCTACAAGGCCAGTACGCCTGTAGTCACTCCGGCGAGAAGTCCAACAGAACCTTCCCTCTATTTTTCCTATTATGTATGTGCATTTGCGCGTCCGCCACATTTTCGAATCTCCATACGGAGTCGATTATCGGATCTATCTCTCCCTTCTTCAGCATCTCGGACAAAGACGCAAGATGCCCCTTGAATACCGTTTCATCCTCAAGGAGCCCCATATGTACTCCGAAAATCGCCTTATTCGAGGTCATGAGTCTTAGGGGGTCGAATCTGGGCATCCCCCACCACATTCTTAGTTCTGACAATCTGGATCTTCTCTCCCCTTTAACTGCAGCAGACGCTCCGAAGTAGTACAATTTCCCTCCCTTCCTAAGGGACTTGTATGAACGTAGCAGGTGACTACCGCCCACCGGATCGATGGCATGGTGAACTCCCCTCCCATCGGTCAAATCCTTGCAGACTTCTTCGAAATCCTCCTTTTCCCTATCTACGAATCTCATCCCAATAGACTCGACAAAATCTCTCTTTGAGGTGGAGGCGGTCCCGACAACCAATGATGCGCCAAATGCCTCGCAGATCTGAGCCACTGCAGTCCCTACCCCACCTGCAGCGTGATGGATGAGGACCGAATCTCCCTTGCTGATCCTACCTAGGTGAACTAGCATGTGGAATGCAGTGCCATAGGTGACTGGAATCGCGGCAGCTTGGTCGAAAGAGACTGAGTCTGGAATGCGGATGACTCTTTTAGCATCCAGACAGACCTTTTCTGAATATCCTCCGAACCCAGTCATCGCAAGCACACGGTCCCCTTCCTCTAGAGTTTCCACTTGGTCCCCGACACCAATTACTACTCCCGATGCCTCGTATCCGGGGGTGAACGGGAAGTCAGGACTAGAGCCGTATAGCCCCTGCCTCATCATCAACTCTGCGAAGTTTATACCCGCTCTATGGATCCTAACGCATACCTGGTCGCTTCTCGGAACAGGGTCACTATCCTCCACAATCTCAATTGTCTCGACACCACCGGCCCTTGGATAGACAATCTTCCTCATTCAAATGCCCCTACTAAACCTTCAACCAAATCATCATTGGATGTATTCTCTAATCTCTTCTAGACCCTTCTTGTTCTTAGATGGAATCCCTCCTGAAGGGTAGCCAATCTTAATGAAACCAATTATCCGCTCTTCATCAGGAGAAGCACCGATTGCTCGATAGGACGTCTCCGAACGAGTAATAGCACCAGTGCTCCACTGGGATCCGATGCCATTCCCCCACAAGGAAAGGACCAGGTTGTGCGTCGCACATACCGTTGCAGCATAGTCCTCCTCTTCCCTAAAGGGATCATGTGGACTCAGAGCGCTAGTAACGCAAATTAGAACTGGGGGTGACAGAATCTTGTCCACTGCCTTGGAAATGCCAAATTCTACGTCCCCCCCATCGGAGACTTTGTTCTTCGCCAGTCTTTTGACCTCGGGGATTATTTCCTGTCGTGCTTCCTTGCCCATGACGTAGAATTTCCAAGGATGAGTATTCTTATGGCAAGGAGCATTCCTGGCAGCATCAAAGGCCAACTCCAGAGTTTCCGTGGCAACTCTCTTGTCACGAAATCTGTAGATGGTGCGCCTTGAGGTAAGTAAATCCTGGAATTTGGGCATTTCCCTCACCGTTCGATTTCATCGAACTTGGAAGCTAGCACGAAGTCTGATTCGGTCAACGCATCAATTTTGTGCGTGAAAATTATCGCTACCAATTTACCCCATCCGAGGTTGAAGTCGGCATGGTGCGATTGTTCCTCGCATATCGCTCCAAGCGAGTTGGTAAATTCGAGTGCCGATGCAAAGTCTGGGAAGTCCCATGTACGTGTAATGTGGTGATTTTCCACTAACTCCCAATCTTCATGTATCTGGGCTAGGAATGACGTAGATTCTTCTTCACTGAGTGGAGGGACTCCTCCCTCGCAAGGAACACAGTCCATAGCTGACAGCCTATCCAATTTTTCACCCCCAAGAAAGGTTGTTCCCATGCCCCTCACTGGTCTTCTCGGCCATCTCGTGGACTTCAGATCTCCTCTTCATGTCATCCTTCTCAAATTTTAGCAGTTCTTCGTCCTCGATGTATGTTTTCCTCAGATGCGTGACAAGCCTCACTTCCACAATCGCGTCACGAGAAATGGACCTGAATTCTCCATTCTCATCTAGCACGTCTATCGAAGAACTCCTGCCTCCAACCATCATTCCACGAACCCATGGGTCTCTGTCATCAGGCAGCATCCTTCTGTCCAGCAGCATCTCGATCAAGTCATCCTTCCTCAGCCCGTATTTCCTATCCAGAAGTGGGCCGTGGAAGACATCCCCCAGATCATCTAGTCTCGGAGACCCATAATCCTCGAAGAGACTAGCAGCCCATGGGGGCAACTCGGACCCTTCCCCGCCTCCAGCTGCGTCGGACATATGCCTTCGTTCCGGCAGTCATAGAAAAACCAGCGGGTCGCCATTGACTCTAAATTTGCACCATATATTACTAATGATTGAAGTGCAATACCGTGGCGGAGTCGACGGAGGTAGTTGCTTGGCATCGGTTGAATGGCGGTCGATTCCGACCGTACTTTATCCTCAGGAGATTCTTGACAAGGCTTTCGGAAGGGCGAGCAGTCAGGCGGATTTAGTTGAGGATCCGGACAAGTATCATCGAGTCAGGAAGCAGATGAGTCGGATGGTGCAAGCTGCTTGCGACGTCGCTACAAAGACCCTAAACTCGTATGTTGGCAGATGGCCTAGCCTAAACGCGTTATCTGAGTTCGACCAGGCGCTAGTGGACGCGGCAGTTGGGTGTGATGATTACAAAAAGAACCTAGCAGCATTGCAATGGGCCGCAGAGAGGTCACAGAGGATTTCCGGAGAGGCGCAGTCAAAGATCCTCAGGCTTAGGGATATTGACGGATTCCATAAGGCTAGGAGGCATGCATATGGGCGATTATCCTCAATTATTGATCAGATTTCACCTCAGATATTGTGGTTGGGAGATGCTCGTGATGTTCTTCGAAAACTTCCCTCCACTGACCCGTTCGAACCCTGCATTGTCGTGGCAGGTTCGCCCAATGTCGGAAAATCCGCATTAATTGGTGCGCTTTCGAGTGGGGAGCCCCAAGTCGCATCTTACCCATTTACAACCAAGCAAATACATCTTGGCCACTTCACGCATCGACGAAGGGTGTACCAGATGGTGGATACCCCCGGTCTTCTAGATAGGCCAATGACTGAGAGAAATCAGATCGAGATGCAGGCGATTGCCGCTCTGGAGCATCTGGGGGACGTACTATTGTTCCTGATCGATCGGACCGATGATTCGACAACTCCGGTTTCTGAGCAAGAGCATCTTCTAGGAGAGGTGAAGGGGTTGCTGCCCGATAGAAGAGTCCTCCTCGTCTCGACAAAGTCTGACCTCATCGAGGAAAATGATTCTCAGGATGATCACAGAATCAGCTCAATTACGGGAGAAGGATTAGAGGGGCTAAGGGCAGACCTAATCGAAATAATTGACGCCGACAGGGTGGAGGATCCGCTGACGCTCCCCGATCATTGGCCTCGTCAGGATGAGAACTAGATACGCCCTATGATCATACGTGCCATGAATGGCCGCATACTACACAGAAGAATTTGTGACCGCCATACGACTCAGAAAGTCCCGAGACATCAATCTCAGAGCCGCAGTTAGGGCATTTTGTCACGCGCATGCCATGTCCAATACGGATTGGTTATTCAACGATACTGAGGAAAACTCACCTCTATCCGCGGATTCGCTTCAGAAGGTTACGAATTGGAAAGGCCATCTCTCCGGCCCCGATTATTAGTAGTCCAGAAGTACCAGCGAGGATTATCTCAACAAAATTGTCCAAGTGTATGCTCGAGGACATCTCCACCAACTGGGAATCAAGACCAGCCCCCTCATAACCAGCAGTAACGAAGCGATAGGAACCAGGCTTGACGCTGAAACTCATGGAACCATCATTATCTGGTCCGCCTGCAACTAGGAACTCTTCAATATCATCCTCTGTGCACATAGTGAGGCCAGTCGAACTATCCGGGGGGCACTCTTTCGCCGCAGATGAATCCACTACTCCCAACCACCCCCTTTCCGGCTCCTTCCACTCAACATCCAGAGTTATTTCCAATAGACCGAATGCCCTTGGTACGTTCATATCCTCAACTGTCATCCCTACGTTGCAGCCCGAATCATCAGCAGAACAGGGGACAATCGGAACCTGGTTTCCTGTTGCTGGTGTTTGGTATCCGATCAGGCTCAGAACGAGAATAAATGCACAAAGCAATCCAATCAACATCGGAAGAACGGAAAGGATCCTGACCATCATTTAACATTCCTCTCGGTTCGAAGTGATTTAACCTGACGCTCCCATGAAGATTTGTAATGCAAGTAATCCAACGAAGATTGCAATTCCGAAGTACATCAAGAAGCTGAATCTCTTTCTTGATTTCTCACGGCGTTCAAACATTTCCTGGCAATTCTCGTCACCACAAATCGAAGGCTCGCTTTCCAATGAGATGGGCTTCCAGCAAACGGAACAATGTCTGTGCGGCTCCACTCCAACTCTCGATCGTGACTTGCTGCCCCTCTTCGATGCTGCTGCGTGGGCCTGCTTCGCAGTCCTCTTTGCCGCCTTAAGGATGGTATCTTTCCTACTAGTCATTAGACCCTCACCCTCGTCCCTTCGAAATCTTCTCCATCCAGTGATTTCTTGATTATTCGAGTGTCTCTGCCGTCAAGCACATCCAAAGGCATGCCATGGTCAAATGCCTCTCCTACGCCAATCGGGTCAACGACCTGGGATGTCCCAGCCTCCGCATGTTCCGGCGGCCCCACTATCTCTTGCAATTCACCTAGTGTAAGACCGTCGAATGCTTCTGCTTCAGGATTAGTTCTGGGATCTTGAGAATAGACACGAGAGACATTAGTCGCAATGACGCACTTCTCAGCCCCGCTTTGAATCGCCAATCTAATCGCCACCGCATCGGTAGTGTGCCCCGGCTCAGTTCCCCCCATTACTACGACATCATAATTTTCTAATTCTAGACTCGCTCCTGCTATGCTTTCTGGAATTTTCCTTGATACGGCCAAACCACCTTCTGCGAGAGCCTCTCTGACAATGGTTGCGTTTAGTCTAGTAGCAGCAATTCCTATCCGGTCCAAGTGAGCCACATCTTGAATAAATGGCTTGGCTAATTCTATGCCCTCTCTCGCAGGAGCACCACCTCCAACAACCAAGGCAATCTTTGACCCAGATTCTACACTTGCCACAATTACTTCTACCAAGCTCTGTAACCAGTTATGCCTCTCATCGACTTCTGGCCTAAGTAAGCTCCCGCCGAGCGCAACAACAACCGTCGCCATCGACCATAGGTTGGCCCCTTGCCTTTCAATACGTATGCTCTACTGGCGCTGAAGGGTTGAAATGCCGCCTATCATGGCAATTCACGGAGGAGTAGCATGTCTGACGAGATAGCCCAGCAGCAGCGTAGGCTCCGACTCAAGAAGTCACTGGCAGAACTCTCCGGAATGAAGGGTATGGGGACTGAGTTGGTTACTGTCATTATCCCACCTGACAGGATGATTAGCGATGTTAGGCAACACCTTGGAAATGAGGCTGGACAGGCAGCCAACATCAAGTCCAAATCTACGAAGAAGCATGTTACTGACGCCATAGAATCAGCAATTTCTACAATAAATCGTTACAAGACTCCCGGAGTGGGTGGAATCGCGATTTTCGTAGGTCACGTCATAGTTGGAAATAACAAGACTAGACTGATGTCGACAGTAATTGACGACCCCCCAGAGCCATTCCCGTCATTCAGATACAGGTGTGACTCAACCTTCGAAATCAGCCAGTTGGAAGAGATGCTAATTGATCGAACTTCGTATGCCCTTTTTGTTATCGATAGGTCCGAGGCAGCTTATGGATTGGCTTCAGGAAAAAGACTCCATTGCCAGGAGCACATCACTTCTCTTGTTCCTTCTAAGCATGGCAGGGGCGGGCAATCAGCACAAAGATTCGAGAGGTTGATTGAGGAGGCGGCTCATAATTTCTTCAAGAAAGCTGCAGAAAGAGCCTCAAACTACTGGCTCCCCATGGTTCAGGATTTGAAGGGGGTGATCATTGGTGGACCAGGGGCGACAAAGGACTTCGTCGTGAAGAATGACTACTTCCATCACGAAATAAAGAAACTCATCGCAGAACCTTTCTTTGATGTTGGCTATTCCAACGAAAGTGGCCTAAGGGAGTTGATTCAACGTGCTGGATCTACAATGGACCAGATAGAGTTGGATGTCGAACGAAGAATCGTCGATGAATTCTTGCAGGAGGTGATGAAGTCAAACCCAAAGGCAACTTATGGGGAGATGATGATTCGTTCCGCATTGGACCAAGGTGCCGTTTCGACCCTCCTACTCTCAGAGGAATTAACAAAGAGGAGAGTCACATGGTTCTGTAAGGCTTGCAAGAGCGAGTGGGTAAGGACTCATGAAAAGTCCAATGCCCACCCATCTTGCCCTGAGTGCAAATCAGATAAGGTCGTCGAGGATGAGGATAATTCAATGGATCTCATTGACGAACTAACAATATTGGCTGGACACACTTCCGCAAAGGTTCGACTAATCTCACTGGATACCGAGGAGGGCTCGACTCTCAATACGGCCTTCGGCGGAATCGCCGCACTATTGAGGTACCCTATTTCGTGAGGTGATTTGAATTAGAGATCTGATTAATGAGATGGCCCCAACCTTCTCCAAAGCCATGAAATCGCTGGAGGTGGATGATTCAGTTTGGCTTCCACTAATCGGAAAAGCAACCGTCCAGGATCATGGCGACGTCGCCCTCCCCTGTCATTCTCTTGCTAGTAGGTTGAGAAAATCCCCTCAGGATATAGCAGAGCAGATTTGTTTACTAGTCGAAGAAGATTTAGCCCCGATAGCAACTGTATCATCAATTAGTGGTTTCGTCAACATTAGTGCAAAACCAGAATGGCTTTCAAAATCACTTTCGCTACTCCTTTCTGATCCAAGATTAGGCATCGAGTCCGAAAAGCCACTTACATTTGCCGTCGACTATTCCGCTCCAAATGTAGCCAAGGAGATGCACGTTGGTCACCTAAGATCAACGGTGATAGGAGATTCAATTGTCAGAATGCTCGAATTCAAGGGGCATCGGGCGATTCGAGAGAATCACGTAGGAGACTGGGGCACTCCATTTGGGATGTTAATCGAGCATCTTCTAGATCTCGGTGAGGATCAGGCGGCAAATGAGTTGGGAGTGGGGGATCTGGATTCTTTCTACAAACAGGCTAGAGCGAAATTCGTATCTGATGATGAATTTGCCGACCGCTCGAGAAGAAGGGTCGTTCTTCTCCAAGGGGGAGATTCGGAGACACTACGGCTCTGGAGAGTACTAGTCGATGAGTCAATGAGATACTTCAACGAGGTTTACTCAATGCTCGGAGTCCTACTTACCGATGAAGACATCAGGGGTGAGTCTAGCTATCGGGACTTGCTTCCAAAGGTCGTTGAACGCCTCAATGAGGTCGGAATTCTGGAGCAGAGTGAGGGTGCAGACGTTGTATTTCCGGGCGGATGGGTCAATCGCGAAGGAGACCCGCTTCCGATGATTATCAGGAAGGCTGATGGTGGCTACAACTACAGCACTTCAGATCTGGCATGCATTATAGACAGGGTAGAAAGGATGGGTTGCGATGGATTTCTGTATGTTGTAGGGACTCCTCAGAAGCAGCATTTCGAGATGGTCTTCCAGGTAGCTATCCAAGCCGGGTTCATGGATGAAGATCACCAAGTCACTCATGTCAACTTCGGCTCGGTTCTGGATACTGATGGGAAGGTTCTCAAGAGCCGAGAAGGCGAGGTAATCAAGTTGCATGATTTACTTGAAGAGGCCATAAGGAGGGCAGAGGATGCGATTAATCAGAAGAACCCCGATCTAGTCGGCGAAGAGAGAAAGAAGGTCGCTAGAACTGTGGGCATTGGTGCAGTCAAGTATGCAGACCTTTCTACTGAAAGGACGAAGGATTACGTATTCGATTGGGAGAGGATGCTATCCTTCGAGGGCAATACGGCCCCATACCTCCAATACGCATATGCTAGGATATGTAGCATATTCAGAAAGTGGGGCGGGGAAAGGGACTCGCTTAGGGATAATTTTGAGTCTTTACTGAAAGACGAACTCAGCATCCTAAGCAACGAAGAATTGACTCTTTCCCGTAGACTCGTAGAGTTCCCAACTATTGTGGATGAATCCATCACCACCTTTAGTCCGCATAAACTTTGCAAACACCTTCATTCGGTAGCATCATCATTTGCATCCTTTTACGAAAACTGTAGTATCTTGAAGGAGGAGAATGCCATGCTGTCCACAAGACGTCTTGCATTGTGTGATCTTACTGCTAGAGAGCTCCAACTTGGATTGGGCATCATGGGGATCGATGTCCCAGAGAGAATGTGAATCTAGGCATATTCAAAATATGTAACCCTTCGCAGTAACCATGGTTAAAGTAGGCGACAAGGCCCCTGATTTTACATTGAAGAACACCATAAAAGAAGCAGTAACACTATCGGACTACCAGGGAAAGACTGTGATTTTAGCATTCTATCCAGGGGCATTTACTGGCGTCTGTGACAAAGAGATGTGCTCTTTTCAAGAAAAACTCGCCAATCTAAATGATTGCAATGCGACTGTATTCGGGATAAGCGTCGACTCCCCATGGGCAAATGCAGAGTTCGCCAGAAGATACAACTTAGAATTCGAATTACTTTCAGATCTCGACAGAGATGTAGTCGAATTATACGATGCTAAATTTGTCGGACTCGGTGGCCTAGATGGTTATGTCAGCGCTAACCGCGTCGTCGTCATAATTGGAATCGAGGGGACGGTCCAGTATCGCTGGGTCGCAGAAAATCCTGGTATCGAGCCAGACTATGACGAAATAACCTCTTTCTGTGCTACTTAGCCCCATGCTAGGTGACGAATTAGGGAGCCATAGATGATCCCCGAAACAGATAGGCTCTCTTCGTTGAATCTGTCCATGTTATCCAAGTAAGTGTGGTATTCTGACGAACCGGAGCCGTAGCAAATCATCGCCAAGCCAAACTCATCTGCTTCTTCCTGGTGAATTCCAAAGACGAATGGCGCATGATCAGAGTTGTCCGGCATCTGATCCGAGTCAAGCTCCCTGACGATAATACTGTATTTCTCGTACAGTTCGGGATACGAATTAGCAAACTCGACAACCAAACCCTCGATGTGTTTCACATCCGTCGCACTGTTTCCCTGCAGAGTCACCCCGGAGTTCCTCTCTGCATCTACGTGATTCATATCCAGGTTGATGTAGAGTCTGAGGTTATCCTCTAGCATTTCCCTATGCTTGATGACCCACTCCGAGGATCCCCAGAGGCCTTCCTCTTCCCCGCCCCATGTGCAGAAGTAGATCGTCAACCCTGGATCTCCCAGTTCTTCTTGCAACAAACCGAATTGTCTAGCCATTTCCATAACAGTGGCTGTCCCTGCCGTATTGTCCACCGCACCCTGGCCATTGTATACGGTATCATGATGTGCGCCGACTACAACCAACTGCTCGGTCTCACCCTCTATAATCCCGCAAGGTACGTGGACGTTACCATTGTTCTGATTATCCACTTCTATTCGGAATTCTAGCATCCCCTCTGAGTTGACTACTTCGTCGCGGATTGACTCGCCTAAGCTCCTTGATACCATGACAAAACCGATGTCGTAGGGCCTTTCTTCAAACTCTGTAATATCAAGAGATTTGGAATAAGGAACGCAATCATCAGAGACCAACTCATCGCAATTTTGTCTGGAATTTACTACTATCAAACCCCTCAGTCCGTTCTCCTGGGCTCGCTTCATCAGGATGGTGTTGCTCTCGGTTCCCGGCTGCCCATTATCGCCATCTAATAGCCATACCAAACCAATGCCATTACTGGCCGCACTCCAATCCTGAGTTTCATTACCCATGGCCAAGTCAATCACTTGTACATCACTGCTCGCTGGAATGTTAACACTCCCGCTGTATCCCTGTACTACGAAATCAGACCTGTGTTCGAATTGTACCTCGTCCCTGTCCAAATCTGCAACAGAGCAAGGTGCTGGTCCTCCGAAGATACCTCCAACATTTCCAGGAATACAGATCATCATTTCGAATGTGTTGCCCATGTAGTAGAGTGGAACCTCAAACTCTTCGAGAGTGGAGGGCAATCCACTGTTCGAGAAATTGGTCTTGATCGATTGTGCAGCATTCTCCTCTTCTACAGTTCCTGAGAGCCTACCCCCCCAGTCTGGGTCTCCTAAGTCCACTAGCCCTTGGGCATATGCTCTAGTCTGGTTTGAGTCGAAGTCAATTAACTCGTATTCCTGCTCTCCTGTGACCCATTTCGCTAGATCGTCTCTGAACAGAAACCCACCTCCCGCTGCTCCCATGACAATCATCCCCACTACGAAAATTGTGGAAGTTGGCTTCCCAAAACTCCGCGACCATTCAGACATGTTATGGCAACTGAGCTCTTTCCACCACTATTGAACCCATTCCAGAACCGGTCATGAAGGGCATCAATCTTCAGATGGGACTTCTTCTCCGGTCCATCTTTTTCCTAAGGTGTGATCAACGTCTAGCTGATCCAGTATTCTTGCCACTACAAAGTCAATTAGATCCTCAATATTTCTGGGAGATTGGTAGAATCCAGGACTCGCTGGGAGGATTACTGCCCCCCACTCTGATAGATTGAACATGGCTTTTAGATGAGGGGTGGAGTAAGGGGCCTCCCTTGGAACGATAATCAGTTTCCTCCTCTCTTTCATCGCCACCAAGGCACTCCTAGTTGCAAGATTGTCACTAATTCCGGCAGCGATTTTTCCAATCGTTGTTCCACTGGCCGGACATACGACGTAAGCATCGAATCTAGCAGATCCAGAGGCCGCTTTGGCAGCAAGGTTCGAATTATTTTCGAGAGTCACTCCTTCTTTGGCAGCCAATTCGCTAGGCGATATCCCGCATTCAAGATCCAGATTTATGGCCCCAGTGCTAGTTACTATCAGGTTCACCGACCAATTGTGCTCAACCAGAGCTTCAATTAGTCTGACGCAGTACTTCGCTCCTGATGCTCCAGTAAGTGCGACAACTGCCTCGGGCATGTCATCACGGCATACCCCACTCCATTCAATGGTTTCCCAACCTCACATTGACTTTTCTAGGCACTCTGCCAGAAACTCATACTCTTCGATACTGTTGTAAAGTTGCGCTGATATTCTAATGTACCTCTTTCCATGGTGCCTCCATGGAAAAACAGGAACTTGTATTCCAAACTCATCCAGTAGGTAGTTGTGATAGGGGTCTCCTTCCATAGTCATCGGTCCTACTTCTCCTTCCCCGGGCATTTCCACGGAAGCTATCGATGAAACCAACGAATCGGGAACCGGCTCTATGGTCCCAACTGCCTTGCAGATAATCTTCCTCCCCTCGAGTGCCAATATCCGGTTTCTTTCCATAATCTCTGGCCATCCGCCCTCTACTAGTCCACCCAGGAAATCAATTGCTAGCGGAATACATAGCCAAGGGGTTGGATCTTGGGTCCCAGGCCATCCAAACTCAAACTCGAACTTTTCCTGATCAGTGCCTTCGAAACTGGCGCCGTGGCTGATACTAAGAGGCCTAATCATCTTCTTGAGATCAGATCTGATGTGGAGAAAGGCCGACCCCTTAGGAGTACAGAGCCATTTATGGCAATTCCCAGTACAGTATGCCGCATCTAAATTGCTTAGATCGAGAGGTACAATCCCCGGGCCATGCGCCGCATCTAGAAGGACATCTACTCCCGTTTCTTGCAACTCTCCGACGAGTCTTTCAAATGGCATCCTGAGGCCTGTGGCGCTAGTGACGGTATCTATCATGGCTAGGACTGTTCGATCAGTAACAGAATCCATCACCAAGTCTACGATTTCATCCTCGCTGCCGACTCTGAATGGAACTTCTACAACTACCGTCTTCGCACCCGACCTCTGGGTAACGAAGTCTACTGCATTCCAACATGCCTGGTAGCTGTGGTCCGTAACTAGAATCTCGTCACCCGGCTGTAGGGGGAGGCTTCTGAGTACCGTGTTCACTCCTTCCGTTGTATTCTTCACGAATGCCATCCCCTGTGGATCAGCATTCATGAATTCTGAGAGTATTTTTATCGAGTGACTAATCAATGGGGTGTAATCTCTTTCGAAGAACCTAACTGGGTCATTCTCGATCATGCCCCTGAGTCTACTTTGCTCTTCAAGAACTGCAATTGGCGTTGCCCCGAAGGAGCCATGATTCAGAAAACAGGTTTCTCGGGAGAGCATCCAGTGCTGAGCCAAATTACTTCTGATAGGTCTGTTCAAACTATCGCCTCCGGACTCCAATCTACAGGATCCTTCGGAACCCGACCAAGGTGCTCCTCACAAGTCAACCTCAGGCTCTTCTCAATCCTCTTGTAGTCTATTTTGAGCCCCTGCTTGTCTTTTTCATACCCTAGGTGCGAAAGGCTGGTGTGAGTCCCCGCGGGAATGCCACAGCATTCTAGATTCTGAACCCTTTTCCCCGGGGTTTCTATATTGATTGACATCCCATGACGGCTAACCCAGTGGAGGAATGACAATCCGATTGAGCAAATCTTGAATCCATCCACCCAAGCTCCTTGCATCTTCTCATTCTTGTAAGCAGAAATGCCGCATTCAGCAAGAGCGGCTATCGCCCAGTCTTCTAATCTCCCAATTACCCCTCTGACACTCTGTTCACCAATCTCCCATTTTACAATTGGATATACGACAAGTTGTCCAGGCCCGTGCCAGGTAATTCCCCCGCCTCTGTCGGTCAGGCAAGTCGGGTATCCATCAACAACGACATTATCACGGACTGCCTTGGGTCCAATTGTCACCACCTCTGGATGCTGGACGAAGATCAAGGTATCACTAATCTCTCCTGCAATCCTCTTTTTTTGAAGATCCTTCATCGACTCAGCCATTACTTGATAATTCACTATCCCGCACCTAAGTACGTCGATTCCGCCCATCCGAAACCTCATTGGATGTGAATGGCGTGCCCCAGGGTCTTGAGAACGCTCTCGTGAAACGCCTCGGACATGGTGGGGTGTGCGTGCACAGTACCGGCCACGTCTTCAAGCAAAGCCCCCATTTCTAGAGCTAACACGAATTCGGAGTGCAACTCTGCAACGTGACTCCCCACAGCCTGAACGCCTAGGATAACGTGATCCGACTCTCTGGCTGTAACTCGGATGAAACCTCCGGTCTTCTCAGCCTCAAGACTCAATGCTCTGCCATTTGCAGCAAGTGGGAACTTGCCTACAATGACCTCTTCGCCCCTTTCTTTGGCTTCATCGGGAGTAAGGCCGACAGATACTATCTCGGGCTCGGTAAAGACTATTGCAGGGATAGCTATCTTGTCGAATTCTCTTTTATGCCCAGCAATAATCTCGGCTACCATCTCCCCTTCTGCACTAGCCTTGTGGGCTAGCATTGGCTCACCAGATACGTCACCAATTGCATATACTCCCGGAACTGATGTTCTGCATTGCCTGTCCGTTCTGATGAAGCGCCCGGAACCATCCATCCTAACTCCGGTGTTTTCTAGCCCCCATCCTTTGGTATTGGGCTTCCTTCCCACTGTGACAAGGACCTTGTCTACCTTCACCTTGTGTTCGGTTCCATCTTTCTCAAATGTCAACTCAGCCTTTTTGGATGCACCCCTTCCCTTGATTTCGACACCCCTGGCCAGTGAATCGGTATGGACTGTGACCTTGTGTTTCTTCAACCATATTTCCAGTGGTCTCCGAATTTCCTTGTCCATTATTGCCAAAACGCTGCTCATGCCCTCGACGACAGTAATTTTGGAACCAAGCTTAGCGAGGGCGCATCCCAATTCGAGGCCGATATAGCCTCCTCCGACAATTGCAACACTCTTAGGAAGTGCCTCTAGATCTAATGCACCAGTAGAGGAAATGACAAACTCCTCATCACATGGCATGAATGGTAAATCAATATGGCTCGATCCGGTAGCAATGATGACATTCTCCGCCTCAATCTTCACACTCCCGGCACCAGAATCTATGATGCAACTCTTGGGCCCCTCGAATCTTGCCCATCCCTTGATTAGGTCTGCACCAGCCGCTTTCAGCAACCCCTCGACGCCCTTGTTCAACCTATCAACAATGGAATCTTTCCAGGATACCAATCCCACCATGTCAACTTCGGCCTCACCTTTGACAGAAAGTCCCATGTGGCCCCCATCGGCAGAATGCTGGCGTAGAGACTCAAACCTCTCTGCGGCATGGATAATTGCCTTGCTAGGGATGCACCCCCTGATTAGGCAAGTACCTCCTGCCTTGTCGCCCTCTACAACAATCGTATCAAGACCTAGTTGCGCTGAACGTATTCCCGCCACGTAACCTCCCGGCCCCGCACCAATTACCAAGACCTGGCATTTGCGTGATTCTACCATTTTAGTCCTCACATGAAAATGAGTGCCGGGGTTTCCAGCATTCTCTTGAGGTGCTGAATCAAGGAAGCCCCATCAGCCCCATCGACTACCCTGTGGTCAAAGGCGCTTGAAAGATTCATAACCCTCCTAATGACTATCTTGCCATCCTTGACAACAGGCATCTCTCTTGCCTTGTGCACTCCAAGTATGGAAACCTCTGGATGATTAATAATTGGGGTTGCTCCAAGGCCGCCCTCTCGCCCCAGGCTTGTGATCGTGAAGGTGGAACCTGTAAGCTCGTCTAGACTAGCAGTGCCATCTCTCGCAGAACCGGATACTCTCTGCATTTCTGATGCAGCGTTCCAGATATCCATAGCCTCAACGTGCTTAACCACGGGCACATACAAACCTCGCTCAGTCTGGGTAGCAATACCTAGGTTTACTGCTCCCTGCCTAAGAACAACTCCTCCCTCGTCATCGAAATGTGCATTGCATTCCGGATGTTCAGGCATTATCTTCCCTAGAGCGAGCATAATGAATGGGAGATATGTCAGCTTCGGTTGGGTCTCGTCTTTTGTCGAGTTGAGTATCTGCCTCAAAGACTCTAGCTCAGTAATGTCTACCTCTTCGAAGTATGAGAAGTGCGGAATCCTACTCTTTGCTAGGCTCATTTGCTCTGAGATCTTGCGCCTGAGTCCGACTACCTTCACCGGAGTAACTTCGGTTCTCTTAACCGAGTATGCAATAGGAGGTGCACCTGAAATTGCTCCTCCAGCGGCAATGAATGCATCCAAATCAGCATGCCTGATTCTACCAGCCGGACCCGATCCCCTAACGGCTGACAGATCAACATCATTCTCTCTAGCCCGCTTTCTAACCGCAGGACTAGCAAGGACCCGACCAGTTGCTGGTTGAGATGGCGCCTTTGGGGCCGGGGCAGCGGCAGCGGTTGGGACAGGGTCCGGGACAGGGGTTGGGACAGGGTCCGCGGCAGCGATTGGGACGGGGGCAGGGACAGGGGCAGGAGTCGTTTCTGCTGGCTTGTCAACGTCATCCGATCCTCCTCCCTCACTCGCCGATACTTCCCCCCCAGTGTCGATCTCGAGAAGAGTTGTTCCAACAGCAATCATATCTCCTACTCCGCCACTTAGAGAACTGATTACCCCGCTTTCAGGGGATGGAATTGTCACCGTTGCCTTATCAGTCATCACATCGACAAGTGGATCGTCCTCGGAGACCGAATCGCCAACTGAGACGTGCCATTGGACAACTTCTCCTTCAACCACCCCTTCTCCGATATCAGGCAACTTAAACACGAAATTTCCCATCTCAGTCCTCCTGTGTTTTCACTATCGCCGCTGCGATTCTAGATGGCCCGGGCATGTAATCCCATTCAGTAGTATGGGGGAATGGTGTATCCCACCCCGTCACCCTCTCAATAGGCGTCTCAAGATGGTAGAAGCACCTCTCCTGTATAGAAGCTGCCATTTCTGCACCGAATCCACTAGTTTTAGGGGCCTCATGGACAATCACACATCTCCCTGTCTTCTCGATCGAATCCACTACTACCTCCTTGTCCCAGGGAATAAGAGTCTGCAGGTCAATTAGATCGCATGATACTCCACTGTCGCTAATTGCTTGCTCACAAACATGAACCATAGCACCCCAGGAGATTACCGTGCAATCGCTTCCTTGTTGTACTAATCTCGCCTCACCAAGGGGGATTCTGTAGTGGCTCTCGGGAACTTCTGCCTCTGGATGTTCGGCCCATGTTGGTACGCTGTGAGGGTCTCCATAGAAAGGTCCTCGATAACACCTCTTTGGCTCAAAGAAAACTACGGGGTCATTGCTCTCAATAGCGCTAATTAGCAGACCCTTGGCATTGTATGGTGTTGAGCAGTAAACTATCTTGAGCCCTGGAGTATGTGTGAATTGGGACTCTGGGGATTGTGAATGGTGATGCCCGCCTCTAATCCCACCTCCTGCCGGAGTTCTTAGCGTAACAGGGGACCAGAACTCGCCTCCAGACCTGTGCCTCACCTTTGCCATCTCGTTCACAATCTGATCATAAGCGGGGAAGATGTAGTCAGCAAACTGGATTTCCACCACCGGCCTGAGTCCATTTAATCCCATTCCAAAAGCGGTTGCAGCGATGCCACCTTCCGAAAGAGGCGTGTCGAAAACACGATGATTTCCATGCTTTTCTTGTAACCCATCAGTTGTTCTGAATACCCCCCCAAAGTAACCAACGTCTTCTCCGAATATGATTACATCTGGATCGCCATCTAACATATTGTCGAGAGCGCTGTTCAAAGATTGAATCATATTCATATTTGCCATTTTCATCCCCCCATCATCTCGTCATGCTGCTCCCTAAGGTGCCAAGGCATTTCTTCGTAAACCTCTGTGAAAATGGTATCCGCAGAGGGATATGGGCCATTGGCTAGATCTCCGAATTTCACGGCCTCTTTGTACGCATCAATCACCTCTCCGTCAATCCTCTCCTCCAGTTCTTTGTGCTGATCCAAGCTCCACTCTCCCAATTTAATCAGGTGCTCTTTCAACCGATCTACAGGGTCGCCGCCGGGCCACTTGGTATGCTCGTTCTTGGGCCTATATCTACTGGGGTCGTCGCTGCTGCTGTGCGCTCCAGTTCTGTAGGTAAGGACCTCTATGTGTGTCGCTCCAGAGCCTGCCGCAGCCCTCTCTCGAGCCCACTTGGTAACAGAATATAGTGCAAGGAAATCATTTCCATCCACTCTGATGGAAGCAAGTCCGAAGGGTATCCCTCTAGATGCGAAACTCCCCGTTCCGGTAGCGAAGTTAGCATGAGTGGATATTGCCCATTGGTTGTTCACCAGGTTCAGTATTACTGGGGCGTTGAACACACTAGCGAAGTTCAGCGCATAGTGGTAATCCCCTTCAGCACTCGCCCCATCGCCAATCCAGGTAATCGTCACTTCATCAAGTCCCTTGTAACTCGATGCAAGGGAGACTCCTACGGCCTGGCTGAACTGAGTCCCAACAGGGCTGGAAATCGATATGAAACGCCCCTCTCTATACGAATAGTGCACTGGCATCTGTCTGCCCTTGATATTGTCTTCTTCGTTTCCTATGCAGTGGCAAATCATGCTCACCATATCCCTGCCTCTCACGAATTGCGCACCCGGCTGCCTGTAAGATGGAAAAATCCAATCTTGCTCTTCCAATGCCATAGTTTGAGCAATAGCAATTGCCTCCTCGCCTAGTGAACGCATGTAGAATGAAAGTAGGCCAGTCCTCTGCATTTTCATCATCCTATCATCGAAGATCCTCAACCTAACCATATGCTCCAGGCCTGATAGGAGTTGTTCCGAAGTGAGCCCCGGGTCCCATTCCCCGGAGGCATTGCCATCGTCATCAAGCACCCTAACTAGCCCATTAGCTAGATCAACTGTATCTTGAAAATGACAATTTTTGGGATCAGGCATTGGTAAATCCCCGGGTTTCCATGGCCAGTTCTCGAAACTTGCTTCCTCACCCGGCCTGAATGGGGCGTCAGGAACGTGAATTTTCCCGTCAGTGTCCCTAGGTGCCATGACCCATCCCTCCGCTTATCATGAATTATCAACCTCTACAACAACTAATCTCTTCTGTGACTGGACGTGGCTAACCGCTGAACCAGTTGAGTCTCGAGTAACCACAGGCTCGCCTCCCATTGCCTCCTCCCAAAGAAGGCCAGCCCTGTAGCTCGACCTAACCAGAGGTCCGCTGGCCACTGCACCGAAACCTAGGTCTCTGGCTAGGCGATCCCAGTCTGCAAAAATGCTTGGTTCAGGAAATCTGTCCACAGGAAGGTGCCTGTAGCTGGGCTGTAGATACTGCCCCAGGGTGATCATATCGACCCCAGCCTCGCGAACCATCCTCATCGCCTCTTCTACCTCGCCATCCGATTCTCCCAGTCCGACCATTAGACTAGTCTTCGTAAGTACATCAGGTCGGACCTCCTTAGCCTTCCTCAGAATTTCTAGAGATTGCCCGAAGGAGGCCCTAGGGTCGCGAACTATTCCGTCTAGACGCGGCACGCACTCGACATTATGCGCGAAAACCCTCAGAGGCAACCCATCCAGCATTTGCTCAAGAGCCTCTAGATTCCCATCTAGGTCCGAACAAAGCAATTCCAATCCAACACCGGGATTCTTGTTTGCAACCTCTGAGATACATTCTCGGTAGTGCATTGCACCGCCGTCTTCAAGATCATCCCTGTTTACAACAGTAATTACTGCATAGCTCAGCCCCATATTGTAGACTGCATCAGCCAACTCACCGGGTTCTTCTGCATTTAGTTCGGGGGGGGACTTCACTGTTCCGACTGCACAGAATCTGCAACCCCTTGTGCAAACTTCACCTGCAACCATGAAGGTGGCTGTCCCCCTGCCCCAGCAGTCGTGAACGTTCGGGCATCGTGCTTCCTCGCAGACTGTATTCAATCCATGAGTCGTCACATTGCTCTTTGTGTCGTTATATCTCGACTGAGCCAAGCCAGTTGGAAGGGCTGTCTTGAACCACGAAGGAAGCCTCTTCCTCATGTTTTTCCTTTTTTCAAGAGGCCCTGCCGGACCAGTGCTCCCGCAACCTCCGGACGAATCTTCTCCGGTATCGATGATTGGCAACCGCCTCTCCATCGATATTAGCGGATAGAGGAACGACATTAACCGTTATCATTGTCAAGTCCCGCTTCTTGTTAGCAATCGGTAAAGCCTGTGGTCCCCTGCGGGATGCGTGCGCGGGACGGTATTGGTGACTGGTGGGGCCAAAAGGATAGGTCGAGAAATTTGCCTGAGGCTTTCAGAAGAGGGATTCTCAATTGCGATTCACTACAGAAACTCTGAACAAGATGCAAACCAACTAGTCACGGAGATAGAGGCCGTTGGGGGAAAGGCTACCCGATTACAATGCGATCTTAATGATCCAGACTCAGTGAAGGGGCTTATTCACAGGGCAACCGAATCACTTGGGACCGTAGTTGGCGTGGTCAACAACGCCTCAATGTTCTCTTTCGATAGGATTGAAACCATCACTGAAGAGTTGTGGACAGAACATATGAAAGTAAACGCATTGGCACCACTTGTCTTGATTAGTGAGTTGTCTAAGTCTGCAAAGAGGACTTCATGGGTCGTGAATATTTTGGATTTCAAGATCGAATCACCAAATGCAGATTATCTGTCATATACGGGTTCGAGATTCGCAATGCACGGTTTGACCTCTGCACTTGCGATTGACCTGGCTCCAAGAATCAGAATTAACTCAGTAGCACCAGGGCACGTTCTTACGAGTGATATCCTAGATGAGGATTCACTTAAGGCAGTTCAATCTCAATCCCCGTTAGGGTTCGGGCCCTCTGCACACGATGTCTCTGAGTCGGTAGTATTCTTGGCGAATTCCCCGTCGATAACAGGACAAACAATATTCGTTGACTCCGGTGAGCGGTTTAGACAGATGAGAAAAGATCCGGCATTTGACAAGGAAGGGAAATCTTGACCATAACAACCCCCCATCTTAGCTCCACAATCGCAAAACTCGAGTCTTCCAGTTGGACAACACTGCGTCTCGAGGAAGTTATAGTCGAACTGGACATAGGTGCCCACGATTACGAGATGGGGGTCAAGCAACCAGTGAGATTCGACATCGAAGTTTTACTCGAAGGAGCCGAAAAACCTTCCAAAGACGAAATTGGAGACGTTTTAGACTACGAATATCTACATCGTTCGATAGAAAAAGCAACTTCTGAGAGGAACGCCCTGATGGAGACAATCGCCTCTTCAATACTGGAATCTATACTACTCCCGGAGAAAGTTGTAGCCGGAGTGGTATGTCTGACTAAGGTCTCTCCTATGGGTTTTGATGGCAAGTTTGGCTGCACACTTGCACGAGCAAAAACGGGATTTGATAATTAATGGTGCAGGGGATGGGATTCGAACCCATGAAGCACTAAGCACCGGAGCTTAAGTCCGGCCCCTTTGACCAACTCGGGTACCCCTGCAGTCTAACGAGCATCGACTTTCGATTTCAACCGAGCGGACGATAACGTGCAATAACCGATGCATCCACTACTCCAAACTCCCGAACTCTTTAACATCCCGGATGCGGCGCACAATCGTGCGAAATAGCAACCCCGACTCCTGTGTGCGTCAAACTGCACTGGTCTCACTGTCGTTGGCATTGTTGATGCTTGTTCCTACGGGCTTCGATTTGGAATCTTCAGAACTTCCCGAATTCAGGCCATTCCATGCCTCTGAAAGTGCTCCAGACGCCAACTTATACAAGTTGTACTTCGTACAACCCGGCCAGAACCAAACTGCTGGAATGGATGGACTGATCAGCACTCAGCCGCCTGAAGGGAATGAGGACCAGGAAGTCGCAAGTGCTTTGGATGACGATGTTCAATTTATGACCATTTCATTGATGTCTTCTATGGAATTCTTTGGCAGGAAATTCCATGCAAACGACTCATACTACATTCCAGTTGAATTATTCCTCAAGTCAGAAGGATCTCAGAATTCAAATGTTGATTGGACAGTTTCCATTATGACTTCAGAGAGGACCATTGGATCAACAACTTACTCTGGCTCCGTATGTACCTCGTCATTTGGTAGCAGTTGCGATTTCGATCACGAGATCATAGACGTCGGGATAGGAAATTCCGAATCCTTCCAAGTAGGGAAGAATGAGCGATTGATCATCAGGGTCAGAGCTAGTATGTCTGGATGCGACGGCAGTGATAGCCCGTTCGGTGGGTCTAGCTGCTCTGCAGATGTCGCATTCAACAACATTGACAACGAGCCGAACAAATTTTCCAAGATGGAAGCAAATGGAAATGCACTGATGAATAGCATCATTGTAGTTCAGAGGGAAGGTGCGAATATTGCCGAGGGCTCTGTTATAGACTGGTATCCGAATGACATTGTGGAGGATCGGGAGATGCAGTTTTCACTAGATGCGATCAGTGCCTTTGGGAGGGCAGACATCTCCAGAGTTGACATACTCATGAGGGGACCGGATGGGAACTATGAGGTCGATGAAAGAATCACTGGCGATATGGAGGATATCGAGGATTCAAGCACAGGGATCTTTGGAAAATTCCTTTTCACCTACGATAGTGGACTTTCACCCGGAGAGTATACTGTATTTCTCAGGGTCCGGGATGTCGGTGGTAACGAAATAGAAATCGAACACGAACCAATAGAGATGCACCAGTTTGGCGTATCAGTGAAGCATCGGTTCGATCGTTCAGTAGAGTACTTCGCCCCGGGGAAGGTAACTCCTATCCCCATGGTTCTTGTCCACAGGGGGGATTCCACGAAGTCAATGACCGTAGAACTTGAGGTTCTGACCAATATGGGCAGCTCTTGGTTGGTTGAGTTCGACTCACCAGCAGGATACGAGATGAGTTCCGGCGGCACTGTGATTAACCCTACAGTGACACTCACGGCTCCCGACGATCTTACTGGGATGCCTAAGAAGATTGAGATCCGAGCAGTAGCCGAAGCGGATGTGGATGGGGTTATTTCCGTCGTCCACCAAGATACCCTCGTACTGAATGTGGAGAAGATTGACGTCTATCAGCCACCGGTAGTTTCAGTCTGGTCTGAGGATCATAAAATACCAATAGCGAACTCCTCAAGAGGAGAAGCCCTCGATTCGACCATCCCCAGATTCGCTGAGTATGGGGAATTCAATCCATTTATTTTGGAGATTTTCAATACCGGTTTCGATGCCGACACCTTCAGAATAGATATTCTGAAGAGATCAAAATCAATCTTCCAATTGCACGATAACCTAACCGGGCAGAGGATACTCCAAGATGAGGGAGACGGAACTTTCCACACTCCCCTTTTGGAGAGGCACAGCACAAAGGTTCTGATTCTCGGGGTGAAGCCTAGCCTAGATAGAGAGGATGATGACATTGGAGAGATTGAAATAGAAGTAATCAGCGGGGGAAATGCTTCTACTACTACTACCATTTCATTCACCATCCAGAGAACATATGGCATTAGGGGCGAGGTTTCACAGGATTGTGATGGTACTCCCCTCGGACACATGAAGGTAGCACTCTGTGCACCTGGTCAGGATAGGCCCGTATTGGATTTCAGAGCACGATTGACAAATAGTGAGACGGATTTGGAAGCAGCATCATGGTGGCTGCTTCAAAATCCTGCCTCATTGAAGGAAAATACGGATAGAAACCCCGCATATGGCCAATGGGATTTCAGAATTACAAATTCTGATGGAGAAGCGGTCCCCAGGGTTTCTCTTGGACCTGGAGACTTCACAGAGGTCTTCATCAGTGCAACGCTGACAAATGAGGTAGAAGTGGGGAACCATACAGTATATCTGAGGATTGTTGAGGACATAGAAGAAGACGAACCAAGATATTTCGACCTCCCCATGACCTTTGAGATCGAAGCAGATCAACCGATGCTGGAGATAGTCCAGGTGTCTCAAAATACCAAACTCGCTCCAGGCAATGACTATTCCATACAGATGAAGGTGAAGAATGAGGGCAATAGTCCAATGACCGTTCTTCTGGAAGCTGATGTGGACGAGGGTGGGTGGGATGTAAGTATCGGTGGACTTTCCGGATCCCCCCTGATAGAAATCGAGGCGTTTGACGAGGCAACCTTCACTGTCGAAGTTTCTGTTTCCGATTCAGCAAACAACGGTGACTCAATTCCAATCACCGTCACCGCCACCCCACTAGATACAGAGCAGAGCTTCTCCGAGTCTCTTACTGCCAAGTTCACACTTACGGCAATCGTTGAGATTGGTTCATTCGCAGATATTATCGTCAACGAAATGGCTCATCCCCGCCCAATCACCATTGTTCTGGTTTTGGTCAGTGTCCTATTGCTTTTTGCCGGTATTCAGAGTAGACTCAATAGGAGAAGGTGGGCCTCACAAATGAGGATGCTGGAGTCACTATCTGATGATGTGGTCCAGGTCGAAGAAACCACTCCCGAGATTCCAGCACCAGTAACTGTAGAGGAAGAACCTAGTGGGGCAGAAAGGTACGATGATGACGACGTCGAACTATTATAGGTCACAAATGTACGAACGACGCTCCATTCTTCTTAAGACCCGGAGTTAGCGGCCAACAATACGAGACTGACGCCCATGCAGATGCTAACTTCAAATTACGAAGAATCTGGCCCAATGGGCAAGAAGAGATCAGCCATATTTCTCACCTTCTTACTCCTAATGATGGGGGTGGCCTCTATGCAACTTGCCGTCTTCGAGGTTTCCGCAACCACGAACGACCAGGATGCAGATGGACTCCCATATGGGATTGAGTTTCTGATCAATACCCAGCCACAGGATTGGGACTCCGATAACGACGGCCTGCCCGATGGGTGGGAATGGCAATATGGATTAGACCCCCTTTCGTCAACCGGAGAAAACGGCTCCACTGGAGACCCCGACTCCGATGGCCTCACGAATCTCAACGAGTATCTTTACGGGATACCATCGGGTTGGGATGAGCCTTCCACCACTAACGTCCTGGACAATGGTGTTTGGTGGAATGGCACAATTCCAGTCTCGAACTGGGACGAGGAGAGTGCCATGCAAGTGATTCAGGGCTCAGGTTCAGATGGCGCTGACGAGGATCCAGTAGGAAACATCTGCACCGATACCTTCGACAACGATCACGATGGGATGGTTGATTCCAATGATCCGGACTTCGATGGGGATGCCGATTGTAGCTCCAATGATGATGATGGGGACGGATTGGAAGATGAGGACCCCAATGGTTGGGATTCCGATGGGGATGGGATGCCGGATGGATGGGAGGCAGCAAACGGCCTCGATCCAACATCAAACTCAAATCAGGATGGGACTTTCGGAGACCCTGACTTAGACGGGCTATCAAACATTTACGAGTACGTCAATCCTGCATGGGGCACCAGGAACGGAACGACATTCCCTCCTACGCAGTACTTCAGGCCAGGGCCAATCAACATGACGATAACTGAGTCGCCTTGCAATCCAGTGCTTTCACTAGGTCCAGGTGGATGTGGAATTTTTACCGCCGAGGTCGATGGAATTACCCAGACTGACCCTCAGAACAACGATACCGATGGTGATGGCCTGAATGACTCCTTGGAGGGCCTTATCTTACTGACTGACCCAACATCCCCGGATACTGACTCGGACGGGATTCTAGACGGAATCGAGTACAATGGTTCGTACGGCGATCCCGCCCAGGGTTCGGACCCCCGGAGCAACAATACGGATGGTGACCATTTGGACGATGGCGACGAAGATCTGAATGGCAACGGGGTGATCGATCCCGGCGAGACTGATCCAACTAGGATAAACGATGAGGGGGATTTTGATGGCGACGGGCTACAAAATTGGGAGGAGAATAACTCCTGCACGCTGTGGAATGTCTCCGATTCAGACGGCGGTGGGATAAGTGACGGTGACGAAGGCTTTCCCGGACAGACCGACCCGTGCACATCAATTTTAGAACTCGTCTTCACAATCATATTCTGGGATTCAGATGCAGATACTCTAACCATCAACTCTACAGAAGGAATAAACCCCAACCCCGTGGATTGGAGGGGAAATGCCCCAATGGCCTACTTTGTTTCAGCCAATGGTTCACGGACGCCGTTCAGCTATGACTCCTTGGAGGAACCATCATTCCTAAAGGGAATAGATACGGAACCCCCTGCCGGGGCATCAACTATTTCATTCATCAATGGCTCCTGGTGCTGGGATGCTTCTGCAAATGCTACCAACGATCCATGGTGTGATGATGACTACAAGGACACTGATGGCGATGGCCTTGCAGATTGGGAGGAATTGACAGCAGCATGGGGGTACCTTTCCGATCCGACCCTCTACGATACCGATGGTGACGGAGTCAATGACCTATCCGAGACTCTCAATCTGACAGACCCGAGAGAGCCTTGTCACAACCTGCTTGATTCCGATGAGGACGGCCTCAACAACTATTTCGAGAATACCACTGGGTGCTCAATGATTTTCGGCATCGGTGGCTTCGGCTTCGGAGGAAATTTCACGTCTGACGTTTGGTTCACTCTTTGGAACGTAGCAGATTCTGACAATGGGGGGGTCGATGACGGCCAGGAATATCTAGACGGGACAAACCCACAAGATAACCCGGACGACGACATCAACCCTCTTGATACCGATGGCGATGGCATACCCGATTTGATAGAGCAGGAGCTTGGAACTGACTGGCTCGACCCCGATTCTGATGGCGGTGGAATTCCCGATGGTGAAGAATGCCCCGAGGACTTCTGGGTTCTGGATTGCGTCGGTTCTCCGAGCGACCCCTTCAATCCAATTGACGATATACAGGAGAACGCACTCATGTTCACCGCCACAAATAGCTCAGAAGGACTGGATCCAACACTCAAACACTACTGGAGATGGCATACCTATGACTTCTACACCGGAGTGTCATGGGGCGTCAATAGCACCCTATTGGGGAATACTCAGGTTTCTCCGGAATTCTCCACAGAACAAGGGGTTGCAGACCAATCCTTCTGGAACCACTCGGGTCCACTATCATGGGAGATAATTTTCGATGAAGCAGGTTACATTGGACCCGGTCAAGAACTGATTCAGCCTTACAATGTTGTGAATTTCAC
The DNA here is from genome assembly GCA_003602515.1 of Candidatus Poseidoniales archaeon. Lineage (GTDB taxonomy): Archaea > Thermoplasmatota > Poseidoniia > Poseidoniales > Thalassarchaeaceae > UBA36. Next base: position 102,398 of record QQSB01000005.1, on the reverse strand, counting down.
AACTTGGGTGGATATTTCAGCCGGACTCAATTTCTCTAACTACACTCGTGACATAATCGTTGACAGTGCCGTCATCGAGGCATTATACGTCAATGCACCAGAGGTGATTTTGTCAGCTGCAATCAGAGATAATTCCACAGCCTTCGCTGATTCTGATTACGGCAAAGACCTCCCACAAGAATTCATGAACAGTTCTGGCTTTGTTGCAAACCTTACCCAGGATGTTCTGGATCAGTCAGGAGCAATATCGGCATGGGACAAGGTCACCGCCATTCAGAATTTCATAGTGAACGGTAATGAAACAATCTCCTTTCTAAGGAATCACTTCGGCTCTGGCAGGGAAAGCGGTATTGGGATAGATAGTGATGTAACTCATTGGATTCTAAACTCATCCAGAGAAGGAGACTGCGATGAGTTCACATCCGTATTCGTGACTATGCTTAGGATCGCGGGAATCCCCGCACGCAAGGTCACTGGCTTCTCCGGCGGTACGTGGGACGGCAAGGCATTCAATGTGTACGGCAAAGACTTCACTAGATGGGCAGAGGTTCATTTGCAGACCAATCAAAACCAGGGTGAGCTGGATCTCGGTTGGATCCCCTTCGAAGCCTGCCCGCCGATGTCTGAAGTTAGGGTTAATGTGGATTCTTGGGGTCCGACTTCTGTTCAGAGGAACACAACTACATCGGAGGAAATCTGGGTCGAGGGTACCTTGGAGTTTGTAGAAAACCAGACTCTGGTGGAAAATATCACACTCTCGATGTACCTCGTCGAGCCAAACCAATCCGAACAGGTGCCCGGGAGTGCAGCCATCTTAGATCACTTGGTAGCTAATGTGACGACGGATGAGAACGGATCATTCAACCTAACCGGGCTCCCCCAACAGATAATTCAACCAGGATTCGGATCTTTGGTAATACTAACCACTGAGATGGGTTATGTGGGCACGCAAGGGATTTCTATGCCTTGGCAGGTAAATGTCACGGATAACGTATCTATGACTATCACGAGCCCAAATCCAGTAGGACAGCCAATGCTAGGAATCGGGGTAAACTCATCAATTACCGGGCAACTTTCTTGGGCGAACTCACCTTTCTTGGATCCTTCAATTGTAGATGATCTACAGGTCACTCTGAACTACTCATCAGTCGTTGATGGCGAAGTATCGATTGCTTCCGGAGTATCTGGAGGAGGGTACTACGAGTTCATTGTGCCAATCGATGAGACAGAACCACTCGGATTGATGGATGCCGCGATTTCATTCGATGGTTGGCATTTCGACGATTTGAATAATGCCACCCCTGCTTCTTACCACGCACTACCCGGATCCCTCCCTTTCAAGTTCAACATCACGCTTTCTCCCAACCTGACAGTAGATATCCAGTCCCAGGGACTGAATAACTCGATTTTGGAAATCGGCAGCAGTATCTACCTCAATGGCACGGTTCTCAGCAGGGGGCCATCTCCTACCCCGCTAAACGGGACATTGATTCTAGAGATGCGTAGGGCCGACCTCTCGGGACCATTCCAAGAATTGACTACATGGTACCTGAATAATTCCTCTTGGGGTTCCAACTCCGGCGAATTCTCCATCATTTGGTCCTTCTCCGCCTCTGAAGTCCCTCTTCCGGCGGGACCGGTCGATGTACGTCTACAGTTCGACTCCGACAACTTAAATTCGAATGACCAAGAGCAATTTATCGATACCTATGGTATACGCAGTTTCGTTGTTTTCGACTATGAACTACCATTTGCGATTAGGGGCAGAGAGTATGCAGTTGACGTATTCCTGGAGGATCACACAGGCTCATCATTCGCCCCATTCGATGGCGAATACGAACTAATTTTTGATGGCGATCTAGTTTGGAACGAATCAAATCCTGATGCTGGCCGGGTTACCCCTGCCTTCATTCCTTCATTCACGATGACTCCCGGGGACTATGATTGGAATCTTAGCTATGGAGGCTCCACTTGGCTCAGCCCCAACTCTACATCAGGAGTTCTAAGGGTCAGAGGAATGGGTAATGCCTCTGCAAGCCTCTCTAGTGATTGGTCTATACGGGGCTCGACAAATTGGGTCTCTGGTTCCGCAAACGATATGGTTTTGCAGAGTCCGATCACCGGTAACAACAGTTCTGTATTGGTGCAACTTGTCTTACCCTCTGAACTCCCCCCAACTCCCGGTGGATTCCCAGCAGCCGGGCCCACCTACAATATCGCAAACGGTTGGGTGGATGAAACGACGGGCACATACAATATCTCATTCGAGATCCCACAGGGCGTCTCCTCTGGTGTGTACGAGCTTCATATCACATTGAGTTTCTCTGGAAACCCTCCCGTAGGAGGGAGCTACTACAATGCTGGAGATCCAACCATAATAGATTTAGGTGTACAGACTGAGTTCGTCATCGAGACCGACCCCCAAGCCTCGATAGTAACTGCAGGAGAAGAATTACTGCTCCAATCAACCGTTACAGATGTTGAGGATCCAGATGTAGTACTTTCTGGCGTTGCTCTGGATCTATACTTTGACTGGGGTGGGCCCTTGCAGGATATCCTGCAATCCGGAACCACCAACTCACAAGGCCAGGTCTCATTCGATCCAATCATACCATCAACTGCCCCACCCGGATTCTACGACATCAGGGTGCACGCACCAGATGACCTTTCGGATACGCTGACTTCGACCGAAGCAGGAAGATGGCTTGGGAACGAAAGTTTCGTGAACCTAACAGTGCAAGTTGCTAGCTCGGTTGAGATCAACTCAATCCCCTCTCAGGTTACTGCACTACAATCATTCAACTTAGTGGGTAATGTGATGGACTCAGCAGATGTAAATAGGACGGTAGACGGGCCCGTAGGAATCAACGTCTTCTTCCTAGACGAACCAGGCGAACTTCTGATCGAAAACCAGACTACTAATATGTCGGGCGCATTCAATCTCACTGTCCCTACTGATACCCTAGGAAACGGTGTCCTCAGAGGTGACAGGACTGTGGTCGTGAGCGTAGTCAATGGCTCGACACCATTCTATCTTACAGGAAATGGAGATGCATCAATACTAGTGATAGGAATTCCCCAATTCGTCGACTCTAATCCGTTCGTTAACACCATCGTGGACAGAGGCGAATCAATCACCATCACAACTAGGCTAGTCGAGTTTAGCAATAACGAGAACCCTCTCTCCGGCTTCGAAGTATTGGCCCGCTTCCATGATACTTGGCTAGAAACTGCAGTCACCGCTTCTGATGGCAGCGTAGCCTTCGAATTCGAAGTTCCCCATGACCACCCACTTGGCCTTGTGAATGTCACCTTCGTATTCAACGGGTCCGTTGACCTCCAACAAGCGGTTCAGATTCTGAATACAATTACAGTTAGATCTTCGGCCACCATGGCAATAGATCCTATTACCACGAACCCACTACCGGGAGAATTCTTCAACGTCACCGGGTCTCTTACATCAAGCAACGGATCGGGACTAGCCGACATTTCTGGGAACCCCTTGAATCCAACACTGACATTCTCTATTGACGGTGACTCCAGTACATTCACGGTTTCCCAAGTAACATTCAACGCCGATGGATCTTGGTTGGCGGAACTACGGCTCGACCTATCATTCCCGCGAGGAGTACATGGATTGGATGTTTCTTTCACTCCGCAGGTGACATATTTTACCTCTGCATCCGGGTTTGCCACATTCGATAGCAGAGGTTTTTCGGTCTTAACCATAGAAAGCCCAGATGACCTCGACCCCGATAATAGGACTGTCAGAGGGGAAACTTTCGATATCTCCCTTTCACTAATCGATAATGCTGGCGGGCCAATAACATCTGCGACTATAGTGGTGAGAATTGACAATCTCACCGTATGGGGCGGTCTGTCCGATTCGAATGGCACTGCCTCAGCATCAATACTTGTCAGGCCGGATAGACAACCAGGTCCAATGGTTGTCACAGCTACCTTCTCGGGAATCAATGGGACTATTGGCCTTCTGGGTGATGAGGCATGGACCCGAGTAGTCGTTCTAGCTCCCACAGAACTGGTCCTGAAGGAAGCATCCTCGCCATCCATATCGGGTGGTTCGGTAACTCTGGTCGGCTCACTTTTGGATGAAAGGGGGCAACTCCTGCAACATGACGGCAACTCTAGCGGCGGCCTTGTTCACCTGTATGTCGATGGTATCGACGTCGGACCCTCCTACACTACTTTCTCCAACGCTACTACGGGCCAGTGGTCGATAACATACCTGATCCCTTCAGATATGGACTTCGGCCCCCATACTGCTCGCGTAGACTTCCTAGGGGGATTTTCCTGGGTAGATCCAATGGGTCAAGGAGACTCTCTAAATCCAGAATACTATTTGGGCTCCTCCGACTCAATGGTGTTCAATGTCACTCAACCGACTCAAGTAGTGATTTCTACCCCGCCCGCCGAGATTGACAGAACAGAGGTGGCAGTGGTAGAAGGCGTGCTAACAGATGGCGTAGGACGGACCATCCCAAATAGGGATCTTGCCATGTCGGTGAATGGGCAGGAGATTACATCACTATCTGTGGACGTAAATGGGTCATTCACAGGTTTTGTCCCCATTGCATCAGATATGGAACTCGGACCAATGGTAATCGGGATAGAGTTCGCTGGGGAGGATTTCCTTCTTCCTTCGGAATCATCCGTGGTATTCACTGTATTCTCCCCAGTTTTCCTCACAATGGATCCAATCGGGCCAATCGCCGTCGGAGACGTCATGCTGATTTCTGGTACTGCAGAGGACAACTTGGAGGATGGTTGGCTAGGGAGTCAAACAATCGAGGTATTCGTAGATGGCGTATTAGTTGGAATCACCAGTAGCCAGGAAAATGGCATTTGGTCCTTGGAGTGGATAATCCCAGAGTCTATGGATGTAGGAAACCATTCTATTTCTGCAATCTCGCCTGCACAAGGATTCTACAGGCAGGGATTGGTAGATTCCAATTTCACAGTTTCTTACCATACCACAATTTCACACCAGGTCGAACAGACATATGTTACTAGGGGGGGCCATTGGAACTTCAGCGGCCGGCTTTACGAATCCGATACCGGTTTCGAGCAGGGCCTCGAGGGGAGGGAGATATCGATATTTTTGGATGGAACTCCTGCCGAATTGGTAGTCACGGAGGAAGGAGGCTTCTTCTCCTACAGCCATAGAGTGCAATACGCATTGAGCAGAGGTTCACATAATGTCTCATTCCAATTCGGTGGCGAGTTGCTCTACCTCTCCGCAGAGTCTGTTTCGCAGGTCTTTGCCCTGTCTGACATCGTAGTCGAGGTACAGCCAATTACCAATACTATCATTCGAGGCGATGCCTCTCCTTCTAGCTCAATAATGATTCAAGGACTCGTAAGAGAAGTAGGAGGGGAATCAGCAATCTTCGCCAACCTTTCCATGAGCCTAACTTGGGGGGAGTCTGAACTTCCGATCACTGCAGGGCCATGGGATAATCCGAGCACGATGAACTTCCAGATAAGAGCGAAGGCCCAGGAATTCATGTACCCCGGAGAGAACGTCATTGCCATAGTGGTCGACTCCGACCAGTCGAGATTCCTGAACGGGCTTTCTAAGGAAATTGAGATTCTGGTGATGATCGAGGTTGACTTCGTATACTCGGAACTTGATCTATCAAACGGTCAGAGGGTAATCAAGGGAACTGTAAACGCCACGGCTAGGGATACCGGGGCCCCTCTGGAGGGGCTTTCCCTAACGGCCAGTCTGGTAAATGGCAGTACCACTCACTTCTCAGTCTCCAAGCTAACTGGAGAAGACGGAGTCTTCCAGTATGAATTCAAGTCAATGGCGCCCCTTCCTGCCTTTTCAGAACAATCCCTGCCACCAGAGGGATGGGGCCTTCTAGGCGTGATGATTGGTTCGGACTCAGAGTTCATCGAACCAGGTAGCCTCGCCTTACTGCCATCCTCTGGCGTTTCCATTACTTATGAGAAACAGGAGGGGGACTCTTTCTTCGGCAGCGCAGCCGTTGGAATCGGTGCCCTGGTGATAGCAGCCATCGCTATTGCCATCGGAGCCATGGCTTTCAATACTAAGAGAAAATCAACAATTAGGGAACTCGCCAAGGTTCTGGGACAGACCGTGGAGATGCTAGCATCTGGCGATGAATATCGACGAGCAATCTTCCTGTGCTACGACAATATGTGTTCGGTCCTCATGCGCCGGGGCTTCCTACGAAGGAGCTTCGAGACTGTGAGAGAGTTCGAGCACGCAATCCGGGCGGCCCTCCCAATCAGCGAGGCCTCCTTGGTGTCCTTGGATCGAATCTTCGAGGAGGCCAGGTACTCAAGCCACGTTCTCGGGGATACTCATAGGGATAACGCACAACTGGCGCTCTCTTCGGTCATGCAGGAGATAGAGGCGATTCAAGACATACCAGAGAGGGATCTTCATTTCGAGATCGATGAATGACTCAATCTAACTTGATTGAAATGAATTCCCCTTCCCAAATTGCCTCTGCAACGCTCCTCCCCTCGGGTAGTCGGAATTTCCTCACCAATCCGCCGAACCTCTCCGGAGAGATCATTCGGACAATCTGAGAGTTATTTTCAATCATAGTGTCGATGGCAATCTCGCTCTTTTCTGTTGTTTGCAAGGGCAGTCTTATTTCAGATCCCGACCACTCTCCCCCGAACTCGGAGACAAACTCACCCAAGGTAGAAATGGACTCGCTAACGACTCTAGACTCTGCTTCAGAAACTACGGAGTTGTGCATCTCCATTACCTCTGATAGATGGGGCAACTCATCTAGGAAGACTCGATGCATAGACTCTGCATCTGTATCAAGGCCGACTTTAAGATCCGCCAGACCACCAATTGCCCCCATCTCCGCATCAGATTGGACATCGACCCTAGTCCACTCCATGCAATACCCAGTTGTGCGACTCGCATGAACCCATTGTTGGTCAGATCTCAAAAAATGCCTTGACCCGTTCAGCCGTCCTCTCTGGTTTCGATGTCCTCATCTTCTGCATTGCAGGCATACAACTGCTGACTCTTCTTTCTAGGAGCCTCTTCTCTAGGAGGACTACAATCGCCCTATCCTCCTTCTTCCTGATTGGTCTTCCAAGGGCTTGCAGTATGCTGTTAACAGCCGGTTGAAGACTTGCATACTTCCATGCACGGTTCCTATCATACTTCTTCGAATAATACTCTAGCAAGGCATCTTGTCTGGCACTCGGAGGAGGCAAAGGTAGGCCAACACAAACAAGAGCATTCAGAACATTTTCCGAATAGTCGACACCTTCGGATAACTTTCCACTTAGTACTCCAAAAAGTGCAGCACCTCCCATTTGCTTCTGCTCATAGAGTTTGGAGATCAAACTCTCTACTCCCGATTTACTCATTCGCTGCTCTTCTCTGATTATTTTCTTTGGACTCCAAGTATTCTCAAACTCGTCATGAATCCTATCTAGCATAGAATAGCTGGGGGCAAAAATGGCAACGTTTCCTTTCGTGTTCTCAATTACAGATTTTACATGGCTAATTATTGAAGAAAAACACTCCTCTCTTTCAGTGAACTTGCTTGTCACATCACTTGCAATTAGCACGGGTCTATTGCCCAAGGGGAAATCCGACGAATACTCGTTGCATGAAGAACGAATACTCGGCACTCCTAGTATATCTGCATACATTTCTGGAGGGAATAGTGTTCCAGACATCAATATCGAACCTAGGCATTGTTCGAAGATAGGCTCCCCAACAACACTAGGATCCAGCAGATGACTAGTTATCCTTGGCTCATCTAAAAGCTCATCGAAGACCAATGCCAATGCTGGATTTTTCCTATATCTGATACAAATCTCCAAGATCTCAGCAAGCCTAGTACATTCATTCTGGTCATCTTCCTCTAAATCCTCATCTTCTTCGATTACGACTGATAACAATCTTGCAATCATCCCCCTTAGACGAGAAATATCGTCTTCAGGTTCTTCTTCTAGCACTCCCTCTATGGCCTTCGAAACAATGTCTATGAATTCCTGAGTCGCTACTCTGACGTCATCTCCCTTAGTTTGTTGGTTCTCAGACATCTTCTCTTCGAACCATTTCCTTAGACTTGCATTATCCCTCAGAGCTCGAATTTGTCTCTCTAGAGATTTTGCTTCCCTAAGTTGATTCGATTCAGGAATCTCCAAGTCTTCTTCTCTTTTCTCCGTACTCTCCTTGTATTCTTCTACATCAGACAATGCTCTTTGGAATACTTTCTGAGTGATCCTTCTCTCCAGGCCGCTCCTAATACGATCCGGGAGGTTATGTGCCTCATCGACGATTAGAATCGTGTTTTCTAGATCTATTCCCATTACTGGGAGTGAAGAATCTCTGACGCCCTCCACGAAAACGTGATTGTAGTCGCAGACGATTACCCTAGTATTTTTTGCCGCTTCTCTTGCAGTTGCCCAAGCACACACTTCTGTCTTCCTGACTCGCTTCAGAACCTGATCAACATGCCTCGGTTCAGAATGGATGAACTCCTCTAAGTCCGCTCTCAGGAACCTCCTCTCCGATTCAGTTACCCCAATTTCACAATTGCACTTTCCCGTTGACCGATCTACAGATTTGCACATACTCTCTCGTCCAATGATGTCAACCACTTTCACCCTGCTGAATCCACTTGGCAGCCTCTTGTTGATTTCACGTATTGTGTCAACTACGATTCTGTGTTGCGATTGCCTCCCAGTTAGAAACATAATTTTTGGAATCTCTGGATTCTCACTTTGATTAGCAGCATTTAGTGCGGATGCTAGTGCAGCAGCAGTCTTTCCAATACCCGTAGGTGCCGCGGCGAGTAGGAAACCCCTATTCTTCAATGCGTCAATTCCATCAGATATCATTCCTATTTGTGACTCCCTTGGAGCCTCATGAGCGAAGAAAAGACTGCTATTTGCCAACCCTGAACTAGACACGGAGATGAATCGGGAAATTGACCGTCCATAAGTTTGCATCCCGAAAATTGGGATTACATCTGGGAAGATTCAGGTTGCCCCGCACGCGTGGTACGGGACGGTGTGTGTATTGAGTTCTAACTCTGTTCTGCTTCCCTGGGGACTCGAGGGGCTTCACTGGGCTCATAACCAACTGCGTTACTAAGCTTCTTTGCCCTGTCTCTGATGTTCCTCAGTCCGTTGCCGAATCTCCTGGCATCTCTTGAATGGTGGTTGGGGGAGCGGACATGCCGCTCCCCCGAGTTTTTTGTGTGCATCCCAGCTTCGCCCATATCTCTCTCTCCTAAGCGTTTGAATCCTCATCGTGCCTGAAGCGCAACTCATCCATGCGCTTTCTGATTAGTTCCACAACCGTGGCCCCCTCGATCATCTCCTTGCGAATCATCTCCCTGGCTGATTGCCTTAGGACGACGTCTGCCGGCTCACCGACAATCTTGCAGTAGTCCCTCAGTTTGATAGTTAAATCAGGACCCAGGTCCACCTCAACTCGACCCCCCTTACCGGGCAGTGGCGTCGATAGCATTCTCCTAACTGCCTCCCTAATCACATCGGACCTGTTCCTCATGCCATCGAAGCCCACGAGTCTGTCTAGTTCCAGCAGGTGGTCCTCTGGTATCCTTAGCGAGACCATTGGACTATTGCCGGGCACCCTCTGTTCCTCCTGAGTCTGCGAGAGACGCGTACAGGATATAATTGTATTGCAATTGAAATGCAAATGAAATACAATAATGGAATTTAGAAAACCTCCACTTACCACCTCTAACGAGCGATTCAAGGCACATGGGCGACTGGCATCTCATGGTGCAACTGTGAAAGTCATCAATGATGCAATACATGGCCAGTTCAAACTGGAGGGAGTCGCCCAGGATCTACTTTCCACCCCTGAGATTAACAAACTAAGTCACATCAAGCAACTTGGTTTGGCTCATCTGGTTTTCCCAGGCGCACATCATACTAGGTTTGAGCACTCACTTGGGGCCTCTCATATCGCAGGTAGGATGGCAGACTCTCTTTCACTGGGGGATATTGACACGGATACCCTAAGGACAGCTGCTATGCTCCATGACGTGGGCCATGGCCCATACTCGCACACATTGGAGCATATTTTGGCAGATAGAGGGGGGTTGGATCACATGGAGGTCACGAAGGGAATCATCCTAGGGGAATATGATGTGGTAGTAGATGGTGAGGGGGAATCAATAGACGAAAGAAAATCTATTCCTGGCATCTTGGAAGATAATGGCTTAGATCCAAAGCTAGTTTCGTCATTGATCACCGGGCCAGATGCCTCAGGCTCGGAGAGGTCGTTACTGAGTTGGGCTGAGGGGAAGGAGGATTTCTCCGGAGAGGATAACTCATTGGCTCAACTTGTTCACGGACCCATAGACTGCGATCAATTGGACTACTTATTGAGAGATTCCCATTTCACCGGAGTGAAGCATGGAGTTGTTGATCACAACCGACTAATGGAGTGCCTACGGATTCAGGGAGGAGACATTGTAGTCGAGCAGGGGGGCCTGTCTGCTCTAGAAGGGATGTTGGTGGCCAGAGGACTAATGTATAGTGCGGTTTACTTCCATAGGGTAACACGAGTTACGGAGGTAATGCTCTCTCGTGCCGTGGAGAGGGCAGGAGACGATTTGCCCGACTCTATCGACCTTCAGAGAAGAGTCGATGCGGAGATTTGGGGCGCACTGGACAAGGCTGGTGGTTTCTCAAGGGATATGATTACGCGACTCAAGTATAGGAACCTGCTCAAAGTTTGCCTAAGTCGCAGGAAGGATGATATGAGTCCTGAGCAAATAGAAAAACTAGTTTCAATAGCCAATGATTTGCGCTCCAGGAGGGAGATCGAGGACGACATAGCATTCCGCGCGGGTCTGGAACCCGGATATGTCGCAATAGACGTCCCAAGTGTAAAACTCCTACTTTCTGAGCCTAGAATGGCTCAAGTCGATGTTAAGGTAGTTGGTGATGATGGCAAGACCCGATGGCTCAAAGAGGTCACCCCTATGGCGGAAGCACTGAGAAAGAGACAAGTCAGCCAAGAAGCAGTCTACGTGATGACTTTGCCTGGAAGCGAGAAAAGAGTGTCCGAAGTCGCTAATCAGATACTGTTTGAATAACGTCTCTTACCTGACTGCTTACTTGGAACATTCAAAAGGGGAACATAAGCAGGGGCGTCCGCCCGTATCAGGGCACAACATAATCGTTGGTGACCAAATGGACAAAGCCATAAAATCAGTTTACGAGACAGTGAAAGCAAGAGATCCGAACCAGCCAGAGTTCCATCAGGCAGTCGAAGAAGTACTCGACAGCCTCGGGCCAGTGATATCCGAGAACCCCGAGTACATCGACGTAGTCCAGGGGATGGTAGAGCCTGAGAGGGTGATCCAATTCAGAGTCCCATGGTACGATGATGAGGGGAATCTCCACGTGAACCGTGGTATCAGAGTGCAGTTCAACAGTGCTATTGGCCCATATAAGGGAGGTCTCAGATTCCATCCAAGCGTCAATCAATCAATACTGAAGTTCTTGGGATTTGAGCAGATATTCAAGAACAGCCTAACCGGTTTACCAATGGGCGGTGGAAAAGGCGGTTCCGACTTTAATCCTAAGGGCAAGTCAGACTCGGAGGTAAAGAGATTCTGTCAGTCGTTCATGAGCGAGCTATGGAGGCATATTGGGGCAGATCTAGATGTCCCAGCAGGAGACATCGGAGTAGGTGGAAGGGAGATTGGATACCTATTCGGAATGTACAGGAAGATGGCAAACGAGTTCACGGGAGTTCTCACAGGGAAGGGTCTCTCATACGGTGGTTCCCTAGTCAGGCCAGAGGCAACAGGGTACGGTTTGGTCTACTTCGCAAGGGAGATGCTTGCAACCAAGGGCAAGTCGTTTGACGGGGCAACAGTGGCGATCAGCGGCTCCGGAAATGTCGCACAGTTCGCCTGTGAGAAGGTGCTAGACCTAGGGGGGAAGCCAGTCACGATGTCAGATAGTAGTGGATACATCTACGATGCATCTGGAATCGATCGTGAGAAGCTAGCCTGGCTGCAGGATCTGAAGAACAGTAGAAGAGGGAGAATTAAGGAATATGCTGAAAACTTCGATGGAGTGGAGTATACAGAGTCAAAGCCAGAGCCAAATCATAACGAACTCTGGAGTACAAAAGTCGATGTCGCCCTTCCTTGCGCCACTCAGAACGAAATAAACGGTGCAGAGGCACAGATGCTAGTGGAGAGCGGAGTAACTGCGGTAGCCGAGGGCGCTAACATGCCTTGCACTCCGGAGGCAGTCGAGGTTTTCCTTGAGAACGGGGTCCTCTTCGCACCTGGTAAGGCTAGCAATGCAGGTGGCGTTGCAACATCGGGTCTGGAGATGAGTCAGAATAGCCTCAGAATGAGCTGGACAAGGGAAGAGGTGGACCAGAAGCTCGAGGGCATCATGGTGAACATCCACAAGAATGCATTCGAGACGGCTGAGAAGTACGGTATGCCCGGAAATTATGTCGCTGGAGCAAACATAGCTGGGTTCCTGAAGATCGCAGAGTCTACGATGGCACAGGGAATCCTTTGATGCTATTCTTCTAGGTCCTCTTCTCTTTCATTGTATATCGAGAATAGAAAGAATCCTCCGACAGAAGCCGCTATTGCTAATGCGATTAAGGCTGGTAGGGGCGAGTTTCCCCTATCATCTTCTGCTGCAACCCAATTCACATTCTGACTGGACATTTGTCCTCCTCCGAAAGCAAACTCATCCACTAGTTGTGTAGGGGTCAGAATTCTGCAGGAGAGGGAATCTTCACCTAGGACCGATACCCTCCAACTGAACGAAATCGTCACTTGCTCCCCGGGTCCGATGATGGAGTTGGGGAATGAGGGTGAGATTTGTGCAGTTGTATTGGTACTGACGTCCTCGCAATTGATTGCCAATGATGCAGCGGCGGATCCGGTATTGTAAATTACGGCATCAACGTTCACCGATTCGCCGAGGGGGGCTTCACTCAGAATCCCATTTTCTCCTGCCACCGACAAGCTACTCCACATCATCATCGGCGTACCGTTTTCGACGATTACTTCCGAATCCCAGGAAAGCCCGAATTGTCCGCCCCCATAGTCTCCTATCCCTGACTCCTCGGGATTCCAAGCAGTTCTGAAATCAGTAATGGTGACAATTGCCTGCTCGCTCCAAATCGGAGTTTCCTCCCAGGTATTATCTTCGGACCAGGCGATCTCGATCACTCTCTCCCTCCCACCATCGATGAATGAAACTCCCAGTTCGTTGCTGAAGTTTGAGTAACTCGGGAATCTGTGCATTCCTGTAATTTCGTATGTTACGAACATGGCATCGAATGTTAGTCTCTGCCCGGCCAAACGCCTCTCCCACTTGTCAGTCAGACCTCCAGAACCCACAACTTCAGCACCCCAGTTTATCGATGAATGAGCATTTGCCCTGATATCGTGATCATCAGTGCTATTTGCTAATTCAGTATTCCCTCCTAGATGGATTTCTGCATCGTCGCTAGTCAATAAGATCGGTCCAACCCTGTTAAGGGTTGAGTCATTTATGTTGAGGACACCCGATGAGGAAATCTGGCCACCGAAGATGGAGGATGAATCTGAATTCATAGAGCCATCAATTTCAATCGTGAACCCGGGAACTCCGTTCACCATCATATTTTGATTAGAGAAATCTGCCGCATCAGTCCAGACTCTCTCTTGGCCAGCCCTCTCCACGCTGATCTCGCTAAGCGAAATCGGATGGCAAAGCGGGCCGGTCAAACCAACCCAAGTATCAATCGGACCGTTTCCGAGTGGAATGAAATCCTCAACGCCGCTCAACTCTTTGGTATCGTTTCCAAAATGCGCAACTACGCCGTCCAGCGTGAATCCTTGAATCGGCCGAACGTACATCCTAACATTCTGGCTGGAAGATGAAGACGCCAAAACTGCTGATCTGTTATCTTCGTCACAATATCCAAATCCCGCTAATCCAGATGGGGGCTCGATTGCACTTAATCCAGAATTTTCTAGAGTCAATAAGGATGTTGAATCGACATAGATTTTTACACCATTGCTAATATCTACTTGTGAATTAGCGAAAGATAGTGACCCCCCATTTATCACCCTGACATTCTGCGATAGCGTCATTTCACCTGACCAAGTCATATTCGACTCGATGATTATGTCATCATCTTCCGCTACAGAATTACCTGGGATGAAGGCAACCGAAAAAAATATCATGATGCACAACATAATTGGATTTCTTCCATTCATTGTCACCCCGTACTGAAAGAGGGACATGAATATCACCCCTCTGGGCTCTATCTTTACACGTATTATTCACATCCGAAATAGTGCGAAGGTTCATCCTCCTAATTTCACTGCCACGTTTGTGTCATCGGACGCTCTTCCTTGGGATGACCCCTTAATCGCCCCGCTTCTTGTGCTGTGGCTTTACCTGCCCGGATATCTTTCCAATACTGCTGCCATGCTGGGCGGCAAATGGATTCCAGATTTGACAGGGATCCCAGTTTTCACTATTGATGGAGGCAGGGTGATGTCGGACGGGAACCGAGTATTGGGGGACGGGAAGACCTGGAATGGCCTAATCGGGGGGACCATCGGAGGCGGCCTTTTGGGAGTTCTAACCCAAACGATTGCGAATGACAATACGGCGGATAATGCCCCATTCCTTGACTCACTCTCGACATATGGTACGAGTTCCTCGGAGATCTCGGATGCATGGTTCTACATCGGAGGTGAATCTACAACTGCATTCACAATCGGATGTGTTCTCGGATTCGGATGCATGGTTGGTGACTCCGCTGGTTCATTCGTCAAGAGAAGACTTGGCCACAAGAGGGAAGGAAGCGTCAGTTCAAAGGCCCCTTTGCTTGACACCCTCCCTTTCGCAGCCTCTGCTTTCGTCTTTGGGCAACTTCTACTAGGCCCGTCCATTGTAGGTAGCTCGGAGCTCCTCATGGGAATGGTAATTCTACTCTTTGTAACGCCAATTCTTCACAGGTCTTTCAACATCATAGGATTTCGATTGGGGCTAAAGTCAGTCCCCTATTAGGTAAAGACCCATGTCACATCCATATTATAGAAGTTGTAGGAGCGAAACATGACAGGAATAGATGTACTGGTGGTTGGTTCCGGTGGTAGGGAACACGCATTGGCAATTGGACTTTCTAAGAGCGATTCCGTCCTCTCGATACACTGTACCCCGGGTAACGCGGGTACATCGATGGTGGCGACCAACCACGATGTGCCGGATTCTGACATCGAGGGAATCGTCAATCTAGCCAAAGATCTGGGAGTTTCATTGGTTGTTGTAGGTCCAGAGGCACCCCTGGTGAATGGCCTATCTGATAGGCTAAGACAGGAATCAATCCCTAGTTTTGGGCCACATTCCGAGGGTGCCTTACTGGAGGGTTCGAAGACATATGCAAAGGCAATAATGCAATCACTTGGAATCCCAACAGGAAGATTCGAGAGGATTGAAGAAATCGACGCAATAGAGTCAACCTTAGATTCGTTCGAACACCCATGGGTCATCAAGAGAGACGTTCTCGCAGGAGGAAAGGGAGTAACCGTCACATCCTCCAGAGAGGAGGCAATAGAAGCATTGAGTGACGCTATCCAGATAGACGGTTTCGTTCTCATCGAAGAGTTTCTTCCCGGAGAGGAGGCCTCTGTCCTGGTTATTATGGACGAGTCTGGTTATGTTATGCTTCCAGCCAGCCAGGATCATAAACGAGTCGGTAACTATGACGAAGGGCCAAACACAGGAGGTATGGGGGCATACGCACCTGCTCCGATAGTAACGCCATCCGTGTTGGCGAGAACAAGAGAAGAGATAGTGGAGCCAATGCACCACCATCTAAGAAATTCCAATACCCCCTATCGTGGTTGTCTATACGTCGGCCTGATGATCGATGAAGATGGGGCTCCAAGTGTAGTCGAGTTCAATGTGAGGCTCGGGGATCCAGAGGCTCAGGTTACTATCCCTTTGTTTCATACAGATCTGGGACTCGTTCTTCTTTCTGCCGCACAGGGAAACCTCGCAGACGTCGAAGTCGAATTCAAGAAAGTCCATGCGGCAACAGTTGTGCTAGCATCTGAGGGTTATCCGGGCGATATATCTACAGGAAGGGAGATATTGGGGTGGGATGCCACAATAGAAGAGGGACAAGTTCTGGGATTTGTGCATATTGCTGGAGCAATTAGTAAGGACTCAGAGGGCCTGACCTCATCCGGAGGTAGGGTACTTTCGGCTACTGGGATCGCACCAACTCTAGCTGAGGCATTGGAAGCCTCGTACCAGATTATAGAGGGGATAGATCTGGAAGGTTCTCATTACAGAAAAGACATCGGTTTTCGCGCTCTTCCGTAAAGAAAAATACCTCCAATCTAAGGGTCCTCTCTCCAATCCGTTCTACGAACGGTTAAAACAAGCGTTTTGGTCGGCGCGATGCTGAGTTATTGGCAAATAGGTCCGGTGGATGGGATGGAAAAGGAGAAAGAAGCCCCTCAAGTCGTCCAATTCAACAACCTTGTAGCTCCTGTGACCATCACTCTGTCACTACTTGTTCTGACTATCGCCGCTTCATCTCTGGAAGGCAGAGAAGTTGACGGAGATTTCCTCTCCAAGGCAATCATAATCTCTCTATCGGTGCTAATTCCAGCCTGCATAGGAAGAAACTCTCGATTGATACCTCTTGATTCTGGAGCCCTGCGAGTCGGGTCCATTGCCCTCGCAATCTCTCTATTGGGGATAGTCGCAAATTCAGCAGATCCAGAAAACTTCAATCATTTGTTCTTGACCACATTCGTTTTCGTCGGCTTTGCTTCCGCGATATTAAACGAATCAGAATATTTTGAGGAGTCTGCAAACCTTCTCTCAGTAGTCCTGGGCGCGCGTCTTGCAGCATTCTATTCAGGAGGGCTCATCATAGCTCAAAGTGACTCTCTCGCTGTAATTGACACGGTCAGGGAATCAATCGGTGCTGCATTCTTCTCATTCTGGCTCTCTTCAATATCACTAGGTTTCCTTGTGATGGTTGTTCTCAGGGGTTCAATCGAGAATAGAGGCAAGGGGAAGCTAATGTCGAGCCTTCCAACCATCAGGCAGAGCCCAGAGGTGGGGATATACGCATCCCTAGTCTTCGCTTGTTTCCTAATCCCACTACTATGGATAGGACAAATCGACTCCCTCCAGGATTTCTCTCAAAGGAATCATATTGGAGTTGCATGGGCATTATTCTCTGCATTGGCCATATTCACTCATGCCTTTTTCAGGGCTGAGGGGTGGCACGTTTTGGGTGCACTGCTGGCAGTGAACTGGATTCTTTACACAATTGGCCATATTCATGAGATTGGCAACGAACTCCCCTCCTTGTTCGCAGAGGACGGGTTCATTGGCTCATTCACTTGGTTCTTCTTGTGGTTCTGGATGAACTTCTTCGCTCTCTTCTTCGCTTCCAGGGGGGTTTTCGGCGATATTGCCCCCAGGAGGGAGAGGGGTAGCTTCAGGGTCTGGTGGGAAGATAATTCCTACGCAATGATGATCTCTTTAGCCTTCTTGATAGCTCTAGTCGTTAGAACCGCTTGGAACGTAATCCCGGCAATGAATGCCAACGGAACCGGCCTGTGGGACATGACAGGTGGCTCTGATCCGTGGTACATGAAGAGGGTAGTTGACTACGTAATCGCAGAGAGGAGCCATTTGATTTTCGACCATGATAGGGCTTACCCTACTGGCGGCATAAATCCAAGGCCCCCACTATTCTCTTGGTCCCTGGCTTTGGGCGGTTTGTCCCTATCTTGGATTCTAGAGATGCCAGCCGACCAAGCAGTTTGGTGGTCTATGGCTTCTCTTCCGGCAATCTATGGTGCTCTCATAGTTATTCCAATCGCAGGGATAGCCACACGCGCTCACAGTAAGAGAGCCGGTATAATTGCAGCCTGGCTTATCGCCCTAATGCCTGGGCATATGAGTCGCTCGACATTCGCAATGTCCGACCACGACTCCTTTGCAATGCTTTTCCTAGCTATCGCATTCTATTACTGGATAAGGGCGATAGAGAAGATCGATCATAACAAGCTCTTCAAGTCAACTAGTACAAACCCTCTGTACATTATTGCGGGGATGAGGGAGACATGGAAGAGGAACCCGTCATTGATGGCAAATGCTTCGATGTCCGGAATCGCCTTCTCGATCATGGCCCTTGGGTGGAAAGGATTCGTATACGGGCCTGGAATCCTATTCCTGGCTTACTCGTTCCAAGTTGCAATTAACATATTCAAAGGTAGAGATAGCATACAATTCACCTCTGCCGCGCTTCAGATGATGCTAGTGGCGATTCTAGTTCCAGCCCCATTCTATGCATGGCCGGGAATGAA
>QQSB01000005.1:35128-83941 GCA_003602515.1 Candidatus Poseidoniales archaeon | reverse complement strand
TGGGGTGGGTGTCTAGCTCATTCAGGGACAAGCCGTGGCTTTTGGTAGTGCTAGGAGGAAGCACATTATTCGGCTCTATCCTCGCATTGCTATTCATACTCCAGGCCAGGGATTTATTCAATGGGTGGGACATCCTATTTACTGGTGGTTTCTACTTCTCCAAGAACAAGATATTCGGCACTATCGGTGAGGCACAAGCCCCCGAGCGCGGGGTCCTCTTCGCTTCCTATGGGCCCATTGTGGCTTTAATCGCTATAGGATGCGCATTCCTGCTATTGTGGAGGGGAAGCAGGAAGAACAAGTCAGAACTGACTCTCCTGGGCCTTTGGACCATTATCGCGACATACATGGCATGGTCGGCCGGGCGTTTCATCATCAACGCAACCCCAGTAATGGCAGTAGTAGGGGGGATTGGAATTTCCATGCTATGGAGTGCTGCAAGTCTGCCATCTTTCACCAAGGTATGGCGGAACTCAGGAATTGGGACACCAAGGACCCGCTTCAAGTCCCTCTGGCCCGCTTCCAAGGCTCGTCCGGGAGTCCCAGCCATGATCATGGTTTTGCTCCTCATATCATCTCAGCACGCTACATATGGAATCGACGCTGGAATCCCAAGGGGCGACCAATCAGCAAGTGAAGTCGATCAGAGCCTATACGATATTGTCCCGGACATACTGAGGCAGGACCTGTTAGGATTGTTTTCGGTCATGAATAGTGATGCCTACGACCAAAGCGACTCTGGACTATGGTACATGGGTACCTTCGGTCCAAGTTTCAACTCCCAGGGTTGGAATGAGGCATATGATTGGCTGTCACATCAGGATAGCGAGACACCCTTCAGCGATCGTCCTGCCTTCGTTTCCTGGTGGGATTATGGATTCCAGGCCCTAGCCTCTGGCCAGCATCCCACTGTTGCGGACAACTTCCAATCTGGAATCCCTAACAGTGGGGCAATGCTACTATCGGGAGGGCAGGAAGACACACTTTCTTTGTTCATCACCACCTTGGCGATGGGCGACAAGAGCATAAACGGCCAACTCGGTGAATCATTCCTAACGGTCCTACAGGAGACTATGTCAGAAGAGCAGGTTCAGGAATTCGAGGCCATTACTTCCAATAACAACAAGGAGTTTGTAGAAGATCGTTTGATGGCCGTTATTGCTGAATATGGCGATGCAGAATTGCTCATGGGCAATCCCCTGGATAGCAACGGCCTGACATGCGTTGAGTCTTGTTTGGACACATATGTTGTGTTGGTAAACGGTGAACAATACGGAGAAATGACTACCAATTCATCCGAAGCAATGTCTCTCTTCGATCAAGCTCGTGGATCGTCATCTGCGTTCGAATTGGTAGAATTTGATGACGCCAGCCACTACGATATGGCAGGTTACCGATATACCAGAGACATCATTGATGATTACGATGATCTCTCGACAGCACTCCACAGAACCAATGCCAGATTCGGTTTGGCCCGTGCATTCCTAATCACGGCCTTCGCGCTCGATGATCTCGTACAGATATACGATGGAATCTCTTCCATCGACTCGTACGAGGTATCAGATTACGAAGAGTCGCATGGAAGTACAACTTCTAGGAATCACGAGATTCGATACTTTGCGGTAGATAACCGACTATATCCCCTCGGAGGTAAGTACTACCAGGATTACCAGGCTTATCACAGGGGCCAAACTACTGGAATCTTCCATGCTCCAACTCATCTTTCCGGACTTGACATCAATTCCTACATAACAACAACTTACGAAACAAACCAAGGTCCTATGTCCGCTGATGAGTTCCAAAGTAGGTACATGGACGATTTGAAGGCCCAGGCCTCCGGAGCAGCCACGGGAGAGGACATGATACAGATGACGGACATGGAATATCAGCATCTGGACAGTTTCTTCGATACGATGATCGCAAGGACATATGTCGGTTATGGAACCTCCACGTTAGGCCTTCCATCGATAAGTGGACAGGTGGGAGATGCCGACACCCCCTCTACCTGGATTCTGCCAAACTCTCTCACAGGGACGCCCGGGAGCTATTTGCAGGGGGCAATGGCGCTCCCTGGAGCAATGATGAACCACTTTGTACTATCAAACTGGTATGACCCTACAAATGGGACTTCCTGCGAAGAAATCCAGATTACCGGTTCTGCATCAACAGTGGCGGGCGACTCTCAATTGTCCGATGTCTCACTTAATTCGGCAGACAGCCTCTCATCAGGGTGGTCCCAGATCCAATCAGGAGGGCCTTGGAAGATGACTCAAGTTGAAGAGGGAGTAATTCCAATTAACGCATTAACTAGCAATTATGACCCCGAGGATGAGACCCTATCGATCAATTCTCCCGCTTCATCTTCTGCAAACGATTCCGAGTTCGTACTAACCGGAAAGGTGGACAGGTACTGTGGGTCAATCTATGATTCCAATAGGAATGTTAAGATCCTGAAATACTACAGCGGGGCATCACTTCAGGGCACCGTCACATTGGAAGGGGTGGGACCAGTTCCTAATGCGAGGATTCTGATTGAGAGGGATGCTTTCAGCGGAGATGAGTCTGCAGACGAGGATGGAAATGTTGTAGACAATGACTCCCGGACATACTGGATACCCATAGGGACGACCCAAGCAGATGAGCATGGCCACTTCTCTTTCTCAGCCCCTGCTGGAAAGATAAGAGTCTCGGCTTTTAGCGGGGAACCAGACTTGGATGCGGCCAGAGAATCTCTGCTATCGGGATCCGCCAACCTGATGTCAGAGCTATTCTTGGAGACATCTCAGAATCGTGATGTAAATCCAGTAACTGGAATTCTGGCTAACGTCTACGGATCAACATGGCTTTCTGAAACAATAGTGAACATTTCCGGTTCAGATGGCCACAGCAATGGCGAATCAGTTATCCAGGCACCAATATCGGTTTCTCCGTCAACTGCTTCGGGAATACTTTCTTGGTCGGGAGAACTTGACTTCGACGGAGAACCTGTTCTCTCTGCCAATGTGATCCTAACTCCATCTTCAGATGAGGTAGAGATCCAACCCTATGTGGCCATGACTTCTGATGGGAGTATGACTGGAGAGGATTTGAGGTTCAGCGGAACGGGTGAGGTTACATTCCTAGGCGAGGGGACAATGGAGAGCATGGGAGCAGTGTCCGTTCAAGACTTCACAGGTACTCACACACAAGCTGTATTCGATAACCACAGCATTACTGGAGAGGGGCAATTCTCTGGAAAGGGAATCATCGATGGCACACTATCTGGCGATTTCCCCGATTGCACCGGAGATTCGGTCCCCGAAGATTATGATGCCTGCGTTAACGAAGAAGGGCACTATTTCTTGGATGGTATAGCAAACGGCTCTGGAAAGTTCACATCTGAGGGAGTCAGTGAATTTACCAGGGAACTTTCCCAAGCCACATTCATCGGTTCAGGAAACTTCGCCACATCTGCCTCAGACGAACTATCCACATTTGGAACAATCAATGGGACTGGTATATTCTCCGGACACGGTTCGTTTAGTGGGCCCATGGTCAGACCAGGATCATTCCACATTGTAGACGCCCTACCTGGGGAGTACATCGTATCAGTTGATTTCGGAACAGGAGATCATGTGGAGCTCGCAGAACCATTTGTGGTACCTCTGACTTCTTCAGAGATTCAGACTCCGGTAACAATCACCGGAGGGGCGGTCAAGGGCACTGTCTCGATTTTCACAGGCAGGCCATTGTCTAGCGAGGTTTCGATTTTCTCAATCAATGGCTCCAGTGATGATTCCGATGAAGAGTGCCAGGGAGTCATCACTCAGCCATGCTTCGTGACTCCTGATGAAAGCGGATCTTTCGAGGTCGGACCAATAGTGCCCGGCTCATACCTTGCAGAGGTAGATATTGATGACGATGGCTTCCCAGAGATTTCTCAGGCATTCACATTTGAATCCGGATTTGTAACTCTAGTTTCCTTCCCTTCCGAAGTGCCCCAGACATCAGACATTACATTCACCCTTTCCGATGACGGAACTAGTGTTGATGACCTGCAATTGCAATTCATCCCAGAGGACATCTCCAGAAGCTCTGTCACAGCAGTCTTCGACAACGCATCAAAGTCTTACCATGCAGAATTGAATCCGGGTAATTGGATACTCAATTACACTCTCAGCGATCAGAAGCAACTGTGGCAGCGCGTCGCCATAGGGGATGCTGATTTAACTGAGTCTTTCGAGTTCTTGGTAAGCCAGGTTGTAACTGGTATTGTTATCGACAAACCGGTCAAGGGGGACGATATCTCTGATCCATTATCCAGAGTGACAAACCAGGAGATATTGTTCCAATGGGATGGCTTCACTCTTGAATCAATTACAGATTCATTCGGGGAATTCAGCGTCATTCTCCCCCAAGGGGCATTTGTTCATGCCACTGTTGAAAGGATGGTTGGGGCAGGGGGATTCTTCTCTAACGGTACCAGTTTCCAAGTGACTGATTCGATGGAGAATATCACAATCGAGCTCACAGACTCAACAATTGTTCTGGGCGAAGTAAGCCTCAACCGTGAAGGAAACACGTACAATCAGGGATTCTCAGGATGGGCCCCAGTTTTTGCCAAAGCAAACAACTTGGATGGGACAACTGATGCCGTTTGGAGAGAAGAAGTGGATGATCTTGGAAGATTCGACATGCTGCTCCCTCTCGGTAACTGGTCTTTCACACTGGAAGCAGGCAATGAGATGTCAGCCAATTCTGTTGTCAAGGAAGTCAACACATCGTCAGAACCCATGGTCGAGCTCCTGGTCCTCCCAACTAATATTACGGTAGAGATAGACTTCTTCATCGATCATGCAGGCGATAACAATGCGTCCAACGGTACCCCAGTTTCATACCCATTCGAGATAAAGCCCCTGTCCCCAAATGGTGATGGTTACACCGTATCAATGGAAGGATCCGAATGGGTCCAAACAGGATTGGCGGAAATATCGCTTGAACCTGGAAGGTATCGAATAGTAGTCGAGAGGGCCAACTCTTCTGCAGACGAGCCATTCGATACCCTGTATGACACAAACGAGATATTTGAAGTTGAGATAGGTTCTACCTCTACGGTAAAGCGCTCTGTAGGATTCGAGCCAAGATGGTTGGTTAACATAACTCTCAGGAATGAAAGTGGGCAATTACTCGAAAACCACGAAGTTAAATTCGAGAGCATCGAAAATGGATGGATTCAAACCTTCACAACCAACGATGATGGAATATTGGTCGAGTATATCGAAGAGGGAGATTGGATAGTAATTGTGGATGAGTTCGAGACAAATCCAGGGGTGTACGAGGGATTGCGAAGATCGATTTCTACTTCCCAATCAACAGCTGGTTCCAGATTGAATTTCCAGACGGCCGAACTTGCCTCTGTGACCGTAACCCTACAATCAACTTCCGATGTTGCATCACCGGAGTTGATCGAACTCAAGATTTCCTCGGAGGAAGGCCTTGGATCATTCGTTAGTTCCATCGGAGGTTTTGATCAGCCTCTTGAAATTAGGCTTGTACCCGGGTCATGGAATGTTGAGATTAACCAGACCAATCAAGACGGTGTCAGGACACTATTGGAGAACACTTCTCTCGTTGAATCAGGTGTGACCGTAGGGCCCAATCACCAAGTATTCCTGACCGCAGAGAAACTTGTCAGTCTCAGCGGAAAGGTATTCTGGGATCTAGATGATGATGGCTCCCCAGGTTTCTCAGAGGGACTTTCAAATGCCTCTGTAAATATAACCGGGGACGCTGAATCGCCAATTCACCATCTAGTTACAGATAATGACGGTGGCTGGTCCACATTCCTTCCTGTACAAAGCTCATGGAATATCACAGTAGAGAGGGACGGCTTCGGTACTCAAACCTCACTAGTAGAAATCGGAGAAACCTCGGTGATCGAGGATATCGAGATCTCGGCAGGAGAGGTTGAAATCTCCGGTAGCATCTCATATCTGGACCAGTCTTGTATTTCTAGCGGCGAGTGGCAAGTTGAGATGATCCCATCTCATGGAATTTCGAGAGATCGCGTATCAGTATCCGGAAACTCCCTTGGAGAGTGGACTGTAATGATTCAACCAGGCAGTTGGGTGACAATGGCAACATCTACATCCGAGGCCTCTGAATGCACAGGGCTGATCTCCATCGAGCCCCTTGAAGTTGGGGTAGATGGGGGTTCGGTAGAATCAGAACTCACAGTTGGCGGAACCCTAAGGCTTGAGACCAGTTGGTTGGCCTTCGATGGTAGTGCGCATGATCTTACAGAGATTGATGATTATGACCTAGTCATAGAATACGGCCCGATCTCGTGGTCCGAGGAGCTAGGAAGCGATGGCATACTGACTCTATTGCTACTGCCGGGCACGGTGCAAACATCCAGTAGCTTCGAATTAAACGAGGGCGTTCGAAACGTATCCTACTCCGGCGGAAAGGGAATTTCTATCAGAGCCGGACAGGTTAGCCCGATCAACACCCTCAGTATCGATAGGGTCTCTAAGCAGAGTATCACTGTATCAGTGCAAGGGGACGATAGAGCTGGAGTCGAAGAGATCGATACCACTTGCACAAACGACGATGATGGCGATGGCGTCATTAATGGCGAAGATGCCTTCCCAAACGACTCTACTGAAACCTCAGACAATGACAATGATGGAATTGGCGACAATGAAGATTCAGATGACGACAATGATGGCGAGCTTGACGATGTCGATGACTTCCCACTGGGGCAAGGCCTGCCAACAAGCACAGCTGTAGGATGTAAATACCAGAATGCTGAGTTCTCTATCTCAGTTGAATACGACGGCCACAACTCGTTCGACGAATACACTGTCGTTGGAACAGTTCCAGGCGCAGATGGACTGGATTGGAATGTCCATTTCCAGAATTCATCTGGAGGGTGGGTTGATTCCGCGACATTCGACTTGGGCTTGTCTGATTCAGACCTTATCGAACAAATCAACATCCGTGTAGTCCCAGCTAATGTCGGAGTTGCACATCACTTCCCAGATGGACATTTGGTTTTGGTCAAGATATCGACTGAACAAGGCTACTCGACTCAGATAGAATTGAGGGTTGATGTGCCAGAATACAACGGGATCGAACTCAATGAGCCCGAGAATCTCTACTTCAGCGGCGAGGAAACTGCCGTGACTATCGAGATCCCATTCAAGAACACTGGGAACTCAGACGAGTTGTTCTACTTTGAATTCGATAGCTCAGAATGGTGGCAATTTGCCGGTCCGACCACTCAGCCAGTATCCCCATTCTCTGACGGAATCGCCACCTTCACTCTAGTACGCCCAAATGAACCAGAACTGCCTTCCTCTTACACCGAAGAGGTAACATTCACTGTTTCGGATCAGGACAACAATACTTACTCGGGCTCAACTGTGATGAAGATGGACTCCCCAGTTCTCGCCATAAATGGTGAAACGGCTAGGATCCTCGGAGGAAATGCATTCGCTTCCTTTGGTCAAATAGAGAGCTATTCAGTCAACATCTCGAACGGCGGCAATGTAGATGCAGAAAACGTCAATCTAGTGGCAACACTATGCTCTGACATTGACTGTGAAAACCCAGTAGGAGTCAACTCCACATCCAGCGGATCAGTCTCAGCAATGAGCGAATCGACATTCTACGTCACCATGGACTATACCCAGTTTACTGAGTCCAAGAAGTACTGGATCGTCTTCTCAATTGAGGGTGAATTGTTGGACGAACAGTCACGGTCTTGTACGTCACCGAGGTCAGAAGGGAAGCCTTCATGCGTCTTTGAGGCTCAACTTTGGACCAGTTCAGATGAGAATGATAGTCTGAAGTATCTGGCATACGGATTCCTGATCATGCTGGTTGCAGCTCTACTGTACTTTACCAGAAGGCCAGGTAGACGAGTTAGCGCCCCGTTCTAATACTAAATGCCACTCACATGAGAGCAATATGCGTGGAATCTCGCGTCTCGAATTGATGCCTGAGCCCGATGACCCAAATCTACTCACTGCCGTAGACAGCGATGCGCCTGGTTATCCGGGAGAGTCTTACGGAATCAGTGATGAAGATGCTAGAGGGCTTAGGTTCTTGACGGGCCCAATAATTAGATTCCTGTGGCCTTGGGGGGCCGTCGGATTCTCGGCAGTAGTGGCCTCTATCTTACTCCTATATCCCTCAATTTACTCACTTATTGGAGAGGTTCTGGATTCGGAATGGGCCTTCGAGGATAGCGGCATTAGGGAGCTACAGGAATCTGGAAACCTTGGTGAAGGTGTCAGAGTTTGCATGGTTGATACCGGAATAGATGTCTCCCATCCCGACCTATCGCATCTAACCTTATCCGGATTCCGTGATTTCTACAGCGAAAAAGACTCTCCGGTCAGAGACATTGGAACGAATAGCCACGGCACTTTGATGGCTGGCCTTCTTGCTGCAAACGGATCATTCACTGGAGCCGCACCGGGAGTCTCTCTTTCTATTGCGATTTCTCTAGGGCCAGATGGCAAGTCTGCTAACGAGCGGATGGTTTCACAAGCGATTAGATGGTGCCGAATTTCTCAGGATGCCGACATTATTTCACTAAGTCTGGGGACTGCACCGGGGTCCAGTTTCTCAGCAACATCTGATACTCTTGATGCCGTCAGAGAGGCTTTAGATGACGGTATTTTCGTTATTGCAGCGGCAGGAAATCGCGATCCACAACAGAACCTTTCCGACGTCTCCTCTCCCGCCAGTCTGTCTGGCGTGATTGCAGTCGGGGCGCATGATAGAAATGGCGATCCGTGGGTTGATAGTGCGGAAGGTGCACAATACGATCCAGAAACAGGCGAGCAACGAATATTCCCAAATCAGAAACCAGAGATCAGCGCTCCCGGAGTAGACCTCTGGTCTTGCAGAGACAGTGGCAGGGATCCCCCATATGCATTCTCAACTGGTACCAGCGACTCAACTGTATTGGTGACTGGGGCTCTTGCATTGATCCTCTCCTTGTACCAAGGTCAGATAGAGGGCGAGGACGGAATAATTGACCAGCATGAAATGGACTTGGTCAAGATCGCCCTTGCAAACTCGGCACGGACCGAATCAAGCCAGATAAATAATCACGACCCGAAGAAAGGATATGGGCTCCTTGATGCTCAACAATGGTCTAGGCAAGTAGAAATTGAATTTGGAATAAACCAATAAAACATATGTTTCGCAGATAATCGATGAAACTCCTTTGCCCTATGGTTAAATTGTCTAGATGTAGTCCGATGCATTATGGCGCGGGAAGAAAAATTGCGGTCATTCTCATTAACAGGACTATTCTTGTTGAGCATTTTACTTTCATTGGCCTTGCCCGCAGGTACTGTATCCGCTTCAAATGAGACTACTACGGGGACAATTACCGGTACTGAGACTTGGGCCGGCGTGCACACTCTGACCGGAGATGTGACGATTGCTCCTGGTGCCAAATTAATCATTAATCCCGGAGCAACCATAGAGTTCCCAAATGGCACTCATCTAGACGTAAGAGGAAGCCTGTGCGCCGGAGTGTCTTCTTGTGGTGCTTCTTCAAACGCAGGCCCCGCAATGCGAATTACCCTCAGGTGGAGTGAACCCACAAATTCGAGTGCAATCGGGGAATGCTACGGGATGAGCTCTGGCAATCAAGAGATTTGGATAGATGACCCTTCATGCAGCGAGGGAGTACTCATGAGAAGTTCGATAGATCTCTCTGAAACCGGTCTCAGATATGTCACGTTCGACAGTGCATGGGGAATCCCCCAATATGTCTCAGCAGTAGGCGAATTCAGATACGGCGCACTTGTCCTAGACGGTGCTAGCCCCACACTTACCGAACTTTCTTTCACCCAGATAAACACCTCCAGCGTCCTGACAACCAACCTTGCTCAACCAACCTTCAATGGCGGTGAATTCGTTGTAGGGACCGATGCGAGCACGAGCATCGTTGGAGCAGCACTACAGATTTATTCATCAGGATCCTCAGTGAGCCCATTCGCGCTTTCCGATATTTCACTCATCGGGACCGACAATGGGTGCGGGAATAGGGACGGCGGGCGGGCCACAATCTGGGCCGAGGACTCATTTATCGAGATAGATAACGCCGAAATCTCGTCAGGAGATTTTGGAATTGGACTTTACACATCAGCAGGAAGCGTGACAAACACGCAGATAAATGTGAACTGCAATGGTATCGATCTGAATGGAAAGAAGGCAGTAGGAGGGACCTCGTTCGACTTCCAAATCTCGGACAACGAAATAACCACGGTTGAGGGTGCGGGAGTTTATGCAGCAGCCGGTGCACTGGTGTCATTGATAGAAAACGATATCGGCGGCGCGGGGGAAGGTTCTGGTGTAGTCGTCTACAATAGCGAGGCCCATATCCACGAAAACGAAATCGGACCAATAGGGGGATACTTTGGTTTGTGGCTGGGTGGATCCTATGACGTCATTGCCGAGAACAACTCGATTTTCGACACCACCTTGACCCCAGTGGTTGCGGGGATGTACTCATACGCCATCCAAGCAGCATCTAGGCTATACCTGGCAAACAACTCAATCTCCTATGACGGTACTGGGACCTGTGGCAGTGAAACCAATTGGGGGGGGGAGTTTTCTTGCCCCGTAGTGCATGCATATGTCACTGGGGTGACCATGTATGACAACATCATCACTGCAGGAGGTACGGCCGATGGGATTCGAGCCGTAGGCTCTCTTCTGGATATTCAAAGGAACTCATTCGACGTGCAAAAGACCGGTGCTGTGATCAAGAATTACGACAGTGGTTATGCAGGTTCACAGCAATTCGGTTCACTAGCGTACTTCTCTGAAAACGACTGGAACCAGGTCGAGACAGTGTACAACGTGACAAAGAGCTCGGTCACTGCCCAATCAGAGTATATACCATCTCCACCCAGTGGAGAATTCCCCGTCAGGCTATCGTGGCCGGATCAGGAGGCATGGACAGACAACGAATTCCAGGGGGCGATTATCCCAACTCCGGTGAAGGACTGCAACAATTGCCAGAACATGACGCCGAGGAACTTCCCATTGGGCGTCAGTATGGACAACAACTCAACAGTGTTCACATTTGCAGACTTGACGAACTTGGACTTGTCAAAGGTCAAGATTGCAACACAACCAACTCACTTCGCAGTACAGGTCAGCAGAGCCGAACTAGTTAGATTCCAGACACTAATCGGCGGTGAAAAGGTAAGCGATGCTTTGGTCATTGTAGAGGATGCTCTAGGAAACGATCTGTATCGCGTAAACACCGGTGGTGATGGCTTTACTCCTTGGGTAGCCCTACCATCCAACTTTCACCTAGACTTCAGGGGACTAGGAGGAGGGGATAATCCAGATGGATTCGCGGATGATGAGTACGAGGACTCTTGTTCGGACGGCATAGACAACGATGGCGATCTCGACATAGATACTGCAGATTCCAGTTGTGATTATTCCGCAGGAACTCGGGAAATGTCACTTTACAGATATACTGCGTACAGATTTGGATATGGATATTACTCGGGTCAATTCACTCTTGAGGAGAACTCTCTGGAGGAGACCGCACATCTTGAGAACGAAGCCCCAACAGTGAGAGTTACCGAGAATGACGGGCACTCATTCAGAAGAGTTGTCAACATCACTGGAAGCGCTCATGATGGTACGTTGGCGAACAGTTACCTAACCGATGAAAGAGCCCAATGGGACCAGGGGGGTTACGTTCATGCTATACAGGTTAGAAATCCATTCACCGGCTCTTGGGAGGATGCCGAATACGCAATTGATACAAGCGGTGCGGATGAGGGCGAGGTCACACGATTCAACAGGCCCTTCAGTTCCTGGTACTACAATTTCGACATGACAGGACTTGCAGGCGAGGGCGATTATACGTTCGAATTCAGGGCATTTGATGGTATAGACTACAGCCCCGTTGTTTCGCGATCAATCAAACTCAATACTCAAGCCCCTAGCATATTCGTAACTACTCCGAGCTCATTCTCATCCCACGATGAGGGATCTGTGGTTTTCGATGGCTATTCACAGGACCCATATGGCTGTCCAGACAATTGCAATAGTGACATAGGCCTGGTATACATGCAGATTTCTGGGCCAAACTACCAAGTTACCAGTCCCGTTGAAACAAATGTAGATGGAACTTGGGATTGGGTATGGGACTTCAGCACCAGGCCCAGGGAATTGACGACATACACGTTCACAATCTGGGCTTCAGATTCAGACTTCTGCAATGGGGATGTGGACGAGTGCCAGCCAGTGATACTAACACTCACAATAGACAATAGGAATAGTCAACCTACAATTAGTGTCAATCAGCCAGTTTCAGGAACAAGGATATCATCATCCTTGGACACCAAGCTATCGGGAGTGGCTAGGGACTTTGACGGTGGGGTTACGAGGGTAGACCTGGAAGTAAAGGACGTTTCAAATGACTACGTCTCAGTTTTCGAAACGAGTACCAGTGAATTTTCCGAAGATGGTATCTGGGAGATGGATTGGGATACCACGCAACTTCGTCATGACGCGGAATATCTTCTACGATTCCGATCTTATGACGGTATTGACTACAGTAGCTGGTCCGAAGTAACGATCATTGCAGACAACCCACCAAATGCAGGTAATAATCAGCCCGAATTCGACTCATCTGGTTGGCAAAGTGAAATCACACTTTATTGTGACTCAGAATCCAACTCTGTTGACAAGTGCACCACAGCAGAGATAGACCTGAAGGAGTATTTCTCAGACGCAGATAGCGATATTCAATTCATCTCCGTTTACAATGACACATCGATCGACTCAGACGACAGACACCCTCTTGTCGTTGGCGTCGGAACAGACGGAATTGCTCGTTACGACCCTGCAGACATGTTGTTTTTCGACGATGACATGGAGTCATGGACTCTGAACAATGTGATTTTCATTGCTACCGATGCATGGGACTCAAGAGTCAACTCAGATCCGGTCACCTTCAGAATCGTCCCTCTACAATTCACGATTCAGGAGCCAGATCAGTCTTGGGTAGGAGAAGAACAAATGGCAATATATTCCGGTATCGGACTTCCTGGAAAGCAAGTATCCGTTTTGATAGGCGGAAACCCCGTCAATAACACAATCGTCTCTGAAGATGGCTCATGGGAGTTGGGAATTCCCGCCTCTAGAATAAAGGGGGACTCATCGATTCCGGAATTCACCTACGCAGGACAAACCACAGAGGTAGGGGCAATTAGCAAGGGAGAGCCAACCCCATCCTCAACTAATTGGGCTTCGATTGTAGGGGCTTCTATTGCCGCTATCCTAGCCCTAGTTGCTCTTGCTTACTTCACCGGCTTCATAGGAATTGAGATCGATGAAGAAGATGGCGAGTACAAAACCCCGGCACAAATTCCCATGGACTACGGTGAAGGGGAAGGTGAGAGCAAACTAGAGAGGTATGATGATCATCCGGGTTGGCTATGGGATTCATCTTCTGAGGAATGGGTCCCAGATCCC
Source organism: Candidatus Poseidoniales archaeon (assembly GCA_003602515.1). GTDB lineage: Archaea > Thermoplasmatota > Poseidoniia > Poseidoniales > Thalassarchaeaceae > UBA36. The sequence continues at coordinate 70,426 of QQSB01000005.1, read as the reverse complement.
GATTTCCAATGATAATTAACATTCCAAGTTCTACTAACATTTGTATATTGAGTGAGATTAGTGTTGGGTATATGGCATCGAGTGCTTCATCACGACCTGGAGTCCAAGAGAGGATTTTCCTTCATCTTAGTGATTACTTAGACCACAGTGAAAAGGTCGAGGTCCCATTTGCGTTATCTCAAATGGGAATCGCCAATGCCGTGTCAATCGCTCGCTCCAATGTTCCCCGAGCAATTTCCGGAATGAAGGAGTCCGGGCATCTTATCGAGAGACAGGCACACGTAACCGGAGTATCTAGGAAAAGGAAGGCCTATTTTCTGACTGATGAGGGGGCCAAGGTTGCAGACGAGATTTGGGCAAGGGTTTCAGAGACAAAGGTAAGGGTAGTTTTCTCCGATGGTCGCTCTGAAAACACATCTCTGGCAGAAGCAATCGAGACCACGGATTTACCTCTAAGGCATGTCGACATGTTGCGATATATGGATGATTCAGGAACTATCGATCTATCGGGACTGACTCCAGATTTGGTAGAAAGAGATCTTTCGAAACACATTGAGAAGCAGTTAGTATCGTACCTAAACGACCTCCCCCGAACTAGAAGATTCTACGGTCGTGAAAAGGAACTAGATGTGATGGCAAATCTACTGGAAGCCAAGTCAGCTTCTATCCTCGTCCCGGGGATAGCTGGAATCGGAAAGACCTCCCTTTCCACCAAAATCCTCGATAGATTCACTCATCGGAGGAATCTTCTCTATCATCGATGTCAGGATTGGGAAGGTTCTCGAGCATTCCTAGAGGCGTGCGCAGAATGGCTCTCCGCAGTGGGAAATAACGATCTTTCTGACTATCTTGCCTCATCTCCTGTACCACAAACAAAAATGGCCGTAAACCTGATCGCTACTGGTTTGTCTGAGGCGCCATCTCTGATTGTAATAGACGATTTGCACAAGGTCGGCGATGAAACACTTTACTCAATTCTTAGAGAACTCACATTGAGTATTAATACTCTGAAGGAAGTTGGCCTGGTGATGTTCTCCCGATCATTCAGGATGGTAGTCCCAGAATCTGACCAGTCGGGCAATATCGTTACCCTGGTAATGCCACTTCAGGGTTTGGATGCTGACTCTAGTAGACAGATCCTGACGGCAATGCCAAAAATGGACTCAGATCAGTTTACTCACATTTATTCACTATCTCGAGGGCACCCACTGATTCTAGAGTTGATTAACAGGGGGAACGTTGCCGAGACATTCCATGCCACACTAGAGGCATTTGTTGAAAAGGAGATATTTAGCCGACTCTCAGGTCCAGAGAAACGCCTATTGGGGGCCATTGCAGTATTCCGTGAACCCATCCCAGTGCAAGCTATCCATCAAGTAGAGGGTAGCGTAGACCTGCTAGACGACTTAGTCGAGAAGGGACTGGCTCGCCAATCCGATGCTGATAACTTTGATGTCCACGACTTAGTTCGTGAATTCTTGTTAAGATCGATGGACGAGGAGATGAGGAACTCCCTCCATTTGGCCGCTGTCAATTGGTATAGGGAGAAGAAGGACGATGCTACAGATCGAATTGAATTCATCTATCACCTTAGCCATACAGGTGACGAAGATGGTATCGCCGAGGTCTTAATTTCAGAGGGACATGGCTTGGTTAGCACTGGTCACACAGAATTACTATCAATCCTAAACTCTCTCGAAAGCAGTGATTTTGACTCTAAAAGTAGAGGCCTAATTAGGGAACTAAAGGGTGACATTCTGACTATCCAGGGGAGGTGGGATCAGGCCGAAGAAGAATACGATGCCGCTTCAAAACATATTGGAGGGGGCGCCCCTAGTCACGAGCTCGCGCGTCTTCTATCTGCTAGGGCAGATATAGCAGTAAAGAGGGGGGCAATGGACGATGCACTCGAACTTCACAGGAAGGCACTGGAGATCCAGATTGGCATCAGGGACGCTGTCGGAGCAGCAAGAAGCTACAACAACATGGGGCATATATTCCGTCGAAGGAGAGATTCCCGTAGAGCACTAGAGGTGTATGGGAATGTCGAGGAACTCCTGGAGAAGGAGAAAGACCCTGTTTTGAATGAAGCCAGAATTAGACTAGCGTCGGCCTTCATAGAAATGGGGGAGTTGGACAGGGCAAGGGAGCACGCCATTTTTGCCTATGAGGATACTAGAGATTCCAATCAAGATTTCCTCCATGCCCGATCACGAGCCGTCCTAGGGAGGTACTATGCAAAGATATCAGATAACGAACTTGCACTATTCCACTACTCGGGAGCACTCGAGACTCTCTCCGATCAAAACGACCCCCAAAGTACTGTGGAGGTAGAGATGCTGCTCGGACAGGTCCTAATCGATGCAGGTCGTAGAGAGGAGGCTGCAGAGCATTATCTCAATGGTTTAGCAGTCGCAGAATCAAACGACTTCCGTATGCTGCAAGGAGAATTACTAGCAAGACTAGGTGAAGTTGAGTCTGATCGCTCCCAGAGGATGGATTATCTGCAGAGGTCGCTTTCCCTGTTCAGAGACCTTGGGGCTGTAGGAAGGATGAAAGAAGTTCAGAATTCAGTTCACAGAGCAGTAATGGGTAGATAGTCACACTGCCACAATACTATTCGGATTAGACTGCCCCGTCAAAAAACTAAATTCTGGTCCAAGTTGCCTAGAAATGGAGATATTTCCTGTAAACTCATCTCCAATCGCCATTAGGACTTCGCTCTCAGCCAAATGAGGTGCGTTATTTCTCTCTGAAAGGTGACAAAGGACAATACTCTCCAAATCATCGTGCATAACTTCCAGCAGTATATCTCCGGCTTGTCTATTGGAAAGGTGACCCCCTCTGCCCGATATCCTCCTCTTCAGAGATTCGGGATAAGGTCCACTAACTAACCTATGGTGGTCATAGTTTGCCTCAATTGAAATGTGGTTACAACCAGTTAAATGCTTGATTAGATCTTGAGGGGCTTCTCCCAAATCTGTAACAATTGCAGCACGATCCCCATTGCCATCACTCGCAATTAGTGCCACATTATCCGCATCATCATGAGGGACGGGAATTGCCAACATGCTAAGGTCTGACGAGAACTCAACTCTCTCTAGATTGCCAAATGTAACGCATTCTTCCATTAAATCCCACTCCATCTTCGATGCAGTTCCTAGATTGCAGTGTAGTTCCGAGCCCCACTTCTTTGATGCTCTAAGCGCCGATCCAGAGTGATCCTTGTGATGGTGAGTAACCACAATAGAATCAATACTACTGGGGTTAATTCCGGCTATTCCAAGCCTCTTCTCAGTTTGTTTGAGGCTGAAACCACAGTCGACTAGAACATTGCAGTCACCGGAACTGACAACGGTGGCATTTCCACGACTGCCAGAACCCAAATGCGTAATCCCAATTGCCATCAAGTAACACGCGGTTCCAGACGCCCTTTCAACAAATCCATGGAAAATAGTCAATAATTACTATTTTGAAACATCAAACTCATCCCAGGCCTTAGTATCAGCATATGTCCGAACGACGCTCCATCACCATGATAAATCTCTGAACCCGGCATTTTGCATAGAGGTGGGCAGATGCGTAGGAAGCAAACAGCTTTGCTAGTAACATTGTTGATTTTTTCCAGCCTAGCATTCGTCTCTCAGACTCGCCCGCAATCACCAGTTTCTTCCACTGACCCTAATTTGGCAGAAGGGACAGAATCTCCTGTTACCGACCAAGATGGGGACTTAATGCCCGATCTATTTGAGGTGATTTTCGGAGAATCTGTAGATATTGAGACTGCATCTTTCCAGGGCACCATATCTGGCCTCGATCCATCAGATTCTACAGATAATTCGACTGATCACGACAGAGACGGGTTAACTGCCTTGCAAGAATATTGCTGGCCCTATACCTTGGATAATTGCTTTGAAGAACGCAATACTCTAACAGGAAAATCACCAGAGGAAAGCGAATCTGGATTGCGAGAGTATCTGGACCCAAGATCTTCGGATACTGATGGTGATGGTTTGCCTGATGGATATGAAGTACACATGTGCACTTTGGGAGGGCTGTACAAGAAAGACCCAAACGACCCTTTGAATCCAAACAACTTCTGGGAATGCCGATACTTTGATCCTCTAGACCCCAGTGATATTAATATCGATTTTGATAGGTGTGAAGCAGACTTCAGTTGGGGTTGCGGGGATGGATTTGACTTCAATAGTGATGGAGAGATTGACATTGGAGAAAGATTCACCAACGCAGAGGAATACTGGCTGGGCTCTCCCGACGACTGGATTACTGAGAGGGACGGTCTCTGGTGTTGGGGCTCGATACAGGGGCTCACTGAAGACTCATGCCAGACACAGTTTGAGAGGCCAACAGGCGAATCTGGTTGGATGGGGACTGATCCTAGATTCTCTGACTCGGACTACTTCTTCTGGGATGAAATAGCCCCTGCCACACTAGATGTTTTGGGAGATGGAATTCCAGATGGGTGGGAGGCCCAATATGGACTTGATCCTCTGAATTCTAGCGATGCCATAATTGACAGTGATTCGGATGGGTGGGACAAAGACGAGGATGGATTTATCACCGAGGATGTTACAATTGGGACATCTCAGTGGGGCGAGTCATTCAGTAACTTCGAAGAGTACTCGGTGGACTTCGATGAAAACTCGGGAGTAATACCGGGAGTTAGAGGAATCGAGATCTCTCCCGACTCCGACACAATCATCAATTTTGACCATTCAACAGCGATAAGGCTAGTGGATTCTGCCGTACACAGCATAATTCCCGATCAACCAAGAGAGAGGTTGTTGGTAGGAAGTAAATATGCGATTACGGCACTAGATCCATTCAGGGGAATTTCTTCTTCATTTGAATTTCCCCCAGGGATAGAATTGTACACAATGGAGAGAAATTCTGTAGGGAACATAGATTTCCTAATGTTGGGTTCAAACATAGGCCTTCACACTTTAATTCTTGAAAATGGGCTACCGGTAATGGATACCCTAACTACTCACGAACTAGGAGAAGCCGCCGTTATATTCCCATTTGTCTCCGATTCATTTGATCCTGGGATACTGATAATGGGAAAGGATGGCGCCTGGAGGACAACATTCTCCGTCTCTGAACAATCTCTATCCGTCTCCGAGATTATTTTCGTAGAGTCTCTCTCATCATTGCTGATGAATTCTAACGCAACAGCAACTTCCGCAGGACATGCCAAGATCTTCGGAAGAACCCCAATTTTACTAATTGGGTCCGATTTCGGACTAATCGCCTGGAATTCTTCCGATGGCTCAGACAACAATGGGATGCCATGGTGGGTCTTCACAAGAAATAACGCTGACGAATTCGTTAGCCCAGATATTCTGGATACGACTAAGACCGCGACTGTCAACTCCATAATCGTAGAAACTTCTGAACAAGGCTCCGACGACGTATGGCTAGGGATGGGAGGGGGTCTGCACCTAATCACAATGGACCTATTTATTTCGCAACCTAAGGAGTCCATAGACAATGAGAGGATGCTCAATCTAGATGGCCTCTTAACCGGGGCTAATGATGTACATTCCATCCTCCCACTTGAGGGGATGATAGTTCTAGGCTCCTCAGATGGAACATGGTGCCTAGAAGGGGGCTCCGATGGGGTTCTTGATATCCGCCAGAATCAGACAGATATACCTGGCCTGGTTACCTCACTTACTAGTCTGGATAGAGAAGGGCAAACCTGGGTTTTCGCTGGCGTATCGCCAGGTAGATTCATGAACATAGCCCCAATGAATCCGCATTCGCATGATTCTGATCTTGATGGTATTCCTGATGGCTGGGAGTTTGCATACGGACTAGATCCTACTGATCCATTCGATGCATCTAGGGATAATGATGCTGATGGCGTGTCAATAGGTGGAGGAAGTGGCCATGGTTTTGATAGATTGTGGACTAATTTGGAAGAGTATAGGTTCGTCACTCCCTCAGATTTTGGTCAAAACGGAACTGACCCTAGGGTGGCAGACTCGGATGGGGACGGACTAACTGATGGAGAGGAGTATTGGGGGTGGTTCATCGACCAAACATCATTCGATTGCTACTATCTTAATCAGCAGTACCTGTGCGAACCAGACGTAGGAATATCTGCAGAAGAAGTGCATCTTGGCGGGTGGACTGGAACAGGCTCTAGTGGCGGCAGCGATCTACCTACCGATCCGACTAACCCAGATTCAGATGGGGATGGTATGCCCGATGGATGGGAAATCAAACATCGTCGTTGGATTGGCGATATCTACACAGGGGGGAATGAATGGACATTGGACCCCAATAACCCAGACGATGCTTCTGGCGATGCTGATGGGGACGGGTTATCCAATCTATGCGAGTATGAGTGGGAAAGACTGCTCGATAGGTCAATTTCTTCTGGGATAATATCACATGGCGAAAGTTCTGACTCAGTACAGAATTGGGTACCGACCGACCCAAATTCTGTAGATTCAGACTCGGATTCACTTCCTGATGGTTGGGAAGCCCGATATTCATGTAACTGGCCAGCTTCAAATTCAGGAATCAACCCAATGAACGGCTCTGATGCATTGGAAAATCCCGATGGAGATGGATTCGATGTCAACAAGAATGGGATCATAGAATTAGAAGAAGCATTTGTTAATTGGATGGAATATCACATCAAATCTGACATTCTGATATCAGACTCATTATCCTCAGGAACAGTGTATCCAGATAACCATACATCATCTCTGCCGCATCATTCATGGCAGGGTCTAGCAGACAAATCATTCGGAGAAAGAACCGGTGAATACTACCTATCACTGTGGTCAGGGCTTCCAAACGACGATATCGGTTCATCGGACCCATTGAATTCAGATTCCGATAACGATGGAATGCCCGATGGATGGGAGGTCTTCCATGCAAGGTGGAGTCTTTTCGACAGTGATTGGACACTCAATCCAGTCAATGGAGGGGATGGTCTCGGAGATCCAGACCTGGACGGGATGTCAAATTGGGAAGAATACAATTCAATCGATAGCGGAATTAGCGAATCAGATCCAACCATTTCATCACCACAGTTTTACTTGACCGATGCAGCCGGGGCTCTCCTCGAGACTCCATGGATTGGGGCCGAATCAGCTCTTTCGTTTGGCCATTTCTTGACTGAAGATCAATCCAATTTGACAGGAACTTCTGCCGATCCAAATAACCCAGATACTGATGGAGATGGTTTGCTTGATGGAATAGAGGTAATTTTCACTACTTGGAATTCAAGTGCAGGCGTATGGACACTAAATCCACTAATCCCCAACCAAGGGGGGTTCGACTCGGATGGGGATGGGATCGGTGACTTGGTCGAACTAAATCTTACAGCAAATCTCCCGATTAATGGAGAATCTTACCCTATGGGAGCACCAACATTTGGCGTTGAATCGCGAGAAATAGATGAGACTGCCTTTGAAAACAGGGTGTTTAGGATACTCTTCAGCAAGGAGGGTAGAGCAGAACTAGGGATGGAGCAATACTTGGAGTGGAAATCTGGTTTGCCTGCAAAGCCTATGCTTCAGGCAATCTTTGGAATCACGGATCCAAAGGATCAGGATACTGATAGAGATGGCATGAGCGATGGATACGAGTACTGGTTCTCGGAATGGGATCTAGAGGAAAATCAGTGGACAATGAATCCACTAACCGACTCAGATGTAGATTTTGATTCTGACGATGACTCATTCGATTGTAATGGGGATGGGGAGATTTCCGACTCCGAATCTTTCGATAATCTGGCAGAGTACGACTCTAGATGGTATGGTAAGAGATTGGAGATAGGAAATGTCCCAAATGGGACTTCAGCAGTCTCCTATGGTGCCGATGCAGCCAATGCCTTCGTCGAAGAGGAAGGCCTCTCAAATGACTCTGCATGGGGCCGACTATACTCGTTGTTCTCTTCTAAAAGTCTGTATTCTTCTGAAAAGGTAGGTCTAATTAATCAGGTAGACCCAGATAACTTCAACAAATCTCTAATCGGAATCAGTGACCCTACTCACGATGACTCGGATGGGGACGGAATGCCAGATGGCTGGGAATACTGTTACTCAATTTATGCAGAGATATTACCAGTCAACTCATACCGTTGGTCATTAAACCCCCTAAACCCCCTAGATGCCGATTATGACCCAGATGCAGACGGTTGGCTGGACAGGGAGATATTAGACACTCCCGCAATCCAAGGGAACTGGGATTCCCGGGTATTCACCCCTCTTCCAGAGGATAAGCAATTCGGAAATGGTGCTAGCTCACTTTATTTCACAAATATAATGGAATATGACAATGGAACCGGGCCCCTAGATCCGGATTCAGACTCCGACTCCATTCTGATGACTCCAGTTTTTGTGGATGGAGTGGTGGTTGACTATAGGCAAGACATGAGTCTATCCGACGGAAGAGAGATGTTCAAGTATGGGACAAACCCACTCGATAATGACACCGATGGAGACATGATGCCCGACTTCTATGAGTATTATAGGGGTTGGAATGAGACTAACGATAACTGGTCATCCTTCATGAAGATAAAAGTGCAGTGGACTGAGGTTACGCCTCAGAACTGGAAGCCGATTAAGTTCTCAGATGGGGTGATTACAAGACCAGATTTGGACTGGAATTGGTTTACTCATGACCCCACAGATCCATCCGATGCTACTCAGGACGCAGACAATGATGGAGAGTGGGACTGCACGGGCAGTAGTTGCGAGTATGTGCCATACAATAATTTCCAAGAGTATTACGCAGTTGTCAATGCGACCCTGTCCTCACCTTCGATTGTTAGGGCTTCAACATTGTTCGATTGTTCCGGCGAAGAGGTGGAAGAATGGTGGCAACTTCGTGAGACCCTGCTTGGGACATGTTCCGGTTCGAACTCACTCTCTTCCAACTATTTACGAATCAACAAAATCAATGACGGCGACCAACTCTATGCCTTGATAGTTCAAGATAATGACTTGACCTACTTAGATGTAAACTCCAGTAACGACATAGTTCATGTCAATGGCGAATGGACTGATGAATTCAATAGGCTAGCAGGAGATAGGAATCACTTGCCAAATCCAGGACTAGGGGAGTATGCATATGGCTGGTGGATTCTAGATATCGACGGAGACTTGGTTGCTGATGGGACGGATCCAACAAATTGGGATACCGACGGAGACTGGTTGAATGACTTCTTTGAGATAGATGACGATCTACTAGATGGAATTAGGGGTAATAGCGGTTCGCCGATTCGCTACGACGACAGAACTTCATGAACTCAACAATTCATTTGCCCCCCTCCCCTCAGGCAATCATGAGCGAGGGGGAGAGAAACGTTCCCGGCACCGAAGCCTCTTCGAACGATAAACTCCTATTTCTCAGGGAGAATATGGTCCATTTGACAAATCAACTCAGTATGCCAATAATAGAAGTAGCACTTGTCGTATCAAAGTACATTCGAGTGGTACTGGATTCTCTACAGAAAGCTGCCACCGAAGAGGGGGAAGAATTGCCAAAAATCCTTCTAAATCCACTTCCCAGTGACTCTCCACAGTCAGAAACCATATCCGGTATCGATTCATTCCCACTCGAGAAGCTAATTGAAAGAGTCGATCAGGATAGGATGGATATTTTGGATACTCTGATCAGAACAATACTCAATGAGAGTCAACTGGAATTTGTCTCTGCACTTCAAGAATTTCGCAACTGGGAATTCGAAATTCGCAAACAACTTTCCGAAGTATCAACTCCAGGGGGTCTCTTTAGCCCACTCTCACTAGATGACGACTTCTAGTTATTCATCGACTCTGAAGATGCTACTATGCCACTGGAAACCCACCAAGCATCGGCTATCGACCACACGAAAAGAAAGGGCCACAGAAATGCCGCAATTAGCGGAAACTGAATTAGAAACCACTCCATCCCCTTCCTGTGTTGACGATTGAAATGCTGCCCTAAGAATAGGAACGGGACAAGCGAAAGTACCACTGCAAAAAGTGGACGGATCGCACCCCATGGGCCAACGCCACCGCTAAGTTCGCTCCAAATAGCAGAAACAACGCCTAGAGGCCTGAAACCATCGTCCTCGACCGCCTCCACTTTGACTACGAACTCCCCTTCCACATTGTTTGCGATAATTGTAAGCGGATGAATTTGCCGACCATATTATCATAGAAAACGACAACAACGTATAGTGAGTGCGAAAACCATGCACGAGGGGTTACTGTTAACTGGATTTGAGCCATTTTCAAATTTCAAGAGAAATATATCTCAACAGGTTGTAGATTTAATCTCTGCAGAAGGAGTATTTGATTTCAAAATAAGCACCTCTATACTTGCAGTGGACGAAAATGGCTCAAGAGAGGTATCCGACAGGATAGAAAGTGGGGAAAAAATCGGTGTAGTACTGCATCTAGGATTCTCGGAAAATGCCAATGAAATACTCCTTGAGAGATACGCTAGGAATAATTTTCACATGAAAATTGCAGATAATTCCGGTAGATTACTGACTTCAGGAAACATATCTCAAGGAAATGCAATACTTGAAACAAAAGTTCCCCGAAGTTTCATTGACAACTATCTTGCTGATTATTCAAAAATCAGATGGAACGAAGACGCTGGCGGTTTTGTTTGCAATGAGACATACTATCGCTCACTACTGGCTTCATCAGAAATTCATCAACCGGTTGTACTATTCATTCACCTTCCAAGTGAGAAAATATTGCCGTTGAAAGAACAATATGGCATCATTACTTCGGTCTGTAAATCCCTCAATCAGATACATTATACTGACTAAATTCTCGCTAACTACTTCTAGATCCGAACCACTCCGCAGCCTCTCCGGTTTCACTCATCGCTAACTCGTCACCGACTTCTCGTGGCACATCATCCCTCCCCTTGTGCCATGTAGCCTGCTCTAGCCAGAGGACAATGTCTCGACCGGACAAAGAAACTTCCATTGTACCTCCAAGTGGATTCTCTCCCAAATCAAATGAGACCTTCCCTATGGATGCTGACTGCCTAGAGAGGCTGAAAACAGCTCCTTCTTCATCAGCTCGCATTGCCATTGCATCGAGCGCCGTATCTAGCACCCGATTTTCCCTCAATATTGATAGAAGATTATCAAGTGAATCTACGCTTCCACTTATTTCCTCAGAACCCCTTCTTATTGGGAAATCAGAATTTTCTAGTACATTATCGGGATCCCATTCTGGAAAAATTGAACGGACTGACTCGACAACCTTGATTGGATCATCATGGCTTCTGACAATTGAAGATACTATGATCACAGGCTCCACATGATATCCAACAAATGGGAACTAATAGTGCTAACCGGTCAGAATCGATTTGCACGAAAATTCAAACCCATAACAATCGACGAATAATTGTGGCACAACGTTCTGGGCTGATTTCACTTGCCCTTCTTTTAATTCCTAATATCATACTTTTTTCTTTTAGAAACCTCTCCCCCGATCTCGGCGAGGCCCTATCAAACGATGATTCTGCGCAAATATTAGCCCACTTAATCGCACTAATAATCGGAGTAATTATCGCTTATCGATATTCAGTTGTCCATGATCACGAATTCCGCCGAACTAAGGCTATAAGTGCCTTATCAAAAACTTACAAATTGGAGGATAGAGGACTCTGGGATAAGGGAGAAGTAGCAATTCAGAAGTTGGAAGCAAGAGCGCATTCTGATTTCAAAGGTAGAAAGGCCATCACCTCCAGAAGGAGAATGCATGGCAAGATTGGTGAGATAAATCGGGAACCCCTAGAACCTGAACAAAAGATTGGGGATAATTCAGAATTCACGGTTTCAGTCGATGGAATCGATCAGAAAAAGGAAACTATCGAAGAACTCCCAGAAGACAAACCAAATCTAATCTCACGAGTTTCAAAATTAATTTCTTCTTCAGTAGAAAAAACCGCATCCAGGAGAGAAGAAAGAAGGAAGAAAGCATTACTCAAGAAAAGCGAGTCTTCCTACCCTTTAGTGGACGATGAAAACTCTAGATGGGCAATCCCACAAGGGACGCAGATGAAAACCATATTGTGCGATAGTTGTTCTACGTACAATGACGCAGAGTCAAACTATTGCTCAGCCTGCGGATCGTTAATCGCTTGATTGGGGAACGGTTGATATGACTCCTTCAGGAGCCTAGGTCGGGAACGTAATGGCCAGCAAGAGAGACTATTACGTTATTCTTGGAGTCGACAAAGAGGCTTCAGAGGACCAAATAAAGCAGTCTTTCCGTTCCCTTGCAAGAAAGTATCACCCTGATAAGAATCCAAATAACCCAGAAGCAGAGGCTAAATTTAAGGAAATCCAAGAGGCCTATGCAATCCTCTCTAACCCCGAAGAAAGACGAAATTACGATCGCTTTGGTCATGAAAGACCTGGCGGTTCCCCATTTGGATCACGAGGATTCCAGGGAGTGGATATTAGTTTCGATGATCTTTTCGGCGGGGGCTTTGAATCAATTTTTAGCCAATTCTTCGGCGGTCAACAGGAAGATAGAACACGTGGTTCTGATTTACTGGTAAGGCACTCAGTACCCTTTCAAGCTTCGATGGATGGCTTGGAAGATGAAATAGAGATTGAGGCCTTGAAGGGATGCGATAGTTGCAATGGCTCTGGCTCCGCTAAGGATGGGGGCTCACGGCAATGTCCTTCATGCGATGGAAGGGGAAGGATAGAAGAGATTTCCATGATAGGGCCATTCCGACAAAGAGTCCGAAAGGACTGTGCCCCATGTAGGGGGTCTGGAAGATTGATTTCCGAACCCTGCCCTGATTGCGGAGGCGATGGAAGGGCCCTGCAAACAAATCGTGTCAAGTTCTCGATTATGCCTGGAATAACATCTGGAAACCGACTTAGGATGCGTGGACAAGGAGAGGCTTCAACATCACTCAATGGAAGTCCCGGAGATTTGTACATAGAAATTGATGTCGAGCCACACCCATGGTTCGAAAGAGATGGATCAGACCTTCTCATGGCACTTCCTCTAAACTTCGCTGACTTGACTCTTGGGTCCACCATAGAGATTCCACATATTGATTCTGATGTTCTTAGGATTATAGTGCCTCCCGGCTCTAATCCAGGAGAAACAATTTCGATTCCCGGTAGGGGACTGCCTTACAATCATCCTAGATCTAGAAGGGGATCCGTCACCGTCGTACTAAGGCTCCAATCACCTAACAAGCCATCCCGCAAGTTGAAGAAGAAAATCGAAGAAATTAGAGTTGAACTGGAGAGTTTCATCCCACCCGTTGAGGAGAGGATAAGGGACGAAGCAAGATCAAGACGTGGACTCTGAGTACTCATTCCTCTCCCATTTCTATCGAATTTACTGGAACCGCTGCTATCGGTTTCCCGCCCACCAATCCTGAAACTTGAATGTTGAACGCTAGTGGACTTCCTTGAGTTTCAATTTGTACTAATGTTGTCGAACCCCCCTCTAGATCTCCCAAAAAAACCTCATCATCCTGAAAAATCATTTCTGGGACTACTCGCTGGATCGCAGCAACTTCACCGAGTGGTGAGAAAATTCTGATAGCAGCCATTTTCCATCCAATTGCCTCAGTCCTGACACCAACTAGAAGTGAATTACTGGAATCGACAAATCTCCAGACGCATATATCGATATTTTCAGTAAAATGCCTTATCTCGGGTGCCCCGAGCTCCTCAGAAATAGAATTCCAGGATCCTTTACCTAGAATTGAAAGTGCCGCAGACACCTCTTCTCGACCCTTTGACAGGTCTTTGATTGAGAATCTATTTCTAAGAGCATCCAAGACATGCTTCTCATTTTTCGCTAATTCCCCTTCTCTCTTTGAATACAATAGATTACCCCTATTCCACCATAGTACAATTATTAGCGGGAATATTAGGAATAGCCCTGCGACTAGGTAGAAAGGCGTAAACATCCATGCCAAATTGACAAATTCCCCTTCGTCCACGAAAGAACCCCTATTTTCCAGAGTGAATCGATATGCAATGTCTCCCTCGAAGTCACCATTCCTCTCTAGTCTGATTGCATGCATTCCGGGATCAAGACCCAATTCGCCCTGATCACCATCGGCAAATTCCACTATCGTCCAAGTGCTTTGATTCAGTCTCTGTATGCTAATTCTAACTGTCTCGTTATCTGAGACCCAAAATCCAACCATCGTCCAATTCGTTGAAGAAATTTCCAAGGCAAAAACATCTACAGAGTCATTCGATGAGAAAGACCCCAAGGTCGTTGAATTATTTGGTGAGATAATCTGCCATTGTTCGCCTATTTCATTAGAATCCCACAATTTGCTTGGAGCATCACCTAACTCTTCCAAAATCGAGTTTTGCTGGGTTTCCCCTGTACAAGAAAAGCTGAAAATTAAGGAAACAATTAACGTAGAAATTACGACTCTGGCCCCATGCATCAAGCTCGGGAGGGCAACTAGGTCTTAGAATCCTTCAAGCGAAATGCTTCCATGGGCAGCCAATGGATGAGCGGCCAATAGGTAGGAGCGTGATATCGAGAGATAGGTTCTCCAGACTATTTTCCCTTGGAGACAGGAACGACCCCGCTTCATTTGCCCCCGGATTAATTATTGGAGAAGACGATCCGGATTTTCCCATTTCAGTCGCACCGTTTTACTCTTCTATGGATAATTCCAATATTCCTTCATCAATGAAGGTAAAAACCCGTGCCAAACTATGTTTTCCATTCGATTCTCTGGATACTTGGAAAGCTTCCCAGGGCTTGGTTCTTCCACCGAGTTTAGTAGATTCAGATTCAGGCGAATTTGGATCTGGAATCGAGCTAGTACCGGTAACATGGAACTCATTGCATCACGATCAGTCTCTTCTAACTACTGGGTTGCAACCGTCATTAATTGTACTGACCGACTCTCCTCAATTGTCCAGCAGCCCAGGTTTGTTAGAACGGGCCCTATTGACTATCAGGACAACCTTCCCTTCTTCGCTGATTTGGACACCGGGGATTGGAGGCCCGGATAATTGTGCGTTGCTCTCTTGGATGGGAGTAGACATTTTCGACATGGCTCGTTCAAGACAAGCATCTTCCTTGGGTGTACTCCTCACTGAAACCGGCCCTAGGATGCCTGAACACTCAACAAAAGAGGACTCATCAATGGAATCACAAAAGGAGATGTGGATTCGAGCAATTTCAGCCACTAGATCGGCAATTAGAGATGGTTTACTCAGGGATTTGGCCGAGAGACAGAGTACCTCTAGCCCCCGTTCTGTAGAACATTTGAGGAGGCACGATCAACTCTCATTTGAGTTTTCAAAGAAAATAGGGTTATCCAGCAGTTCTGTGGAATCTGGGACAAAACTCCTTTGCCACTCATTCGAGAGTAGGAACGATGTAACAATAAGGAATTGGAGAGAAGCCATTTCTGAGTATTATGATCCACCTTCAAGACAACGTGACGTTCTTGTTTTACTCCCTTGCTCGGCAAAGAAGCCATACCGACTCTCACAAAGCCATTCTAGGTTCAGACGTGCGATTGGAAATTCACGAGCCCATGAGGTAATGGTGACCGCTCCTTTAGGACTAGTTCCAAGAGATTTGGAAGATTTGTGGCCAGCCTCACACTATGATATTCCAGTAACTGGAGACTGGGACGAAGATGAACTATCGACAATTAGGGGCATGATTGGTAGACTTGTAGAAAGAGTCGGTTACTCCACAATAGTGAATCATTCTGGAATCGAATTACTTCTCGCCGACCGGGTTGTAATCGATACTAGGATGGGAGCAAGTGCTGGTTCTGGAGGATCGTTGGAAAGGCTACAAGCAGCGATCTCCTCCTCATTTTCCGAAGATGACGGCGGAGGGGTCGATTTCAGCGTTAGAGAGGAGAAGATGAAATCAATTTCTAGATTCCAGTTTGGTTCGGATGAATGGCTGGAAGACTGTCAAATTAGAGGTAGGCCTCCAATCTTTACAATTACTAAGGATGACGTGCAACTGGCAAAATGGGACCCTCGAAGGGGGAGATTCTTACTTTCCAAGGCGAGCCTCGAAATCATGAGGGGACTAAGGCTCCTAAAGATCGTAGAAATCCATTCCGGAGCAGACTGGGTTGGAGACATATTTCCAAGCATGATTGCACACTATGATAGTTCGATTTTAGTTGGAGATGAGATTCTGGTGATTCAGGAAGGAGAACTCATGGGATCTGCTAGAGCACTTGCCCCTGGGTGGGAATGGCCCCTGGGTCCCGGCAAACTGGCTAAATCTAGACATCGTCTCTGATTATTCAATTTCAATTGATCTGGCGTAGCGGTTAAAGAGGGAGAGCAGGTCGCCCGGATGCCAGAGGTGTGAATTTGTCAAGGATGCACAGTAAAGGTAAGGGTTCTAGCGGCTCCAGCAAGCCCCATTCGCAGTCGCCTCCCGAGTGGTCAAATTCGGACAAGAAAGAGATAGAGGAGATTATTGTTCAGTTATCAGATGAAGGCCATACAAACGCTTCAATCGGAACCATACTTAGGGACAAACATGGAGTTCCAGACGTTAGGTTAGTAACCGGGGAGAGAATATCCCAGACATTGAGTAGACTAGGCCAGTCTTCAGGACTCCCAGAGGATTTGATGAGTCTAATGAGGCGAGCCCTTCGCCTAATCGATCACCTCACTCAAAATTCCAAGGACATCCACAACAGGAGGCAACTGGAACTTTGTGAATCTAAGATTAGGAGACTTTCGAGGTATTACAGGGAAAATAACCAGATTGACTCAGAATGGACATACAAGAGAGACCAACTCAGACTAATGGTCGAATAATCAGTAGTGATTTGAACCCGCCTCCGATCGAAGGAGGGTGGAACCTCTTATCCAGCACGATATTTTCAATTCAGTTCGAGACTCAATACAATTTTTCGTAAAAGATACTATCAATGGGAGAAGGTCGATTCTACTAGTTTCAAAACCAAACTTGGAAGGAGCCCTCTCCATTGCCCCCATCGAAGCCGCTTTGCTAGATGCCGGAATTCCATACAAGCGTAGATTTACGGATTCTGGGCCTAATTATGCTCCCTTTATCCAAATCTCAGATGACTCGGATACGGCAATAAAAGACCCCTCTGGACTGTCGCTTTCTACAATCATTGTCGACGGATTGAGGGGGAGGCTAGGCGACTTCCGAAAGGGCCCTCTCAGCTCAGTTGCCCAGGCGCACGCCCTTGCTATGTTACTGAATCCTCTAAGTCTCCGCCTTAGGAGGATGAGGCCATGGATTTTGTCTGGGAATTGGATTAATGGAGCACTGGATACAACATACGATCCAGTTTACTCCTACCTGAGGGATCACCTTTCAGCAGAGGGATCAATCCGCATAATCCCAGTCACAGAAGTCGAAAATCTCGATTTCAATAATTTTTCATGGCTTGAACGAAGTGATATTGGGGAAGCAATTAGGGTATGGAATAATTCTGATTTGCAAAACCGTGAAAGAATCATGGGGAGTTTGGTTAGACCAGTTCTTAATTCCAGCCTCCCTTCAACATCAAGGTTAGAGGAATTGCTTTGGCACTGTGTTCTGGGATCTGGTTGGAAATCAGATCTAGCATCTCAAATTAGCATAGCTCAGTCCAATTGGAGCAATTTAACTCCAATCGAGTCGGCTTCTATTGTTGCAGATTCTCTTGTTTCCACAGGACAAATTTGACTATTCGATCCTGAGAATGCTACTGCACCTGGAGCATTCAATCCTTATTGGCCTAATATCAGATTCAACTGGGTTCCTTTTCCCGCAAGACGGGCATTTCACTCTCCCGCCCTTCTTCGAATTTCTCTGACTATCGCTATCTTCAATCACTGGTGAAATTATGGCAGCAGGGAAAACCAGTAACACGCTTGACCCGACTACTCCAAGGACAATTGGCATGGGTAGACCAAACCAATATATCGAGAGAGAAAGAACCCCCAATACGCCAATCATGATCATACTGGGAACCCTAGTTCTCCTTTTCGTCAGCGCCATTCCTATCCCTAAGGCCAAGCATAGTGCGAACACAGAAATCATAGCCGAAATTAGAGGACTGAATAGGAGGGCATTTTTCGCTTCAAAATCAAGTCTAAAATCAGTATCAGAGTCTATGCCCGCCTGATCCATAGTGAGGATTTCCATCACAATCCATCTTCTATGTGTATAATCGACGTCTCCATTGTCCAGATTAACCCCATCGAATCCTGAAAGCATCCCTGTCCGAATCTCAAATGAAAGATCAACCTCTTCCCAAAAGTCATATCCCCCGGGTCTGATGAAATCCTCAATCAGAGTCTGTCTCGAGTCCCTCTCAACTCTGTAACTCGACTCGATGTATATGGAAATCTCATCTGAGTTGAAAGCCCTTGATGGCCCTAGATCTATACTCACAACTAAAGGTCCAAAATCAACAGGATCCACTCCGAAGACAGATTCAGAATTGATCATCAGGCCTATGGAGAGAAAAGATTTCAAATCGGACTTTGAACCCTTCAGATGACTCTCCAGTGCAGCCAGTTCTGTATTGTCTACTCTGGCATTTGACTTCTCTGATTGGCTAACGGAATCTGAAAATGTATTCAGATTTCTCCACCAACTATTCGACCCAAGGCTCTTATTTCCAATATTGTCAAGGCCCCACCTCATCCACTGCGACATAGCTCCATCAAGGGTAATCGTCGTCTTTCTTTCTATTGAATTACCGTCGTATTTGCAATTTACTTCGACCATTAGGTTCGAACCACCAGTTCTAGGGGGCTCCTCCTCGGGATACCAGCTGTTGTCCCCGGTATCTTGGCCAAGTGTAATTTCGTGGATCTTGTCTACTGTGACAACAAGTGAGTCCTGTAGTGAGATCTGGAAGTCGGTTCTCACGGTCCCACCACTGGTGCTGCTTGGTTCCCAAACAAATGTCACATCCACCCATTCTTCATTGGAGTTCACTATAGGACTTTCAGAGATCTCGATATTCTGAACCATCAAGCCACCCGTTGATCCAGTCCAAATCTTGTCACCAAATCCAGAAGTCAACCTCACTGGAAAGAAAACCAGGTTTCCCTTTACGCTGGCTTCCCTAATCACCACGTTAACCAGTGGAAATGAGATTGATATTGCAGCATCAACCTCTTCAGAACCCCAATAGAAAACTATTCCTGACTCGCTCCCCGGATTGGAGAAAATCAGACTCCTAACAGAAAAGATGACCTCTATCTTCTCGTTTTTCGATACTTGCCCATCTTGTACTTCTACATCCACTTGAACCTCTCCAGTTTCAGAAAGATAGACTGCCGGTAATTGCGAGGAACTTTCGTATGTGTTTCCACCGACTTTTACAACTACTGTCGCATTGGCCGATACTCCAGCAGAGTCTGATACCTCGTATGGTATCGAGAAGGTCCAGGTTCCAGAAGAGTAACTCCCCGCCTCTCCCCACTCAATCATCCATGAACCAATTTCTACTTCTCCAAGAACGGATGATGTCACCTCTACGGACTTCTTCTCCTCTAAGTCCGATTCGAATGGAGTCAGTTGTCCGCTGTCCGGATCCCCAATAAGGAACAGATTGAACTCATCCGGAGATTCACAGCAATTATCGCTCTCTTCAGCTTGGGCATTTATTGGTGAGAAAATTACTACTACCAGCATCAGTGAAAATATGGTCACTTGCCTTGCTCGGGACCGGTCCACGCTACTCTGATTCATATCGTACCCTTCAATGCGACGCAATTAATACGGGAAAATTGGCTCTTCCCCGCAATAGTTCACACCACGACTAGTTGTGAAGCCAGACCAATTCTGCAACTCCGTTGTTAATCTTCACAAGCCTAGCGAAACCGACCCTCTCAAACTGGTAGACTTCCCCAATAGTCAATTCAAAATCTTCAATCATACCCGCCAATTCCCTAATTCCCTCTCCTTCTGGAACGAACATCTTTGCTTCTCTGGATATTTCTTCAGGAAGCCAATGTATGATTGGTCGATTATCGCTTCTTTCTTCGCCTTCAATCTGTGCATTAGAACCATTAATTTCAATATCGGCGAAATCCTTCAAACGCAATTTTGCCTGTATTAAATCTTCATTTTGAATGAAAATAGAATTTTTCACCCCCCATTCCCTCATCCCCAGAATTAATCCGTCCGGATGTCTAGCAATCTTTGCTTCAGAGGGGATGTTTTCACCATGAATTTGAATCCTTACTGGCTCGGAAACAAAAAATCTTCTTTCACAAATGCCATCAATATTCTTTGAATTGAAAGCCTCTAAGGTTTGCATTGAAATTGAAATATCCTTCTGAGTTAGACCAATTTCACTCCAAAGAGAAATTAGAGATTGAGGCTCAAAACCCCTCCTTCGCAGAGCTCTTAGAGTAGGTAGACGAGGATCATCCCACCCATCATATTCTCCCTTTGAGATTGAAGATGACATTCCCGATGTCGAGAATCCACCAAACTCGTGAACTTTTACCCTCCCCCAGTAAAGGGTCTCCGGATATGACCAACCGAAGTGCTCGTACAGAAGAGTCTGTTTCCTAGTACTGTCCATTAGGTCCTTACCTCTGATTATGTGTGTAACTCCCTGCATGTGATCTTCCACCGCACTTTGGAAATCCAACAGCGGCCAAACCTTGTATTTCTCTCCAACTACTGGGTGTGGGGAGTGTTGAATCCTGAGTGCCGGCCAGTCTCTGAGGGCAGGATTTGGCAGACTCATACTTGTCTTTACACGTACTACGGCAGTCCCTTCCACTAAATCGCCAGATTCCATCTCCGCCCATTCTTCTAAGTTCTTCGAAATCTTCTTTTCTCTGCATGGACAGTCCAACTTCCCTTCGCGAAACTTCCGAAACTCTTCAGCCTCACACCGACATACATATCCATATCCCTCTGCAATCATCTTCTTCGCTTGTTTGAGATAAATTGGCATTCTTTCACTGGCTCTAATGATAACATCAGCACCCCTTCCCGATAACCACTCGAAGTCTTCTTCAATCCAACTGTAAGCTTCCAGCAAAGGAGGCTTCACCCTGGTATCCGTGTCATCGAATCTGAGTACTATTTTCCCATCGTATTTTTCCGCATAACCGGAATTAATCACTACCCCTCTAGAATGACCGATTGATAAGGGGCCATTTGGATTGGGTGCAAATCTAAGTACTACGTTTGATGTATCGCCCGGCAAATCACGCAAACCTTCCCTTTTCTTGTGCTTCTCTCTCTCCAAAGCCTCCGGGGCGATATCTTCAAGATCTGCTCTAACCACGGCCAATCCTTTCTCTTTTGCCAATAAGTTAGCCCTTTCTACTTCGTTATCAATCAGGCCGACAAGCATCTTTGCTTGAGGTCGAAGATCCGATCTTTCTGCCAATAACCTTCCTAGGACACTTCCTGACTTACCCTCCCCATTGTATTCTATGGCATTCTGCAATGCATATTTTCTAACGGTCTGAATATCGTCGGGATCAAAATCTCCATTATCTCCCATGATTATCAATCAAACCAGCCAATGATTACATTTCACCATTCTTGCTAATTCCATTCATCAAGAGCGGATTGAACCCCGCTATGGGGTGTGATGGACCTTGACGGAATCGGCTTCCTATGGTGCATCATCCATGCCCTATCGACATTTTTCCACTTTCTTCTGAGACAATCATTGAGTTCTTCCCGCTTACAAAGCTCTTCGATTGCGGCCTTTGACTTTGGATCCGCGGGATATCCTGACCCCAGATCAATTCCTAAATCCTCAGATAGCCTTTCCATCGCCCAATCCCTATTCACTTTGGCGATAATGCTTGCAGCCCCAGTTACCACATCATCAGAGTCCATCCGATGCTTAGAAAATATTTTCCAGTCATTCTTCTCCATTTTCAAGGACGATGAAATATTCCTGCCAAAACGTTCTGCATCTACATCACAAGCATCAAGAA
Organism: Candidatus Poseidoniales archaeon; assembly: GCA_003602515.1. GTDB lineage: Archaea > Thermoplasmatota > Poseidoniia > Poseidoniales > Thalassarchaeaceae > UBA36. Next base: position 48,483 of record QQSB01000005.1, on the reverse strand, counting down.
AAATCCTGTATTCTAGTGAATTATCTGAAACCTCTTTGATCGCCTCTGAAAATGCCCATACCTCCAGAGAATTCAGAGTTCTAGATTCCATCCACAGGTCAATTCTCTTTGGATTGCAGTGTACCAAACCAATCCTCCAACCTCTAGATTTGGAACTAGCGATTATTTCAGAGTGTATTGCCTCTCTCTTTTTCTTGCTAAGTTTCTTCGAATCATCCACTCCCAATTCAGTAAGAATTGCCCTGTCTTCCATTGGGATCGAAAGAGCGCAAACTACCAGGGGCCCAATGGCCGGTCCCCTGCCTGCCTCGTCAACCCCTATGTGGTGGACTCCCATAACACTCCAGCGACTCCAATAGTCACCAAAAATGCTGCTTTTTGACCCGAAATAGGGAAAGCATCATTCGTACGTCCGTCACTCACAGGTCATGGGACCGATATGGCCCTTCAAAAAGAAGAAACCGGCAAGACCGGCTATTTCACGAACAAATTACATGAAAAACGTGGTTGAGTACGAGAAAAAATCCGGAAAGAAAGAAAGTAAGGATGATGATAAAAGCCATCTACAGAGTAAGAAATTCTTGGATGCAATGAAGCTTTTGTCAAAGGATAAGGGTGACTAGGAGACGGGGTCAGCTATTACCGAACCAATCGCTTCTAGGTCAATTTCTCCAGCCTGAATTGGCGATTTTATTCCGAATCCAATACTCACTTCGGGAGCAATTTCTCCGAATTCACCGATGATTTTTCCCTTTACAATGATGTGGCTTCCTCTGCCGGTAATCCAAGGCCCATGTCCCGGTTCGGTAGGTGAAAATTCCACACTTCCATCTTCAGCACCTAGGTCTCGCAGTAGGGCCTGTGCGATGCCCTTTGAAGCGGTGAAACCACTACCAACTTCAGCACAGGTCCAAGCTCCTCTTTGAGAATTATTGTAATCCCTTACAACAGTCCCCAATTCATACACTCTTTGAGGTAATTCGTGATGCCTATTGGCAGCAAGCAATTTTAGCAGAGAAGGCAGAATGTACTGTCTCAGAATAGTGTGATCCGAGGTAATAGGATTGGAGATCAATGCCAATCCCTCTTCTTGTGGCCACCTCATTATCTCGAATTGATCCCCCTCATTCGAGAGAGTTAGACTTTGGACCTCCTGAAGCCCGCAAGACCTCATACTTTCCCCAAACCTCCTGTCAAGATTCGATGAATCTAGTGGAATCGCATCTAGGTGTGTACTCGACAAAACTTCTGGTAGGTTTTCGAAACCGTGGCCGATTGCAATATCCTCTACGACATCTACCGGGTGCATGATATCACTCCTCCAGCGAGGCATCGAAATAATGTGCTCAATCTCCCCTACGACACAGTCCGCCCACCGCCCACGTTCATTGGGGCCGTCAGTCACAGTTTGACTTCCCTCCAGCCTTCCGCCCATCTTCGCTATTGATCGAGATAACTCTTCTGAGTCCAACTCTAAGCCCAGAATTTTCCTAATCAGACTCTCTGGGACTCGGTGCTTACGCGCATCTCCATTGGGTATTCGAGCAAATTCTTCATTTGAGTCAGATATTTCGATACTCTCAACCACTCCTCCTCTTTCTGACATGGATAGGCATACAAGCAGTAGGCAGGATTCACATGACCTAAAATCCCAACCAGTAACATCGATGAAGAAATCTTTAGTCTCCTCGTGAACAGTTGTATGGCTTCCATTGATAATTGGTGGAAATGAGAGAACCATGTCCTCAGAATCAATAATCACGGGAAAACGCTCCATTCCATCCATCAGGTGGGAGTACTCTGCTCCTTTCGGATGCTCTTTCAGAATTCTTTCAATCGTCATCTCTTCTGAGCAGGCGAGTGGCATGAAAGAGAAATCAGACGGTACCGTAGTGACCCTAAATGGAGGTTTCAGAGTGCTTAGGTCGTGGACTCCTATTGACGCAAATTTTCTTCTTCTCCCTAGTGTCATGTGTAACTTTTCTTGGTGATCCATCAGAGTCTGAATAAAATCTTCTTTTTCTTCAGCATTTGCCCCAGTATCGACTCCCCTGACTACCGCTCCCATAACTATCGGCCTGACATCCTTCAGATCGGAGGAGACTGAAAGTTTGATTTCACCCTGGGAAACAGGCAAGTCAACTCCAACCTCAGAAGTTGAAAGGAATGAACGGGAAGCCCTTGCAATGGTCTCATGGCTGAGAAGATCAGGACGATCCGGAAAAACCTCCACTTCTATGGAATCATCGCTATTGCTATCTACCGGGCAACCTAATTCCGGCAACCATTCGGACCATTCCTCAGCCACATGGCTAGTCCTGTGAATATTCTGGATATAACTGAGGACAGAGTGTTTGAATTCGAGAGTAGGAATTTTCTCACCTCAGATCTAGCCACATCTTTAGAGGGCGATCATATCCGACCAACCTCAGTCCAGAAATTGCAGCGGTATCGAAATTATTGGCTCGAAGATTTCTTCTCCCTATCCTCTCAATCCTGTCTACCCCTATCTCTCGCATCAATTCTCGAATGCCCACTGTCAATTCGTTGATCTTTGCACTCAAGTCACCATCAGGGCACGGCGAAACCAATGCAGTACATCCTGAAGCTACTGCAATTATCAGGTCCTCTGCAATAGGCTGTTGTAAAACCTCAATCATCACAAATTTTCCCGTTTCACTCATTCCCATAGCCTTAGCAGATAATCCAATCTTGGGGAGTGATGAGGCTAGACGAGTCCCGCCTATAGTTGCCGAGTTTACAACTGCCCCATCCAACTCCAAGTCCATGACGAGCCTGAAAAGTCGCTCTATTCTGTCAATTCTTCCCCTCAGTAATATTATCGAGTTTCCAGACATCCTACTACGAAGTGAAATAATCATCCCTTCTATTTCCGCATCATTAAGCCCCGGGAAGTCTGTGATGTCAAAAACAATACCCGAACAATTTCCAACATGGTCTATCGCATCGCAAAACTCATTTTTTCCAACTAAAAGTAAGTCGTTCTCTCTTGATTTTGTTCTGACAATTGCCGGTGAATCTACCCCCTTCCACTTTTCAGAACCCATGGTTGTCTCACAAGTCATTATCCAGGGTATTTTCAAAAGTGCACCTCCCGAATCTGCACCATCTTGAACAAGAAGGGTGTAGTGGTCTAGGGGGGAATTATCGGATAAAGAGTCCTCATTCGGATATAGGGAAATATTTTCAAAACCCTCAGAAATGAAAACTTCTGTCTCCTCAACGGTCGAAAGGACCGCTCCCGTAGGCTCTAGAACCAAAGCATCATCATTCAGGGACAAGCCCATTGGATCTAGTAATTTTGAGAATTCAGAAATCTCTGTTTTCTTTATCGACCTCATTTCTACTCCGTCCGGCGGAGGTGGGCAACTTCCAGAAATTATGACCCTGCCTCCAGTCATGCCTATCCCAGGCTCTGATCCGACCGAACCCATCACAACTATCGAGCCCCCCGACATTCCACAACCTAGGCGATCGCCTGAGTGTCCTCTGACTAGAAGAATTCCCCCAGTCATCGAGTATCCGGGCTCATCTCCTGTCGATCCATGTATGGAAATCTCCCCGCCCTTCATCCCGAATCCTGCCTTGTCGCCAACATCTTTCTCTACAACGGTCTTTCCAGAATGGTGAAACGCTCCGAGCATAGAACCGGCATCCCCACGTAGGGTCAAGGTCCCACCACGATTTGCTGCTCCAACACAATCTCCAAGAGACCCAAGACATAGTACCCTAGCCCCTTCGGGCAAGTGAGTCATTACTCCAAATTCTCCATCCTTTGGCCTCTCATCACCAGCTCGACCCCAACCTATCTTTACAGGTCGACCTTGCTCTAATGCCTGCTCGACATACCTGTCCAGGTCATTGTTGAGTTTCAAACTCTTATTGGCAATATCCCTCAAACCACTACCCCCGCATTACTGTAGTATCCAGAAAGAGGCGACTCATTATTGACTCTTGCCGAATTCGCTATGTTCATAGGCATCCTTCAGACGTCGATTGTGCAAAGGCAAAGACATGGGGATTTGAAAATGGGAACCATAAAGGTAGCAATAAACGGTTTTGGAACTATAGGGAAGCGCGTCGCAGACGCTATAGACGCCCAAGAAGATATGGAAGTTTCAGGAGTAACAAAAACTGGTCCAAGTTTTGGATGCGAACTAGCAATCAAGAAGGGTTTCCCTCTCTACTGCACATTTGATGATGATACTCGGATCGAACAGTTTTCAAAGAAGGGTTACTCTTGCTCCGGAGGTCTTTCTGATTTACTCGCTATTTCCGATATCGTTGTAGATTGCGCTCCAGGAAAGTTAGGAGCAGAGAATCTTGAGAAATACAAGACTGCAGGAATCAAGTACATCTTTCAAGGGGGAGAAAAGCATGAATTAACCGGCCTGTCTTATACTTCATCGGCTAATCACTCAGAGAATATGAATGCAATTGGTACTAGGGTCGTTTCTTGTAATACGACAGGCCTGTCTCGAACCTTAGTCCCTCTTTTCGAGCACTGTGGGTCATTGAAGGTTGAATGTACAATGATCAGGAGAGCCGCAGATCCAGGAGATTCCGGAAAGGGACCAATAAACGCGATTAAACCCGTCCTGAAAGTTCCAAGCCATCATGGTCCAGATGTAATGACAGTTAAACCTCAGATTGAGATAAACAGTCTAGCTGTAGCCGTCCCAACAACAATAATGCATGTCCACAGCATCATCGCCGATTTACCTAGTGGACATGGGCTGACCACAGATTCGATATTACAAATGTGGACAGATACTCCACGAGTAATTATCATGAATGGGTTAGAGGACAGAATTCCGACTACCGCCGAAGTAATGGAGATGGCTAGGGATATAGGAAGGAAGTGGGGAGATTTGCATGAAATCTTCGTTTGGGAAGACGGAGTAAAACTAGTCGGAGACCGACTCTACTATTTCCAAGCAATTCACCAAGAGAGCGATGTGATCCCCGAGAATGTTGATTGCATCAGAGCACTGATGGGAGTCGAGGGAGACTGGCGAAAGTCCGTAGCAAAGACGGACGAATCAATCAGCCAATATTACTCCACATAGTGTATCTAATTTCAATCGCATAGTGTCAATAGTCAAAAGAGAATCTAGTCTCGGAGCGACGAATGACTTCTACAAAATCAGTTTGTTCAGTCATTGCTCTCTTTTTGTTCTCTACTTTTGCTCATTCTTTTTCTGAAGAAACTATGTTCGAAGAAGAACCCCTTCCTCGGTCCTCCGATGCCCCTGTAGAGAAAACATGGGCCGCGTTCGAAAATCCAATTTCTAGCGATTATCAAATCTCGGAATCATCCGGAAAGATTCACTCACCTTTCGGTACTTCAGACCCCCTTGATCAACAAATACCCCTAGGTCCATGGCAGATAATTGGCTTACAAAGGCCCTATGATTCCAGATTGCATATTGTCCAGTCCATTAGTCAAGACTTGTTTGAATTGGAGAACGAACTCCTTTCCATTGGAATTGAAATAATTGACCATATGCCGGATGATTCCGTAGTTATCAGCCTCTCAGGAGAGGCCTCAGATTCAGAAATATCACGAGTAAAGAACCTGCCTCAGGTTCGCTGGGCCGGCCCAATGCCATCAACATGGAAGATATCTAACTCGTTACTAACGTTAATGCAGTTTGAAGACTCTCTAATTGACCTGGACGTCACTCCTTCTCCATCAAATTCACCAGAGGATGCCATCGAACTAAATCAGGAAATCAATGAATTGGTTGGTATTCAATTCGAATCTTTCCAATGCGACTCCCACATATGCCAGATAAAATCTGCCAAACCCTCATTGATTATTTCGTTAGCATCCGATTACAGGATTGCTAGAGTTGAACCTGGGCCGGTTCTATCTATCCAGAACTCAAATGCTAGCATTATTTCAGGTGCAGAATTTGCTAGAACAATTTCTGGAGCCAACCTAACAGGAAACGGAGAAGTAATCGGAATTTCCGATACTGGACTAGACGCAGATCATGGTGACTTTGATGGAAGGCTCAGGAGCCCGGTTTTCAATTTATTTGGGCCAGATAATTCTGGAGCGGATTCAAACAGCGGACACGGAACACATGTCACATCGACACTTTTGGGAGATGGTTCTGGAGACTCAAACTCCACTGGAATCGTTCCCCAAGCCACTTTCCACTTTTACCAATTAGAAGTTGATAGTTCAGGAATTTTGGCAAGATGGGGTTCGCTGTACGAAATGTTCGAGCACTCACTACTGAATGACGCATACATTCACACAAATAGTTGGGGCAGTGAAAGCCTAGTTGGAGAATATACCTCTGACTCCCGATCGATTGATTGGTTTACAAATGACTACCCTGAATTCCTAGTGATTTTTTCTGCAGGTGATATGGGAATTTCAGGAGTCACATCTCCAAGCACTGCAAAAAACGCCCTTTCCGTCGGAGCCTCGACCACAGGAGCCTTTGGATCCGACCCTGTTGGTCAGGTCTTCAATGAGTCATCTTCTGGTCCGACTTCAGATGGCAGAATTAAGCCAGATTTGGTTGCACCGGGCGTGATGATCTGTTCTGCTCGAGCCCAAGAGGCGGACCTTGCCTCAGGCGGTAACTGCTCAAACTCTCTTCATTCAGATGGATTCACACCTTTGTACATGACACTTAATGGAAGCTCGATGTCAACCTCTGTCGTTGCAGGAGCTTCTGCTATGGCAAGGGAATTCCTGAGAGAGGAGGTTGGAATGGCGGCCCCCGGATCCGACCTTATCAGGGCATTACTGGTTAACGGGGCTGATGATATCGGTGTTCAGAACATACCCAACTCTCGAGAGGGCTGGGGGCAACTGAATATCTCAAATAGTCTCTTACCGAAAAGTAACGGGGTGAATCAGTCCGTATTCTATGATCAGGGAAGACAACTAATGCCAGGCCATAGTTTCATCTACACATTTGACGTTTCTGGAGGTAGCGGAATCGACGTAACTCTTGCATGGAACGACAAGGAGGGCTCTGCCTCCGCAGATCAGAATGCAAGCCGCCTTGTAAACAATCTAGACCTTGTAGTAACCTCTCCGACCGGAGAAGTTTACAGGGGGAATAACTTTGCAAACGGAATAAGTCAGACGGCAGGTCCCAGTGATCAACTGAACAATCTCGAGAGGGTACGTCTTCCATCTTCTCAATCAGGACTCTGGTCTATCCAGGTCGGGCATGCGGGCGGTTTCGTTCAAGACTTCTCACTGGTCTTATCTGCGGTAGCAGAAGAACGCCAGGAGGCAGATCTGACAGTGGTACCGAACTCCATCTTCACCTCCGAATCCAGTCCTCTGAAGGGAGATACAATCTCCATGCAACTTTCTTGGATTAATCAAGCATCAGCACCAACAGGGGAATACTCAATTTCTCTTCAGGACATTACTGACGGGTCCGAGATTGGGGTCTATTCGATGCCATCACTTGTAGGAGGGGGAATTGAGACATTTTCGATATACCATTCTTTCTCAACAACCGGCTCACACGTTGTCAGACTCACCCTTGATTACTTCTCTGAAATCCTCGAACTGAATGATGAAATCTCCGGGATAAATAACAACGTGTATGATCTGGAATTGGATGTAACTGAGATTGGCGTCAGAATCACTCCTCTGATGGATGACGGTTCCCATCCCTCTGACTTCCAGGAATTAGAATCCGCTAAGTATCAGAACATCGATCCAAGCCAAGTAAGTTGGGCCGAATTCCAACTTGAGCTCTTGAATGAGGGGACATCTGAGATAACAGTCGAAATCTCAACATCTGCCGTACAAGTAATTGGCGACTCCGGAATAATGAATTCTCCACAGGACGAGTGGTCACGTTCGCTAAGTGAGGTCGGGCCTTGGGTCCTCTCACCATTCGGAGATGAGGGGGACAGAGTGATAATTTCACTGAATCTGACGGATGAAGATGCAGATTTAGAAAGCAGATTTGCCCTCCCCGGATTATTCGTTACCGACGTCACCCTGAGGGACAAGATGTCGCCAACTATCTTCCATTCCATACGCCTTTCAGTCGACATTGATCGCGTAGAGGGGCTATTCACGATCCCGGCAGGAACCGAGAGTCTGGGTTCCGAGCCAAACACCTTCGCCCTTTTCACGCTGTCAGTCAAAAATATAGGAAACGGGCCTACAGAATACAGCATTTCTTGTGAGACATCCGACCGTTGGATTGTCCATGTCGGAAGCAGCCAATCTTCTGAAATCACAATTGGCCCACTTAGCAGACTCCAATTCGTACCAGTGCAGATTCGCGTCAAAGTGCCCCCAGCATCTTCTGGTTTATCTGCAGGGGATACGAACCAGGTCACCTGCATCACCACTTCAGTAAACGACCCCACCCTATTCACAGTAGAGACAGCCGAGGTTGAAGTTCTGGAGAGTACGCACTTCAGTACCCAAATTTCAGACTCTAACGGCATCGAGTTCGGTCCGGTAGCCATATCCGATTCCAGAGCTGTTCTGAACGGAGAAACCGTCACTACAATACTATCGATTTCTAATCGAGGAAACGTGCCACTCAATTTCCAGGTTAGAGCACTCTCCTCAACTAATACTTGGCCAATACAAGTATACCTATTCGATGACGAACCCCCAACCGGTGAAGAAACCAATGCTGAATTGGTAGTAGAACCGGGAGACGAGTCCAGATTGATAGTACGCACCATAGTCCCACTTGCAGCAGAAAGGGGCGATAGAAACACGATCACGGTCAAAACCACTTTGGGAGATACTGTGGTCACTAATGCCACTGTATTGGAAGTTAGGGAAATTACCACACTAGATGTGGAGAGCGAAGATGGGTTCTCAATCGCACTGGGCCGAGATGGTAACTCCAATATTTTCCTTCACAACTCAGGCAATGTCCCTCTGCTAATTGATCTAACAATGGGCACCCTCCCAGATGGGTGGTCCGGCGGCTTCTTGACAGGAAAAACATTCACTATGGACATGAATAGGGACTCAATTATCACCATTGGCCTCCAACTGCCCAGTGGAACCCCAGTGGGTACCCTATCTGAGAAGGTCCCCGTAATTATCGAATCAACATCTCCAAGCCTTTCCAAGGAAACAATTACCGTTGAGCTGGAGGTCTCGGTGCTGCCATCCGTGTGGATAGATGTACAGTCCGGCTCTGCAAGCTTGCAGGGAGTTTCCGAGGGGACAGAGTCCACATTCACTTTGCAAGTACATAATCGTGGCAACTCCCCTTCGGGCGTATTGCTAGATTACGGTGGTTTGGATGGGTGGTCCATTACATTCGAACCATCTTCGATAGGAGAACTCGGCTCCGGCGAAAACGCTGAAATCACGGTTACCGTCAAGCCACGAAAATCTGCCGAAGACGGACTCAACCAACTGCAGATATTTGCAAACTCAACATCAGAAGGAGAGCAAGTCACGGTTACCCAGGCATCATTGACCATCGATATCAGCAAGGCCAAGTCATCCAATAGCGGAGGAATCTCCGGAATTTTTGAATCACTGGGACTCCCTGCATGGACAATTGCAATAGTATTCTTCGCCCTTCTGGCGGGCATGATATCCTTTGGCATCAGGGCAAGACAAGAGTTCCAACCGGTTGGATCCGAAGAGGAACTGATCCCCCGTGGTTCAGCCCTCCAAGCAGGGACAAAGGAAGAGAGGAGGGCCGCTGCAATGGACACATCAACCACGGGTGACGTGGTAACCGGAGAGGTCTCTACTGGGGAAATTGAAGATGCCTTACAGTCCACAATCCCGACATTACCCACCCACCAAGTCCCAGAGGGTGCACTCCCCCTCCCCCTGACCGGACTCCCGGACGGGTGGACAATGGACCAGTGGGTAGCATATGGTCATCTTTGGTGGGAGCAGAACGGACCCTAGAGCGGTTCATTTTTCTGTACCATCCCACGCCCATCGGCCATGATGGGATCAATTGTGTTGTTCGGACCGCCCGGTGCCGGCAAGGGTACCCAGGCAGAAATAATCGTAGAGATGACGGGAAAACCTCAGATTTCCACCGGCGACATGCTACGTTCTGCCGTTTCTCAAGGTACCGAACTTGGCTTGGAAGCAAGGGAGTACATGGAAGCAGGGAAACTTGTCCCCGATCAGGTTATCATCGGACTGATCAAGGATAGGTTGAGTGAATCGGACGCATCAAATGGTGTGCTCTTCGATGGCTTCCCAAGAACAATCCCCCAGGCGGAAGCACTCTCGGAGATAACCGAGGTTTCTGCTGTGATATCAATAGCGGTCCCAGATGAAGACATCGTCAACAGAATCGTCGGAAGGAGGATGGACCCCGAAACGGGCGAGATCTACCATGTTTCATTCAAACCACCCCCGCCAGAACTATCGAACAGACTCGTCCAGAGAAAGGACGACAATGAGGAAACAGTCAGAATGCGCCTAGCTGCCTATCATAATCAGACAAAGCCTCTTGGGGACTGGTATGGCAACATGGGGATCCTATCCACTGTAGACGGAACCGGAACAATTCAGGAAGTTAGCCAATCCGTCGCAAATGCTGTAAGAAATCTATGAGGTGGACAATGGTTGGAAGAGGCAGACGTTCTAGGAGACGCAGGTCGGAAAGAATGAACGATGCAGAATCAGCCATCAGACATCTATCTCAATCTTTTGAGAGCAACCTTGGAGAGTATGTTCAGATTGCAGATAGTGCTGCGAGGCAAATTATCGCAATAGGAAAGAAGCACGGCGTTAGGCCGGCTTCGAAGATAAGAAGGAGGATTTGCCGAAGTTGTAAAAAATCTCTTTCACCAGGGGTAAACTCAAGAGTCAGAATTTCTTCGAAGATTCTGATTATTACATGCCTAGAATGCGGTAGGACAATGCGCCAGGGTCCTGATTTTGGAGGTCAAGATATTGAATGAAAATATCCCTAGAAGGATCATAAATATGGCCAAGAGTCAGGATCTGGAAGTTTCCGTAAGGATCGGAAGGATAGGGGTCACTGAGTCGGTAATCTCTGAACTCTCAGATCAACTATCAAGAAAGAACCTCGTCAAGGTTAAGGCAAACAAAGGAACAACATCTGATAGGCAACAGAGAAACTCCTTGTTTAGAGAATTAGCCGAATTGACCAGATCGAATCTGGTTTTCCAGAGAGGGAACGTTGCTGTGTTCTGGTCTGTCAAGTAGAGAATACTACTTTTTCTGATATCTTCCTTTAGTAACATATTTCCCTATTTATCGCCGAAAAGTCTCACTCTCCAGAGAGTTTTCAAAGTGACGATATCGAAGTATTTTGCAGGGCCCGTAGCCAGCAGTCTCATATTCAGCTTATCGGAGGGATGCACAATGAACATCGCTGAGACAGTGCGGGGCAGGGTTACCTTTGTCGCATATTTCCTTCTGTTGCTAACCATCTTCATTCCTTCTGTCCTGGCTGCTTCCTCTCCTTCTGGGTTATGGGAGCCGCCAGAGATGCCGAGTTGGGCAGTTCCTGCATCTTTCGCCATTCTAATCGCAGTATACACGCTAATTATTTTCGAAGTCGTGCATAGGGCTCTTGCTGCTGCTCTAGGTGGGGTGGCGGCTGTTGTGACTCTACACCTGATCGGCGACGGACCGGACCTCGGAACAGTCGTGACATGGATAGACGAGGAAACAATCGGGCTATTGATTGGTATGATGGTAATAGTTGACATACTCGGAAAAACAGGGATTTTCGAGTGGGCTGCCGTACAGGCTTATGCTCTTAGTGGAGGTTCTGTTTGGAGACTTTCAGTTATACTCTGTACGATAACAGCTGTATTTTCCGCATTCCTTGACAATGTAACGACAATTTTACTGATAGTCCCAGTTACTATTCAGATAGCCAAGGTCCTGGACTTGGAACCAGTCCCACTAATTATCGCAGAAGTGATGTTTTCTAATATCGGAGGGGCAGCAACACAAATCGGGGATCCTCCAAATATTATCATCGGCGCTCAACTATCTTCACAGGCTCTATCTGATACGGGCATCGCAAATCAGGGAATCACGTTCATAGATTTCATCATCCATGTCGGACCTGCAGTGGTAATAGCAATGGCACCTTCCTTCTGGCTTTTATCCAAATTGGAATCTACTGGGCTATCCGGGGAGAAACATCGAAACGTCGATTTGCTGAGGCTTAGATATGGAATCAAGGATGTCCAATTACTAAAGAAATCAGGTGCGATTTTAGCATTAGTTATCGTATCTTTCTTTGCACACTCTGCATTCCACCATCCTCTCCTCACAGTCGCTACAATAGCGATAGGTGGTGCTGTCCTCATGCTCTTGGTTACTTCGCCACATCGCGTAGAGGAACAACTAGATGCGGTTGAGTGGACAACAATAATCTTCTTTGCAGGCTTGTTCATAATGATTCATGGCCTTGAGAACATGGGAATGATTGATACTATAGCCGACGGAATTTCGGATACCATAAAGGGAGCCTCAGAGCAAAACCGACTCATGGTGTCGGTACTTCTACTGCTATGGGTATCCGCTATCGCCTCTGCATTTATTGACAACATACCATACACTGCTACCATGGTACCGGTCGTAATCAAACTAGCAGAAGATCCAGAATTGGGATTGGAACTTGCCCCTCTAGCTTGGGCATTGGCATTAGGGGCTTGCTTGGGGGGGAACGGCACAATAATCGGAGCATCTGCTAACGTGGTCGCTGCCGGACTAGCCGAGGAATCAGGTTATGACATATCATTCAATCGGTTCTTCAAAACAGGATACCCAATCATGCTTCTGAGCGTAGCACTGGCTACAGTTTACTGTATAGTCAGGTACGCAATACAATGGGACAATGGCCTTATTCCGGCAGCTATCATTGGAGCTATGATGATAGCATCTTTATCGCTAACGCCAATGATCTATGGGCCCCCTCCCAGAGAGTCGAAAATTGATTATGAGTTGGAGTAAGTGAAGAATGGCAGAGCCAATCAACACTTCATGCGGTGTTTGCGGGATGGAGCTTGTTCAAATCGGAATTTGTCCTGCCTGTGGTCATAATCAAAATACTTTGGACTATCAAGAAGGCATCAGTCAGATAGAAATTGTTTTGCCCTACGGAATTGATTTTGCCCCTCAGTTTATAAAAAAAATCTACATTCCATACGGAATAAATGACGCTCCATAACACTAATATTTCGCCATTTTTCGCCATTGTTCTTCATTGTACGATGTGGCTAGTCCCCCGTCTTATTCAAATACCATCGGCAGGTCGCAAGCCTGCTTTGTGCGCTCTGATAGATTGCCTATCAGGGTAAGTGGTTGAGGCTGCTGCGCCCTGCGGGGAGACGTAGTGGCC
>QQSB01000005.1:0-35028 GCA_003602515.1 Candidatus Poseidoniales archaeon | reverse complement strand
TTTGTTGCTTTGTGGTTGAGGCGTATTGATGCGTGATCGGAAGGGCCCTTTAGTACGAGAGGAACGAGGGCTCGGGGCCACTAGTTTACCAGTTGTCCGGCAGGGCAATGCTGGGTAGCCACGCCCTATGTGGATAAGAGCTGAAAGCATCTAAGCTCGAAGTCATCCGAAAGACGACGCATCTCAGGGGACTCGTAGAAGACGAGTTTGATAGACAGCGGGTGTAAGTACCGAGGTTCGCCGAGGTATTCAGCCCAGCTGCACTAACCCCCCGAGCATCTAAATTTCGAGATACACACTACATGTGAGTCTCTGTCCAAAAGAGCATATCAATTCACATTCGAAGGAAGAGTTGTGCACGGCCATAGCGGAGGGGTCCTACCCGGTCCCATATCGAACCCGGAAGTCAAGCCCTCCTGCGTCGATTCCGGTACTGTGGTGCGCAAGCCCACGGGAAAGGTCGTCGCTGTGCCACTCTCCTTCACCTCCCCGCAACACAAATTAACCAGCAGACGTTAGTCATTGAAGAGGTAGAACATGCCAATTTCCACGGGAGACATTCTAGGGCACTCTCAAGTCGGGGTCTATCTTAGTGTGATTGGCGATGTCCTGTTCATCCCGAGCAGCTTGGAAGAAGAAATCGCCGAGGAGGTAGAATCCTCTTTTGACATGGAGGCACATCGACTTTCAATCGGAGGATCAGCATTGCTGGGCAGTCTAGTCCGAGGCAATAGGAAAGGAATTGCCGTAGCCGACATAGCGACCCAGGATGACTTGGACGAGCTTTCCAGCTTTGGAGACGTGGTAATAATGGAGAGCGGCGTCAATGCAGCTGGGAACCTCATTGAGTGCAATGATAACGGGGTCGTAGTAAGCCCGACAATACCAGAAGCAGGAGCAGAGATAATTTCCGATGTTCTAGGCGTGAAGGCGATTCGCTCACAGGTTGCCGGACATGGGACCGTTGGAAGCATGATAGTGGCCAATAACAAGGGCGTCCTCGCCCACCCGGATGTGAAGACATCAGAGGTAGAGGCAATTGAATCAGCATTGGGCGTCCCGGTAATGGTGGGGACAGTTACTTTCGGCTCACCATTCGTAGGTGCAGGTTGTTGTGCTAGTGACTCGCATGCACTAGTTGGATCTGGCTCTACGGGTCCAGAACTGAATAGGATAGAAGACGCACTCGGCCTTATCTAGCCTTGAAAACCGAGTACTCAACGTTGTTTTTGTCAATTTTTGAGGTTACGTCCGGCATCGGATATTTCAGACCAGTTGCGGTGTTGAAGAGGATCACAGATTCACTACTTGAGACCAACCCCGAATCCACAGAGTTACGATATGCCGCAACTGTAGCAGCTCCCTCCGGACAAAGCAGTAAACCTTCGCTAAGGCCTATCTGGTGCTGGATATCCAGAGTTTCCTCATCGGTAACAGATATCGCGAAGCCACCCGATGACCTTACTGCATCTAATATCATGAAGTCACCAAGAGCTGATGGGACCCTAATCCCCGAAGATATGGTCTCAGCACCCTCCCAATATTCGGCAAACTCATGGCCTTCTTCCCACGCTCTGACAATAGGGGCACAACCAGTCGATTGAACCGAGACCATTCTGGGCAGCTTGTCCTCAATCCACCCAAGCTCAATCAATTCTTTGAATCCCTTCCACATTCCAATTATTCCAGTGCCACCTCCTGTTGGGTAGAATATGGTGTCGGGGAGGCTCCACCCCATTTGCTCAGCAAGCTCCAAACCCATAGTTTTCTTACCCTCGATCCTGTAAGGCTCCTTTAGAGTTGAAACTGCGAACCATTCCATTTCCTCCGAACCTTCGGCAATGATTCCTCCGCACTCTCCTATTAGGCCATTAACAAGGTGTGTACTTGCCCCTTGCATCTGCGTTTCTCTGACGTTTATTGTCGGGGTGTTGTCTGGGCACAGCACAGTACACTCAATGCCTGCTCTGGTCGCATAAGCAGCCAAGGCGGAACCAGCGTTCCCATTAGTAGGTATAGCTAGATGTTTAACCCCCAACTCCTTTGCCATAGACACCGCCATACCTAATCCCCTAGCCTTGAAAGATCCAGTTGGTAGCCTAGACTCGTCCTTTACGAAAACGGCTTTAGCATCGAATCCTAATGTCGATTCCAAGTTTTCAAGTGCAATAATAGGAGTGACAACTTCCCCCAGCGAAACCCTATTTTTCTCAGAACATACTGGAAGTAGGGGAGCGTATCTCCAGAATCCTGGTTCTTTAGAGTCGCCGATTGAACTACGCGGAACCTCTGCAGCGATTCTTTCCAAATCGTATTTTACAATAATCGGCTTCCCCATTTCGGAAATAGTATGGATCTTACCAGGCTCGTATTTCTTTCCCGAATATGCGCATTCTAGATGGCTTACGTAACTGTTCATGCATCCGAATCATGCAGATATCCAATGAATCTATTCCTCTAAACCGCAGTTGGAGCAACATGATCATCATTTTTTGTACCAGAACTCCTAACTCTTGACCAAACTTCTACCATTAAACGATCATGACACTTTTTGCAGTAGTTGAATCTCTCGTATGCTTCCCTGAATGAGTATGCCTTGTTTCCACTAGAAACAAGAAATCCATTGGGTGAGAGCCTGCTAACTATTGTCGACCTACTTTCGCAGTCTTCGAAATCACAAATAGGCATCAATCGTCACCTTCCAATGTATTCGCTATTTCCATTAAGGGCATATTCGCCTCCACCCTTTCTCCAGGCTTGCACATGATCTTCCTAACACTCCCCCCTATGCCTGCCTTAATCTCATTTTGCATCTTCATTGCCTCAAGAACGATCACTACGCTTCCTTCCTCAACATTTTCTCCCTCAGCAGTCATTATTGCTACGATCTTGCCTGGAATTGCAGAAGAGATAATTCCAGAACCAGATGCCCCAGTACTCCTTGCAACGCGTTTCTTTCTTTTCGTACTTCTCTTGGCACCTTCGACTTCAACAGAGTAAGTTCTGCCTTCGATAGAAACCTCCCAGACCCCCTCTCCCGGGCTAATTTCTACTTCGAACTCTTCCCCGTCAACAGTAACCTTCCTCTTCTCGGACAAATTTTCACCTCTTGGTACTTCTAACAGTTCTTGCCTTCAACCAGGAAGTCTTTCCCATTGCCATCCTCCTATGGGATTTTGACCAAGAACTGCCCTCATCTCTGCCTAATGTTGGTTCTATTGTTTCGCCAGATTCTTTTTCCAGCACTACCAATGAGATTACGGCCGCGATAATCCTCCTTTCTCTTTCTTCTTTGGCCATATTACTCACAACGGAATATTCCCATGCTTCTTCTCAGGTCGAGGCTCTTCTTTCTCCAATATTGCACCCAATGCTTTCACTAGAACCACTCTGGTTTCTGAAGGCATGACTACATCATCTATGTAACCTAGTGCGGCTGCCTTGTATGGATTTGCGAACGTCTCCTCATAGTCATCTACGAGCCTCTCCCTCTCTTGCTCGGGATTCCTTGAATTTGCGATCCTACGTCTGTGGATAATTTGTACCGCCCCCTCTGCCCCCATTACGGCAAGCTCTGCAGAAGGCCAAGCGATGTTGTAATCACCCCGAATATGCTTGGAAGACATTACGTCATATGCGCCACCATATGCTTTCCTCGTTATGACGGTGAGCTTTGGAACTGTAGCCTCAGCAAATGCATAGAGGAGTTTCGCACCGTGCCTGATGATTCCACCCCATTCTTGACTGGCCCCTGGGAGAAAACCAGGAACATCAACAAATGTAAGCAATGGAATGTTGAAGGCATCACAGAATCGCACAAATCTCGCTGCTTTCACAGATGCGTCAATATCTAGGCATCCGGCTAAGTGCATTGGTTGATTGGCAACAATTCCGATTGACTGCCCGCCAAGCCTGCCAAGTCCGATGACAATATTTGGGGCGAAGCCTTCTTGAATCTCCAAGAAGCTTTCAGAGTCAAGCACTTCTTCGATCACTTCCAACATATCATATGGCACCCCGGGATCCTCTGGAACTAGGGAATCTAGCAATTCACACACTCTATCTAGGGGGTCGCTACTTACTGAGGATGGTGCCTTTTGTAGATTGTTTGAAGGGATGAGACCTACCAATTCCCTGACAATCTCCAAAGCACTGTTATCGTCTATTGCCGTGAAGTGAGTAACTCCCGATTTTGTTGCATGAGTGGAAGCCCCACCTAGCTCTTCAAAACCCACTTCCTCATTGGTCACCGTCTTGATAACTTCCGGGCCAGTGATGAACATGTGTGATGTATCCTCGACCATTATCACAAAGTCGGTA
The DNA here is from genome assembly GCA_003602515.1 of Candidatus Poseidoniales archaeon. Classification (GTDB taxonomy): domain Archaea; phylum Thermoplasmatota; class Poseidoniia; order Poseidoniales; family Thalassarchaeaceae; genus UBA36. Next base: position 30,708 of record QQSB01000005.1, on the reverse strand, counting down.
ATCGCCGGGGAGTAAACGGCTCCCCCTGCGCATGGCCCCATTATGACTGAGATTTGAGGAATTACTCCACTTGACCTTACATTTCTAAAGAATATCTCCGCATAGGAACCCAGACTAGCAACCCCTTCCTGTATTCTTGCACCACCGCTGTCGTTTAACCCAATTACCGGGGCGCCAGTCTTTACTGCCATGTCAAGAATCTTGCAAATCTTCAGTCCATGCATTTCTCCGAGTGATCCCCCGTAAACAGTAAAGTCCTGTGCAAAACAGTAGACGAGCCTCCCATCAATCGTGCCGTGGCCACATACCACACCATCGCCCGGGATCACGTTCCTATCCATATCGAAATCTCTGCACCGATGCTCTACCAAAGCATCAACTTCTACAAATGACTCTTCATCAAGCATTTGCTCTATTCTTTCCCTAGCAGTCATCTTCCCCTTGGCGTGCTGTGCTGAGATTCTTTTTTGCCCCCCTCCAGACTGGGACATAGACTTTCTACGCCTAAGGTCGTCAATCTTGTCTGAGTTGCTACTCATGGGGTTTGGTGGGGGCAGGCCGCCCATGAGCATTCCTGAGGGGCGGAGGGGATTCCTTCTTCCGGTTGCTTGAAGGCATATCGCCATTTGCAACTAGTTGAAACATGCGAGTTGTTATTGCTAAACCAGGTCTTGATGGCCATGATAGGGGCGCTAAGGTAATCGCTAGAGCATTGAGGGACGGTGGTCATGATGTTATCTACACTGGTCTCAGAAAATCACCTTCTGATATTGTCAGGATAGTGAATGACGAAGACGCACAAGTTCTTGGATTATCCACCCTTTCTGGAGCCCATGACTCCCTTATCCCTAAGATATGTGATGGACTTAGGGAAGGAGGCCTCGGGGACGTCATAGTTTTCGCAGGTGGAATAATCCCCGATCGAGATCTAGAACTTCTTTACAAATGTGGAGTAAGGGCTGTTTTTGGTCCCGGTACTCCCACTTCAGATGTTCTCGGATTCTTAGATGAGGCCATGGAAAGAAAACAAAATAATGTGCCAATCGGAGTCGGAGAGGATTTGGGGTGGAAATGGAATTGAGTAAGATTGACGAGCTCCTGGATCTAGCAAAGTCTGGCGATCGTCGAAGCTTGTCCAGACTAATTACCGAGATAGAACAGTCGCAGGACCCTCCAAAACTCCACTCAGAGTCAATCTGGACACTGGGAGTGACGGGCCCCCCCGGTTCAGGAAAATCAACCCTAATTGGTAAGTTGGTGATGCATTGGTCGAATCTTGGCGAGAGAGTAGCGGTTCTGGCCCTTGACCCATCATCTCCAATATCGGGGGGTTCATTTCTCGCTGATAGAATTAGAATGGAAGGTGGCGACATCGGGGAAAATGTGTTTGTCCGATCCATAGCCTCTGGGAATAGCCCCGGGGGAATTTCTCCAAGAATATGGCCTATGTGTCATGCACTATCACTTTGCGGTTGGTCTCGAATCGTGATTGAAACCGTTGGAACCGGTCAATCTGAGTTCCGAATTGCTGCACTAGCCGATCGACTCCTTCTAGTCGATGGCCCTGATAGGGGAGACATTATACAAGCAGAAAAGGCAGGAATTCTTGAACTGGCCGATATAATCGCAGTAAACAAATCTGACTTGCCAGGGTCTTCACTGGCTGCTCAGAGCATTCGAACTTCACTCGATCTAACAGATGGTGATACTCGTGAGGTCCTGCTTGTCTCTGCTCTAGAAGGATCAGGGATTGAGAAATTGGCCTCCGCTATCGACTCTTGTGAGCCCAACAGCGGTAGAAATGAGGTGATAATGAGGGAGATGCTCATTTCTGAATGGGACTCTATTTTGCTCTCACATCCAGAAATCGATGAGGTAATCAGAAAACTATGTGACAGTTCAATAACTATCGGTGATGCGATTAATTCACTGAGAAAATCTTCTCTCAAGGGCGGGTAATCGCATGAACGACCATTCAAAAGACGTCTTTGTCGATCATGTTGGGCATTCGGTTGGGGGCATGGGGGGGCATGCTTTCAGACGCTTAACCCATGTATCCATGGCTTCTATCCCATATCTCTACTACGTACACGGGGAGAGAATATCGTCATATTTCTCACTCCAAGCGAGAGAGTTTGTCAGTGCTATTTGCATACTAATACTCGTAATCGAGGTAGTACGTCTCAGGACTGGAATTGTGATTGTCGGGCAAAGGGAGTATGAATCTAGTCAGATTTCGGCCCTAGCTTGGGGGGCACTCGCCGTGGCGCTCGCAATACTGATCGCCCCCGGAGGGGAAATTGGCAGCATGGAGGCCGGCAAGTATGGGGCACCCATCATACTAGGAATGACTCTCGTCGACCCTGTAATGGGGGAGATCAAGAGGACAAAGAAGAATCTCCGTGCGGCAATCTTTACCGGATTGATAGTATCATACATTGTTTGGGTCGGCTGCCATTTCTGGATTGGAACAGAGTTGATCGCTGCAATACTGCTCGCCCCGCTAACTGTTTTGGGGGAAATCCTCCCATCTAGGGAAATCGATGATAATGCCACTATGGTCTTGTTCCCCTTAGTCGGACTAGTACTACTTCTGCCGTTCTTGTGATTCCACTCCCGTCATGTTTACATCCTAATTTAATGTCCCATAGGCGTGGATATGGGAGAAAACGAGACGACCCCACCAGCAGAGTTGTGGGAATCTCCATTGGGACAGAGCACATACATGTTCATTTGGGCCCTTGCCTCGTTGGCTTCCTTTGCAATTTTCTTCAGGTTTTTCTAGAATTTTGGATTCGCATCTCTGCAGCAAGTAGAATCTCCTTTCTAGAAGATCCCCCGGGGCCACTGTAGCCCCCCAACCTGCCATCTGTACGAATCACTCTGTGGCAAGGTACTGAAATCGGAATTGGGTTTGAGCCGCATGCGTTCGCAACTGCTCTGTAAGATCTAGATTTTCCGATAGCCTCCGCGATACTCTTGTAGGTCCTGGTTTCTCCGTANGGGATCTTCCTTATCTCATCCCACACCCTGATTTGGAAGGGGGTACCTTGGACATCAGGGGCTACTTCTTCCCTCATCCTCTCCAACCAACTCTTCCATCCCAATAATCTCATAGTTTGATGGGAATAGGGCAATTGCTACCCCGATAACTATGCAGGCTATGCCTAACCAGAAAGAACCTAGAATCATCAATTCCATACCAATTGCGAATAGTATCAGGCCCCCTAGGTTGGAGACCCACACCAGGGTCTTGAATGTGGAAAGTGAAACACCACTCGCTCTCTTAGTCCTATGCGGCCCAAATTCCGCGCCAAACCTTACTGGATCCTCATCGCCCATCATTCTTCACCTGTCGATCATGATAATTGCATCAGTAGGGCATGCTAGGACGCAGATCTTGCAACCAGTACAGGGATCCCTCAGAATCCTCGCCTTCCTGTTTACGTCCACTTTCATGATGGGACTCGCAAGAGGGGTGTCATAGAGCTCTATTGCGTCGTCTTCGCATACGATCGTACATTGATCGCACCCGATGCACAGCTCTTCCTTTACCCACGCCACAGTATCCTCTCCGCCCTTGATCAAAGCCTCCTCTTCGGCCCTTACCGAGTTTAGTTGAACTCTTATTCTGGACTGTTCTGACGCCCTCCTCTTCAGGACGTCACTAATTTTAGTCATGTTATCTTACCTGGCCTTGGATTCTTCAATCTGCCTTGCAAGGAAGCTGACTACGTCCAGAATCTCAAAGTCATGTCGAGGGTCACCCTCGAACTTCAGGCATTCGAAGTGAGCCACACACTTCGGGCAGGAAGTCAGCATAATTTCAGCACCGGTTTCCCTCACCTCATCGAATCTCTGGACTCTCAGCGCCCTGCTGTTCTCATTGCACGACATCATGCTGGAGACTCCGCAGCAAAGAGCATCTTCCCCCGTATGCTCCATCTCCACCAGATTCACCCCTTCGACCGAACCAACGAGATCCCGAGGCTCGTCATAGATGTTCATCTGCCTGCCTAATCGGCATGGGTCGTGATATGTGACTGTCACCTCGTCGCTTGTCTTCAGTTCCATGTCGAAGCCGTTCTCTATCAGGAACTCGGTCGTATGCATGACCTTCATGTCGTCTAGCTCATAGTCAAGAGCGAACGTTCTGAAGCACTCTGCGCAGGATGTAACTAGGGTCTCGATTCCGCTCTCGCCCAACTTCTTCTGGTTGTACGTCTTTAGCTTCTCGAACACCTCTGTCATCCCCTGCCACTTCTGATCGTGCCCACAGCACTTCAGGAAGTCCCTGCCAAGGTAGGTCACATCCTCACCCATCTCTTCGAAGATAGTGAATGCCGAAGTAGTCGCATCCCCTAGGTCCATGCTCCCTTTGTTCACATGGCTGAATACCATCTCCTGGTCGATGTAGTCGACGCATCCGGGGTAATATCCGATGCTTGAGTCGAGAGGATACTCCTCCACGGGGATGAATGAGTCATCGGCATCCTCCTCTGCCTCGGCAGCTAATACTGCCTGGAGGACAGTGTGGGGGATTTCTGTTGCTGGAGGGCCCCCTACTACGAGGCTCCTCCTGATATCGATGTAGGAGTCGTAGTCAACAAGCTGAGGGCAAGCGTTAGTGCAAGCCGTACAAGTCAGGCACGAATACAGGGGAACCCCATCGTCTTCGTTGTTCCACGTGTTATAGATGATGTTCAATTTGTCCCCTGCATTGAATAGCCTTACTGGACATGCATCGTCGCACAGGTCGCACCCATAGCACTTATTCATCTCCCACTCATATCCTCGGGCCATGCTCCTTAGCATCACGAATACCAGTGCGCCAACCCCTAGACAGGGGATGAACATGGAGTAGATTAGCTTCGCATCCAGGCTCTTCGGGTTCTTCTGGAAAGTCGGATTTGTTAGTGACATGGTAGATAGTTCCTCGTCACTGAGGCTTACTTCGGATCGGATCAACGCAGTTCCGTCTTCTGCGAGGAGAAGCGGTTGATAGGCTACCGCAGAGAAGTCGGAGATCATGGTGACACTTTCGTTGACGCCTTCTGAAAGAGTTGTGAATGTAACAGTGTATGAAACTCCGGACTCCAGATAGATTGTTCCTGAGTCGCAGGAAGATCCTTCATTCATCCAGAGCGTTTCTCCTGCTTCATCGGTGAGAACAAGACTCTGAGAGTGTACGCCTGCGGCGCGAACTGTGGTCCTGAAGTTGCAACCGACGTCCGTTGGGACGCTCGAGATTCCCAGATTCTCTACTTCGAACTGAATTGACTCGGAGATTTCGATTGGAGAGCCGTCCTGGAGGCCTTGGTAGATTACTTCGTTAGCACCTATATTCCTTGATGTCTGTGTGTCTGCATGGCCGTTGGCACCACTGAAGTCTAGGATCGTGCTTCTTGTTGGCTGGAAGATACCCCAGTTTACCCAATGCATTGCCGGTATTACACACCAATCGGCATGCTCCGAACCCTCTTCCATTGTATCCCAAATGGCTAGTGTGCTAGTCTGCTCGTAAGGCAGGCAATCATCCTCCCATTCCTCCCAGACGGGACCCTTTTCGGTATGGATCAGNGTATCTCCTGGCTGACCTCTTATGCCATCCAGTTCGGCAATCTTGGCATCGTACTGATATTCCCAGAATCCCATGGTACCCAAACCTCGTTGCTTCCAGAATCCATCCTCGTATACTGGCCATGTTACGGTGCACAATAGTACAGTCACAACCAAGGAACCAACTGCAACCTGCCTACCTAGAATAGGTGTCAATCTGGAGCCCAGGGGTCCAATCAGGAATTTCCGAACAGAGAAGAAAAGAACTGTGAAGACGAATACTCCCGTGAGTATCCAGGGTATCGCGTTGAAGACCTCAGCGGTCCAAGGTGATTGGGTACCGCAATTGAATCCCCCATGAGCGCTGGACCAGCAATAGTCGGTTCGATTTTGAGCATACATCTCCAGGAAGATGTTGATTGAGAATACGGAGATGAACCACACGTGCGCAAGATATACAGCCCCAGCCGTAGCGAACCATGGGTCCTCCACCCCCCTCTTCTCCCTCTTACCGATAATAAATGGCGGAAGGGCTAGGATTCCAACAGGCAGCCCTGTAATCATGGCCCCCCAGACGCCAGCATTCCATGAGACAATGGGCTGCCCAAAGAACTCGCCTATCGGTCCAGCGGGTATGTCGAATTGTGGTAGGTACTCTCCCCATCGCAAATAGCCGTAGGAGAACAAAACATACCAATCCGGAAAGACGAATCCGGCCTGAGCGTATGGGTCTGCAGCGTTGTGCAGTGGCGGGGGAATTATCCAAGAGTAGAATGCGATCACCATTACTATGGATGCGAAGATAATGGTGTCCCTTAGGACCTCAGTGGGCCAGAACGCATGACCCGTGTGCACTCTCCTCCGCTCTTCCTCTACTCCCAGCAACTGCTCTTTCTCACTGATGTATGTATCAGCAATCCTACCAAATCTTTCCATAATCCCCATTCAATCACCTCAGTGCGGCTCCGCAATACCTTGAACCCAGACTATGAAAAGATGTGTCAGAATTAGTACAGTAACAATCAACGGAAGAACGAAAACATGGAGGAAATACATCCGAACCACAGTCTGCCCGGTTAGGGTGGTTCCTCCGAACATCGCATTTGCGACCCATTCTCCGATTAGGGGGGTCGCCATCGCCATGTTAATTCCAATGGTAGCCGCTCCGAAAGCAAGACTGTCCCATGGGAGAAGATAGCCCGAGTAACCGAAGAAAATGGAGAAGAACATCAAAGCGACTCCGATTAACCAGTTGAGCTCTCTGGGGTTCCTGTAAGCCCCTGTGAAGTAGACCCTGCACATGTGTAGGAAGACTGCAGCGACGAAGAAGTGAGTCCCCCAGTGGTGTATCGATCTGATGATGTAACCGAATGGCAACTCCAACATGATGAACTCCATTGAAGCATAGGCAGGGGTCGGATCAGAATTCAAGTCCCCTCCGGGGACGTAGTAGAAGCCAAGGATAGTTCCTGTGATGACTAGGATTATGAAAGCGAGGAAGGATATCCCCCCCAAGCAGTATAGGGGGTACCAGTACCAGATGATCCTGAGTTTATACTTCTCAGCATGGGTTAGTGGCATCTGCCTGTGCATACTGTAGTATGAGTCCCTGCTCATTCCCCAATAGTCTTGGATTCTGAATCTGGTGTCCAACCAGGAGAATGCCCATAGAAACAACTTCTCGGCGAGCCCCATGCTCCCGGCGTTAGTCTCCACAGCTCTCAGGATGTCCTTTCGCGGCATGTCGTCACGCTCTCTTCTTAGTGTGAAGGCGACAATAACAACAACCACCGCAATGAAAATCCACAAGAACCAGAATTGTATCATAATTTCACCTAGCCGCAGAATGTGTACCAGTCCATGAAGTCTGGAAGTGCCTCGATTGTTCCCCCATTCACTGTGAATGGGATTAGTGGCATGCCGTATGGTGCTGGCCCACCCGTCTTTTTCACTCCTATGAAATCGAACTCTTGCCCATTTGATCGATTTCTCGCTGTGTTCTTTTCTATCACCGTGTGGTCGTACCTGCTAGAATGGCATATGCAGAATGATTTATTCCCACTTGAATCCGTCCCCCCCGGTAACCAACTGTCAGCCGTGAAGTCATTGTTGACAAGTTGCCAACCCGGGATGCAACAAAGATGGGGGCATCTTGCGAAAACGATAATCATATTATCGTGGATATCCAGGGACGCATACTCCTCTAGTTCCTCGATCTCGAAACCAGATCCGACATAGGCCCCCCCTGCTGTGTATCCATCCATCAACTGGAACCTTGGGGTGTTTGCTTCCAAAGGTTTGTTTTTATTTTCCTCGTGAGGAACATAGGTTGCGATGATTGGTAACCCAGACCAAAGTCCGGCAGCCCCTACCATTCCGGTCGAAGAATTGGCAGACTCATCTATGAACGCTTGCATTGTCATGGGCTGTTTGTCCATGTTGCCGTACCAAACATCGGAACCTTTCGGGACGTAGAATTTTATCGATGAGTCTGAAGTCCCACCTTCGGACTGCCCCATTAGGAACGAGGCAAAACCTACGCTGCCTAATGATGCAGTTGTGATTAGTCCAGCCGCCGTGTTGAAAGACAACCTCATGAATTCCCTTCTGTCTATGGCGCCACTCTTCTCGTGAAAACTCTCGCTTTCCGATTCAATCGCGCGCAATTTGAATTTCCTCGCCATAATCAGACCTCATATTTCTTCCAAGAATTTGTATCATGGCTAGTGATGTACTTGTTCCTTCTGTGTTTCACAATCACAACATCTGGTAGTACGTACTTCAGGTATACTATTCCCATGATAATTAGCGTGAGTAGTGTCATTGCCAGATTGAATGAAAGCAATTGCTGATCCCAGTGATTGTACAAACCATAAGCCAGAGCGCCGGCCCAATAGAGAGTCCAGAGTATCCCCCAGAGCCCTACTAGTATGATTAGCCATGAGTCTCCGGATGGGGCAAGGCTAGCTCGGACTATGGTGCCAGGTGCAACCTCGTTGAAGACTCCGTGATCAACGGCCGCTGCGAACGACTCTTCTGTCAGCGAGGCATCTTCAAGAGCCACTCTGGCATCTTCGACGCTAACTTCGCCAGACTTAACTTGCCGAAGCAGCTTCATGACCGTGTCGTCTTTCATAGTTGATCGCCTCTCCTCAGATGCTTTATCCTTAGCCTTAGTAGATTGCTCCTTCCTTCATAATGCCTGGAGAAACCATATCTTAGGAAAAGCCCACAGAATAGGATTACAAGGATCACCGCAGCGAATCCAAGAAGCCCTAGCCAGTGAGCCAAGAGCTTAGCCCCCATGTGATGGAGATCCGCGTGATCCTCCACGGGAGCAGGCGGGGTGATGTCCCCATTGCCCGAGAAAACAGTCCTCGTTCTTCCGTTGTCCTCGCCCTCATCAAAACTGGTGGTAAGACGATTCCACCTGTCTAGGCTGGAGGGCGCCATATCCCCATTAACAGAATTACCAGCAATCGTGAAATCAACGGTTCCTGAACCCTCTGCCGGGCTAACCCACGTAAACATCCATGATCTGTCTGAGGTCCTTGAACCCGCATCTGTATGAGTTAATGTGGCGGGGTCATCTTCCCAGTTCTGGACTAGGCTTTCGAAGCCCTCCGTAGGCTCCAGAGAGCCAATGCTTACCCTCATCGAGAAGCCCGCCGTATATGATTCGAGATCAGCCTCAGGTCCACCGATTAGTTGTAATTTCATCTCATAGGCGGTTTCGGGTGAGTAGTGGAAAGGCACCCCATCAAGTATTACAGTAACAGAATTGTCTGGCTCTTCGGCATGGCACGTGCATCCAGCAAGCGCAACATCACCTTGGCCGTTGGCGTTGCCACCAACTCCTGTGTGCAAAGCCTCTCCGGAACCAGCGACAAAAACTGTGACCAGAATGAGGACCAGTGTTTTTTGTCGAGACGCCATCTTTCGTTCACCTAGCATATGCTAATACTTCGTCGAGAAAAAACGAGGATATTAACGTTCCACCACGGCCCCTTCGGGGCCGGACACAATACACAGGAGAAAAGAACCAAACGCCCCCGTCCGTGACAGGTGTCATGGGCGCTCCGAGATGGAAGAACATCTACGAACTCAGCCCAGAACAAATAGAGAAATTGGAGCAGGCAGAGAACAAGATGGAATCGATGGAGATTACCGAGTCCGAGAGCATTCTATTGGGTTTACTCGAAGGCGATGGTAATTGCATCCCCGTCCTGAATATCCTTGGGCACCTTTATGGTCGGTACCTATCTGATTTTGAATCATCAATTCAGTATTACGACAGAGTCCTCGATCTCGAGCCAGATAACGCATGGGCAAGAGACGAAAGGAGGAGATACAGGCGTTATCTCTCATATGACTAGAACAGGATAATCTAGTCAGTCGCATGCGGGGCCACATGGATCGCGGCTCGATTTTGATTGTTGGAGTCGGGGGGATAGGTTGTCAGTGGTCTGGAGGGGCTCACGACAAATGCCAACAGCTTGCGGACCTGCTAATGGTCGATGCCGATGAGTCATCCTTCACATCCCATCACGAAGCCCACTGTTTGCACTTAGACGCTAATGGTAGTGCTAGAGGGGCAGCCGCACTCCCGAACCTGGCCGCTCATCGACTGAACGAGGGAATCACAAATATCTCCGAGTTATTGGTGAAGTCAGAACTCGTCGTTCTTCTAACCGCATTGGGCGGTGGCACAGGTTCTGGCGCAACAGCAGAGATTGCCGCAAAATCCCGTGATTCTGGAAGCTTGGTGATCAGCATAGTAGGAATTCCATTTGCAGAGCAACCACTCAGGTGCGCAATAGCGGAGAAAGCACTACCATCCATCGAGAGGAATTCCGATTTGTGCATCCGGGTAAGCCTGGAGAGACTTGCCTGGCAGGCCAGATATCGTGACTCGGATTGGAAGCTTGGATCAGAGTGGATCGGCGAGTTGATCGAGGGACTCGTCACAACTCTAGCAAGAGTCGGCAAGATGAACCTGGATCTGATGGACCTTAGAACGGTCGTAGGTAGGCCCGGAAATGCGACCCTGATAGTGGGAAACGGAACTACAGATGACCCCGACGGGGTTGTAAGGATGGCAAGAGACTCCCCCCTATCCGAGATTTCGGTTGACGGAGCCAAGGGCTGTATGATTCAGGTCGAGGGGGGTCCTGACATGACTCTTGGACATCTCAATACGGTCTCGGAGGCATTCGTTTCGACCCTGGACGATGATTGCCAGGTTATTCTTGGAGCCAGAGCCAGTGAAGATATGGCCGGAAGGCTGAGACTCGTAGCAGTAGTTAGTGGCCTCTAGTCCAATAGTTCTACTGTATCCTCGTCATCAGAATTATTTTCTTTTTCTACACCTTTCTCGGGATTGTAAATCTTTGATATTTCTTCAAATTTTTCTTTACTACTCGTTTCGATCTTTTTCACAATTCCAACGAGTCCGATGGAAAGGGGCAGCATCACAATGATTGAGAATGCGGTAATTAGGTGCCCCAATGCGGTAATTGAGACCATGTCTAGGTAACCACCGCTGATCGAAGATAAAGAAGCCACACTACCTCCATAAGTATAACCAAATGCTACTCCCCAGAAAATTGCTGATTGCCCCTGAAAAACCCTCCAACCCTTTTTCTTTCCACGATTCGAAATAGACCAAACTGCTAGAATTATAGTTATAGCCATCAAAAAACCCTCCTCAACAAGTATTGCATTCTCATTTGGATTCTGGATAAAGGGATTTCTTCTCCAGGCGCTAAATAAATGCCAACAGCACGTAGCTATGATGAACATCATGAACCTATCTACTGCCCTCCCATCAATCGACTCAGACCTTCTCTTTTCACGGGTCATTTTGTCAGCTAAAATTACAATTAAACCTAAACAGATGATGAAGACAAATTGAAGCATCCAATTTAGATTAACGTATGTGATTTCTTGTGCCGTTTGTCCAGAAGTATATCCGAACCACCAAACTAGAGGGCTAAAAACTAGAATTATTATGATAGCTCTAGATGTTGTTGCTAACCTGCCTGTCTTGCTCTCTCTTGGCTTTAATTTTCTACCATTCGAGTAGTTAATTCCCCCCGCAGTGATAGAAATTGCCTGTCCAATAGACATTAGAAGGAATATAGAACTCATGAAGAATATTACATTACTCCTATTCTCTCCTAATTGGGATTCCAGTAACACGGTCAGAGTCAAACAAGTTAACGCGATTACTGACATTACTTTTGCACTCTTGACCCAATATTGCGAATTGAAAATCCCTGCATTATCGTGATTGACATTTAGCAAAAACTTCCCAATCTTACTGGGATTAATTATCGCTGCTAAAATGTATGTGATCGCCAATGAGAGGAAAATTATACTTCCTAATTCATCCATTCCGAAGAGTTTAATCTTCATCATCAAGTAAAGTATTGCGGTAGAAAGTATTAGAGTTACAATATGGGGGAATGTTGATGGATTCACGAAGGACTCAATGACTCCCTCAACCTCGGTATCTTGCTCAATACCATCATCCATGTAGCCCGGAGACCCCACTATTGGTTAAGGTCAACCCCTGCCCGAAGGTATGCCCAAGCAGAAAAAGGCAGCTAGGGGAAAACACAGGTGGATTGGTTTTCACCTAAGAGGGGCATTCTCCAGAACCGATATTTCGGAACTTCTCAACAATTCATTAGGACATAATGAATGGCGACTATTCGATGTCATTGGGAAAAATGAGAGTTCACTCGCAATTCTCAAAACCCCACTCCATTGCTACCAAGATGTTATTGAATGTATTAACAATAATCACATAATGTCGACCATAACCAGTTCAGGAAAAATTAGGCTGGTCAGGCATCGTCTAAACTCAACTCTTGGAAACAAACCACCTGATTCCCTCTAAATCATGAAGATTAACGACATTTTCAATTCCGACTACTTCTAACCCTCCATCTAAGCTCAATCCCGTTGGCCTGTATATCTCTTTGCCGCGTGATACTAGAACTCCTCTGGAAAGAAATCTAGAAAGCGCCTTCCAAGAGATCCGGGAGTAAAAATCAATATCGGGCATCTCAATCATTTCCTTGTTTTCGAAGAGTGCAGACAAACCCCCATCAATTCTTTGGAAAACCTCCGAGGAATCAATTTCTCCAAGAGTCTCATCCCAACCAGAACCGATTATCCCCTTTTGTTCAAAACTAGTATTGTTAACTCCGACCCCGACTCTAATCACTCCATCATTGGTAGACTCAACGAGCACACCGCCCATTTTCACACCATCTCGATTGACAATGTCATTTGGCCATTTCATACTTGAACCCAGAACTTCTGAAACTACGGCCCCCGCACTAGTCTGAATAAGGCCAGGTGACATATTTTCCAATAACTCAGCACTCAGACTCCACGTTGCAAACAACCCGCCCTCTTTGGAAATCCAGTCGGATTTCCTCCTCCCTCTGCCATTGGTCTGACTCCTTGAAAGGACCCTATGCCAGCCTTTACCAGGCAGACTCTTTGCCTCGTCCATGGTTGATTTGCATGAATCCAAAGTTGTCACCTTTGTCCCTGAACCGGTACGCCAGAAGCCAATAGTTTCCACCTTCTCCGAACCATATCTTTCCATGCCTAGTGAGCGCCAGGACCAGCCCCTCTCCTCCCAGTCCAGGACTTTACTGCTCCCTTCTGGCTCAGTCCTCATGACCAAGATAACTACTACATTTTCTGTGAATTTGTTACTAGCCCCCTCCAAGTTATCCAGCAGCATTCTGCCCCATCCGCCGTGCGGCAAGTCAGTCAGAGCCACGTCTTCGATCATCTCCAGTATGCCCGAATTGTTCACGTCTTCTTCTAGATATGGAAGATTCCAAACTATCAAATCCACTTCTTCTGGAATTGGGAAATCCTCTCCAAACTCGGCTTCGTAAATATTATCCTTTCCAGAAAGTCCGTTGGCATCCATGTTGCCTCTAGTGCATGCTACAGCATATGGATTAACGTCGTATGCAGTCACTTCCCAGCCCAGGGATTTGAGTACCATGGAAACTAATCCAGACCCACAACCTATCTCAACTGCATTGGCACTAGAACCTTTGGTGAGCTTAGAAACAACACGGCAAAGCATCTTCGTGTCCTCTTTGGGAGGGTATACGGAATTAGTGGTAGATACCTCCCACTCGCCGACACCGTCAATTCGGAATCTCGTTTCTGCCATCGTGATCATCACTCGAACCCGAGACAAAATTGTTCCGCCGGCGTACTCTTCCGACTCAACAACATTTATGTCTTCATCCTGCAAAGGATGGCCCGTACCGGCTTCAACTGGTACCTCTCGCGGATTCGTGAGAGTGGTGCTGTGCGCAAGCCTTTTGAACACCCCTAGGGTCGGAGGATAGCCCAGCATCAGCCATGGGCCTGTAGCTTAGTCAGGTAGAGCGCCGGGCTTTTAACCCGGTGGCCGGGGGTTCGAATCCCCTCAGGCCCGCCTGACAGGTCCGCAGGCTCACGGTTTTTCTGGGCGGGGGTAGCAACATGGCAGTAAAGAGCTCAACAAAAAAGAGATTGATAGAGCTGGGGATCCCAGAAGATCAAGCACACAAATTAGCCGATGACGCAAATCTGGACGCAATAAAGAGGATGTCACGCGAGCAAGTCGCAAAGAAGGTCGACATAGATGAGGCCGAACGCGCATCCGAGCTCGATCACATAATGTCTGTGATCAGCGAACACGTCGGCTCTAGGAAGAGGAGCAAGAGCAATAGAATCACAATCTCGAGGAAAGCACTACTGGATGAGGATATTCCTACCGGAGACTACAGATTCAATGTTCTTAACCACTTCTTGGTCCCTCACCATGAATTGGTCCCCATAGATTTGGAGGCCGAAGTTCTGGAACCATGGGGCCTAACTACCGATGATGCATTTGGTACTGGTAGACTCGCCAAGGAACTATTACCGAAGATTCTGATTACTGACCCTGCAATACAGGTAATCAAGGAGATGGAGGAATCAGAGAATGACGAATTACCCGCAGGTTGGCTTGCAAACAGGGTCGTCAAGGTAATCCGATACAGTCGATCTGCCGGGAATTCCGTAGCCTTTCGCTTAATCGTGGAGAGCGCATAAATTGGAGGTGTAAGAATGAAGGAGATTGTAGAGAGTTATTTCAAACAGAGAAGCCTAGTGAACCATCAGCTTGCTTCGTACAATGACTGTATCCCAGTCGGAGACGGAAAAGAAAGCAGGATGGAGAAGATCGTCAGAAACATCAGGATCGGCAGCGATGAGCTTGTCGAAGATGATGAGGGGGGGCTCGTCAAGCTAGACCTTCTGGATAAGGAGATTATTGTCCGCCTCAAGAACCTACGACTGGGCAGGCCCACAATAAAGGAGGCCAATGGAGCTGAGCACCACGCAACTCCCATGGAATGTAGGCTTAGGAAGCTAACATACTTCTCACCGGTCTATCTTGACTTCAAGATCTTCCGCGATGACCTTCCACCTACTCCTGGTAATGAGATGGGATTCCAAGAAGAGACGAGCGTACACATAGGTAACCTTCCAATTATGGTTAGATCTGCACGGTGCAATCTGAATCATAACCACATAGACGAAAACAGGAGACTCTCCCCGGACACATCGGCCGAAGATGCCGAGAGATACACTCAGCTTCTGAGGAAATCCGGAGAGGATCCGCTCGATCCCGGTGGATACTTCATCATCAACGGCACTGAAAGGGTCCTCATTTCAATGGAAGACCTCGCCCCAAACAGGGTTACCGTCGAGAAGAACAAGAAGTATGCACACGAAACTCAGGTAGCGAAGATTTTCTCTCAAAAGGACGGAGTGAGAAAACCACTCAATGTTGAGAAGAGGAGGGATGGAATGCTGATGGTAAAGATCCCAAGCGCCGGGACCACACCAATTCCACTTGTCTTGTTGATGAGATCCCTTGGAGTGGAAAACGACCGAGAGATATTCGCATCCATAGCCGGACCCCCTGAGGCAATGAAGTTCACAGTAGCCAATCTAAACGATGTTAGGGATAACGAGGAATACGGAGTCGACACATCAGAAGAGGCCCTGGCATGGCTCGAGAAGAAGTTTGCAGCCGGCCAACAGAAAGAGTACCGTGAGTCTCGGATTCAGAATCTACTTGATAACGAACTGCTACCTCACTTAGGATCGAGCATTGATAATAGGGAGAAGAAAGCAATTTTCCTCGGAAGAATTGCACGACAGGTCCTTGAGATGGCAATTAAGGACAAGGACCCCAACGACAAGGACCACTATGCAAACAAGCGTGTCAGGTTGGCTGGAGACCTAATAGAGGATCTTTTCAGGGTGAGCCTCCAACAGCTCGCTAGAGATCTGAAGTATCAGTTGGAGAGGCATCACAACAGGAAGAGAGAACTCAGGATCTCCTCATGCCTGCGGCCAGACGTACTGACAACGAAGATTATGCATGCGCTGGCTACGGGAAACTGGGTAGGTGGGCGATCGGGGGTCAGCCAACTTCTAGATAGGACGACCTACCTTTCTGCACTTTCTCACATGAGGAGGGTTACGAGCCCACTTGTTAGGAGCCAACCCCACTTCGAGGCTAGAGATCTTCACCCAACCCAATGGGGGAGGCTTTGCCCCAACGAAACCCCGGAGGGACAGAATTGCGGACTCGTGAAAAATGCCGCCCAAATGATCGACGTATCAGAGGAAGTTCCGGAAAATGATGTGAAGGCTTTGCTAAAGGAAGCCGGCGTCAACGATAATCCCGATGGATGGGCCGATGGCTCTAGAATCCACGTAAATGGTGATATTTTTGGCCTACACAAGAGGCCACAGAAGCTCGTTAGTCAGTTCAAGAGGAGGAGGCGTTCCGGAAGAATCAGGCCAGAGGTAAGCATTAGGCATGATCTTGAGAATCGAGACGTTTACATCAATACGGACAGAGGACGTATGCTACGCCCACTATTGATTATCGATCATGGTAGTCTTCAGATAACAAAGATGCACCTTGATGGGCTTAATTCAGGCGAGATAACATTCGCGGATTTAGTTTCAGGAGGAGTGGTCGAGTGGGTGGATGCAGAGGAAGAAGAAGACCTGCTAGTAGCACCAAGGCCATTTGATTTGCCAGCACTATCCCCCAAGAACAACCGTCCAATAAACCCTGCAAATGTGGAATGGACCAACTTGGGAGAGCATGGTATTTCTCATGCCAATGTTTCTGCAGAGGTAAAGATGCCAAACGGGGACGTAAAGACTGAGAAGTTCAAGGTACCACTAAATTACTATCAAGAAAATATTGACGTATTGAAGAGAAAGGAGAAGAAGGATAACACAGTTCTCGTATACACGCACGTTGAGATCGACCCTCAACTTATCATGGGTGTTTGCGCCTCCTTGGTCCCTTACCCAGAGCATAACTCTACTCCACGAGTTACTGGTGGGACTGCCATGGTTAAGCAGAGCCTCGGAGTCGCTAGTGCAAACTTCCGACTCAGACCAGATACCAGGGCCCATGTAATGCATTACCCCCAGCGTTCAATCGTAGGAACCAGGGCGATGAAGTCTACAAAATTCGATCAGAGGCCAGGAGGGCAGAACTTCGTCGTGGCAATTGTCAGCCATCATGGATACAATATGCAAGATGCAGTGATCATGAATCGCGCTTCCGTTGAGAGGGGATTGGGTAGATCTGCATTTATCAGGACATACAATGCAGAAAACAAGAGATTCCCCGGTGGGCAAGAGGAGAGAATAGAAGTTCCAGGAACTGGCCTAGACGAGATAAAGGGCCTCAAATCATGGGATGCTTATTCGCACTTGGAAAGGGATGGACTACCAGTTCCCGAGGTTGAATTGACCAGCCAAGAGGGAGGCAGGGGCATTCTTGTCGGTAAGACAAGCCCACCTAGATTCCTCGAAGAGTCTCACGGTGCTTTCCTACAGGCGCAGGAGAGGAGAGAATCATCAATGATGGTACGGCATGGAGAGCAGGGGTGGGTAGACAACATTTTCGTTACCGAATCCCTTGACTCCGGTAGACTAGTCAGGATTACATTGCGTACTAACAAGATACCAGAACTCGGCGATAAGTTCGCTAGCCGGCACGGCCAGAAAGGGATTATCGGGAGACTAGTCGAGCAGGAGGATATGCCATTTACTGAAGATGGAGTAATCCCTGACCTCCTGATTAACCCCCACGCCATCCCTTCTAGGATGACGGTCGCTCACGTTCTGGAAATGATAGGGGCGAAGGTCGGATCAATGGAGGGAAGGAGAATTGATGGAACTGCATTCACAGGCGAGAAGGAGGAGTCGCTCCGCTCAGGACTTCTCAGGAACGGCCTTAGGCACACAGGAAGAGAACCGATGATCAACGGCGAGACGGGCGAAAGCTTCCCCGTCGACACCTTCGTTGGCGTGATTTACTACCAAAGATTGCACCACTTGGTTAGCAGCAAACTTCACGCACGCAGTAGGGGTAGAGTCCAGATTCTCACAAGGCAGCCAACCGAGGGGCGTGCTCGTCAGGGGGGACTAAGGTTCGGAGAGATGGAGAGGGACTGCCTAATTTCCCATGGGGCATCGATGGTAATCAAGGATAGATTGCTGGATGAGTCCGATGGTTGGAATCTTATGGTCTGCAATACTCCACGTTGCGGCCACATTGCATACTACGATTGGAAGAGAAGGACTACCATCTGCCCCGTGTGTGGGGATAGATCAGATGTTCATTCTGTCCAAACATCCTATGCTTTCAAACTACTCCTAGACGAGATGAAGAGTCTTGGGGTTGCGATGAGACTAGAACTGGAGGATAGAAGATGAGCGCCCGAGATGCAGCAAAGATACCAAAGAGGATTGACTCTATTAGATTCACACTGATGGATCCTAACGAAATAAGGAAGATGTCTTCTGTTGAAGTCAAGACTGCGGATACCTACAAGGATGACGGGCACGCATTCAAGCAAGGACTAATGGATCCCAAAATGGGAGTCATTGATCCGGGCATCAGATGTGAGACCTGCGGTAACAAGCATGAGGAGTGTCCAAGCCACTTCGGACACATAGCCCTCGAACTACCAGTAATGCACATTGGATTTTCCGGGCTGATTAAGACTTGCCTGAAGACCACCTGCAACTCTTGCAGCAAGGCACTGCTGCTCGATGCACCAGAGTCCCATCCAACCGATCCTGAGAAGTCCGAGCAGGACTATTACAGGGATCGCGTAAATGACATCATATTGAAGCACGGAGTAGGGGGAAGGGAGTTCAAGAAGATAATCAAGGATATTGAGAATCTCTGTGCTGGTCCAAAGAGGGCAATTTGCATGCACTGCGGAGCTGAACAGGGCAAGATAATCCTGGATAAGCCCACAACCTTCAAAGAAAAGAAGGCCGACAAGGGAGAGCACAAACTGAATGCTAGAGATATCAGGGAATGGCTTGAGAAAATTCCCGATGAGCACCTCATTTTCGTTGGTATGGAGAAAGACGTAAGCAGACCAGAGTGGACGATAATGAAGGTCCTGCCCGTACCTCCAATCACTGTCAGACCATCAATCACCCTAGAGAGCGGAGACAGATCCGAAGATGACTTGACACACAAGTTGGTCGACGTTCTGAGGATTAATCAGCGACTAAGAGAGAATCGAGATTCAGGCGCCCCGCAACTCATAGTGGAGGATCTCTGGGAACTTCTCCAATATCATTGCACTACATACTTCGATAACCAAACAAGTGGAATTCCCCCTGCGAGGCATCGATCAGGCCGACCCCTCAAGACTCTCTCACAGAGATTGAAGGGCAAAGAAGGAAGGTTCCGAAGTAACCTTTCGGGTAAAAGGGTGAACTTCTGTGCGAGAACAGTAATCAGTCCAGATCCGAATCTTGGAATAAATGAAGTAGGTGTGCCTGTTAAGACTGCAAAGGAGCTCACCGTACCCATTAGGGCTACGAGCAGAAACCGCGAACAACTGAGGCAGATGATTCTCAGAGGTCCAGATGTCCACCCTGGGGTGAACTACATCATCAGGGGTGACAGATTCAGAGTCAGGATCACTGATAGGACCAAGTACATCTGGGCCGGATTCAGGTGCTTGAATCCAGAATGCCATTCTGGAAGCGAGGAAGAACCCTATCCTGGCTACAGGCCAGACTTGAATGAGGTACTGCCCGCCCCCAACTTCCTTCCCGGTCTAGTTCTGAAAGAGCAGATGAGGAGGGATCCGATGACCGATGAACTCGTTCCAGAATGGAACGTGGATCTGGACGGGACACTTTCGAACCTAAGGGGAGAGGGGAGCAACGGCAAGCCGTTGGCCGAAGACGATCCAGATGCTGCAATTCACTACAGATGGAAGTGGGAGGTAAATAATCCCGAGGAATATCTTCCAGAGCACCTAGAGGTGAAGTGCCCACACTGTGGTAGCCCGGAGATTGAAGACGAGCATGGCAATGTCTACCCTACGGATACTGAAGACAGACTTAGCACATACGATAGGGAAGGAAATCCTCGTCCTGGAGTCGTTGTCGAACGGCATCTAATTGATGGTGACGTGACTATCTTCAATCGTCAACCATCTCTTCACAGGATGTCGATGCTTGTCCACGAAATTAGAGTCATGGAAGGGAAAACATTCAGGTTCAATCTAGCAGATTGTACACCATACAATGCGGACTTCGATGGCGACGAAATGAATCTTCACGTAATTCAGAGTGAGGAAGCCAGAGCCGAAGCAAGAATCCTGATGAGGGTCCAAGAACACATCATCTCCCCTAGGTACGGGGGTAGCGTAATAGGAGGTATTCACGATCATATCACCGGCGCGTATCTGCTGACTCATGGCGAGGCATTCCTGCCAATGCCCGTGGCAATGGACGTTTTGAGCTCAATTGGATGGGAGGGGGACCTTCCAGAAGCAGTCGAGAGGAACGGTCAGACTGGATTCCTTGGAAATCAAATATTCAGCCTATTAGTTCGCGGTGGATTCAGCCTCAACTTCAAGAATAGGTCTGGCGAAGACGTCCAAGTTTCCCAAGGCGATGTTATAGGATCAATCGACAAGAGGGGAATCGGCGCTGAAGACGGACGCCTCCTAGATGCAGTTGTCCAGACTCATGGAAACGATCTGGGAGCAGATTTCATTAACAAGATGACGAAGATGACCATCGCAATCTGCACAGCAATGGGCTTCACTACAGGAATTGATGACGAGGACCTCCCACCTGAGGCCCATGATGAAATTGCTAGGATAAACACCCAGGCTAGCTCCGATGTAGATGCGGAATTGGAGAAATTTGGCAAGGATGGTAGGAAGTACGAAGCCCGACCAGGGCGAACTCCCCATGAAACTCTTGAAGAGAATATCCTGACCATCCTGGATGCTGCCAAGGCTGAAACCGGTAATGTGGCAAAGAAAGAACTGGGCGATGACAACTCAGCGGTGCTGATGGCTACTTCCGGTGCTAGAGGGTCTATGGATAACCTTGCGATGATGGCTGGATCAATCGGCCAACCAAAAGTAAGGGGCAAGAGGCTTGAGAGGGGATACCAGGACCGTGTCCTTTCTCACTTCCCTAGGAAGGTCAAGGGATCCAAGGAGAAGGGATTCGTTTCTTCCTCATTCAAGAGGGGGCTAGAGCCTACAGAGTTCTTCATGCTCTCGGTATCGGGTAGGGAATCCCTGGTCGACACAGCAGTTAGGACGAGTAAATCCGGATACATGCAGAGGCGACTGATCAATGCAATGGATGACCTAAAGGTTGCAAACGATGTGAAGGCTTCCGTGAGGAACACCGCTAACAGAATCATACAATTCGAATATGGTGAGGATGGAACAGACCCAGCAAGGAGCCGAAAGGGAAGTCCTTTCGACGTAGACCAAGTTTTGAATGATGCATTGGGGGGTGAGAACTGATGGTAGTTAAGAGTGCAACGAAGAAGAAATTAATGGATCTCGGTATCGAGGAGGAGTATGCTCACAAGCTCGCCGATGATAGAAAGTGGGATGACGTAAAGGGACTCTCGCCCGGGCAAATTGCTCAGATTTGCGGCATAGACTCAGGCACATCCCAGAGAATTCACGATGTCATGGCAAGCTCGATAAAATCATCCAGAGCCTCTGCTGTAAGTTCTGAGAAGACGATAGTAAGGCGCCGAACAGTATCTAGACGCCGAAGAGCTACTCGCTCTCTGCCGTTGCAGGATTATGATTACGATACAAAAATGACTCAACTTATCCGTGATATTGACCACGAAGATGAGATGTTTATCCAACTGGACAAAGCCGCAGAAAAAGCAGGCTCTAACATGACTCCAATGATGATTAATCAACTAGTAAATGGACTCCACAGCAGAGGGGAGAAGAAGCTTACAGATGCCAAGGCAAAGAAGATCATCAAATCTGCAAATAATTTCTACATGGATTCCAAGGCAGTTCCTCACGAAGCAGTGGGCATCACAACCGCCCAGTCAATTGGTGAACCGGGGACGCAGATGACAATGCGTACTTTCCACTATGCAGGGGTGGCAACTGTTAACGTCACACAGGGCCTTCCCAGAATCATCGAGATCGTTGATGCTAGAAAGGTGCCCAAGACCCCGACCATGATCATATACATGGACGAGAAGAATTCGAAGGGTAAGCCCCTAAGGACTAATGAAAAATTAGTTCGTAATCTCGCCGCTGCAATAGAGACCACAACTGCAATGGATATTGCTACGATAGATGTCGACGTAGCCCAGAGGAACATCGTCCTCCAACTGAATCTTAGCAATATGAGGCTGAAGAAGATGACTGGTGCCGAGGTGAGGGACAAACTATCCCGTGCACTGCGACTTTATGTCCAAGCCGATGACGAAGATCGCCCCAAGTCACTCCGGATAATTCCTGGAGTTTCGAAGGAGGAGGATCTGGCTGATCTAGCGTCCGATCCCCCAACATACACTGCATTGCTTCAACTCGAGGACAAGATCAAGAAGCTCCGTCTGAAGGGTCTTCCTGGAATCAGCAGGGCAACTGTACAAGGTCCCATGGCCGATACTGATGAGTATTACATTTCCACAATCGGGTCCAATCTTTCTAAGGTCAGCGAGTTCGATGGAGTAGATAGATCGAGAACTTACACCAACAATATCAACGAGATACACGATTATCTCGGAATCGAAGCAGCGCGTCAGGCGATAATTAACGAAATGTGGGATACCCTCGAAGGTGCCGGGCTCGATGTTGACGTTAGGCATCTGATCATGGTTTCAGACGTAATGACTACCGGTGGTGAGGTTAGGGCCATAGGTCGGCATGGAGTTAGCGGTACTAAGCACTCTATCCTTGCCAGATCCGCATTCGAAGTCACAGTCACCCACCTATTGAAGGCAGGCGTAATCGGTGAGAGGGACATGCTATCTGGGGTGACTGAGAATATCATTGTCGGTCAGCCAGTAGCCTTGGGTACGGGTAGCGTAGAGTTGTTCTACATACCAGAGAATTCTAATTGAGGTGAGTAGATGGACATTGCAAGACAACTCAAGCAGGGAATAAATACGGGAAATATTGTTTTTGGCCAAAGGCAAACATCATCTGAATGCTCCAAGGGAGAAGCAAAAATGGTACTAGTTGCCGCTAATTGTCCAGAAAATTTCATCGATGAATTGAGGAATTCACACCCCTCCGTCCCCGTCCACCAAGTAATGATGGTGAACAGGCAGCTTGGAGCGGCATGTGGGAAACCATTCCCCGTCAGCTCTCTTTGCATTATTGATGCCGGTCAGAGTGATTTACTTCAACTCGCACCCAACCTTTGATTGAATAACCAGCCCAGAAAACAACTTTCTTGGGTCTTCTTCAAAGTCAGACCCGCCAGCCTAAGCGCATGGAAGAGGTATTGAGGGAACTTATTGGAATAAAATCCGTTAATCTTCGAACCCAGAAAGTTGAATCTTCTTCACATGGATTCAAATGCCTCGGAATCGCTACATCTATTCCGGAATTAGAAATCCATTCAGATAACGTTTTCATCTGGCACGTCCAAGCAGGAATATTGCCGTTAACTAAGAGTGAGATGATTAGATTCGGAATTGATGCACCTAGCGGACTCAATTTGATCCTAAGTGAAAGGGTGGTTCAATCAGAATGCCACTCAGTGCAAAACTTCGATTTCAAAATTCTTGAACCAGATGACATCTCATTATGGGTGGGTAATGCAGTTCTATCTGGCGATTTGATTGCATCCGTAAAGAGTGATAATGGTGATGAAAGGGGAATAATGGAAAGTCAACGAAATGAACTCTCAGTTGAGGGTAATTTAGTCCTAAAACCAACTATAGGGATCAAAACCTGGTCCGCTCAACGAGGTATGGAGGGCTTCACATCCACCCCAATCATTCTCGCCGCTCGACTTTGGATGGTTTCTGGCGACCTTCAAGGGCCCAATGGAGAAAGGGAACCCGGAGAATGGAATATTCTTGAGGACCCATGGTCGAAAACCGTTACCTTACTGAATGACATTCATAATCTTCAGCAGGCCCCTGTCCTAAGAATGATCGAACCACAAGATCTGGAATGGCTAGCTTCAGATAGGGTAACCGAAGAATTAGCAAAGGTCATAGAGGAAAGAAGGAGGAGCAACTCTGGAGAGGCCAGTTTTTCAGGGTCCGTTCGAAGCATGCTTCTCCAGAAATGGCCGTTGGATTCAGAAAGAGCAAACATCAGCGATAGAAAGATTCTGATTCCCGGATGGGTAATCCATTTAGAAACTGAAAAGATACTACATGGTAGAAATGGGCGTCTTTACGACTACTAATTTCTCTGCAGGAGCATCATATCTTCATCGGATAGTGTTTGACCTTCCATAAGTCTCGACATTAGGTCAGTAACATCAACTCTCTCCGATTCTTGATCCATCTTCGATCCTGACAACTTCAGAATATCTTGCATAGAATGAATACATCTTAGAGAAATGATGTATCTGTTATGCAAATCATCGGCATCTCCCTTAGTCGAAGTTAGTCCTAGGTGTTCAGAATTTGCAAGTCCCCTCAGCCTATCTACTTCATTTGAGAGTTCCATCATTAGTGAGTGGGCTTCCTCTGACTTCTCTGAAGCACTGGTGACAGCGTCATGTGCCTTCTGCTGCCTCTTCTCGGCTTGCTTAACTTCCTTTAGAACTGAAGAGCTACTCGCTTCCTCTTTCTTTTTCAGCATATTGAATTCAGCCTGCAACCTCTTCATTGTCGCAAAGAAGTCTCTTTCCTTCTTTGGTCCTATTTGTCCCGTCTGGTGTCGCCATTCTAGCTTATTCATCTGTTCACGTATTTTCCGTGAGCTCGCCCCATTCTTTTTTCCAGCATCAGGATCATTATTCTCAACAGAGCTTCTCAACTGGGCTCTAATCTTCTTCAACTCATTTGTCTTTTCAAGTCTAATTTTTCTGAGTTCGGCAACTTTTCCGTTTGCTTCATTCCGCAAAGACTTCTGCTTTTGGACTTCGGTAATCAATTCCTTTACCTGGCTGTTAATTTCATTCCTCTTGTCCAATTTTGCTCTGACTTTCACGTTCAACTCGTCTCGCCGTGTTTTGTATTCTGCCAGCTTACCGCTCACTGCCTTAGTCTTCGTTTCGAAAACATCACTAAAATTCGACTGATTGAGTTCCAACTACGCCCCTCTACCATTCCCAATTTGAGTCTCCATTTAAGCAATACCGAATTTTTAGACATTCTACTCTCTACGAGTAGCGGCTCTGCCTTTCCTACTGCCTCTCCTGGAAACTCCTATCTTCCTGATCTTTTTCCTAGGATTGGAAACTTCGTTCGACTTTTTGCCTCCTTCAACTTTTTCTTCAGAAATTGAAGAGAGGCCACCAGACTCTAGTAACGCGCCCAACTCATCAGTACTCAATGAACCGCCTTTGGCAGCGATTCCTCTGATGTCATCTATGCTGGAGAAATCTCTCCTACCCGATGTAATTCTGGAGAATTTCTCTAGCCTTTTCAACTCCTTCCTTTCACGTTTCACGTCTTCCTTAATTGACTCGATTTTTTCATCTATCGATGAAATCCTCTTGCTGATTTTCCTAATATCCTTCCTGCTAACTTTTTCCTCTTCAATTTCTACATTTTCTTTGAGTTCAGAAACTACCTTGTTTGAGATTTCCTTGTTTTGATCTAATTTAGATGAAATTAACCTCATTTCACTAACTTTCTTGATATAGTCTGAATGCGAATTCTCGGCCTCTCTCTTTCTCTTTATTGATGCTTGAATCTCGAAGAACCTGCTGAATGCGGTTAGTTCTGGATTTAGCATTGGTACGGTAGTCAAGTCATTGTCAATACTGGTTAAAGAATCATATGTCTCTCTCAACCATTCTTCTAGAATCTTTGACGGTGGCGGAATACTTTCGTTTATTGCATCCCTTTTCTCACGATATTTTTGTGCGTCCTTTCTGGATGAGTGAAACTTCCCAAGTAACTTTCTTCTTCCGGAATCGGAACTCTCGAAACCCACAATTGCTGTTCTCAAAGCCTGGACTATGTGCACTTGCTCTTTCCTTTCGGATTGAAGGTCTCTTATCTGCACGTCAATAGTACGAAGAAGAACCTTCTTTTCTTTGACAATTCTAGTGATTTCTTCTGCATTGAATCCCTCTAGATCCTCCCAAATATTTCTTCCAGAGTCTTTACTCATTCTCCCTCACCAACTAAATTTCCCGACTTTACATTCTTCTGCGTCTTCTTTGCGAAAGATGACCTCCCGCCACCCTCGACGATCTTCTTAGATTTCAGAAGGTCCCGGAAACCAGGCCCGATGTCTCCAAAGCCTAGCTCAAGCCGCTTTTCCCAGTATTCAATCGCTTTATCACTCTGAGAAAGTAATTCCCTTGCCCTATCCAATTGACTTTTGATTTCCTTTAATTCCGCTGATGATTCTGACAGCTTGCTATACAACGGCTGTGCCTTTGAGACAGATTCAATCATTTTGGAGTGGGCCTTATCTGCCTTCTTGAATAGCTCGGACATTTTTCTATTCTTGTCCAAATATGATATCATCTCTGGATTCGAGTCCTTCCTATCTTTGACCCATTTGTCATTCTCAGAAATCAGCGACCTCCTCTTCTCCAAAAGTTTCCTCTCAGATTTATGATCAAGGGCCGATGTCTGAATCTTCTCTTCTATCTCCTCGATTTGTTCTAGCAGCTTCCTCTTCTTCCATTTGGGATCAAGGTTAATCATCCCGCCCGATTTAATCAGAGTCTCTCGGATATCTTTGACCTCGGGAATTAGTTTACCAGCCTCAGTCTGAAAAATGCCCCTCTCATTCTTGAACTCTGCAACTTTAGAATTCGCATCTTGGAATGACCTTTTCATTCTGTCAACCTTCGGGCTCAAAGAGTCTTCTTCAGCTTCCAAATTACGTATTACTCCTGGAAGGCTGTCTTTTAGCATAATCCTCCTTTTCAGGAGTTTTTCAGCAAGCTCATTTGGCCCTACCTGCATCAGTTCCCCTGTTTCCATTTCGGTTCCGAGAAATACTTCCCTTTTAGGCAATACTGGACATTTTTGTGGGTTTGATTCATACGATATCCATTCAAGCAGACACCATGAGGGTCTTACTAGGCCACACTATTTGCATTTACTTAGCGATAATGTTGCTTTCCTTCGCTTGCTTGCCTCAACATTCACCGCATCTTCCTGATTCTACTCAAATAGAAAAAATGTATTCAGATGGATCCAATAACTCCACCAATTTCACATCATCAGGGGGCTCTGGGTTAGCAGTTTCTGGAGAGCCCGGGTACGTCGGTGACACTCTAATTGCATCAATGATGGTGACAAACTCGGGCAATTCTACTGGTTCAGTTTCACTGATCATCTCCCCAATTTCTGGAGATGAGACGTTCGAAGGTATGCAAACCTCAATCTCACCGGGTTCTACACGTGAGGTTTCCACTCCCTTCAAATTGGCTTTATCGGGAACGAATAATTTTCTTTGGCGAATTTCTGAAATTGAAGATCCCACAAATTCACAAATGCAAGGAAATTTTTCTGTGGAAGTGATGCCTAGTCAGACAATCGATCTATCTATCGATTCATTAGAATGGACAAATTCTGATGGATTAAATTTCGACGCATCAATTTCTCTATCAAATGGGAGGGCCAGGGGGATCATTCTCGAGGTCTTTTCAGTTTTCCAAGGTAGTAATCTGTTATTGCAAAGCATTCAGATTGATTCCGACCCGGGCAGACGGACAATCACATTCGACCTTGGTCACCCTTCAGCAGATGAGATATTTTTAGAGGCGATCCCAATTGGATGGCAACCTTCTTCATATTCAATAAATTCCTATCTGATGAACGTTTCAGAGCCAGCTGTAAATGAGAACTCAATCTCCGTCGAAGCATCATTCTCTCCTGAGCGACCCATTCCCGGAAGTAGAGTAATGGTCTCCGTTTCCTTAGAGAATATGGGAAATTATCAAGCACAATCAGGTTTTATCCGGGTGATCTCTTCATCCGATCAGAAAATCCTCGCACAAACGGATGTCCAATCCGTTTCCCCCGGCTCGAACCTCGCAACCGATGTTTCCTTGCCAAATTGGCCTGCTAGTGATAGTGTCGGGTTAGAGATCCAGTGGTATACAAGCGGCGTGAAATCTACAAATTACTATTCATTAGAGACGGAAAACAGTCAGGAAGGACTGAACCTGCCTTTCGACATACTAGCTGCAGCATACGGACTACTTGCTGGCGTCCTAATTATCCTGGTTGGCACATTTGTATGGCGTGCAGTCTCAACTAGAACCCCCTCAACTTCGGATCTCAACCTCCGTGAAACTAAGGAATCAACAAAGACTCAGTCTAAACAGGAGAAGACGGAGATCCAATGCTCATATTGCGATCAAAGACTTATGGTCCCCCACAATCATGTTGGCGGTGTTCGCTGCCCTTCTTGCTCAATGGAATTCGTTGTAGGAGAACAAGACAAACCATCGCACCCAGTAGTGCGTTCTTCAGAAGATACGTTAAATTGTCCCGAGTGCGATCAGGCCTTGAGGGTGAAAATGGAGAATAGGCCAGCAATGTCTAGATGCCCTTTGTGCAAGACCGAATTCATGGCCGAGGCCGAGGAGGCTTAAGATGTCCGAATTCAGCGAAATTGAGGAGATGTATCTAAAGACGATCTTCGAAGCTCATGCGGAGTCTCCTGGAGAGATTGTAAAGACAACAAAACTCGCCGATTTGATGGGAGTTTCACCCGCCTCGGTAACTGAAATGATTCAGCGCCTTGCCCTACGTGAAATGATTACCCACATTCCTTATCGCGGCTGCCGACTAACAACCGATGGTTTCCAATTAGCTGCTAGAATAAAAAGAAGAGAAGGGCTTCTAGAGGTACTCCTGAGGGATGTGATTGGTTTCAATGGGGATGTGAAGGGCGTTGCATGCAAAATGGAGCACGCAGTGGGAATAGAATTGGAGGAAACTCTAGACCGACTACTCGGTTATCCGGAGACCACCATTTCCGGAGAAAGAATTCCGAGCATTGAACGTGACTTTGTAACAGTGGGTGTCGGCACATTATTGCCAATTCGCAGCCTTCCGGAGGGGTCTTCCGCCATAGTTGAGATGATTGTTGCAAATGATGTTGATTCCTTTACCATAAAAAACTCTGGAATTAGCTTGGGTGCATCGTTATCGGTGTCCCGGGGCAACTTAATTTCTGATGACCTCGAAATTAAATTATCTGACAGCATTTCACAAAAGATTCTTGCCAGAATCACTTCAATGGGGGATTAATCCATGCCTTCAAGTGAGGAGTCGAGCAGTTACCATAGTCCTGAGAGTGAATTAGAATCAATGGTAGAAACACTACAGACAGAGACTCCCTCTGCACCTGACATCAAAGTAATTGTGAAGGATGAGGGCGGGGATGCAATCAGCAGCACCAAGGCTAGCTTTAAGTCCAGAGAGACGATTTTGACCGGAATTGATGACCTGCTAATCAGCAGGGGGGCTCGTTTGATTCTATTCTTACCAATTGTAGTTGTACTTCTATTCGGACTTGCACAATCTTATCGAGGATCAGAACCAGACTGGTGGGAGGGCGGGGTACAGGACCTATTCTTCGCATTCTCTTTCTCAAAATCAGTTTACTTGCTTGCCCTCGCTCTTATGGTAACCGATCTCGTGCTTTTGTTCGTTCTACATTACTTATTGTGGATTACAAAGAGGATTTTTCAAATCGAAACGGATGAGATCGTCTCCACTGGAGTTACATTTCGCAGTTCCCATGGTTATAGCGAGATGAAGGCTGTAATTGATGGCGCTTCGAATCAACTTAACCTTACTACAACTTTGATGATTTTCTCTACAGGACTACTTGGATTGGCATTGGTCTTCCCCTCAGAAACTGAAGGTATACCTGTCCTGATCGCACTATCCACCGGCACTCTACTTTCTGGGCACAGCGTATACATGGTTTCTAATCGCCCCCGATTCAACACCGTTGAGCCTTGGGGACTTTTGGATGCATTTTCCCCCCCAATGCACCCTGCATTGCTGAATAGGCCGTTCACAGATGTCATTAGGTCTCATGTCGACCCAATTCTAGCAGTACGCTTCTCCAAGTATGTCTCTTCATTCGGTGATAATCTCCAGAAAGGCGTCAGACTTTCAGAATTGCAGGAATACCTCCTGCAAGTCCTAGATTTGTTCCGATCAGGAGTGATTGAAGAGGACGATTTCCATCAAGCACTCGGAGAATTGGTTGATTCAAGAACCATTGAACAAATTATCAATCATCCGGAATTGGGAGAAGAGACATTGGACAGGCTACTAATGCATGCGAGAGACAGGTGCGCACCTTTCTTCCGTCTAAACGACAGGATGAGAATGCACTTGTCTACCCAATCAAATGACAGAATATGGTTTGACGTAGACATGGAAAATCTAACACTCGGACAAGCGAACCTATTCGCATTCGTTCTCAACCAGTCAGGAGAAACTCAGGATCTAATTCTCAGGGTCCAGACTCCGGATTTCCGTCCAAATGAGTGTGTTTACAGGCTCAAAGCCGAACCTCATGCCGATGACTCACTTTCCGGAAAGACCACGTATGAGAGGGTCTCTTCTTCGTTGGGATCATC